>JAQGKD010000042.1 GCA_028290285.1 Hyphomicrobiales bacterium
CTCGAGGTCAACGCGCCGTCCGCCGGTGTGCTGGCTGAGATCACTGCCAAGGATGGCGACACAGTTGCTCCGGGCGCGCTGCTCGGACAGATCGTTGCCGGCGGCGCGGGCGCTGCGCCTGCCCCGGCAGCGGCTCCCGTCCCCGCGGCGGCCTCTGCCGCAGCCGCTCCGGCTCCCGCCAAGAGCGCTCCGGCTTCCGGCACCTCCATGTCGCCGGCTCCCGCTGCCGCCAAGATCGCCGCCGACAATTCCGTCGATACGAGCGTTATTGATGGTTCGGGCAGGCGCGGCCAGGTGCTGAAGGGCGACGTGCTCGCCGCCATTGCCGCCGGCGTTTCGGCTCCGGCTGCCGCTGCTTCTCCCGTGCAGATGCGCGCGCCGTCTCCAGCCGACGATGCCTCGCGTGAAGAGCGCGTGCGCATGACGAAGCTGCGCCAGACCATCGCGCGCCGCCTCAAGGATGCGCAGAACACCGCCGCCATGCTGACGACCTTCAACGAGGTCGACATGGGCGAGGTCATGGCCCTTCGCGCTAAGTACAAGGACGTCTTCGAGAAGAAGCACGGCACGAAGCTCGGCTTCATGGGCTTCTTCGTGAAGGCCTGCACGCAGGCCCTGAAGGAGATCCCGGCCGTCAACGGCGAGATCGACGGTACCGACCTCGTCTACAAGAATTATTACCATGTCGGCATCGCGGTAGGCACCGAGAAGGGCCTTGTCGTTCCCGTCGTTCGCGACGCCGACACGATGGGCCTCGCGCAGATCGAAAAGACCATTGCCGGTTATGGCAAGCGCGCACGTGACGGCCAGCTCAAGATCGAAGAGATGCAGGGCGGCACGTTCACCATCACCAATGGCGGCATCTACGGCTCGCTGATGTCGACGCCGATCCTGAACGCCCCGCAGTCGGGCATTCTGGGTATGCACAAGATCCAGGAGCGGCCGATGGTCGTCGGCGGCAAGATCGAAATCCGCCCGATGATGTATCTGGCGCTCTCCTACGATCACCGCATCGTCGACGGCAAGGAAGCAGTCACCTTCCTCGTGCGCGTCAAGGAAGCGCTGGAAGATCCGGCCCGCCTCGTTCTCGATCTCTGAACTCCGAGCAAAGCAACCGCGATGTCCCCTCCCCCTCGCGGGGAGGGGTTCAAGGTGGGGGGCGCGCCCATCTGCGTCATTCGTCGCGGCGGCGTGTTTTTTAAGCGAGACTTGCGCGACCCCACCCCGGCCCTCCCCGCAAGGGGCAAGGAGTCAGAGCGGTGGCCGCGTTACCATCCGAATACTCTCAAGGCTCTGCACCGACGCCGAGCTGAACAGTCCGAGCTGCGGAGCATCCCACATGTCCTACGATCTCGTCGTCATCGGCACCGGCCCCGGCGGCTATGTCTGCGCCATTCGCGCGGCCCAGCTCGGGATGAAAGTCGCCGTAGTGGAAAAGCGCAAGACGCATGGCGGCACGTGCCTCAACGTCGGTTGCATTCCCTCGAAGGCCCTGCTGCACGCCTCCGACATGTTCGAACTCGCAGGCCATGATTTCGCGCCGCTCGGCATCGTCGTCGGCAAGCCCTCGCTCGACCTGCCCGCGATGATGAAGCACAAGGACGATACCGTGGCGGCCAACGTCAACGGCGTCGGCTTCCTGCTCAAGAAGCACAAGATCGAGAGCTTCTTCGGTCACGGCTCGATCAAGGCGGCCGGCAAGGTCGACGTGCTCGGCGATGACGGCAAGACGACGTCGCTCGAGACCAAGAACATCGTCATCGCGACGGGCTCCGATGTCGCGACGCCCCCCGGCGTCGATGTCGCCTTCGACGAGCAGACCATCGTGTCCTCGACGGGCGCCATCGCGCTCGACAAGGTCCCCGCCAAGCTCATTGTCATCGGCGCGGGCGTGATCGGCCTCGAACTCGGCTCCGTCTG
This sequence comes from Hyphomicrobiales bacterium, assembly GCA_028290285.1. Classification (GTDB taxonomy): domain Bacteria; phylum Pseudomonadota; class Alphaproteobacteria; order Rhizobiales; family Beijerinckiaceae; genus Terripilifer. The sequence continues at coordinate 1,921 of JAQGKD010000042.1, forward strand.
GCATCGCCTGGGCGCTGACGTCGTGGTCGTCGAATATCTCGACCGCATCCTGCCGGGCATGGACAACGAGGTCGCGCGCACGTTCCACCGCATCCTCGAAAAGCAGGGTTTTGCTTTCCAGCTTTCGTCCAAGGTCACCAAGGTCGAAAAGACCGCAAAGGGCGCAAGCATCACTTTTTCGCCGGTCGCAGGTGGCGATGCCGTCACGCTCGAGGGCGATGTGGTGCTGGTGGCGACGGGCCGCCGTCCCTACACGGACAATCTCGGCCTGGAGGGCGCGGGCGTCGCGATGGAGCGCGGCCGCGTCATCATCGACGATCATTTCGCGACCAACGTCCCCGGCATCTACGCCATCGGCGACGTGGTGCGCGGGCCGATGCTGGCGCATAAGGCGGAAGACGAGGGCGTCGCCGCCGCCGAGATCATCGCGGGTCAGCACGGGCACGTGAACTACGATGCCATTCCGGGCGTCGTCTACACGATGCCTGAGATCGCCTCGATCGGCAAAACCGAGGAAGAGCTGAAGGGAGCGGGCATCGCCTATAAGTCTGGAAAATTCCCCTTCACGGCGAACGGACGCGCGCGGGCGATCCGTCATACCGAGGGTTTCGTGAAGGTCCTGGCGGATGCCACGACCGATCGCGTGCTCGGCGTGCATATCATCGGCGCGGGTGCTGGCGATCTCATCGCGGAATGCGCCGTGCTGATGGAATTCGGCGGCTCGTCGGAAGATCTCGCACGGACCTGCCACGCTCATCCGACCATGTCGGAAGCCGTGAAGGAAGCGGCCATGGCGGTCGAGAAGCGCCAGATCCACATGTAGGGCACACGTCCGGGCGCCTGATCTCGGGCGCCCGGATCGTGATACAATCGCGGCCTGGCGTGCTTATCCGGGGTTTGCATGATCCGCCTGCGTCGTATCGCTTTGTTTGTTCTGGCCGTCCTGTTCCTCGTCGAAGCGTGGATCTGGGACTGCTTTTCGGCACTCGGCCATCGTCTCGCGCGCCTGCTGCACCTCGCGCGCCTGATCGACGCGTTGCGCTCCTCCATCGGGCGCCTGTCGCCCTATGCGACGCTGCCGCTGTTCATCCTCCCGGCCGTGGCCATCTTCCCCTTCAAGATCCTGGCTTTGTGGCTTATCGGGCATGGCCATGTCGTCTATGGCGGCCTCACCTTCCTCGGAGCCAAGACCGTTGGCGTCGGCGTGACGGCGGTTCTCTTCGATCTCTGCCGCGAGCAATTGCTGTCGATCGGCTGGTTCGCGCGGCTTTATGCCAAAGTCCTTGTTTTCAGGACTTGGGCGAGCGAACTGGTTGCGCCCTTGCGGTTGCGCATGGCGGAATTACAGACCTCGCTTCGCAGCTTGCTCGGGCAGGGCAGCTTCGGCCGTCACGTGCTCAGCCTGCGCGCGCGCATCCGCCAGCGGCTCGCCCGCTAGCCGGGGAGCCGCGCCCTCGGGTGCGCGCTCCGGTAGGCTTCCAGAAGGCGTGTACTGTCGATGGCGGTATAGATCTGCGTAGTCGAAAGCGAGGCGTGGCCGAGCAATTCCTGGATACTGCGCAGGTCGCCTCCGCGTCCGAGCAGATGGGTGGCGAAGGAATGGCGTAGCGCGTGCGGCGTCGCGCTGTCGGGCAGGCCGAGCCCGCCGCGCAGGCGTTCCACCGTCAGCTGGATGATGCGCGGCGAAAGCTTGCCGCCCCGCGCGCCCACGAAGAGCGGCCCCTTGGGATCGAGCGGGTAGGGGCAGATCTCGAGGTAGAGTTCGATGGCCTTGCCGAGCGGCGCGATGACCGGCACGGTTCGCATCTTCCCGCCCTTGCCGATAACCGTCAGGGACTCGACGCCCGCGCAGGGCGCATCGCGGCGCGCGATCCCGAGAGCTTCCGAAATACGCAGTCCCGCGCCATAGAGCAGGCCAAGCACAGCTGCGTCCCGGGCGAGGATCCAGGGCGCACGGTCGTCGCCCGCGCGGGACTCGACGCGGGTCAGGTCGCAGGCCTCGTCGGCCCGCAATGCCTTGGGAAGGCTGCGGGAAAGCTTGGGGCTGCGCACGGCGGCAAAGGCGGATGCCTTTCCCTTGCCTTCCCGTTCAAGGTGCCGGGCGAACGACCTCAGCCCGGCGAGGATGCGCATCAGCGAGCGGCTCTCGACGCCCTCCGAGCGGCGGCGGGCCATGAAAGCACGCAGATCCGCCGGGAGCACCGCGGCCATCGCCGCGAGATCGGGCCTGTCGCCGAGGTGGTCGGTGAGAAAGCTCATGAACTGGCGGAGATCGCGGCTGTACGCGTCGATGGTGAGGGGCGAGACGCGACGTTCCAACGCGAGATGGACGAGCCATCTGCGCGCCTCGTCGGCGAGGTCGCGCCGGGCCTGCGGGAAGACGAGATTTTCGTCCGCCGCGCCGGTGGATGCGGGCCTATCGTGGGGCGGCTCAGGATGATCGCTCATGATCGCTTCATCCTGGCCGTACATGCTGAACAAAGACTTTAGGGTTTCGCCGTTTATCAGAGGCCCGCGTGAATCTCGGCGGCGGCTCTCGCCAGAAACTCATCCATGTTGCGGCGGATCTGGTGGTCCGACTGGGGCACGCCAGCGGTGTTGAAGTCCTGCCGGATCGTACGAAAGACGTCCTCGCCCCCAGCTTGGGCCAGATCGGCGGCGACAAGGGCGCGCGCATAGGTTAGCGCGTCAATGTCCGTCTTGCCGAGCTTTTGAGCCGCCCACAGCCCGAGCAGCTTGTTACGCCGGGCGGTCGCCTTGAACCGCAGCGCCTCGTCATGGGCGAACCTGTTCTCGAAATTTTCGCCGCGCTTGCTAAAAGGGCTCATCGAAATCTCCTTTGTCTTCAATGCATAGCCTCCTAACGGGGGCCACATTGAAGACGTATACAGACGAAATCTTTCCCGCGCGTTGCAACTTTAAGGAGAGTTGCGCGCGTCCTGCAATTGACGGTCCGGCCAGGAGCGCGCCGGCAGATGCCACGTGCGTTGTAACCGCAACACAAAGGGGATAGGTTGCGTGCTGGGTTGAATCCTCGGCCAGATCGGTCTAGGACGCCAATCGGCACCGCGGCCACTCACCCGACGGCTTCGCGCCGCGATATTCCCGAGCCTTGCGTTTGGAGAATGACGCGGCTGGAGCCCCAGAACAGGAGCCTCGGCCGACCCATGGATTTTCTCAAGCCACGGTTGATCCCCATGAACCGCCGCCGTCGCATCTACGAAGGCAAGGCCAAGGTCCTTTATGAAGGTCCCGAGCCTGGAACGCTGATCCAGCACTTCAAGGATGATGCCACCGCCTTCAACGCCAAGAAACACGAGGTGATCGACGGCAAAGGCGTGCTGAACAACCGGATTTCCGAATTCGTGTTCCAGCACCTCAACGACATCGGCGTGCCCACTCATTTCATCCGCCGCCTCAACATGCGCGAACAGCTTATTCGCGAAGTCGAGATCGTGCCGCTGGAAGTTGTTGTCCGCAATGTCGCCGCCGGTTCGCTGTCGACCCGTCTGGGCATCGAGGAAGGCACGCAACTGCCGCGCTCGATCATCGAATTCTATTTCAAGAACGATGCGCTCAACGACCCCATGGTGTCGGAAGAGCACATCACGGCCTTCGGCTGGGCGAGCCCGCAGGAGATCGATGACATCATGGCACTGGCCATTCGCGTCAACGATTTCCTCTCCGGCCTCTTCCTGGGTGTTGGCATCCGTCTTGTCGATTTCAAGATGGAATGCGGCCGGCTCTGGGAAGGCGACATGATGCGTATCGTCGTCGCAGACGAGATCTCTCCCGATTCCTGCCGCCTCTGGGACATGAAGTCGAACGACAAGCTCGACAAGGACCGGTTCCGGCGCGACATGGGCGGCCTCGTGGAAGCCTATACCGAAGTCGCACGGCGCCTCGGCATCATGCAGGAAAACGAGCCGCCGCGTTCGGGCGGCCCGAAGCTCGTTCAGTAAGACACGAGCGAAACCGCGATAATCCGGGGGCCTCACAGCCCCCGTTTGCTTGAGGGCGCCGCAGTGCCGCGGTTGTCCCGGACACATTGAATGAAGGCCCGCGCATGAAAGCCCGCGTCACCGTGACCCTCAAGACCGGCGTCCTCGATCCCCAGGGCAAGGCCATCGAAGGCGCCCTGAAGTCGCTCGGCGTCGACGGTATCGCCAGCGTACGCCAGGGCAAGGTTTTCGACATCGAACTCGGCGTCGAGGATTCTGCCCAGCCCCAGGCCCAGGCGCTCCTGAAGGCGGCCTGCGAGAAGTTGCTCGCCAATACGGTCGTCGAAAACTATCGCATCGAGATTCTCTGATGAAAGCCGCAGTCGTTCTTTTCCCGGGATCGAATCGTGAAGGCGACGCCGTGCGTGCCATTGAGGCGGCGAGCGGCTACAAGCCCACGATCGTCTGGCATGCCGAGCACGAGTTGCCCGCAGGCACCGATCTCGTCGTCCTGCCCGGCGGCTTCAGCTACGGCGATTACCTGCGCTGCGGCGCCATCGCGGGCCGCGCCGCGATCATGGATGCGGTGCGAGCCCACGCCGCGCGTGGCGGACTGGTGCTGGGCATCTGCAACGGCTTCCAGATCCTCTGCGAAGGCGGTCTGCTGCCGGGCGTTCTCATGCGCAACAAGGACATGCGCTTCGTCTGCAAGATGCAGCACCTTCGCGTCGAGCGCGCGGACACTGCCTATACGAGCGCCTACAAGGACGGTCAGATTATCAAGGTCGCCATCGCCCACGGCGAAGGTAATTACGAGGCCGATGAGGCGACCATCGCCCGTCTCGAAGGCGAGGGGCGTGTCGCCTTCCGCTATTGCGACGCGAACGGCGTAATCGGCGGGCTGGCCAATCCGAATGGCTCCACGCACGACATTGCAGGCATCTATTCGGACAAGCGCAACGTGCTCGGCCTGATGCCCCATCCCGAGAACCTGATCGATCCGCTCGTCGGCGGGATCGACGGCTTCGGCCTGTTCAAGAGCCTCGTCGCGGCCTGAGCTTTTCACTTTTCGAGATCGAACGCGCGGAGCGCTTGCCGGCGCGTGCATAGGTGTGCCTGACGCCCGGAACGCACTCGAGACAAAAAAGAGCCGGCACGAGGCCGGCTCAATTCGCAAGACGTCAAGAAGCCGAAGCCCCGAGGTCCTAGAAGCGGTAGGTCACGCCGGTGCCGATCAACCACGGGTCCAACTTGACCTTGGCACTGACGGGAATGGAGCCGGCCGCGATCGTGGCGGTGGCGTCCGGACGCAGCCAGAGCTTCTTCACGTCGACGTTGATGCCCCAATGCTGATCGATCATGTAGTCGAAGCCGACCTGCAGGGCGAGGCCGGGAGCGTCCTTCACATGGAAGGCGGTCATCGGGCCCTTGGCCTTGTTGTCGAGCATGAAGGTGTAGTTCACGCCAGCGCCAACGTAGGGCTTGAATGCGCCGAGGTCGGTGAAGTGATACTGCAGCATCAGCGTCGGCGGCAGCAGGAGCGTCGAGCCGATGGTGCCGAGACCAGCGAGGCCGCCGGTGCCCTTCACGCGATGGGGGGTGACGCCGAGGACGAGTTCAGCGGCGATATTCTTCGTGAAGAAGTAGGAGATGTCGAGTTCCGGCACCACTGAGTCGCTGGCCTTGAGCCCACCGGCCTGAAGCACGCCGTTAGCGTAAACCGACGCAGACGACTGCGGCAGGACGGCGAGAGCGCGGACGCGAATCATCCAGGGGCTCGGAGCGGCATAGGCCGGGGCGAGCGGGGCGCCAGCCATCGAAGGCAGGTCGGCGGCCATCGCCGGAAGGGCGACGGAGCCCAGCAGAAGGGCGGCAGTGGCGCGGTAAAAGGCGTTCATCAAAGAAACTCCTGTTCGATAATCGTCAACAAGGGGAATCACTAAGTATTCCCCGATTAGCGCAAACTGCGCCGCTGGAACATCCGGAAGCTTGACCTGGATCAAACAGCGAAGCTCGGAAGGCCAGAGTTTTGAGACCTGTTGCACAAGCGTGACAGCAGACTCGACGGAATCGATTGCCAGAGCGGCGCGCGGCGGTTAATCGAAACTTCGCTCCCCAAGCCGCGAAGGCTTGGCAGAAGGCCGACACTTGCAGAGGGCCGACACTTGCAGCCGCAAAACCCGAATCACCAGCCACCCGTGATCACGCCCCAGCTCGTCGCCGAACACGGCCTCAAGCCGGATGAATATCAGCGCATCCTCGACCTGATCGGGCGCGTGCCGTCCTTCACGGAGCTGGGCATCTTCTCGGCCATGTGGAACGAGCATTGCTCGTACCAGTCGTCGCGCCTGCATCTGCGCAAGCTGCCGACGAAGGCGCCGTGGGTGATTCAGGGGCCGGGCGAGAATGCCGGCGTGATCGACATCGGCGACGGGCTCGCCTGCGTCTTCAAGATGGAGAGCCACAATCACCCGTCCTTCATCGAGCCTTATCAAGGCGCGGCGACGGGAGTCGGGGGCATCCTGCGCGATGTGTTCACCATGGGCGCGCGTCCCATAGCCTGCCTGAACCTCTTGCGCTTCGGCGCGGCCGATCATGCCAAGACCCGCCATCTTGTTGCGGGCGTCGTCGCCGGCATCGGCGGCTACGGCAATTCATTCGGCGTGCCGACCGTCGGGGGCTCGGTAAATTTCCACACGCGTTATGACGGCAACATCCTCGTCAACGCCATGGCGGTGGGCCTCGCGAAGACCGACGAGATTTTCTACGCCAAGGCGACGGGCGTCGGCCGTCCCATCGTCTATCTGGGATCGAAGACCGGCCGCGACGGTATCCATGGCGCCACCATGGCCTCCGCCTCCTTCGAAGCCAACGCCGAGGAGAAGCGCCCGACCGTGCAGGTCGGGGATCCCTTCTCCGAAAAGCTGCTGCTGGAAGCCTCCCTCGAAATCATGGCCAAGGGCTGCGTCATCGCGATCCAGGACATGGGCGCGGCAGGCCTGACCTCATCGGCCGTCGAGATGGGTGCCAAGGGCGGGCTCGGCATCGAACTCGACCTCGACCGCGTGCCGTGCCGCGAGGCCGGCATGAGCGCCTATGAGATGATGCTGTCGGAGAGCCAGGAGCGCATGCTCATGGTGCTCGACCCAGCCAAGGAAGCCGAGGCGGAAGCCATTTTCGTGAAATGGGGCCTCGATTTCGCAGTGATCGGAAAGACGACCGACACCAAGCGCTTCGTCGTGAAACACAACGGCCGCATCGAGGCCGATCTGCCGATCATGGAGCTGGGCGACGAGGCCCCGCTCTATGACCGCCCCTATGTGCTGACGCCCAAGAAGCCCGTGATCGGAGCCGGCGCCGTGCAGCCGCCGATGTCGAATGCCGATGCGCTCGTGCATCTGCTGGGCACGCCGGATCTCTGTTCGAAGCGCTGGGTCTGGGAGCAGTACGACCACCTGATCCTCGGCAACAGCGTGCAGCAGCCCGGTGGCGACGCGGGTGTGGTGCGCATCGGCGACGGACCCAAGGGCCTCGCTATGACCACCGACGTGACGCAACGCTATTGCGAGGCGGACCCCGCGGAGGGCGGCAAGCAGGCAGTTGCGGAAGCGTGGCGCAATCTGACCGCCACGGGCGCCCTGCCGCTGGCGCTGACCGACAATCTCAATTTCGGCAACCCGGAAAAGCCGGAGTGCATGGGCCAGCTCGTCGGCTGTCTCGACGGTATCGGGGAGGCGGCACGCGCGCTCGACTTCCCGATCGTGTCGGGCAACGTCTCGCTCTATAACGAGACGCAGGGGCGGGGAATCCTGCCGACGCCCTCCATCGGTGGCGTGGGTGTCGTCGCCGACGTGAGCCGTACCGCTTCCGTCGCCTTCAAGAGCGCCGGGCAGACGATCCTTCTCGTGGGCGAAACGGCGGGCTGGCTCGGCCAGTCGGTTTATCTGCGCGACATCTGCGGCCGAGAAGAGGGGGCCCCGCCGCCCGTCGACCTCGCGGCAGAACGTCGCAATGGGGACTTCGTGCGCGGGCTCATCACGAGCGGCCGGGTCGATGCCGTGCACGACCTTTCGGACGGCGGCCTCGCCGTGGCGCTGGCCGAAATGGCCATGGCGTCGGGCATCGGCGCGCGTCTTACTATGGAGCTTGGCGCAGCGCCCCACGGAAGTCTCTTCGGCGAGGACCAGGCGCGTTATCTGCTGACAGCCACGGCCGATGAGGCGGCCCGGATCGTCGTGGACGCCAGGGTTGCGGGCGTGCCGGTGGCCATTGTTGGCATCACGGGGGGCGACACCCTGGACCTGCCGGGCGAACAGCCTGTCACCGTCGAGCGCCTCAGCCGTGCGCATGAAGACTGGCTGCCCAATTTCATGTCGGGGCCCGACGTCGTTTCAGCCTACGAGGGACACTAAGCCCATGGCGATGCAAGCACACGAAATCGAAGAACTCATCAAGGCGGCCCTGCCAGACGCCGTTGTGGAAATCCGCGATCTGGCGGGGGACGGCGATCATTACGCCGCCACCGTCGTGTCCTCGGCCTTCAAGGGCAAGACGCGCGTGCAGCAGCATCAGATCGTCTATGCCGCCCTGAAGGACCAGATGGGCGGGGTGCTTCATGCTCTCGCACTGACCACGAGCGCCCCCGCCTGATTTGCGCCGGGCTGGATCGCACCTATATTCACACGAGACAGCGGATCCTTGACCTCCGCTCCACAGGAACCAAAGACATGGCCGACATCAACGAACAGATCAGGCAGGAAGTCACCGCCACCGACGTCGTTCTTTTCATGAAGGGCACGCCGCAATTTCCGATGTGCGGTTTCTCGGGGCAGGTCGTGCAGATCCTCGACTATCTCGGAGTGCCTTATAAGGGCGTCAATGTGCTCGAGGACGAGGCCTTGCGCGCGGGCATCAAGGATTATGCGAACTGGCCGACCATCCCCCAGCTGTATGTGAAGGGTGAATTCGTCGGCGGTTGCGACATCATTCGCGAGATGTTCCAGGCGGGCGAACTCGCCGCGCATCTCACGGAAAACGGCATCGCCTGCCAGCAGCCCGCCAAGGCCTGAGGCAGCGTCGACGCCGGTCAACAGCTCGCACGCCGCCAGCGCCGTGCGAGCTTTCTTTTTTGCGCCATCCTCCCTTCTTCAATCGTCGGCACCTTCGCCCATCAAAAAAGCTTAGGTTGCCGACTTCCCCGAAAGGCGTCACGCTTCGCGCCTTACGGCCACTTGCGCCGTTCATCGGCCTTTCGCAGGACTTCGCGCATGCGCTTTTCCGGTTCCTCTGCCCGGGGCTTTGTGGCTCTGGCGTTCGCTCTGGCAATCGGGCTCTCGGCGCTTCCACGCGACGCGGAGGCGGCCTACGGGCGGGTCAGCCTGAATGTCGGAGGGTTGAAGCGCACGGCGACGCTGGTCGAGTTCGAGCGGCTGAAGAAGCGGCGCAGGCCTGTCATCATCGTGCTGCACGGCGGGGCGGGCGGAAGCGGTGCGGGACTGCGCGCCCGGCGCAGCCTGGGTCTCGATGCCTTCGCCCGCAACACCGGCGCGGTCGTCGTCTATCCCGATGCGGTCGATGGCTATTGGGGCCGCGCCAAGCCCGGACAGCCCGCGCCTGACGATGCGGGCTTCATCCGCGCGCTGGCGACAAGACTCGTCGACCAGGGCATCGCCAGCCGACGGCACATCTACATCGCCGGGATTTCCGGCGGCGGCATGCTGGCCATGAAGATCGCCTGCGACAACAGTGATTTGTTCGCGGGTGTCGGTGCCTTCATCGCCAACCTTCCGGCTGAATGGGCGGCGAGCTGCACGCCCACCAAGCCCCTCGCCTTCATGCTGATCAACGGGACCGCCGATCCGCTGGTGCCTTTTGGCGGCGGCCCGGCCAACATGCCCGAGGGACCGCGCGACGTGCTCTCGACGGAAGCGACCGTCGCCGTGTTCAGCAAAGCCGCCGAATGTACGGGACAGCGCACAGAAACCATTTCGGACCGCGACAAGCAGGATGGGTCCAAGGTCACGATCGAGCACGGGACTGGTTGCAAGGTTCCCGTCGAGCTCGTGCGCGTCGATGGCGGCGGCCATACGATTCCCGGACGCCGATCCACGAGCACGCGCGGCGCTGTCGTCGGCGCGCAGAACAACGACATCGATGGCGCCCGCAGGATGTGGGACTTCCTGCTGCGGCGTACCGGCGGCTGATCCTCAGCGGGGGATCAGCACCCAATAGTCGAGGTCGAGAATGACGGCGGGATCGTAGGACTCGCCGGCATAGAGCGGGAAATCCGCGCACGGACGGTCCCGCGTGGCGATGGTGCGCAGACGAAGCGCGCCGACATCCTCCCGCCCGGCGAGTTCGGCGCTGTCGAGCACCTCGCTCCAGGCGAAGACGGTCGCACCCGCAAACAGGGGCGCGACGTGACGCCCCGCGTTGATCGCGGCGATGTGGAAGGCGTTGCCGAGGCCGTTGAAGCTCAGGGCGCGGGCCAGCGAAATCACGTGCCCGCCATAGATGAGGCGGCGGCCGAAGCGGCCCTGTCCCTCGGTGAACTGGTTGAAATGCACCTTCGCCGTATTCTGATAGAGGCGGGTCGCGATCTGGTGCTCTGATTCCTCGACGGTCATGCCGTCGACATGATCGATCTGCTCACCGATGACGTAATCGCCGAAGCGATGCGGAGCGCCCGAGAGGGCATAGTCGACGTGCGCCCCTGAAATCTCCGGGCAGGCGTCACCCAGCGTGTCGGGATGCAGGGCCTGCGGCAGAACAGGTACGGTTTCCACGGGGGCTGGAGCGCCGGGATCGCGCTTTCGCACCATCACCCAGCGCACATAATCAAGCACCATGTCGCCGTGCTGGTTGAAGCCCTGCGAGCGGACGTAGACGACGCCCGTCTGGCGATTCGAGTTTTCCTTCAGGCCGATCACTTCGGAGACTGCAGACAGCGTGTCGCCGGGATAGACGGGGCTCAGGAAGCGGCAGCCCGCATAGCCGAGATTCGCGACCGCGTTCAGCGAAATGTCGGGCACGGTCTTGCCGAAGACTATGTGGAACACCAGCAGGTCGTCGATGGGGCTGCGGGGATAGCCTATGGCGGCTGCGAAGGCGTCGGAGGACTGGACGGCGAAGCGCGAGCCCGTGAGGGCCGTATAGAGCGACACGTCGCCGGTGGAGACCGTGCGTGGCGTCGCGTGCCGCATGACCTGGCCGAGCGCGAAATCCTCGAAGAAATGCCCCGCATTCGTCTTGCGCATGATGAACCCCCTCGAATTGCGAAGTCTATGCGTAGGTCATGCAAAGCGGCCGGGCATCCTAGCCCTTCGCTGCAAAGAGCCGGGTCATGTGCCCCGCCAGCTCCGCTGCGTCCCCGGTCAGCAGCACGGATTTGCGCCGCGCAGTGTCGCCCGCGAGCAGCGTCGCACGGGATGTGGGCAGGCCGGCGGTGGCCGCAAGAAGCTTGCGCAGCGCCTCGTTGGCGAGGCCCTTCTCCGGCACGGCCCTGACGCGGGCCTTCAGCACGGGCGTGCCGTCCGAGAGCGTGCCGATGCCATCGATGCCGTCATGCGCCGAGCGGGGCGTGAGGCGTACGAAGAGAACGAGCCCGTCGGGCCGCTCGGCCCAGGGAAGCGGGCCGCCGGCCACTCAGTAGCCTATGGCTGCGGGGTACACGTAATAGACGATGAGCCGCTCGATGAAGAAGATCGCGAGCAGGAGGATGATTGGCGAAATGTCGAGCCCGCCGAAATTGGGCATGCGCCGCCGGATGGGCGCGAGCACGGGCTCGGTGATCGCGGTCAGCGCGTTCCACACCGAGCGCACGAAATCGTTGCGGATGTTGATGACACCGAAGGCGATCAGCCAGGACAGGATCGCCATGGCGATAATGACCCAGGTGTAAAGCTGCAGGATCAGGAGAATCAGATCGAGGATCGCGCGCATGAGAACTCCGGGTCGTCTGTCGCTTCCGGTTTAGCTGGCCTCTCACGCCGGAGCAAGCGAAGCGGGGTCGATGATGCCCCCGCCGGCTTCCACGGAGCCATTGTCGGCAAAAGCGTCGCCAATTTGCCATTGCGCGTTGACAGGCGCAGCCGATGAAGCGTAAACGACGGTCGCTTGGGGTCGTAGCTCAGATGGGAGAGCGCTGCAATCGCACTGCAGAGGTCAGGGGTTCGATTCCCCTCGACTCCACCAAGCACCCCTCGATTTTGGACGTCTCCACCCTGGCGGCGAAAGTCCTCGTGTTACCCGAGGCTTAGCGCCAGGGGCGCTCGGCGTTTTGCCCATTCGCGGCTCTGGCAGCGGCAACTTCGGCGCGACAGGCGCGTTGTCTCCGGCCGCATGAAACGGTGTCGCTGCGCGCGCGCGGAGACTACGGGTTCGCCGTGGACCGGCCGCTCACCAGTCAGTTCACAGCGCGGATTTTTCGGCAAAAAATTGTGTTGGAAGGGACCTTGGCCGTGCAGCTCAGAGGCCGCTCAGCCCGAGCACCTGCCATTGCCGCGACCATTCGATCGGTGCATCAGCCACGGCCCTGGCGTTGACGCCGCGCGGCAATCGACCCTCGGCTGCGGCTTTGACGATCTGTGGGGATAGGAAGGTGCTGGCGATCATGCGCTCCACCTGCCTGCGGCTGCAGCCCTCGCGTTCGGCAATGGCATCCATGCTGCCGATGCTGCCTCGCACGATCTGGTCCAGCCAACGCCGGCCCAGCGCGATGGAGCGCAGCAGGATCACGCGCGCCTCGGCTTTCATCGGGCGCGCCGCGTCGGCACCCGGCGCGCTGATGATCTCGCGCCGGGCTGCGTTAAGGGTCGGCGACCACGCAATCTGTGCGACCTCGGAGTCGGTGAGCGTCAACGCGATGGCATCGCTTGCAACGTCAACCCGCTCGAGCTGGTTGACGACCAGCGTCCGATCATCCAGTTCCAAGCCAAAGCGCGCCCGCAGCGCCGCGATGACGATCGTCTCGATCTCAGGGGCCGCCACGCGCTTCACAGATCCAGCTTCCGCTGCTCGCCCCTGGGCCAGCAGGCAGGAGATGTAATAGCGATAGCGACGGGGGCCTTTCTTCGCAGCACTCGGTGTCATGCGATGACCTTGGTCATCATAGATTTTGCCCAGCAGCAGAGCGCCCGAGGCAACGCGCTGCGCCCGGTGGCCATTCAGATTGCTTGTGAGCCTGGCCTGCACGGCCTCGAAAAGCTCCGTCGCGATGATTGCTTCATGCTCGCCGGGATAGCTCGCACCTTTGTGATTGATCTCGCCGATGTAGACCCGGTTGCGGAGCAGATGCGCCAGCGGACCGTTGGTGAGCGCAATGCCGCCGATGGTCCGGCCGGTCGCCAGTGTTCGTTGACGCGTGACGATTCCGCGCTGGCGCAGTTCGGCCTGGAGCGACGGCAAGGATCCAACACTGAGATAGCGCTCGAAGATCAGTCGGATGATGTGGGCTTCGGCGTCGTCGATCAGGAGCTTGCGCTCGTGCACCCGGTAGCCCAGCGGAACGACCCCGCCGACCCAGATGCCGCGCTTCTTCGTCGCCGCGATCTTGTCGCGGATGCGCTCGCCGGTGACCTCGCGCTCGAACTGAGCGAACGAGAGCAGCATATTCAGTGTCAGCCGGCCCATGCTGGTCGTGGTGTTGAATGACTGCGTCACCGACACGAAGGTAACGTGATGCTCCTCGAACAGCTCGACCAGCTTGGCGAAATCGGCCAGCGACCGGGTGAGACGATCGACCTTGTAGACGACGATCGTGTCGACCTGCCCGGATCGGATGACATCCAGCAACCGCTGCAGGGCCGGCCGGGCCATCGAGCCGCCGGAAAAGCCGCCGTCATCGAAGCTTTCCCGGATCAGCCGCCAGCCCTCGTTGGCCTGGCTTTTCACATAGGCCTCCGCCGCCTCGCGTTGCGCATCGAGCGAGTTGAAATCCTGATCCAGCCCGTCATCGGTCGAGACCCGGGTGTAGATCGCGCAGCGGAAGGACTGGGGGGCTATCTTTTTCTTCATGAGCGGGACGCTCGCTCACGAAGGCCAAAGAACCGGGGGCCGTTCCAGCGCGTGCCGGTGATCGCGCGCGCGACCTCCGACAGGCTGCGATAGGTCGTGCCATTCCAGGCGTAACCCTCCGCCAGCGCGGTCACGCGATGGCTGACGCCCTCCCATTCTCGCACCAGCAGGGCTCCGGCCCGGACGCGGTCGGTGTCGGGCTGGGGCAGGCTGCTGGTGCCCTGCAAGCTGCGGCCGGTGGCGACACGATCGAGAAAGCGGATCGTGGCAGCATCAAGGTCCCCGAACAGATTGGCCTGCATGCGATAGGCGAGCATTCGTAACAGCAGGCTTTTCGGGACATGCGCGGCGACCCGGCGGCCCGTCAGGGTCCGCCAGCGTGCCCGCAGGCTTTCGAGGTCGAGACCGCGCAATTGCCCGATCTCGTCCTCGATGGCCGCATGTTGATTGAGCGGCATCAGGCGGCACACCGGTCTTCGGTCGCCGCCTTGGCGATCCGATAGATCGACTTGCCATCTGCGCGAAGGCTCTTCTCCAGGACGAACCCCTTATGGCGCAAGCCGGTGAGGGCGGCGCGGGATGTATGGGGAAGCCATCCAGTCGCCGCGACCAGTTCGTCGAGCGAGGCACCGTCGCTTCTGCGAAGAAGTTCGATGATGAGCGCCCGCTTCGATCCCGGCCTGCAGGCGAATGGCGAAGGCTGATAGATCGCGTGGCCATCAACCATCGGGGGGGGGTCTACTTCGACCCCTTTATATTGTTCGGTCACAATCACGACGTGAGCAATCGTCAAGGCTGCGAGCCCGGCTTGCGTGATCACCGCCCCGATCAACCTGTTCTCATCATCACGGCGCCAGAAAGGCTGGCTCGTTGACGCCGGCACTTCGGCGAGCAGCCCGCGTCGCAGGAGGGCGGTCACCGTTTTGTTCCGCGACGCGCCAACTTCGCCCAGCGCGACGAGCCGGTCTTCACGTTGATAGGCGGCGCTCAACAAGGCGCGTTGCGCGCCGGTGAGCTTTGCACGGAGCGGCTTGCTCGCAGCGGTCTGGATCTGGTTGGACATGGGAACCCTCGTTGGCTCGATCGGCAGCGGTCTGCTGCCACCGGGTCAACCCCGCTCTGGGCCAGAGGCCAGCGGGGAGAGGGTTCGACGCGGCTCGTGGCCGCCTGTTGCGTGCACACAGCAATGCTCGCTTGGTGACGCGAGTCCAGTCGCATTCGGGGGACCTTTCCGATTGGCCCGCCCACGATAGGGCGAGTTTGTTTAGTCGAGTCCTTTCCTGGGCACCAATCCGCAAAGAAATGCGTGATCCTCCAGCTACTTGCTGTTTTTGCTGAGGCTTTGGTCTCCCGCTTGTACACAAGGCGGGTACACATGACATTGCGAATGGCCAATCCTTGGAAGCATCCCTCCGGCACCTACTACTTCCGCGAGCGCCCTCCCTCTGACGTGGCACGGAAGGTGCGCGGCAAGCGGTTCTCCATCACCATCGCGGGCGAAACGACGAGCGTTGTCGTCGGCGAGCATGTCCGCGTGTCTCTCCGCACGAAGGAAGATTGCGTCGCCCGTGACCGGCATCGCGAGGTCGCTCTGCAGGTTGCGCGACTTCACGCCGCTCATCGTGACAGCACGGAAGTCGAACTCAGCCACCGGCAGGTGTTGCAACTCGCGGGCGAGTACTACCGGGGGCTCGTGAGTGAGTACGCAGACAATCCCGGCGATGCCGAAGGGTGGGAGGCGTCCTTCGACGCCATGTGTGAGGCTCTCGAATTGTTCGTGCCCGATGAGGACGACGAAGCGCAGGGCAGGCGCAAGAAGCGATTTGATCCTGATCTGGGGGAACGGCTTCTGAGCGAGCGTCTCGGGGTCTCGGAGTTCTTGTTCTCGCGAGGGCTGCACCTGTCCCCTCGCTCGCGTCGCGCGTTCCTCGGCGCAGCCGGTCGGGCTCATCTTGAAGCCTGTTCGAGGCTGCGACGACACGCGGAAGGGAACTACGCCCCGGACCCAGCGGAAGCTCGCTACCCCGCAGATGCGATCAGGCCAGCGCCTCCCTCTGCAGAGGGGGGCATTGTGGACCTCTGGGCGCTGTTCAAGGCTTGGGCCGCCGAGCGAGCGCCGGTGAGCGACACGGTCACCGCCTACAGGAGCATCCTGACCGAGTTCACCGGCTTCATCGGTCACGCAAACGCGGCGCGGTTCACGCCCCATGATGTCGTTGCTTGGAAGAACAAGCTGATCGCGGACGGAGTCCCCGCGAAGTCGATCAACGACTACAAGCTCGCGGCGTTGAAGGCCGTGCTGAACCATGCGGTGAGGAACCATCGCCTTCCGGCCAACCCGGCCGCGAAGATCAGCGTGGACCAGAAGCGAAAGCCCGGGACGAGGATGCAAGGCTACTCCGATGAGGAGGCCCGGCTGATCCTTGACGCCGCAACGAACGAGCGCCGCCCTGCCATTAGATGGGTTCCTTGGCTTTGCGCTCTCACGGGGGCGCGCGTCGCCGAGATGTGCCAACTTCGGGCGGAAGACGTGCGTCGCGAAGGCGATGTTTGGACCTTGCACATCACCGCCGCCGCCGGGCGATTGAAGAACGAGGCGTCAGAACGCGAAGTGCCCCTCCATCCCGCGCTCGTCGCTCGCGGCTTCCTCGACTTCGTCCAGTCGCGCGGCACGGGCTACCTGTTCTTCGATCCTCTCCGGCGTCGGGAGGGTGCCAAAGCGAGGCCGGGCAAGAGCATCGCGAACGACCTTCGCGAATGGGTGAAAGGGCTTGGGATCGAGGTG
>JAQGKD010000044.1 GCA_028290285.1 Hyphomicrobiales bacterium
CCGCTTGACCGATCTCGGTCTGCTCTACAACGGCGGCTTCCAATGGCCCGTCAGCAACCTGCCCTTCGACTGGACCTTCGAACCGGTCGCCGGGGCGCTCGTCGCCCTCCGCGACGGGCCTCAGGACGCCGGGCCCGAACTCGCCGTCACCTTTCTCGGCAACCGGGTGGCCTTTCACCATGTCTCGCACGTGCTGGTTTTGCCGCCCGGCCGCTACGCCTTTTCCGGCCGCCAGCAGGCGCAGGCCTTGCATACCGAGCGCGGCCTGATCTGGCGGCTGACCTGCCTGAAGGACCCGACGCCGTTGGCCGACACGCCGCCGTTGATGGGTGATTCGCCCTGGCAGGACTTTGCCATCGAGGTGACGGTGCCCGAAACCTGCCCGATGCAGATGTTGCAGCTGCTGTTGCCCGCCCGCGTGGTGCTGGAGCAGGAAATCAGCGGCACCGCCCTTTATTCCGGCCTCGCCCTGCGCCGCGTTGAACGTGGTTTTCCCGCCACGGACCGGCGTTAAGGCCGCGTTTGCGCCGTTCCGGCTTGTCGGAACGGCCGCGGTCTGTATACTGGCGCGGACAGCGAAGGTTGGAGAGCGGCATGAAATTCCTGGCAACATTGATGGTGGGCGCCCTTTGCGTGCCGGGTCTGGCCTTGGCGCTCGATCGTGCGGCGCCAGACGCGAAAGCCGCGCCGGGCGCTGAGGCGCCGGCGAAGGCCGCGGCTTCGCGCCAGGTGACCTCGGGCTGCCAGGTGCAGGCAAAAAATCTCTGTGCGCCGGCCGGCGCGGCGCGGCTCACGGCCGCCAGCGGCGACGTGTTGCTGTCACGCGGCGCCGGTTTTGCCGAAATCAAGCCCGGCACGGCTTTGGTCGCCGGCGACCGCCTGCTGGTCAGCCAGGGCAGCGCCCAGCTGGCGCTCGGCCCGAGCTGCCAGACCAATCTGCGCGCCCATTCCATGGTCACCCTGGTGCAAAAGGACGGCACGCTCTGCGCCGCCCGCCTATCGTCCGACCCCGACACCCTCGCCCAAGGGCGCGGCGGTGACGAGCAGGGCGGCGAAGGGGGCGGCGGCTTCACCGCCGGGCCGTACATGCCGGTGGCCATGGTCGCTCTCGGCGGCCTCGCCGTTGCCGTTGGCGCCGGCGCCGGTCACGGCCACCGTTGCGGCAACAGCGCCAACACGCCCGCCGGTGATCGCTGTCCGCTGAGCAAGTAAGCTTTGCCGCAGGCCTTTCTGCTTTTGAGCGGCGCCGTTCTCGCGGCGTCGCTTTTTTGTGGCGGCGGCACGCCGCGCGGGCTGCTCTCCGACCTGCCACCCGAACTGCTGGCCGTGCCGCTGCTGCTCTGGGCGAGCCAGCGCGCCACCATGCACTGGCGCGACCATCGGCTTCTGCTGTCCGGGGCGGCAGCGCTGCTGCTAATCCCGGTGCTGCAGCTGGTGCCGCTGCCGCCGGCTGTGTGGGCGCACCTGCCGGGTCGGGCGCCGTTTTTCGAGGGCTATCTGCTGGCGGGAATTGCGCCGCCCTGGCTGCCGGTCACCCTCACGCCGGGGGCCGCCTGGCGCTCGCTGTTCGCGCTGCTCCCCGGCCTAGCACTGTTTTGCGCCATGCTGAGCCTGGACCTGTCGGCGCGGAAAAAACTGGCCGGACTGGCGCTGGCCATTGGTGTCGTCAGCATCCCGATGGGGATGCTGCAGATCCTGGGCGGCGCCACCAGCCCGTTCGACCTGTTTGCCGGCGCGGGGGCCTCGCAGGGGCGCGCCACCGGATTCTTTGCCAACCCGAATCACTTCGCCAGTTTTCTGGCGCTGCTGGTGCCGCTCGCCGCCGCGCTGTGGCGCCCGGCGCCCGCCTCGGCCGGCCAACGGCCCTCGGCCCTGACGCTGGTCGGCGGCCTTGCGCTGATCTTTGGCCTGTTGCTCGGCCTGACGCTGACCGGGTCGCGCAGCGTCCTCATTCTGGGCGCGCTGGCGCTCCTCGCGTCCTTCGGCCTGATCTGGCGGCAGCCGCTGCAGATTTTGCTCAGCCGGCGCGCCGCCTGGCTGGTCGCCGTGGCCGGCCTGCTCGCCGCGGCGCCGCTGGCGCTCGGCATGGGGCTGGCGACGATTTTGGGCCGGGTGGCGACCGTCGATGTGGCCGAGGACGCCCGCTGGACCGTGGCGCTCGGCAGCTGGACGGCGCTCAAGCCCTATTGGCCGGTCGGCGCCGGTGTCGGCGCCTTTGACGCCATCTACCAGCGCCACGAGACCGGCGCCTTGATGCTCGCGCAATTCGTTAACCATGCGCACAACGACTGGCTCGAGATCGTCCTGGAAGCCGGAGTGCCCGGCGTGGTCGGGCTCGGGCTGTGGCTGGCCTTTCTGACCCTCGCGACAGTGCGGCTGACCCGGTCCGGCGGTGACCGGACGGACGCACTCGCCGCCGCCGCGCTGATCGGGCTGTGGCTGTTGTCGCTGCATTCGCTGTGGGACTATCCGCTGCGCACCGTGGCGCTGAGCGCCTGTTTTGGCCTGCTGGCCGGACTGACACGGCCGGCCCCCGTTCACGCGCCGCCGCCGCGCCACGGCCGTCGCGCGGGGAGCGACCGGACGCCGCGGCGATCGGACGCGTCCGCGTCGCGCCGCCCGGCGGAGCCGGCGTGACGTTCGCGCCACAGCCTGTGCGCAGATGGTCAACAGCGGCTTAACACGCTGGCGCGCGGCCACAATTTGCTCTACTCAGACGGCCTGGGCCGCCTCGCGCGGATCCAAAATCTGTCACCACCCGTCATCTGCCATCCGCCCCCGGCGTCGATTGCCAACGGCCCATCCCCGCGAGTTGAGAAGAATTGTTTTATGGCCGCAAGGTGCCTGTCTCCCCAAAGCCGCGGCCCGCGTCGCGCGCACGGGCTCGCCAAAACGGCGCGGTCGCCTGGCGCCGCCGGACGGCCGTCATGAGCGTTTTGCCGGACGCGCGCCGCGCCGCGCCCGAGGCGGCGGCGCCGGTCATCGCTGGCGCGGCGCGCTGGTATGCCGTCCAGACCCTGGCCCATCGCGAAAGCGGCGCACAGGCCCAATTGCTGCGCCAAAATTTTGTTCCGTTTCTGCCGCAGGTCGAAAAGACCGTCCGCCATGCCCGAAAATTGCGCACGGTGCGGGCGCCGCTGTTTCCAGGCTATCTCTTCGTGCAGCTCGACCTCGCCCGCGACCGCTGGCGCTCGGTCAATGGCACCTTTGGGGTGTCGCGCCTGGTCACCGCCAACGATCGCCCGGCGCCGGTGCCGGTTGGGGTGATCGAAGCGTTGCGGGCGATGCTCGACGGCGCCGGCCTGATGAAGCTTGACGACGGCCTGCGCGTCGGCCAGACCGTGCAGGTGATGGTCGGCCCCTTTGCCGACATGCTCGGCCAGCTCGACCGGCTCGATGGGGCGGGGCGGGTGCGGGTGCTGCTGCAGCTGATGGGCGGCGCGGTGCCGGTGCTGGTCGACCGGACGGCCTTGCGCGTTGCCTGATTTTTGACCGCTGCTCGCAGCGGTTGGTTTTCACCGGCGCCCATGGGGGCCGGTTTTGCGCGAACGGCTCGGGGGACGAAAGTCACCCGGACTGCGGTAGCGTGGCAAGTTTTGGCCTTTCGGCGATCGGGCCGGGCTGGGCGCTGCGGGCCCGCCTCGGCGGTCTGGCCAGACTGCTCGGGCCGCAGAACGGCGCACTCCGGTGTGGTGCGATGTATGCTGTTATCGCGCATGAGTTTGACCACTCTGGTTAAAAATCCTCTCAGAAACAGAGACTGATGCTTCAGAAGCTTTCCGCCTTGCCGAAACAGCTTGTGGCCGTGTGCCGGCATCCGCTCAATCGGGGCCAAAAGCTGCAGGCGCTCGGCCGCTGGGCGCGCTGGCAGGTCGCCTCCCGCGTGAGCGCGAGACCGATGGTCGTGCCCTTTGTTAGTGGCACGTCGCTTTACGCGCGCGCCGGCGAGACCGGCATCTCCGGCAACATCTATTACGGCCTCGCCGAATACGAGGACATGGCCTTCGCCCTGCATCTCTTGCGTCCCGGCGACCTGTTCGTCGACGTGGGGGCAAACGCTGGCGCGTACAGTGTTTTGGCCGCCGGGGCGGCCGGCGCCCGAACGATTGCTTTCGAGCCGATTGCCGAAACCGCCGACCGGTTTGATGCCAATATGCGCTTAAATCGGCTCACCGCTCTCGTGACATTGCGTCGGGTTGGCGTCGGCGCAGCACCCGGCGTTCTTCGATTCACTGCATCGAGCGACACGGTGAACCACGTCGCTCTGGCCCACGAGGCGGCTGTTGAAGTTCCGGTCGAAACACTCGACCAGGTCTTCGAGACCGAGCCGCCGACGCTGATGAAGATCGACGTGGAAGGGTTTGAGGCCGAGGTTCTGGCGGGGGGGCGTCAAACATTGCGCAATCCAGCGCTGTTGGCTCTCATCGTCGAGATCAACGACAGCTATCAAGTCTATGGCCGCTCATTGGACGATGTGGTCGGCCCGATCCTGGACGCTGGCTTTGCGCCGTTTGCTTACGATCCGGCAATGCGTGAGCTCAGAGAGCTGCCGGGCCCCAATCTGAATTCGGGCAATACGATCTTTATCCGGAGTGCTGACGTGGCCCGCGCACGTTTGCGCTCCGCGCCTGGAATCAAATTAAGGTCAGCGCGTCCTCACTAAGGACGCCATCTCGTAACCGCGGCGTTGTCATATGTGTGGCATCAACGGCATCTTCGCCTTCCACTACGCAGCCAACCCGATTGATCGGGCTGAGCTCTTGCGCACGCGTGACCACATGAAAGCGCGCGGTCCTGACGGCTGCGGGGCCTGGGTGAGCGATGACGAACGCGTCGCGCTCGGCCACCGCCGCCTGGCCATTATCGAGCTATCCGAGGCCGGTGCTCAGCCGATGCACAACGCCGACGGGAGGTTCGTTGTCACCTTCAACGGAGAAATCTACAACTTTCAGGCGCTCCGCCGAGAACTGGAAGACAAGGGTTACATTTTCCGCTCTCATTCGGATACTGAAGTCCTTCTTCATCTCTACGCTGATCGCGGGGCAGAGATGGTACATGCGCTCCGGGGAATGTTCGCCTTTTGCATATGGGACAATCTTACGAAAGAGCTGTTCCTCGCCCGCGACCCCTATGGCATTAAACCAATATATTACGCCGATGACGGCTGGACTTTCCGCTTCGCGAGCCAGGTTAAGGCCCTGCTCGCCAGTGGACGAATTGGCGCGGCGCCTGAGCCCGCAGGCCATGTTGGATTCTATTTGTTCGGCTCGGTGCCTGAGCCGTTCACCACCTACCGAGAGATCCGGGCGCTGCCAGCTGGCACGACACTTCTCGTCAACGGCATCGGTGCGCACGAACCCCGGCGCTATCATTCAATCGCCCAGACTTTATGTTTAGCCGAGACCGAGGTCCGCACCGCGCCCAGGAGCGCCGATCTTCGCGAAGAACTCCGCGAAGCACTCCTCGACAGCGTCCGTCATCATCTCGTGGCGGACGTGCCGGTGGGTGCCTTTCTCTCGGCCGGCATCGATTCTTCCGCGCTTGTGGCTCTGATGCGTAATGCAGGCCAGAGTGATATTAAGACAGTCACTCTGCAATTCGCGGAATTCCAAGGCACCGCCGACGACGAAGCGCCGATCGCTGCGGAGGTCGCCAGACTGTACGGCGTCCGGCACACGATCCGCCAGGTCTCGGCGCGTGAGTTTCAGGCCGATTTGCCGCGTATCCTTGAGGCTATGGATCAGCCCTCGATTGACGGAATCAACACCTGGTTCGTGTCCAAGGCGGCGCGCGAGTGCGGCCTCAAGGTTGCGATCTCAGGCCTCGGAGGCGATGAGCTTTTTGGAGGCTACCCGTCGTTTAAGGATATTCCACGTTGGGAAAGCATGTTTGCGCTGCCCTCGCGCGTGCCGCTGCTTGGTAAGCTCATGCGAGTTTTGGGCAGCCCTGTCGCCCGGGTTTTGCAAGCCAGCCCCAAGGCGCCTGGCCTGATTGAACTTGGTGGCACCTATGCCGGCGCGTACCTCCTGCGGCGCGGCCTCTTCATGCCTTGGGAACTTGAACACGTCCTTGATCGGGATTTCGCGCGCGAGGGGATGCGCAGGCTCGCACCCCTCAATTTGATCGCAAGCGCGATCGAGCCGCAACCGGCGTCGGCGCAGGCCCGCGTCTCGGCGTTGGAATCGAGCCTGTATATGCGGAACCAGTTGCTGCGCGACACTGATTGGGCGAGCATGGCACATTCGCTCGAGGTTCGCGTGCCACTTGTAGACGCCACGCTATTGTCCAAGATGGCCCGCGTCGCCAGCGCATCTCAGAGCGGACTGGCGAAATCTCTCCTGGCCGAGGCGCCCTCGCCCCCACTGCCCGCTTCGGTCAAGCGGCGGCCTAAAACTGGTTTCACGACGCCCATCGCGGTATGGCAGCAAACAGCTATGCGAGAGTTGCTAATTGACGACGTTCCCCCTTGCGCGTCGATCGACGGTCCGTGGGCGCGACGTTGGGCTTCCACCGTTTTGGCCGCGTGAAGCTTTGGATCAAATGAGAATTCTTGCACTGATGACCGACGCATACGGCGGGTATGGCGGTATTGCGCAGTACAACCGGGATCTCCTTCGGGCGCTTTCAGCTTCGGACCTTGTGCACGACGTGCTCGTGCTGCCCCGGCTCGGCCAAGCCGCAGAAGGCGAATGCCCTTCCAAGATACGCCAGCTGCGCCCAATAACCTCAAAGCTATTCTACGTTTTCGACACGATGTTGAGGACGGCGCGCAACCGACGCTTTGACATTCTGTTTTGCGGTCACATCCACCTGGCGCCGCTCGCAATGCTCGTGGGGCGGATTTTTCGTATCCCGGTCTGGCTGCAGACGCATGGGATTGACGCGTGGGACTGTCCGTCAGCCCTCGTTCGTGCGTCGTCTGAACGCGCCACGCTCATCACCAGCGTGAGCCGCTATACGCGCAGCAGAATCCTTGACTGGATGAACATCGATCCATTCCGCGTCCGTGTTCTTAGCAATACGGTACGGCCTGTCTTCACGCCCGGTCCACCACGCGCGGACGTCTTGCGACGCTTCGGGTTAAGCGGGCGAAAAGTCGTTCTGACCGTCGCGCGTATCAGCAAGAGCGATGAGTATAAGGGACACGCGCGGGTTATCGAGGCCATGTCAGCAGTGCGGGCCGCCCAGCCCGATGCGCTCTACGTCATCGTCGGTGATGGCGATGGACGCTCGGACCTCGAGGATCTCGTCGCTCAGGGAAATCTTGGGCCGGCTGTGCGGTTTCTGGGTCGGCTCGACGACGACGATGTGCTCGCCCTCTATCGCTCCTCCGATGTTTTCGTGATGCCGAGCACGAAGGAAGGTTTCGGGATCGTCTTCGTGGAAGCCGCCGCATCAGGCCTTTCCGTCATTGGCGGGAACACGGATGGAAGCGCCGATGCATTGGCCGACGGCAAGATCGGACAGATGATCGACCCGCATTCGCAAAATGAGCTCATCTCCGCGATCCTTGCGGCGTTGGGCGATGGCGCCCGGCTAAGTCCCGACGCCGTGAAGCGCTATTCCTTCCCGAATTTCGCAGGGCACGTCGATGCGCTTCTCCAGGATTTTCTACGTGGAGGACAGGGGTGCCTGAGGTCGTAATGGCGAAGGAATACCCGAAAGCGCTGGGACCACAGACACGGGAGCGCGTGATCGTGCTCGAGTCTGGCCGGGCAGAGCGTCATTATTGGAGCGACCTCTGGCATTACCGCGAACTATTCGCAATTCTCGCCTGGCGCGACATATCCGTGCGCTACAAGCAGACAGTGATCGGGGTCGCTTGGGCGGTAGTCCGGCCGTTGATGACAATGGTCGTCTTCACAATTCTTTTCGGCCGTCTGGCGAAGCTTCCCAGCGACGGAGCAGCCCCCTATCCGGTGCTCGTCTTCGCGGGCATGCTGCCCTGGTTTCTCGTGTCCAGTATTTTGTCCGATGCGTCAGGCAGTCTCATCGGAAACGCCAATCTGATTTCCAAAGTTTATTTTCCACGTCTCGTAATCCCCACTGCCGCGGCCATGGTCGCCATGGTGGACTTCCTCATCAATCTTGCAATGCTCGCAATCCTGATGATCTGGACGGGGTTCCTTCCGGGCTGGAGGGTCTTTTTTTTGCCGGCTTTCGCCTTGCTTGCCGTCCTGGCGAGCCTCGGGCCGGCACTCTGGATTACTGCGCTCAACGTGAAATATCGCGACTTTCGCTATATCATTCCCTTCGTCGTCCAATTCGGCCTCTACGTGTCGCCCGTCGGCTTTTCGAGCTCCGTCGTCCCGGACCATTGGCGCTTCTGGTACAGCCTGAACCCGATCGTCGGTGTTATTGACGGATTCCGCTGGTGTTTACTCGGAAGCGAAAGCCCCCTTTATGTACCGGGCTTTGTTGTCAGCCTGGTCGTGGTCGCGTTCTTTCTGTGGTTCGGCATACGCACCTTCCGGGGAACCGAACGCACCTTTGCCGATATGGTCTAAGCGATGAACGACGTCGTGATCCGCGCGGAAGGGCTGGGAAAGAAATATCTCATCGGCCATCAGACGAAGGGCGAGCGCTATACGGCCTTGCGAGATGTGATTGCGCAAACAGCCAAGGGTTTAGCACGCTCTGTTGGCGAAATGGCGCGCGGCCGCCAGATCATCCAGGGTGATGAGGTCGAGGAGTTCTGGGCGCTGAAGGACGTGAATTTCGAGATCAAGCGGGGCGACGTCCTCGGCATCATCGGGCGCAATGGGGCCGGCAAATCGACGCTGCTCAAAATCCTGTCGCGCATCACCGAGCCGAGCGCCGGCCGTGTGGAAATCAAGGGCCGCATCGCGAGCCTCCTCGAGGTCGGCACGGGATTTCATCCCGAGCTGACGGGCCGCGAGAACATCTATCTCAACGGCGCCATCCTCGGCATGTCTCGGGCCGAGATCAGGCGCAAGTTTGATGAGATCGTCGCCTTCGCAGAAGTCGACAAGTTCCTCGACACACCGGTCAAACGCTATTCCAGCGGCATGTACGTGCGCCTGGCCTTTGCGGTCGCAGCGCATTTGGAGCCCGAGATCCTCGTCGTGGATGAGGTGCTGGCCGTGGGAGACGCGGAGTTCCAGAAGAAGTGTCTTGGCAAGATGGGGGAGGTGGCAGGGCAGGGGCGGACGGTGTTGTTTGTCAGTCATAACATGGGGGCAGTTGCCAACTTGTGTTCTCGCGCCATCACGTTATCGAGCGGACGTCTGGTCTTCGATGGCTCGGCCGAAAACGCCATTATGAATTATGGCCTACATGCTTCCGAGAATGTTCTCTCGACCAAGCTTTCAGCATTCGTCGAAGTGTGTGGTCTTTCCATTGCAAGTGACGGCAATGAAATCACCGCGGATCTGCAGTTAACTCTGCAAAGAGATGATATTTTATTTGACTTGAGCATCCTTATTTACTCAGACGCCGGGGTCCGAATCGCGATTGCCGATCTTCGAGAGTGTCTCAGTATGCCGCGAAAACTGAAGTCTGGCAGGCACCGAGTTGAAGTCCAGTTTGGTCCGCTTGCACTTGTCGAGGGTGATTATGAGGCTGGAGTTTTCATTGGGACGCAGGAGATTTCCGAAAATGCTCTGTCACTTCGCAGATTTTCCATCGCACCTAAGAAAAGAGAAAATAACCCGTATCCGGCGGCTAGTCGTGGATTTGTGGATACCTTCGTGAAAGGTCGACTGTTGTGATGTTTTTGAAGAACGTGCTGCCGCGCTTCGTTCGTCCATTTGCTCGACGGCAGTATTTGAAAGCTCACCTAACTCTGCGGGGGCAGATTCCATACGCTGGGCAAAAGGTATTTTGTCCCTCCGGGTCGATCATTTTCGATCGAATATCGCGCACCGGTACATACGAGCCTGAGATTGTAGACGTTCTGGTCGCTCTCGCCAAACCGAATACGACTCTTTTCGACGTAGGTGCAAATATTGGCGTATTATCGTCGGCTGTTCTCGCTCGACGTTCTGATATTCGGATTGTTGCGTTCGAGTGTTCACCGGCAACTCTGCCTTATCTCCGGCGCACTCACGAATCCTCTACACACAAAGACCGCTGGGAAATCATGGAGGTCGCCGCGGCTGACCAGGATGGAGTTCTTGACTTTTATACGTTCGGGGCTGAGCAGGGCGCCTACGATGGTCTGAGCTCTACGGGACGTGGGGGCACATCCATCAAGGTCTCAGTAACGGCGCGGCGGCTTGACGCCGTATGGGAAGACCTGAAAAGGCCAGAGGTCTCTCTTCTAAAAATAGACATAGAAGGGGGCGAGTCCGCAGCAATGAAGGGCGCGGCCGCCCTGATTGAGGTGTGTCGCCCCTATATTGTTTTTGAGTGGAACACTATCAACCTGTGCGCTTATGGTGTTGCCGCAGACCAGATATTTTCGCTGGTGCCTTCCGGATATGAATTGTATTCGCTGCCATTCTTAACCGAAGTAAAAAGATCTTTGCTTACATTGGAATTATCTAGGACTGAGATGTTCCTGTTGGCGCCGCAAAGTCTCGGCCGCGGGGAGGAAGAATAATGCGCTGCCCCACCCTCGCCGAACTCCCTTCGCCGCCGCCCGGGAAGACTGGATGGCCGTGGACGATTGAGAGCCCCCAACTGCCCGACACAATGCCGGACGGTTCGCTATGGCCGCGCATATCCATCGTCACGCCGAGCTATAACCAGGGCCAATTCGTCGAGGAGACGATCCGTTCTGTTCTCCTGCAGGGCTATCCAGATATTGAATATATTGTCATGGATGGTGGCAGTAGTGATGAATCTGTCGGAATCATCCAGAGATACTCAACGTGGATGGCTCATTGGCAAAGTGGTAGCGACAATGGTCAAGTCGCTGCATTAAATTCCGGCTTTCAAAAGTGCTCCGGAGATCTTTTGAATTGGCTCAACTCCGATGATCTTCTTCACAAGAATGCACTAATAAATGTGGCTCGCTGCTTTGAGCTGGTTCCGAACGTTGATGTAATATCGGCCTGCCGTACCCATTGCAATAAGCAGAGTGAAGATGTCTGGACTGATAAATCTAGTATTAGTTATTGGCCGCTTTACCGTTTTGGTACGGCGGACTTTCCGCAAGATGCGACGTTTATTTCAAAGAAAACATTAATTGAAAATATGCCGTTGGACGAGAGATTTAATTTTATATTCGATACGGCACTTTACACGAAAATTATGCGAAAAAATCCGGTCATCGTTTTCATTGATGCTTCCATATCTTCTATTCGCATGTATCCTGAGATGAAGACGCTGAGGTCGGACGAAAAAAAAGAGGGCGAGCAAAAAATACTCCAAAACGAATATATTCCAACTTCGATTTTCAGCAAGATAATATTTCGACTATTTAGTACACGTTACCACGCACTGGCCTTGGCCGTGGTTCGCTTGCTTTTTACCGATTACAGGATGGTGTTTATCCTAAAATTCGATCCCATGACATCTCAATGGCTTATTCGAAGTGCCAGATGAGACCAAACCAGACCTATCTGATTTATTGTGGAACCAGCAGGTCTTGTTCCTATCCCAGACCATCCAACCTCTTTATGGAACGGCCTCATGTTGAATTGCATTCAACGTCGGCCTAGGCCCGGTGCTTCCGGTTGTTTTCGATGTGTCCCGTTTGGATTAGGCAAATGATGCCGCCGCGTCCCCTCCGCATCGCGCTGACAGCTGATCCGGAACTCCCTGTGCCACCGCTGCACTATGGTGGTATCGAGCGGATCATCGATATGCTGGCGCGCGGTCTTCTCGCGCGTGGGCACTCCGTAACCCTGTTTTCGTCCAGCCAATCGACATGCCCGGTGCAGCGGGTTTGCTGGCCAGGTTGCAGCAGTTTGTCTTTGGGGGACACGATGCTGAATGCAGCGACGCTCGCCCGTTACGCTCTCCCGGGTTCGTTCGACATCGTCCACAGCTTCTCGCGCATAGCTTATCTGGCTCCACTCCTGCCGCTTAATGTGCCGAAACTGATGACCTACCAGCGCGAAATCAACCCGCGCACGACAAGCGGCGCTTTGCGTTTGGCACGCGGAACGCTGCAGTTTAGCGCGATCAGTGCGCAGATGATCGCAGCCGCACCGCTGGCCGGGCACTGGCATCTCGTGCCAAACGGAGTGCCGCTCGACAGCTATACCTTCCGTGAGAGCGTCCCGGACGATGCGCCTCTGGTATTCCTCGGTCGCATTGAGGAGATCAAAGGGCCGCATCTTGCTATCGAGGTCGCGCGCCGGGCCGGGCGCCGGCTCGTCATCGCCGGCAATATACCCGACGCGCACCGCGCCTGGTTCAATGCAAACGTGGGGGGGCATCTAGACGACGATTGGGTGCGCTATATCGGCCCGGTCGACGACGCCCAGAAGAATGCATTGCTGGGTGACGCGGCTGCGCTGCTGATGCCGATCCTATGGGAGGAGCCTTTTGGAATTGTCATGGCCGAGGCAATGGCCTGCGGCACACCCGTGCTGGGCCTGAGACGCGGCTCCGTGCCTGAAGTGGTCGAGCATGGGGTGACGGGATTCGTCGTCGATAGTGTGGAGGACATGGTTTCGGCCGTCGCCTGCATCGGGTCCCTGCGGCGTGCCGCCAGTCGGGCACGCGTCGCACGGTTGTTCTCGGATGAGGCGGTGACCGAGGCCTATCTTGGAGTTTACCGTGAGATGCTCGCGTCACGGATGCTCATGAAAAGAAGTAGCTGAATGGCACGCATCTGCCTGATCACACCCGGGCATCTGTCGACTAATCCCAGGATCGTGAAGGAGGCGGATGCGCTATCCGAAGCGGGGCATGAAGTTCGCGTGATTGCGGCCGAGTACGCCACGTGGGCGCGCGATGCCGATGCCGAATTTGAAGGGCGTCCATGGTTGGCCAAGGAAAGTCTCATGTTCGGCCCCGGCGCGCCTTTCTTCGTGCGATTGAACCAAGTGGCCCGCCAGCGCATCGCACAGTTCCTCGTGAGACTTGGCTGGCGCGGGGATCGGATCGATTGCGCGGCCTTTCATCCGGTCGC
Source organism: Hyphomicrobiales bacterium (assembly GCA_028290285.1). GTDB lineage: Bacteria > Pseudomonadota > Alphaproteobacteria > Rhizobiales > Beijerinckiaceae > Terripilifer. Next base: position 13,049 of record JAQGKD010000044.1, read on the forward strand.
GCCAGCGCTGCGCCAGGCGGCGCTCCGGACCCCAGCCGATCTCTACATCGCGCATTACGTCGCCGCACTCCCGGCCGCGGCGGCCGCGGCCGCACGGCATGGCGCGCGATATGCGTTCGACGCCGAGGATTTCCATTTGGGTGATCTTCCCGACGTACCCGAGCACGCCTTCGCAAAGGCGCTGATTCAGGGGATAGAGGGCCGCTATCTTCCGGGCTGCGCCTATGTCTCCGCGGCCTCACCGGGAATTGCGGACGCCTATGCGCAAACCTATGGGCTCGCCCCTCCGACGATAGTGCTTAACGTGTTTCCGCTCCAAGACGGTCCCGGTGCGGTGACGCGGAAGGGAGCAGCCGACCGTAGCCCTTCAGTCTATTGGTTTTCGCAAACGATCGGCCCTGATCGCGGGCTGGAATGCGCCGTGCGAGCTATCGGGCACGCGAAGTCCAGGCCGCATCTTTATTTACTTGGACGGACAGCAGCAGGCTATCAGCAACGTCTGCTCGACCTGGCCGAAGCAACCGGTTGTCACGACCGCGTGCATTTTCTTCCAACCGCGCCGCCCTTGCAGATGGTGCGGATTGCAGCGCGATACGACATCGGCCTTGCTTCGGAAACGGGAAATACGCCCAGTCGTGAGCGCGCGCTGACCAACAAATTGTTCACATATATGCTCGCCGGATTGCCGGTCGTGATCTCGGATACGCCGGCACAAAAAAAATTCGCTGTAGGTCTCGAGTCCTGCTTATGGCTCTATCCTCGTAACGACGCTCAGGCTCTCGCAGACGGTCTCGACCATTTTCTGCTCGACGCCGAGCGTTTGGCGGCGGCACGATCTGCTGCCTGGGCGCTAGGGCAGGGGACATATAACTGGGATAAGGAGAAAAGGATCATACTGGGAAGAATCGAGACGATGCTTCATGGTTCTGCGGCTCGCAGCGCCACCCCCCACGAGATTCATTCATGAGAGTTCTGTTCTTCGCCGGAGGGAGCTACGTCGGCGGGATGGAAGCGGTCACGCTGACCCTGATGAAATCCCTGATCGAGGCGGGACATCCCGCAGCAGCTGTGGTGAGTGGCTGGAACGACGGTGTGTACCCCGGTCAACTCGCACAGGCAGGAGTGCCATACCGCGAAATAAAGCTCGGACGTCTCTATAGATCAAAGCCACTTTGGACTCTCGATAGCATCGTGAATTTTCCCATGGCCGCAATCGCGCTGAGGCGGTTTGTTAGGGAATTTCAACCGGACGTGCTTGTTCATGTTGACATACATATGGCACTGGTCGCTATGACAGCGCTTCATTCTGGCATTCCAAATGTGTTTCATCTACACA
>JAQGKD010000136.1 GCA_028290285.1 Hyphomicrobiales bacterium
TCGATGAAAGAGCTTCCGGCAACGCCACGAAATGCTCCATCTGGGGTTTGGCACAGAAGAATGGGCCGATCAGTGCACGGAATTCCTGGAAGGCGGGGGTCTCGGTGAATGCCGTGTGGTCTGCAACGGCGTCCCACTGCAGCAGCAGCAGATAGGTCGAAGGCCGTTCGAGCCCGCGATGGAGGGTGACGGCGCGGCAGCCATTCGCCGCGGCGAGGAGCGCACAGCCCCGATGCATGGCAAGCTCGAATTCCGGTTCTTTTCCGGACAACACAGACAACTCGGCGCGTTCAATGATCATGATGGCTTTTCAATTTAGTTGGTTAGCACGAAAAACGATTTTTGGTTGCTCAGCTCGCTTGCGCAGTGATCACCGCAAGCCGCTGCACGGCGAGATCGGCCAGGCGAAATTTCTGCGGACGCCCCGTTGCGGTGAGCGGAACGTCTTGCGCCGTCATGAAAATGACGTGGCGCGGAATCTTGAAACGCGCAAGGCGCGCCGTGCAAAGGTCCAGCAATTCTTGCGGATCGGGGCGGGTATCGCCTACAGGTATCACGCAGATGCAGCCGATCTCACCCATTTTCGGGTCAGGGATGCCGACCACCAGTGCCTGCTCAACCAGGGGATGCGTATTGAGCAGGTCTTCGATTTCCTTCGGCATGACCATCTCGCCGCCGCATCGATACGTTTCCTTGATGCGGCCAGTCAGCAGCAGTCCGCCTTCGTTGTCGAGCACGCCGACATCGCCGGTATGCAGCCAGCCATCCGGTGTGAAGGCGGCGGCCGTTTCTTCGGGCTTCTTGTAATAGCCTGAGGTCACGACGATACCCCGGACCATCAGTTCGCCCGGTTGGCCGAACGGCAGATCCCCACCGCTGGCCGGCGAAACCGCCTTATACTGAGCCAGAGAGCCGCCCGGCGCGCCGGCGGCGGCGATGCCGCACAACTTAATTTTCCCATTCGTGTTCAACAACAAACTGTCCGGGCCTTCAGGCAGCGTGCAGGTGGTCGACGCCGTCGTCTCCGTCATCCCATAAGCGGTCATGACTTCGCTGGCACCCAGATAGGTGCGGACGTCCTGCCACAATGATGGCGGCGAGGCGCCGCCCGAGTTGAAGACCGCAAGAACGCTACTGTGATCAAAACTGCGCGTCCGTGCCACATCGAGCAGCTTTAACGTCATGGTGGGAACACACACCAGTTCGCTCGCGCGATGCCGTTCGACTGCCTTGATCATGTTCCGCGGGTCGAAGACGACCTGCGGAATAATGGCGCCCCCTGCGAAAAGACTGGCGATGAGGCACTCGACATAGCCGAAGACGTGATACATCGGCAGCGAGAACAATATTCGGCGGCCGTCCTCAAAGGCGCGCGTATAGGCGGATGAGTAAGCGGCGCGCAGGATCATATCGTGCGTGAGCATCACCCCCTTGGGCAGTCCGGTCGTGCCCGAGGTGTAGACAACGTCCGAGCACAGGTTCGGATTGGCGTCCGATTCACGGCGGCGTAATTCTGTCCGGTTCGCACGCGTTGCCATCTGCGCGAGCTGGTCAACGGATGTTGCACCTTCCCGCACGGCGCCGCCGATGAAACACACAAAGACGTGGCGCAATTGCGGAAGGTAGCAGCCCCCTCCCGCTGTCATCCAGCCAGGTGCAATCGCATCCATGTCGGCCAGATAGTCGCGCTCGCGCAACTGGTCGACGATGATCAGCGCGACGCTATTTGACTGATCGAGGATATAGCTGAGCTCCTGGCGCTGCAGCGAATAATTGATCGGCACGGCGACCGCGCCGATGCGGGCAATCGCAAATTTGATGGCGACGAATGCCGGGAAATTTGGCAGCACCATGGCTACATGGTCGCCCGCCCGCACGCCGTTGGCGATCAGGCCGGCACCAATGGCACGCGACCATTCCTGGATGTCCCGGTAGGTGTAGCTGCGGTCATCGGTAATGACGAGCGGCCGGTCAGGAAACCGGTCCGCTGCCGCGTCAAGCGCCTGCGCAATGGTCATGTGATGCCATGCCGTGTAGTGGTCTTCAAGGAGCTGCCTGCGTTGCGATGGTGTGAGCATATTTCTCTTTGCGGTTGACTTCAACAAACATTTGTTTTAATGTAGCTCTAATGTAATCCAGTGTCAACCAGAGACACCGAAAAACGTCAAAATGCCGGTAGCAAGCACGACATTTTTGGCACCCCAGGCAACGCATAATTTGAGTGAGGTACGTATGGATTTCCAATTTAATTCAGAGCAAGTCTTGTGGCGCGATACCGTCAACAATTTCATGGACAAGGAAGTGGGCCGCGAATACACCCGTGAGCACGATGAGAGCCGTGAATTTCCTGAAGATGTGTTCAAGAAGATGGCAGACCTCGACTGGCTCGGCCTTCTGGTCGGCGAGGAGGATGGCGGCAGCGCTGCCGACCCCATCATGTTTGCCATCTTCTGCGAAGCGATCGGCAAGTTTAGTCTGGATACGGCCGCCTGCATCATGACATCGATGTTTACTGCAACAAATATCTCACGTCATGGCACGCCGGCACAAAAGGAGCGCTACCTGCGGCCGTTCCTGCGCGGCGAAGGGAAATTCTCAATTTCGATCAGTGAGCCCGATGCCGGATCGGATGCCGCTTCGGCCCGTTCGACTGCGGTGCTCGATGGCGATGAGTGGGTCCTGAACGGTAACAAGGTCTGGTGCTCCGGCGCGCACCTGCCCAATGCGACCATTGCCATCTTGGCGCGCACCAGCCAGGAACGGCATGCCGGCTTCAGCATTTTTCTAGTGCCAAACACGTCGCCGGGTCTGCATATCAAGAAAATGAATACCATCGTGCGCAAAAGCTTGGGTACGACGGAATTTTTCATGGACAACCTGCGCATTCCAAAGGATGCACTCTTGGGCGAAGTGGGCAAGGGCTGGTTTTATATCGGCGAGCATCTTGAGCTCGAGCGCCTCAGCATTGCAGCCTCGCAGGTCGGCAACGCCCGCACGGCGCTCGACGACACCGTGCGCTACACCGGCGATCGCAAGCAGTTCGGCCGCGCGCTGTCGTCGTTCCAGGTACTCAAGCACCGGATGGCCGACGACGAGACCGAACTCGAAGCGGCGCGGCTACTGGTTTACTCGGCCGCCTCCAAGATGGCGCGCGGCGAGCGCGCACTCAAGGAAGTGTCGATGGCAAAACTGTTCTGCTCGCAAACCGCATTCAAGATTGCATTTAATGGGATGCAGGCACTGGGCGGATACGCTCAGTTGCCTGAATACGATATGGAACGCTATTTCCGCGAAGCCAAACATGGCATGGTCGGTGGCGGATCGAACGAAATTCAACGCAGCATCATTGCCAATGAAATGGTGATCTAGGCGATTCTCGGCAGTTGGCGAATAAGCCAGTCGTATCACGATTGACGTCGTACGCAGTTCAGCAGAAACAGCACAAAAACCAAAGGGTTAACAGGCCCTCATATCAATGATTTAGGAGACAAGATGAACAGCTTTAAACGGCTCAATTCGAATGCAACACTTATTAAGGCGATCGCAATGGCCCTGCCGCTGCTGGCTGCTGGCGGCAGCGCCAACGCGGGCAAGGTCGGCGTCGGATCCCCGGACTGGGACGTCAACCTTGACGCTTCCGTGCAATACACGACCGGATGGCGCGCGCAGAAACGTGACGACTACCTCGGCAACCATCCATTCTTTGCCGAAGGGGACTACAAGTTCGATCGCGGTGACATGGTGACCAATCGCCTGCAAGGAATTTTGGAACTGCAAGGCGTCTACAAAGGACATACCGGTTTCCGCGTCTCGGGTTCCGGATGGTACGACTTCGCGTACAACGACAAGGTTGTCACCAACCCCAATCCGGCATTTTCCACCTTTCTGTCCTATCCAAGCGGCAGGTACTCGGACGAGACCAAGAAATATCACCTCAAAGGCGCGGAATTGCTCGATGCGTTCGTTTTCACGAACACCAAAATTGCGGACAAGCCCGTGTATGCGAAACTTGGTCGCCTGACGCAATACTGGGGCAACTCCTTCTTCTTCGGCTTCTCCAATATCGGCTATTCCCAGGCACCGCTCGATTACATCAAGGCCTTCTCCCATCCTGGTTCTGAGGTAAAGGAGCTCTTCCTTCCGCGCGCCCAAGTGCTGTTGTCGACCGAACTGTCGCCGGAACTGTCGGTCACCGGACAGTATTTCCTGGAATTCCGGCAGAACCGGTTCCCGGAAGGCGGGACGTACTTGGGCCCGTTCGATATCCTGTATGGCGGACCGCAGAGCGGTGGCGCGCTCGCAGGCCTGTTTGGCGGGCCGGTGACGGCTGGCACTGTCAACAAACCCAAGCACAACAACGCCAACTTCGGCGTGAAAGTAACCTGGTCGCCGGAATGGGCCAAGGGCGACATCGGATTCTATTTGCGTCAGTTCGATGAAGTTCAGCCTTGGCCACTGGCCGACATCGGCGCCACCGGCGGCGGCGCGGTGCACTTGAATTATGCTGAAAAGGTCAAGCTCTTTGGCCTGAGCTATGAACGTGCCTTTGGCCCGATCAGTACCGGCTTCGAAATGTCGTACCGGAAGGACACTGCCCTCAACAGCGCCCTGACCAACGGCATTCCGGGCGTGCCAACAACCAAGGGCGCAACCGGCGATATTGTTAACGTGATTGCCAATGCCCTGGTGAAA
>JAQGKD010000092.1 GCA_028290285.1 Hyphomicrobiales bacterium
CGGACCCCGCGTTGGGGCGCATGAAAATCGGCGTGCAGATGAGCGGCGACGATGGGGGCGGAACGCCCCCTTCCTACATGCTCGCCAAGCTCGGCCTCGCCGATCGCCTTCGGGGTTACCCGATGTATGACGATTACACGGCGGAGAACCGCCCGGCGCGCATCGTCGACGCACTGGCCAGTGGCGAGATCGATGCCGCAGCCGTGTGGGGCCCCCTCGCAGGATATTATTTACCAAGGGCCAGCGTGCCGCTGCGCGCCAGCCTTTTGGCCGGTCCCCCAGCTGGCCCGATGCAAATGTCGTTCGATATCGCGATCGCGGTTCGCAAGGATGACGCGGCACTCGCACAGCAACTCGATAATGTCATCGAACGGCGAAGGACGGATATCGAGACTATCCTGCGTGCCTTCCATGTACCGCTCACCGGCACGCCCGAAAACAGCAGGGGAGGGCGGCCATGATCGGCGCGCGCGCCCTGTTGGCTGCTCTGGCGCTGACGCTCCTGGGTTGCAACCGTGAAGCGCGAGATACACGCTCCGATCCCGGCATGGACGAAGCGCGGAGCACGATTGCTCTTACGACGATTTCGCCAATGGACGGCAAGCCTTTGACCCTGGAAAGCCAGAAGGGCCGCGACTATTCCAGCAACGCGTTCCATATCAATCAGGGCAAGCAATACTACAAATGGTTCAACTGCAACGGATGTCACGCCAATGGCGGAGGTGATTCCGGGCCCGCACTTATGGACGACGTCTGGATCTACGGCGGTTCAATGGAAAATATCGTCGCCACGATCAGGGAAGGGCGCCCCAATGGCATGCCCTCCTTTCGCGGCAAGATTCCCGACGATCAGATCTGGGAGATCGCCGCTTACGTGCGCTCGATGAGCGGCCGTGCAGCGATCGACGTGGCGCCCTCTCGCAGCGACGACCTTTATCCGGGGCCATCCGAACACCGGCGTCCGGCGCTACCGGAAAACGCAGGAGGTGCGACGCCGCCCTCCGCGCTACACCCGCAATAGGCTTCTCCCATGGAGACCGCACTGCACTCCGTTTTCACAGCGTCCGGCCCGGAAGCCGTGGAGGTGTTGCATCTCATATCGATCTTTGTCGCGCTGTGTTCCGCGATCTGGCTCGCGGTCGCTCTGGCGCTTTTCTTCGCGCTTGGACGAAGACGCCACGCGCGGCCAAGCCCGCTGTCGCTCGACACGCAGGCGGAACGGCGTGCGCAAGCTACCGTCACAGGTCTCACCGTGTTGACCGCACTTTGCCTGATCGGGCTCACCGCGGTGAGCTATGCGACGCAGGCGGCCATCACGGCCGATCGCGCGCCTTCCGTGCGCGTGCGTGTGACCGGGCATCAGTTCTGGTGGGAAGCACAATATCGCGAGACTAAACCAAGCGAATGGTTCACCACGGCCAACGAGATCGTGGTGCCGGTGGGCGAGCATGTGCTGCTGGAACTCGAAGCGAGCGACGTGATTCACAGCCTCTGGATTCCCAGCTTGATGGGCAAGCAGGATCTCATTCCGGGCCAGCAGAACGTGCTGCGCATCACGGCCGCGCGGGAAGGTGTCTACCGCGGACAATGCGCAGAATTCTGCGGGCTTCAGCACGCCCACATGGCATTGCTCGTGCGTGCTTTGTCACATGAGGAATATACGCAATGGCGCGCGCGACAGCTTGAACCGGCAAGCGAGGCGGCTCGTCAGAACGAGGCGGGCGAACGCGTGTATATCTCACGCGGTTGCGGCATGTGTCACACGATCAAGGGGACGACGTCGGGCGGGCGCACGGGGCCCGACCTCACGCATGTCGGCAGCCGCGAGACCGTCGCCGCCGGGCTGTTGCCGCGCAGTCGCGGCACTCTCGCCGCCTGGATCGCGGATCCGCAAGGTTTGAAGCCCGGCACGCAGATGCCGCGCATCACCCTGTCGTCGGACGAGCTACAGGATCTCAGCGCCTACCTCGAGGCCCTGAAATGACCGAAATGGCGTCGGTGGAAGATCTCGACCTGGCGGCCATGCACGAAGAGCTCGCGCATCATTGGGACGACCCGCGAGGCGTGCGGGGCTGGCTGTCCGCACTCGACCACAAGGTGGTGGGGCGGCGCTACGTCGTTACCTCACTCGCATTCCTGGCACTAGCGGGCCTCGCTGCGATGGTGATGCGGCTGCAACTCTCGCAGCCTGAAGCGGGCTACGTCGGCGCAGATCTCTATAACCAGCTTTTCACGATGCACGGAACGACGATGATGTTCCTGTTCGCCGTGCCGGTGATGCAGGGCGTGGGTGTCTATCTCGTTCCGCTCATGGTCGGGTCGCGCAACATCGCCTTTCCGCGCCTCGTGAGCTTCAGTTACTTCGTCTATCTCGCGGGCGGAATCTTTATCTGGATAGCCTTCGCGCTCAACACCGGTGCGGACGTGGGCTGGTTTGCCTATGTGCCACTGTCGGGGCCCGAATTTTCGCCGGGCAAGCGTGCCGACGTGTGGGCGCAGATGATCACGTTCACAGAAGTATCGTCGCTCGCGGTGGCCGTGGCGACGATAACGACGATCCTGAAACATCGCGCGCCCGGGATGACGCTGGAGCGAATCCCGCTCTTCGTCTGGTCGATGCTTGTGACGTCTTTCATCATCTGCGTCGCGATGCCCGCGGTTATGCTCGCGTCCTCATTCCTCATCATGGACAGGCTGATCGACACGCATTTCTTCAACCCCGCAGAAGGCGGAGACGCACTGCTCTGGCAGCACCTCTTCTGGTTCTTCGGACACCCCGAGGTCTACATCATCTTCCTGCCAGCGACCGGCATGGTGTCCACTCTGGTGCCGACCTTCGCGCGTCGGCCGCCCTTCGGCTATACAGCTCTGGTATTGTCGCTGATCGCAGTCGGCTTCCTGTCATTCGGACTGTGGGTGCACCACATGTTCGTCACCGGTCTCCCGCAACTCGGCGCGAGTTTCTTCACCGCGTCGAGCATGCTCATCGCTGTTCCGAACGGCGTTCAGATTTTCTGCTGGATCGCGACACTCTGGCTGGGCGCCCCGGTGTACCGGACGCCGCTGCTGTTCATCATAGGATTCATCCTGATTTTCGTGATCGGCGGTCTGACGGGCGTGATGGTCGCGTCAGTGCCCATAGACACCCAGGTGCACGATACTTATTTCGTGGTCGCGCATTTCCATTACGTCCTGATCGGCGGCGCGGTGTTCCCGCTCATGGGCGCGATCTATTACTGGTATCCGAAGGTGACGGGTCGGATGATGAGCGAAGTGCTCGGGCGCTGGCACTTCTGGCTCGCCTTCATCGGCTTCAACGTCGCCTTCTTTCCGATGCATGTGCTCGGCCTGCGCGGTATGCCCCGTCGCGTTTACACCTACCAGCCAGATCTCGGATGGGACGGGTTGAACCTGCTCGTCAGCTTTGGTGCCTTGATCTTTTTCGTAAGCTTTGTGCTGTTCCTGATCAACGGCGTGCGCAGTCTGCGGCGCGGCGACGTCGCGGGAGAAAATCCGTGGGGTGCAAGTTCGCTCGAATGGGCGGCGAGTTCTCCGCCGCCCTCCTATAATTTTCCGGCGATCCCGATCGTGCAGCATGCCGAACCGTTGTGGAGCGAGCAGGGCAGCCTGCCTGTTGCTACTGGGTTGAGCAAACGCGAAGTGCTGATAAGCTCCGCAATCGATGCGACGCCGCAGGTGCGGGAGGGCACGCCAAGCCCGAGCGTATGGCCGTTCATCTCGGCAATTGCCCTGACCATTGCGTTCATAGGATCCATCTTCACACCCTGGGCAGTCGTCTGGGGCGGTGCGCTCGTGGGCGCAGCCCTCACCGGCTGGTTCTGGCCCAAGACCATGCAGGAGGACGAGGGATGAAGGAGCACCCCGTCCAGGATCTCTCCTATCTGCCGCAATATGGCTACGGCTCGCGAAGCACTGCATTCTGGGGCACAGCGGGGTTCATGCTCATTGAAGGCACGGGCTTCGCGCTCGCGGCCGGAACTTATCTCTATCTCGCACTCGTCAACCAGACATGGCCGCTTGGCGCAGCACCACCGGGACTTCTCTGGTCGAGCCTGCTGACATTCGTGCTCGTTGCCTCAGTATGGATGAACCAGATCACCAAGCGACATGCCGAGCACGAAGATTTGCGGCTCGTGCGGCGGGATCTCGTCGTCATGAGTGTGATCGGCTTCGTCGTGCTGGCTCTGCGAGCCATGGAATTCACAACGCTCGGGATCCGGTGGGATCAAAACGCCTACGGCTCGATCGTCTGGGTGCTGCTCGGCTTGCACACCACGCATGTGCTGACCGACCTGGGTGACACGCTTGTGCTCACCGCGCTGATGTTCACCCGGCACGGCCGAGGCAAACGCTTCTCGGATGTGAGTGACAACGCCGTCTACTGGAATTTCGTCGTGATTGCGTGGCTGCCGATTTACGCGTTGATCTACTTTGCGCCGAGGCTATGACATGGCGAGCAGGATCATCATGGGACATTGGCTGGGCCTGGCGAGCGGCCCTGGTGCATGGGCGCTCAGCACGCAGGTTCAATACGCTTCGACACCACTCTCCTGCGCGCATGGGCCAGCGGTAAACATCGTGCTGTCACTCATATTTGCCGTCATCGCGGCTACCGGCGGGCTTCTGTCACACGCCGCCTTCCGCGCCTTGGAAACGACGCCCGGCGCACACTTGCAGCGCGACCCGCGCCTGTTTGTCGCGCAAGTCAGTGAATGGGCGGCGGCGCTTTTCACGCTCGTCATTCTGCTGCAAGGAGCGGCAGCGCTCTTTCTGTCCGGGTGCCAGAGATGATCCCGCTGGCACTCGTCTTGGTCGGTCTGGCCGGCCCGGCCCTCGCACATGGTGGAGCTGGTGCAGAGGACATCTCCGCGCATTCATCTGTGCTGCTGCCACTGGCCGTGGTCGCGGTGATCTATGCCAAGGGCCTCTTCGCCCTGCGACGCGCTCGTTTCGGCTTCGCGGCGCCGTTGCGCAGTGCCGCTTTCATGATGGGGTTGATCGTCATCGGCTTTGCGCTTGCCGGGCCGTTACATGCGTTCGCGGAGCGATCTTTCTCCGCGCACATGGTTGAACATGAGTTGCTGATCGTCGTTGCGGCACCATTGCTTGTCATCGCGCGCCCCGGCGGTGTGCTGCTATGGGCTTTTACGAGACCCCAGCGCCAAGCCATTGCGACGGGTTTGCGCACGACGCGCGTGTTGCGCGCCTGGCGTGCCTGCCGCGGGTTGCAGGCAGCCACGCTCCTGCACGGCGCGGTTCTCTGGACCTGGCACGTGCCCACCCTGTTCAATCAAGCGCTGCGCGTCGAGCCCCTGCACTGGCTGCAGCACGGGAGCTTTCTGCTTAGTGGCATCTGGTTCTGGCAGGCGATCCTCGCCAGCGCGGGGCAGAAGCATTCGATACTCGCGATCTCCGATCTGTTCGCGACGACGATGCACCTGGGCTTGCTCGGAGCGCTGCTCGCACTCGCGCGCCATCCACTCTACGCACCGCTCGCGGCGCGTGCAGATGCGCTCGCCGACCAGCAGCTTGCAGGCGTCATCATGTGGGTGCCCGGCTGCCTGCTTTATGCCATCGTCGCTTTGCTGATCGGCGCACGCATGTTGTGCCGGGCCTCACCGATCCGGGAGCCTAAAGATGCGCTCGGCCGCTAACCTCGCATGGGCTTGCATTGCCGCGCTAACGGCAGCGGGCGGCGCGGGACTCTGGCTCGCGGAGACGCGCGCACAGCAAAGCCACGCAGAAACTCTGGCATCTCATGCCACAGGCGGGGACGCGCAGCGCGCATCAGCCGCTATCGTGCACTACGGCTGCAGCGGATGTCACCAGATACCCGGAATCGCATCCCCCAGCGGCCACGTTGGGCCGGACCTGACAACGTTGGCGCAACGGGTCTACGTCGGCGGTTCCTTGCGTAACGGCGGCGAGACAATCGTGCGCATGATTGTGAATCCGCGCAGCGTGAACCCGCGCAGCGCCATGCCAGCCACCGGCATCACCGAGGCGGAGGCGCGGGATGTGGCGGCGTATCTCCTAGCGCAGAGGTAGATTCGGGATCGCCGCCACGCCGTCGCAGTAACAATGTTATTGGGCTTAAACCTGTCTTCCTCGCCGTTCTGAATCCCGAGGATCACACCCAAGCGACGCCGACTTTCGGCTGAATAAACTTGTGGCGTGCTTGATGTGGCATGCAGAGCGCGCACGGACCAGCGATCTGACATCTTCGGCATCGATCAGCGGACAACGCTGTGCGGATGAGCGGGGCGGTTCAGTGCAGTTTCTCCAAACTACCTGTTTACTCCCAGTCGTGCGACCGGCGAGCCAGCAGTGGCCGACATGTTGAGGTGAAACGATTCGTGTGCGTGGTGAGTTCGCTAGCAGCGAGAAGGCGCGTGCAATAGCATGGCGGGTGACGATGGCGGTTCAACATAGCGGTCGCGAGCGAAGATTTCCCACATCCGCAGGAGTTCTTCTGGGCCTCGGGCTCGGCGGCTTCTTCGACGGAATAGTTTTCCATCAGATCCTTCAGTGGCACCACATGGTGACCAGCGCTGGCCATCCCGCCGACAGCCTAGACAACTTGAAGTACAACACGCTCCTCGACGGCCTGTTTCACGCGGGCACGTACATCTTCGTCGTCCTCGGTCTCGCGTTGCTTTGGCGGACAGCGCACGTCGCCCATCTCTGGTGGTCCGGGCGCATGCTCGCAGGCAGTCTGCTGATGGGATTCGGGTTCTTCAACCTAATAGAAGGGCTTGTCGACCATCAGTTGCTCGGGCTCCATCATGTCAACGAGACCGTCTCCCGCGACCAATGGATCTATTGGGATCTGGGGTTCCTGGCCTGGGGCGCATTGATGGTGCCTGGTGGTTGGGCTCTGTTGAGAGCCGGACGCGGACTTACCCCGGTGACGGTGGACCAAGACGGGCCTGACGGCGCGCGCGGGCCTTAGGTTTCTGCTCCCTGCCAATCGGAAGACAATTCAGGCTGAGGCGAAGCGTTTCGCCTCTTTGAAGCCCTTCGGACCCCAAGCCGCGAGCAATCATCTCGCTTAAAAAAAAAGCCCTTGGTCCCGGAGGGGGCGCCAAGGGCAGTCGAGGGAGGAGCCTACGTGGCCCACGATCCAACGGCGGTCCCGCGGAACGGTTTCAGCTGCGGGAAACTTGTACGATTCTGCACACCCGCAGCACAAGTAGGGAGGGCGTTACCTGCAAAGAAAGTGGTTCGCTCGCATCGGCGCACGTACCTGTTCTTGCCCTCATCGTGGCCGCCTCGCTGCTGGTTGTGCGCAGATGTTAACCGAGGCTCCGGCTTGTCGCGCGGCTAAGGCGGCCAGGCCCCGGCCGCAAATGGCCAAGCTTGAAAACCGCGGTATGTGACCTTCATAATGGATATTGAATGAGCGAAGTGGATGCCGATGCAAAAGAAAATCAGTACTAGCCGCCGCGAGATTCTTCGGCTTCGCGCGCGTGTCGTAGCAGTGGAGCGCGCCTGTCTCGCAGCACTCAATCTTGTCCTCAGGCTCCGTCCCGAGGAGTTGAACCAGAACATTGAAACGTCGCGTCGGTTGCTCGAGGAGGGCTATCAGGACGTCGAGTTCTCGCCCGATCTTGCCGACGGGGCAGAACGAAAATTCCTGGCGGCAGAAGTCGAAAAGTCGATGCGCAGCTTGCAGGCCGAATTAGGCTTCAAGGGCGGCGTCAGCCAACCCGAGGAGGGGTGATGAAGCCGAGCGGTTTCACGAACCAGATTCTATCGAGGGTATCGCTGCACGAGCTCCAGACATTCCGGTCGAGCTTGACGCTGGTCGATGTAGGGCGCTTCGAGCATCTCCTGGAGCCGTTCGAAGTCATCGATTACGTGTACTTCCCGGAGGACGCGGTGTGTTCCGTGCAAGCATTCACAGAGAACAAGCCGCCCATAGAAGTCGGTATGTTCGGCAAGGAAGGAATGTCAAACTTCGTCGTCCGCCCTGGGGACCGCAGCTATTTCCGCACGACGGTGCTCTTACAGGGGAGAGCATGGCGCCTACCTGCCGACGTGTTCGCAAAAGCATTAGGGACGTGTCCTTCGTTGAACGAGGTGACTCTTCGCTTCAAGGACACTGCTGCTATCCAGTATGGATTTACTTCGTTTGCAAACGGGAGCTTTACGATCGAGCAACGCCTTGCACGTTGGCTCCTCATGGCCCATGACCGCATTGGTCATGAAACAATTGGTGTCGTCCACGATTCCATCGCGTTGCTCCTGGCTGTCAGGCGTTCTGGTGTTACGAATGCGACGCACGTCCTGGAGTCAACCGGAGCCATAAAGGCCACTCGTGGTACAATCGTCATTCGTGACCGTCAGAAGCTGCTGGACATTGCCGGCGAGAGCTATGGCTCCTCGGAAATCGCATATGCACACTTGATGACCTATTGATGCGACCGTGAAATCCTTCAACGCAAAACTGATAATTCCTTTTCAAACAATGCGAGCGCTCGCCCTGTGGCCTGATCCATGTTGTAGTAGGCGTAGTCGCCGAGGCGTCCGGCAAACCAGACCTTCCCGCGTAACTCCCGGGCGCGCTCCTGATAAGGTCGAAGCGCGCTCGCGGTGTCCTCGGTCGGGATCGGATAATAAGGCTCGTTCTTCCCTGGAACGTAAGCTTCGGAATATTCTTCTACGCAAACCGTTCCTGGTGCTGTCTGCCCCGTGAGGTGCTTGAACTCGGTGATACGCGTGAAGTCGAACTCGTTCGGATAGTTCACGGTGCCGACCGGTTGTGCATAGGCCGTTTCCTGCTCGAACATCCGAAACCGGATGCTGCGATAGGGTAGCGCCCCATCTTCGTATCGAAAATACTCGTCGATAGGCCCGGTGAAGATAACCCTGGCATTTGGATAGAGACCGTCGATCGAATCGTAATCCGTAGAGGTCGAGACGCGTATGTTCTCGTGTGTCAGCATGCGCTTGAACAGATCGGTGTAACCCCTCGCGGGCATGGCCTGATACGTATCCTGGAAGTAGCGGTCATCCCGGCTGATATGGATCGGCACGCGCGCACTTACTGAGCTGTCGAGTTGCTCAGGTCGCAAGTTCCATTGCTTCATAGTGTAATTCTCGAAGACCTTACGGTATACGTAGTCAGCAAGGAACCGAAGTTGCTCGTTCTGCGCGTCGCGCATCTGGAGAATAGGAACCTTCTTTCCGTAGCCATATGTCTCCACGAGGCTCGACGTGATCGTAGCTGCCATGCCCAGAGGAAACAGATCATTGAGCGTGTTGAGGTTGAACGGAATTGGTGTGTACCGCCCATCGACATGTGCGAGTACATGGTGAAAATAGGGTCGCCACTCTGTGAAGCGCGACAGGTAATCCCAGATTTTCTTACTGTTTGTATGAAAGATGTGCGGCCCGTATTTGTGCACCAGAATGTCATACGGTCCCGGATAATCAAAAGCGTTTCCGCCTGCATGATCTCGCCTGTCGATGACAAGGACGCGCTGTTGCAGCGCGGATCCGATACGCTCCGCAAGGGTCGCGCCGGTGAAGCCGGCTCCTACGACGATCCAATCTGGACTGAACACAACTTTCTCCACCAATCGTGATGTCCGAAGACACGCGTGGCTTCAGCTCTCTACTTCAAACCAAGCAGATATGACTTTGCATTATGGAGCAGACTCCCGGGTATGGTGCCCGCCGAAGCCCGCTCATGTCGATCAATCGTCTTTATAAACGCATTGTTCGTACATCCGCCGGACGAGATCAGCGAGATCGTCTCGTGCCTGACTGAGCTTCATGAACTCGGGCACTGTGACGTCGGCAGTCTTTTCGAAGCTGGCCCTGAGTTCCGCTACGATCGAAATAACTTTCGAAACAATCTCAGGCTGAACTCCCTCCGCAATAAATTCCGCATTCGGCGCCGAGGGGAGGGCACCCGAAGCGGATATTTCCACGGAAGTCGGAGCGCCTTCGTCTCGCGCCTCTTCCGAAACGCCCGCATACATGTGGTTGCTCCGCAGGAATCTTCTTTCAGCTGGCAAGTAAGTACTCCTTAGATGCAGAAAATGCGCCGGCAAGCTGTCGCGCACTCGTGGCCTGGCGCTGTTGTCCGATCCCATCTGGAATTCGTCGTACGAAATACAGTTCCGGGCGTAGAGGCGTACCCCTCCCAAGACGAGGGTCTGTATGGGAGCGTACAGTGATGGAAATCTGGGGTAAAAAGGCCGAGCCGCGCCGAAGCCGGCATGCCGGTCCCTTTTGATCGTTGTGCCTTGAAATCAAAATTGGCCTTGGGCACAGCAGCTTGAAGCGCTCGAGCACGCTGGAACGGATCGATTCAACACCGTTTGCGGTTGCCTGCCCGCCAGCGATTCTCGGAGGGTGTCCATGACTTCGCCCTGGCGTGCGTTGCCCTCACGGAGGACTAAAGATGGTTTCGTCATCCAGAAAACTTGCGGTCGTCACCGGCGCGTCTTCAGGTATAGGCTATCAGCTGGCTGAGCTGTGTGCACAGAACGGATTCGATTTGGTCATCGCCGCAGACCGCAGCGAGATAAGAGAGGCCGTCCAACATTTTCGACGGCACGGCGTAAGTGTCGACGCGGTGGAGGCCGACCTCGCGCGAGACGAGGGAGTTGAGCGCGTTTACGCGGCTACGCGGGGCCGTCCGGTCGATGCATTACTGGCCAATGCCGGGCATGGCCTTGGGCATGCCTTCCTGGATCAGGACTTCGAAGCAGCGCGTCACGTCATTGACACCAATATCACTGGCACTGTGAACTTGATTCAAAAAATCGGGCGTGACATGCGGACCCGGGGAAGAGGTCGAATTCTTATTACAGGGTCCATCGCGGGCTTCATTCCTGGCTCGTTTCAAGCCGTCTACAACGGCACAAAGGCCTTCATCGACTCGTTCTCCTTTGCTCTTCGAAACGAGCTCAAGGACACAGGCGTGACCGTGACTTGCCTAATGCCGGGACCCACGGATACCGAATTTTTCAAACGTGCCGATATGCTGGATACGAAAGTAGGCCAAGGTCAAAAGGATGATCCCGCCAGCGTTGCGCGCACCGGCTTCGACGCGATGATGCGAGGCGACGGCGACATCGTTGCTGGCTGGAAAAACAAGCTCCAGACAAGCATAGCCGCGGTTACACCCTCCGGCATGCTCGCTGAACAGCATCGAAACATTGCTGAACCGCAGGGCACAACCGGCCGGGAGCATCGCACTGGGAGGCCGTCCGGACGTCATATCTGGAGCGTCGTCGTTCCTGCCGGCCTGGCCGTGGCGGCTGGTCTGGCAATGATGAGGCAGAGGCCCCCGTCGCGGCTCACGGGCATGGGCAACGGACGCGACGTCCACTGGCGTGAGCGCTACGATTCTGGGACCCGTGTTGCCAGGTCAATGGTTGCAGACGCGGGGGATCTCAGTCCTCCGCCGAATTCCGCTGCCGTACGGCAAGGGGACTTGTCCGGCCGTGTAGGGAGTGCTCCAACGTAATCGCCCACGCGTTTGCCGATCTCTCGCAGGCCGCAGCTTGTGAGGAGTCCAGGGTAGCTGCGCCGTTCAATATTATCCAGAGTACCAGTGCCCAGTACGGCGCGATTGAACGCCGAACTGGGCGGTTTTAAGAAATTACTCAACCAGGTCCTGCGCCATTTCCAGGTAATGTGGCAAACTAGGTTCTTTCGTGCCTGCCAACGTGTTCAAGACGTCGTTGTCACGCCCGCTGGCATAGACTGAAACATTGAAACTGCGTCTTTGTGGGCCGCGAGCTGATCTGAGTGGTACTGCTTGAGGAAGTCGCCACCTTCAACTTTTTAGCTTTTCTTCATGTGTCGGCGTCCTGCTTGCCGGGAATTCCACAGGGTCGGTGGGGCGAGCGCTTCAACTACGATGAAGTCTCTTCGCGACCGACAATCATGAATGGTCATGCATGCGAGCGTCCAGGTCTGAACGTAGCCGGAGCCTCAAGCATGGCGCGCCTCTCAAGGCGCGAGATGTGCCTGGAAACGGCGTTCCAAGTCTTGTCCCACGACGTCGTTGCCAAGAATTCATCGACAGTCGAGAGCCACGGCTCCAACGGCGTCGCGAGCAGTTCTGCAGCGCGTGCCACGAAGTCCTCCGCCGAAGCTGCGACAGCGACAATTCCAGCAGCTCCGTATGGCTCCACGACATCGCGCACGGGCGTGCTGACAACAGGCAAGCCAGCTGCCAGAAACTCAGGGGTTTTGGTTGGGCTGATAAAGCGGGTGGCCTCGTTCATCGCAAAGGGCATGATGCCCAAATCCCAGCTCGCCAGGCGGTCGGGTAGATCGCCATAGGCACATGCACCTGCCCAAACGATATTGCTTCTTTTCGGCAAGCCCTCCGGGTCGATCTTGACCACCGGGCCGATCATGTTCAGCTGCCAGTCCGGACGCATGGCCGCTACCCGGTCCAGGAGGTCCAGATCCATGCGTTCGTCGATCACGCCGAAGAAGCCAAGGTTTGGAACGCGAGCGCCTGAAGTCCTGGAGCGCCGCGCGCGTGCGCGAGAGAAGTGCGCAACATCTACGCTGCTCGGAAGGAGATGTGCATCGCGATGCAGCGCCTTCTTGGCTTCAAAAAGCGAGCGGCCACCCACCAGAAGCAGGTCCGCACGGGTCAGCAGTTCACGCTCCTGCTCGCAGAGCTTTGGCGAGGCTCCCCGGAACGCAGATAATTCATCCATGCAGTCGAACACGCACACATCCGCGGTCACGTGGCGGCTGAACTCGAGCGCTGCGGGCGTGTAGTACCACAGGATCTGCGGAGGCGACTGCAGTGCGTCGGTGAATTGGTCCAGGAGGCGGCGTTGCACGTCGTTCGCGCGGGGTTCGCTTGATCGTGGTAGAAGTGGCGTCAGCACTTGCACACCGTCGGGCGTCACAACGCGTTCCAGAACCGGGCATTCGAGCTCTCCGCTGAAGACGGGTTCCTCCATGAAATACACATCGTACGTGCGCTGCGCACGGCTGAGCAGATGCTGCGGCCGCTGATAGACAAAGTTCCATCGTAAGTGCGAGAAGCACAGGAGGGCAGGACGGCATGTCGATTGATGCGAACTCTGGTACTCTCGTGTCATGCTGTCGTCTCTCCAGCAGTTTTGTGAGTCCGTCCGAGGGATGGACGTGGAAAGCTCCGCCGTTGTAGAGGGAGCGGATCTGGTCAGGCGCACGAAGGGTACAATCTGGAGTCCACCCTGGTGGGTGATGAAAGACGCGCCTGCTGGCGGCGTAGCTCTGCCAGAAAATGAGGGTGGACGGAGCGATCGTGGTCACCACTGAACAGGCCGACTTCACACGGGCGATCATTTTCCCAGCCAGGATAATCCAAGATCGGATACAGACATATGCCAGTGACCGGCACGCCATTGTCGCGCGCCGCCTGCACCTCGCTGCAGACATAGTACATCCATGCTGCGCGAGCAGAGCCCTCGGCTCCCGTTTCGGCGATCAGGATTTCCTTATCTGGATATCTGCTGTGCAGGTCTTGCAACATGTCACGCAAAGGCCGGAAGCAGTGATGGCCCAGCGGAATAACGCCGCGATCCAGAAACCATTGGTTGGACGGGTAGAAGTTAACGCCAATAGCATCAACACAGTCGGGAGAGCCACCAATTTCCGGATGGCACATGCCGAGCAGCATGTCCGTTGCCTCATACTGAGATTGCGTATAAGCGCGCGCGCTATCTGCCTCGGCGGGGTGCGTAGGCACCACCTGGATGATGGGCTCGGCGCAAATGAAGTGGGCGCGAGGATCCACGCCTCTGATCGCGTGAGTGGCAGCAATGGCCGCACGAACCAGCTGTTCCTTCAGCTCATTGCCACGGCCCAAGCTGCCGGGGTTCATATGCCCGAGTTCGCCTCCGGCCCATGCCCAAAAAGAGATTTCGTTAATGGGACAATATACAGGGGACTGGGTGCTTTCATCGCGCACGATTTCGGCAAGTCGGCGCGCGTAAGCGGCAAAGCAATCGGGAAATTCGTTCGACCAGATGTCGAGATGATCGGGGTATCCGTAATGACATAGGTCCCAGACGACCTTCATTCCACGCCGCTCTGCGGCCTGAAGCATTGGGCGAAATCCTGACCAGTCGTAGCGGCCGCGCTCATATTCAACAGCGTTCCAGCGTACACCGTCGCGCGCAGTCCTGATCCCGTGTCGAAGTAAGCGATCGTAGTCTTGAGCTGCCAGAACGTCGTGCCGGGTGCTCGCCAGAACGTCTACGCGAACGCCGTCCATGCGCCTGTGTGAAGAGCATTCGAAGCCTGCGAATATTTCGTCTTGAAAAAGCTGCATTGAACACCCTGAGGATCATGATATTTCAAACGGGGCATGCCGATTGAAGTTTCTTGGCAGTGTGGTTCGTCCGGTATCGGACTCACCATGTTCCCAGCGGGCGGTGTGTAGCTAAGCTTCTCATGCCCGCATGGCGATGAGCGAGGCATTGGCCTGGCGCCGCCACATCTCCTCGAACAGGCCACCTGCACGGCGCAGTTCGGAAAAGGTTCCGTCTTCGACGATACGGCCGTCATCGATGACGAGGATCCGTTCGAAGTTCGCAAGCGCGGACAAGCGATGGGCGACCGAGATGACAGTCTTGTCTGCCGCAAGATCGGCGAGTGAATTTAAAACGTCGCGCTCGGTTTCGCTGTCCAGCGCCGATGTCGCCTCGTCCATGATGATGATCGACGCGTGCATCAGCAGCGCTCGTGCGATCCCGATGCGCTGTCTCTGCCCGCCGGAAAGCCTGGCACCTCGTTCACCTACGAACGTATCCAGGCCATGCGGCAGCCGGCTTATGAAACTGGAACATTGCGCTGCTCGCGCTGCGGCGTGCACCTCCGCATCGTCGGCGTCTGGTCGCGCTATTCGAATGTTCTCCAGAACACTCCGATGGAATAGGCCAATGTCCTGGGGAATGACGGCGAGATGAGCTCGCAGGCTTTCCTGCGACATTGAGCGAACATCGCGTGCGCCGATCTCGATTGTACCCGAACTGGGTTCATGCAATCTCTGCAGAAGGTGGATAATCGTGGACTTCCCTGCGCCGGACTTTCCGACGATGCCCACCTTTTGCCCTTGTGGAATGAAGACGCTGATCTGGCTCAGTGCTTCGTGGCCCCGCTCGTAGCTGAAGCTGACGTTGCGAAACTCGATTGAGCATCCCGGGAGAACGATTTTTTCCAGCTCGGCTCTCTGGTCAAGCTCACATTCCGTTCCAATCACGCGAAGCGTTTCGTCGATGAAGCTGAACTGTTGCACCATTTCCACGATGGAGAGTGCGATATCGCGCGAGCCATGGAGAATACGAAAGGTCAAGGCGCTCACCATCACGACATCGCCGGGCGTGATTTGCTTCTCGATCCAGAGGTGGATGGCATAGACGAGGACGAGGCCTGCAGTCAGCAGGAGCCCCAAATCATGCAGGACCCGTGCGCGTTCTATATGCATCCAACTCGCGCGCTGCGCACTTGCCTCCTGTTCGAAGCCGAGGCGCAAGCGTTTGCTCTCGCGGCGCTGAGCTGAAAACGCCTTGACCGACCACATATTCGCCAGGACATCGACGAGATCGCCCCCAATCTGGTTGGCCGACCGCGCATATTCCTTGTGCAGTCCCCGTCCGCGCTGCCCGTAAAAAACCAATCCGCCCGTCGTTAGGAGGACGGCAAAGCCAAGGCCTGAGGAGATGACACCATCTACTGCAGAGAAGATGATGGTGGCGCCAACGAAGTCGATGACCGGTGGCACGATGCGCCACACGACGGTGTTCACCAGCGCACCGAAGTGACCAGCCGTTGACGTGATACGCTGGCCGAGTGCCCCCGCCATGTGATCCGTAAAGTACCGCATGGGTTGACGGCTGACATGCTTGAAGAGGTCATGACGCATGTCGACGCCGGCGGCTACAGTTGCCCTGCAACCGATCCAGCCACTGAGGCGCCATAAAAGGCTTTCGGCCGCAATCAGAGAAATAAACCCGACGAGCGGCCACCAAACACGACCTGGATCATCGCGCCCAGATGCCATGCCGTCGACGAGCAGTTTCATTATGAGCTGCACGGTGACTGCCGCAGCCGCGGCGCATACGACCAAAGCCGCGAGGATCGCAAAATGTCGTACATGAAGCCGCAGATAGCGCGCGACGAACGCGGCCCCGCCCGTCATCGCGACGCGCACACATTCGCGGTTCAGGTCGCCAGGCGAACTCGGCTTCATTCAAGGTTTCCGTTCGTACGATGCGCGCGTTAACCGGCCAGCTTGCAAGGCGTTCACCCTTGCGCGTCGATGTGCGGTTTCTGACATTTGATCGTGGCTGCCTGCGTTGACGTCCTGTTGCAAGCCGAATAGCGCTCTCGCGCGCATGCATCTTCCTTCGTTGCCGCATCTCTTCGTGAGCGCGTGCGTTTGAGCTCGACTGCAGCATCATAGGGAGTGGTACGATCATGTTCATGCACAACAAGAAGCTTCAGTATACTGTGCGGGTGGCGGAGCCCAATCCGGTCCTGGCGAGTTTCATGCTGGAGCAGTTTGGCGGCCCGCAAGGCGAGCTTGCAGCAGCCATGCGTTATTTCACGCAGGGACTGGCGGAAGACGATGCAGGTCGCAAAGACCTCCTGATGGACATTGCAACGGAGGAACTCAGCCACCTGGAAATTATCGGGAGCATCGTTGCGATGCTCAACAAAGGCATCAAGGGTTCGCTCGCGGAAGGCGCTTTGAAGGAAGCCGAGCTGTATCGCTCTTTGAGTGCAGGTTGCAGCAGCCACACGGAAGCGCTTCTTTATGGCGGCGGGCCTTCCCTCACCAACTCGTCTGGCGTGCCGTGGACTGCAGCCTACATAGATTCCATCGGCGACCCCGCATGCGACTTGCGGTCAAACATCGCGGCGGAAAGCCGGGCGAAGATTGTCTATGAGCGTTTGATCAACGTCACCGAGGACGTCGGGATCAAGGATGCACTCACCTTCCTGATGACCCGTGAAATCGCTCATCAGAAGTCGTTCGAAAAGGCGTTGTACGCGATGGAGCCGAACTTCCCGCCCGGAAAGCTCCCGGGCATGCCTGAATTTGCTGACCTCTATGTCAACACGTCGAAGGGCGATGGAGACGTGGACGGTCCCTGGAATTCCGGCGAGCAATGGAGGCGCCTGGAGGACGTGGAAGGGTCCATTCCGCTGGATGGCGGCGATGGGATGGCGTCGGTGAAGCTGAGTGCCACGGAGAAGAAGGCTGCCGATGCCCTTTTCATGAGGACCATGTCCGATCCTGAAAGCAATCCTCTGACGGGCGCCGACCTTGGCGCGGGGCCGGGTGCCGGCAACACGTCCGTGCCCAAAGAGTGACTGCGGCTTGTCGCGGGCGTCAAAGAGAACCCCGGCGTTGCTGGGGTTCTCAATAACGCTTTCCTGAAGCCAGCGGCGATCCTCGTCATCGATCTGCTTGCACACCCCGCGCCCTCAAGCTCAGAAACTGTTTCGTATTTTCTGCAACATTGGCGCTGATCCATTCCGCCATGCGCTCTTCTTCTTCTTCCAGCGACTGGCGTAGAAGGCCCTCGGCGTTCGTCTCCCCAAAGGCCTCTGCCATGGCAATCAAGGATTTATAGGCGCCGATTTCGTAGTTCTCGAACGCCAGATTTGCGAAGGTATTCTTCAGGACTTCATCGTCGGCAGGGATATGCGCCATAGCGCTCGAGGAAGGCTATCTGGTCGGACCAAAATTCGTGTCGGTTCGAAGGCGCTGCGCGCGAGCGCTTTGAATCTTGTGCCATCGCCAGTGGCACTCGGGCCGATACGTGCGATTTCGCACGCCCATTTGATTCAATACCAAAACTTATACCCGCTGACGTAAACTGAATTGCACATTTGGTGAGCAAATCTTTCTACTAGTGCCGAGCAGCAGGTCTCACGCGGTCCGGCCCAGGAAAAGTCGGACGAGCGCGGCCCGGTTCTGTGGGTCCCGGCCGCGGTTGTAGTCCTTTGGGAAAGGGGGGAACATGAGGTATTTCTTCCATTTGCGCTTCGCGGAGGCTCTTGTGAGAGACTCAAGCGGTGAACGAGTTCATGAAAGCGAGTTGCTGGACATGGCCGTTGGAAATGCTCGCGAGTTGCTGCGAAGCAACAAGATCTCGGTTCGTTCCTGGCTCGGAATGAGCTATGAAATAGCTGATCATCGTGGAGCACTCGTCCTTTCCGTGCCTTTCACAAAAGCCTTAGACGTAGCTTTGGAATAACTCATCCTTGCAGTTACCCGAGAATTGGCGTCGTTCATCCAGGCGCCGAGTGCGAGGAACTAGAAGCCCTGGTCCTTCGTCTTTGTTCGCGGTCGCAAACGACTCGACAGGATCTCGGCCGCCGCGAAGGAGTACATCCTCAGGATGACGCCCGTTAGGTTGGCGCCGCATTTCATCCAGACCACACTGGGAGATCCGATCTTCGATATTTTTTTGCCGTGCTCCTGCTCTCATCGTGATCGTGGGCCCATCGACCATCCATGGACGACAGTCGATTGCTCTCTGGCGGCGGAGAACCTGATGCTTGCGGCACGGGCCTCTGGCCTCTGCACCTGCTGGATCGGCTTGGCGCATGGATGGCTCGCCATGCAGGAGGGCAAGGCCGTCCCGGGATTGAGCGCGGATCAGAGGGCCGTCGCGCTATCATCGTAGGTCACCCCAAGAGTGAGCCTGCGGAGTGGTGTGGCGAAAGCCAGAGATCCGTTGGATGGGCGCCTGAGTAGCGACGTGGACGCAGCGCCACACCGCAGGACTTCCTGCGACTCTCGCTCGGGCGGATCGCGTCGCTCTAGCGACCGCAAGGTCTCGAATGTATAGCGCTTGGCTTCCCTCCTGCGACTTCTCGTGAGACGATCCCCCGGCGTCTCCTGTTGAGGCACAAGCCGGAGTGATTCCCATGAAGCATTTTATCTACCTCACCATCTCGGCGATGGCTGCATCGACTCTACTCCTGGCTTCAGCCGCGCAGGCTGCCGAATATATGGCGAAGACTCCATTTCAACTGTCGCGCGCGTTTTCACCCGGCGTCATTACACAGGGAGGAAAGACCGTCTGGGTCGCCGGCCAGACGGCCACGCAGGACAGCGCAGGCAAGGACATTTCCAATAATTTTGAAGCGCAGGCGCACCAGACCTTTGCACAGGTCGATCAAGTGCTGAAGAACGCAGGCGGCAGTTTGGCCAACGTGGTGCAAATGACGGTCTTCATCAAGGAATCCCGCTATGGAGATCGCTTCGTCGAGATCAGGAAGGACAAGTTCCAGAATGGCAATTATCCCGGCAGCGCACTCATCACCGTCACGAACTTTGCCAGACCAGGGATCGAGATCGAAATACAAGCCGTTGGCGTGATCGGTGACGAATGCTCTGAAGAAAAGAAGTGTTCCGCTTCGAAATAAGGGCAGCCTTGCGAGCCGTACCCGGTCCGGGTCGTCAACCGGGCCGGGTTGCGGCCGCGTGTGAGGAGAGGCGATTCTGGCTCAGGCCCGCGCTCTTCTAGCCCGGCTCTCGCGCGAGAAGGCTCTCCAGGGCATCGAGTAGCGGCGCCTGGCCGGGAAGAATTTTCTGCCGCGCTATGGGAAGGGAAAACCATGCGGCGCGGTCAACCTCAGGAAAGGCAACAATACGTGCGCTCCTTGGCGGCCATTCCATTTCAAACGTGCCGCTGCGAAACCCCTTTAAGTCGAAATCGCCCTCTATCGCGAAGGCATCGACCACCTTACCGCCACGCTGCCGAATTCGGCCTAATGGCTGAAGCGTGCCTTCCGGTACGGAGCCGAGTTCTTCCCTGAATTCCCGGCGGGCAGCCTCCTCGCTCGTCTCGTGCTCGTTGAGTTCGCCCTTGGGTATTGACCAGGCACCAATGTCCTTGTGTCGCCAGAAGGGGCCACCAGGATGGACGAGGAGTACGACGAGTTGCCCATCTCCTACATTGTACATGAGGAGACCTGCCGACATGCGGCGAGCGCTAGCGCGCGCGTGCAGCCTCGTCATCATCGTCGGCTGTCAGGATCGCGACGATGTCTCCTTGGATGCTCTTGAGAGGTTCGCCGGCCCCGAAAATATCGGCATCGCCAGCGAGCCACATGGATGCTTCCTCTACTTCGGAGACAGTGGGATGCAGATCCAAAATCGCCAGCAATTTGGATTCTTCCAATGTGCCGAATATTCGCGTGACGTCTTCAACAGTCGCTATTACGCCAGAAGCCGTCGCAGCCGTGGAGTCTTTTGCCATGGGCCGATTCTCCTCCCCCCGCAATATGCAGAGGTTACGGTTGTCAAATTCTGCACTTCGCCAACTGATCTGAACGTGAGGATGTGAGGCGCGGATCGATGTGGATCAAATCCGGCGAAACATTTCATCCTACTTGCGAGCGAATAGGTCAACGATGGTGCGCTGACACGGCGCGCAGCACCTCACCGGACAATTCCTTGCCGAGGTTATGGGAGATGTCGCCGAGGCTCAGCATCCCAACTATCTCCTTGTGCTCATCGACGACTGGCAGCCTGCGGACCTTCTTGGTTTCCATGGTTTTGATAGCGGAAGCCAAGTCATCCTCGGGTGCGCAATGCAAGACTGTCTTCGTCATAACGTCCTGCGCTGCCAATTTGCTGATCTCTCCATCCGTCGTCACCGCCCGGCATGCGATATCTCGATCGGTTACGATGCCGACGAGCTTGCGGCCTGCGCGGATTGGAATCGCGCCGACGTCGCTGTCTCGCATACGCTTTGCGATTTCTTTGACGGGCGTGCCTGGCTCGAGACATAGAGTTCCTTTGTGCATCGCGTCTTTGACTTTCATGACAGTCTCCTGGCGGCACCTGGTGCAGCAATCGAACCACTTATCCGGGCGTCGTCGTTGACATGCGTCAATAAGGGGGCGCGTCGATTCATCGGGTGAAAGCTGGGGCTGTGATGTGCCGGAGCAGCAGCGCGATTTCGCGCATCGGCTGATGGACGATGCGAAGGTCGGCCTTGTGCACGGGCACTCCTCGTATCATCCCAATCCCATCGAATTTTAGCGAACCAGGGTATCTCGGAGACGGGGCGCAGCGGTGACGTGCATGCATTGAGCCTTGTGCCTTTGCGGATCGTCCGCTTTCATCTGGAACGTGCGTCGAGCGCGGATGCAACGTTGCTGCTTAACCGGCTACAGGATTTATGCCAACCGTTCGGCGTCCGAGTGAAACTCGACGGCTCGACCATCATATGTGAAATGGGGATCAAGCGAATTTCAGTCCGCTTGCCACCACGACAAGGATGACGAGCGTCGTTCCCGTAACAATGGCGACGTGGCGCCATCCCAGCCGCGTAATGGCGGTGACGGACGTGCCGAGCCCCAGCGCGGCCATGGCGACGAGCAGGCCCCAGGTCGAGATGAAACCGGCCGCGCTTTTCAGCGGCGCATAGAGGGCCCCCGCGCCAGGATCCAGGGGGGCGAAGCTGTTCACCAGGCAAAGCGCCAGAAATGCCAGGGCGAAGGCCGGCACCGGCACTTTAGCCTTTGGGCCCTCCTGCACACGGCGCGCGAAGGCATAGCCGATTGCGAGGATCACGGGCAGCAGCAAGAGCACGCGGAAGAGTTTTACCACGACGGCGGCGGCGCCTGCTGTTTCGGATACCGAATAGCCTGCGCCGACGACCTGCGCGACGTCGTGGATCGTGCCGCCCAGCAGCACGCCTGTCATCAGGTCGTCCATGCCGAGCACATGGGCGAGCGGCGGATAGACGAGCATTGCGACCGTCGAGAGCAGGTTGACGCCGACGATGACGAAGACGGTGTCGGCCTCCTTGCCCTTGTAGTCGGGCAGGACGCTTGAGGTCGCGAGAGCTGCTGACGCGCCGCAGACGGCTGTGGCCGTTCCCGCCAGCGTACCGAAGGCGTTGGAGAGGCCGAAGAAGCGCGCAAGGCCCACGCCCGCGAAGATCGTCGCAATCATGCCCACGACTACGATCAGGGCGCTTGCGAGGCCGAGCGCTGCAATGTCGCCTAGCGCAACACGCAAGCCGAGCAGCGCAACGGCCACCCTCAGGACTCTCGACACGCAATAGCGCAATCCAGGTGCAAAGAGGGGCCGTGCGGCTAGCGGGTGCAGCCAAATGCCAGCGACCAGCGCGATGACCAGCGCCGGCAAGGGTAGGACGCGCCCAACCAGCGGTTCGAGGAGGCTCGCCGCAACTGCGAGCGCGAGTGCCAAGGCTATGCCCGGCACGAAGGGTTGCCAGCCTTGCGTCGGGCCGGTCTCTGCCATGGCTGCCATCGGGCGTTTCTCTTTCCGCAGGTCTCGCGGCCGCTATTCTTCTAGGCTTTAGCGCGCATGTGCAGGCGTTCGTCTGGCGGGGCGATCTCCGTCACGAGATCGCGCACCAGCGCCTTTTTTGGCAAGGGGGCGAGTGTCGTCACCCCTTCCTTGAGCCGCACGGTGCAGGCGTAATCGACCTTGCCGTCGATCAGCATCATGCATTCCTTGCACGCATTTGCGTTGATGCAGGCGTAGCGAAAGGCGAGCGAGGGGTCGAGCTCCTGCCGCACCGTGCGCAGCCCGTCGAGAATGGACTGTCCCGGCCCGAAGGCCACTTCGAACGTTTCTATATGTGCGTCCGTG
Organism: Hyphomicrobiales bacterium; assembly: GCA_028290285.1. GTDB lineage: Bacteria > Pseudomonadota > Alphaproteobacteria > Rhizobiales > Beijerinckiaceae > Terripilifer. Next base: position 22,652 of record JAQGKD010000092.1, read on the forward strand.
CCGGGCGTGCCGCGCTTGATCTGGAGGGTCGCCTTCATGCGCTCACCTTTTTTGAAATGGGTTCGCTTCGTCCGAGCCTGGTCTCGCCGCCGGACAGGCTCACGATCTGGTTGAGGGTCCAGGCCTCGTCGAGTCCCGGATGGTCGTCGCGCTGATGCGCGCCGCGGCTCTCGGTGCGTGCGAGAGCGGGAACCGCCACGGCCTTGGCGACCTGCAACATGTTGCGCAGGTCGAGCCAGTCGATCAGCAGGGGATCGAAGCTCTCGCCGGTGGAGGGCGGTGTGGCACCGAGTTCGGCCGACATGCGGTCGATTTCGGCGATGGCCTCGAGGAGCTTCTCTTCCGTGCGGAAAGGGCCGACCTTGTCGGCCATGAGGGCCTGCAGATCCGTGACGGCAACCGCGAGGTTCGGCACATCGCGCTTATCGCCAGAGCGGAGCAGGCTGACCGCAGGGGCAGCGGCTTCGTCCGGCCAGCTCGACTTTTCGCGCAACGCATTCTTGGCGGCGCTCTGTCCTGCGCGCGCTCCAAAGACGAAGGCTTCGGTGATCGCATTGCCCGATAGGCGGTTTGCGCCATTCGCGCCGCCGACGGCCTCGCCGCAGGCATAGAGACCGGCAATTCCCGTCTGCAGCGCCTCGTCCACTCGAATGCCGCCCATATGGTAATGCGCGATGGGCGCGACTTCGACGAGCTGTTGGGTCAGGTCGATGCCGTTGGCGACGAGCTTGTCGATGACGGGGCCGAAGGAGCGGCGGAGCTCGGACTCGGGGATGTGCCTGAAGCTGAGGTAGGCGCCGCCCGCCGGAGATCCGCGTCCTGCTTCGACTTCCTTCGAGATCGCGTAGGTCGCGCGATCTCGCGTCAGCACATAATTGCCGTCGCTGCGCGCATCGGCATTGGCATAGTCGTCTTCAAACTCGTGAAGGTCGCTGTTGAGCAGCTTGCCGCCCAGCTTGTAGCGAAAGGGGTCCCACATGATCGGGTCCATGCCCACGAGACGCGGCGCGAGATGGCCAATGGGGAAGAACTGAACGAATTCCATGTCGATCAGTTCCGCGCCCGCGCGCAGTGCGAGTGCATAGCCGTCGCCGCCCATGTTCAGGGAGGCGCTGTTGCGGCGATAGAGCCGCGTCAGGCCGCCCGTCGCGATGATGACGGAGCGCGCGGCAATGGTGACCGGCTCGCCCGTGGGAAGATGCACGGCCACCGCGCCACAGGCCCGTCCGTCGTGCACCACGATGTCGACAATGGCGAGATCTCCCACGCGACGGATGCCGCTGGCAAGGTTGAGCTGCGTGCGAAGGGTTTTCGAGACGGCGGGGCCGGTCGAGAGCACGTCGACATAGACGCAGCGCGGACGGTCGTGGCCGGGCGCCTGCACCTGCGCGATATGCTCGCCGTTGCGGGCCCAGCCGACTTTCCACGCATCCATTTCGCGAATGCGCGCCGGGCCTTCCTGGCAGACCATGGTCGCCAGACGTTCGTCGCAAAGACCGCGGCCTGCCGCGAGCGTATCGGAGAGATGATACTCCCAAGAATCCGGAGCCTGCTCGCCGAGTGCGGCTGCGACCGTCATCTGCGCCATGACGGTTGCGCCGCCACGGCCGATCAGGCTTCGGTCGGCCAGCAGCACGGAGGCGCCTGCGCGCGCCGCTTCAAGCGCCGCATACATGCCTGCGCCGCCTGCGCCGATCACCAGGACATCGGTTTCAAGATGCATCTTTGTCTCCAGCCGGGCCGTAGCCGCCGCTCGTCGGGGTCTGCAAAGTAATGGCCTCGCCCGCTTCGATCATCGTCTGATCGCTGCCGCCGAGACGCTCGATGTGGCCGTCGAGACGGCGCACGGAATTGATGCCGAGTTGTCCGGGCTCGCCACCCTTCGCGCCGAAGGGTGGAATGCGGCGATGGCCTGTGAGAAGGGCGCATTCCATCCTCTGCAGGAAGCGGATGGTGCGCGACACGCCGTCGCCGCCATGCCAGCGTCCGCGCCCGCCAGAGCCCTTCCGAATGTGGAAGTCCTCGAGCACCACGGGATAGCGGAATTCCAGCACCTCGGGGTCGGTGAGGCGCGAGTTTGTCATATGGGTGTGCACGGCGTCCGCGCCGTTGAAGCCGTTGCCGGCCGGTGCACCGGAGCAGATGGTCTCGTAATACTGGTAGGTGCCATCGCCGAAGGTCAGGTTGTTCATCGTGCCTTGCGCGCCTGCCAGCACGCCCAGCGCGCCGTAGAGGCAATCGGTGACCGCCTGGCTCACCTCGACGTTCCCGGCGACGACGGCCGCCGGGTATCGCGGTGACAGCATGGAGCCTGGTGGCACGATGATGGTGAGGTTGCGCAGGCAGCCCGCGTTGAGCGGAATGCGCGCCTTCACCAGCGTGCGGAAGACGTAGAGGACGGCGGCTTGCGTCACGGGTTCGGGCGCGTTGAAATTATCCGCGCGTTGCGGTGACGTGCCGGTGAAATCGACCGTGGCCCGGCGCGCGGCGCGATCAACGGTGATCTTCACCTTCACGAAGCAGCCCTGGTCCATCTCGTATTCGAAGGCGCAGTCTTCGAGCGTGGCGAGAACGCGCGCGACGCTTTCGGCGGCATTGTCCTGCACGTGGCCCATATAGGCCTGTACGACGTCGATGCCGTAGGAGCCGACCATGCGCATCAGTTCGGTTGCGCCGCGCGTGTTGGCAGCGATCTGCGCGCGCAGGTCGCCGATGTTCTGCGCGACGTTGCGCACCGGATAGCGCGCGCCGGTCAGCAGCGCGACGGTTTCGACCTCTCGGAAGCGGCCTTCGTCGACGAGCTTGAACCCGTCGATGTAAACGCCTTCCTCATCGATATGCGTGGCGCGCGGGGACATGGAACCCGGCGCGATGCCGCCGATGTCGGCGTGGTGGCCGCGCGATGCCACGAAGAACTGGATGGTTTCGCCGTCGTCATCGAACACCGGCGTGACGACCGTGATGTCAGGCAGATGCGTGCCGCCGTTGTAGGGCGCATTGATCGCGAAAACGTCGCCGGGGCGCATCCTGCCGCCATGGGCACGGATGACGCTCTCGACTGACTTGTCCATCGAGCCGAGATGCACCGGGATGTGCGGCGCATTGGCAACGAGGCTCGCATTGCGGTCGAAGATCGCGCAGGAGAAGTCGAGCCGCTCCTTGATGTTGACCGAGCTTGCGGTGTTCTGCAGCACGAGGCCCATCTGCTCGGCGATGGACATGAAGAGATTGTTGAAGATCTCCAGCATGACCGGCTCGACCTCGGCACCAACGTTCAGCACGCGCACCGCGCCTTCGCGCTTGAGCACGACATGGTCCTTGCGCGTGATCTCGGCGTTCCAGCCGGGCTCGATGACAATGGTCTGATGCGGCTCGATCAGCATCGCTGGCCCTGCGATGCGTGCGCCGGGCGTGAGGTTCTTGCGTTGATAGACGCCGGCCTGCTGCCATTTGCCGTCGGAGAAGAAGCGAGTTTCGCTTGACGGGGCAGGGCGGCTTTCAGCTGTCAGCAAATCGGGCTCGTCGACGCCCTGACCGGGTGCGACGGCTTCGACTGACACAGCCTCGATGACCAGCGCGCGGCCCTCATCGGCAAAGCCGAAGCGGGTGCGGTGGGCGCTCTCGAATGCAGCGCGCATGTCCTGCGGCGAACCGAAATCGACGATCATCGCGGTGTCGGTGCCCGCATAGCGCACATGCGCGCGGCGCAGCAGCAGGCTTTCCGTACCCTCTGGAATCTGATGCTCCAGGTCTGCGAGCGCGTCCGAACCCAACGCGTTCACGATATCGGCCGCTGCTTGCGTGCCCGCGTTGTCGAGGGGGGCCTCCACCGTGCGCTGGCGAACGGCGCGTGTGTCGGCGAGGCCCATGCCATAGGCCGAGAGCAGGCCTGACAGCGGATGGATCAGGACCGTGCGCATGCCCAGCGCGTCGGCCACGAGGCAGGCGTGCTGCCCTCCCGCGCCGCCAAAACATTGCAGCGCATAATGGGTGACGTCGTAGCCGCGCTGGACCGAGATTTTCTTGATCGCGTTCGCCATGTTTTCGACAGCGATACGAATGAAGCCTTCCGCGATTTCCTCGGGCGCGCGCGCATCGCCCGCCTGTGCGGCGAGATCGGCGAAGGCGCTGCGAACGGCCTCGACATCGAGCGGCTGGTCACGTCCCGGTCCAAAGATCTTCGGGAAATAAACGGGATCGAGTTTTCCCGCCATGACATTGGCATCGGTGACGGTCAGCGGGCCGCCGCGACGATAGCTGCGAGGGCCGGGATCGGCGCCGGCGGAATCGGGGCCGACGACAAAGCGCCCGGAATCCGCGTGCAGAATAGAGCCGCCGCCGGCTGCGACGGTATGTATGAGCATCATCGGCGCGCGGATGCGCACGCCTGCGACTTCCGTTTCGAGCGTGCGTTCGAATTCGCCTTCGTAATGCGAAACGTCGGTCGACGTGCCGCCCATGTCGAAGCCGATGACGCGCGAGAAGCCCGCGAGTTTCGCGGTTTCGACACAGCCGACGACGCCGCCAGCCGGGCCCGACAGAATGGCGTCTCGGCCCTGAAAAAGATTCGCGTCCGTCAGGCCGCCAGACGACATCATGAACATCAGCTTGGTGGCGGAGCCCTTGTCGTCGAACTCGGCGGCGACCCGATCGACGTAGCGGCGCAGCACGGGCGAGAGATAAGCGTCTGCCACGGTCGTATCGCCGCGCCCGACGAGCTTCATCAGCGGGCTCACCTCATGCGAGACGGAAACCTGCGTGAAGCCGACCTCGCGGGCGATGCGCGCAACAGCCTCTTCGTGCGCGGGATAACGATAGGCGTGCATGAACGCGATGGCGCAGGCTTCGATGCCGTGTGCATGCGCTGCTTCGAGGTCGCGACGCACCTGAACGAGATCGGGCGTCAGTTCGATCGTGCCGTCGGCGAGCACGCGTTCGGCGACTTCAACCACGTTTTCGTAAAGCTGTTCGGGCTTCTTGATATCGAGTGCGAAAATGTCGGAGCGGGTCTGATAGCCGATGCGCAGCGCATCCGCGAAGCCGCGCGTGGTCACGAAGAGGGTGCGCTCACCCTTGCGCTCGAGCAGGGCATTCGTCGCGACCGTGGTGCCCATCTTGATGGCGGCGATGCGGGCTGAGGGGATCTTCTGGCCCGGCTCCAGGCCCATCAGATCGCGAATGCCCTGTACGGCGGCATCGGCATAGGCCTGAGGATTTTCGGAGAGAAGCTTGCGTGTCTCCAGAGTGCCGTCCGGCCGGCGCGCGATCACATCCGTGAAGGTGCCGCCGCGGTCGATCCAGAAATTCCACTCGCCCGGAGTATTCTCGCTGTCTACGCCTGCCTGAATACTCATATCGCCTGTCATCTTTTCAAGAACACCGGTCAAACGCAGCCAAGTTGCCGGAGATATTAAGCACTTTTGGTGCCAGACGTCCGGTTTTCAGCACAAAATCGGAGAACGGGGCTCCCTAGCGTTCGACGAAGGCTTTTTCTATCACGAACTGGCCCGGGTCCGAGCTGCTGCCCTCGGCGAAGGAATGGCTGGTCAGCCATTGCGTCGTGTCTTGGAGCATGGCCGGGCTGCCGCAGAGCATGAAGCGGTCGTGGGCCGGATCGATCGCGGGAAGGCCGATGTCGCCCGGGAGCTTGCCACTGACCAGTGCGTTCGTGATCCGCCCGGTATTGCGGAAGGCCTCGCGCGTGACCATCGGGTAGTAGATGAGCTTTTCGCGCACGGCCTCGCCGATGAACTCATCGGAGGGAAGCTCCTCCATGATGAACTGTTCGTAGGCGAGTTCTTCCTTGAAGCGGCACCCGTGCACGAGGACGATTTTCTCGAAGCGCTCGTAGGTGTCCGGATCCTTGATGACGCTCATGAAGGGTGCCAGACCCGTGCCGGTTCCCAGGAGGTAGAGTGTCTTTCCCGCTTGCAGATTATCGAGGACCAGCGTGCCCGTGGGCTTGCGCCCGACGAGAATCTGATCCCCTTCCTTGATGTGCTGAAGACGCGAGGTGAGGGGGCCGTCCGGGACCTTTACGCTGAAGAATTCCAGGCACTCTTCATATTGCGAACTTGCCATGCTGTAGGCGCGCATCAAAGGCCGGCCGTCGACGGTCAGTCCGATCATCGTAAACTGGCCGTTCTGGAACCGGAATCCGGGGTCCCGGGTGGTCTGGAAGCTGAAGAGCCCATCGGTCCAGTGGCGCACTTTTAAAACTGTCTCGGTCCGGAAGGCGCTCATCATTGGTCCTGTGGATGGGTGGTGTTTTGCGGCGACAGAGGCGCGGGCGAAGAGGCTGGGCTGCTTTTATTAGGCATTTCGTTGATCGGACAAGAGGTATTCGCAGTCGATCGACGAGGGCCGCGTCTCGCTGGCATAGCCGTAGATGTGGATGGAGATGGCCTCATCGGCCGCATCGTTGGTCATTTTGTGGAGATTGGGCCCAGACGGAAGCATGCCGGCGATGTGGCCGGTCTCCCGGACAAAGTTTTTCGTGGGAACTGCATGGTTTGCATCCACGGTCTCGTACCAGGTCTCCCGAATGGCGCCGGACAGGACGCCGAAGCAGCACGAGCAGTGATGATCGTGGATGGATGTCTGCGAGCCCGCCGCCCAGACGATGGCGTAAACCGTGATGCGGTCGTCCCCATAGATCAGGTTGCGGGTGTATGCGCCGGGTTTGCGCTCGATGCATATGCGGTCCAGTAACGCAGGCGCTTCCAGCAGACGCTTCAGCGTATGGCGCGCCAGCGCGAGATATTCAGCCGCTGGCGCTATGGTCGCGGCGCTCAGGCGGCTGAGCATTTCCTCATGGCCTGTGTCTTCGAGAATCAACGTCACATTCTTAGCCCCGCATGAGGCCTCCAAATTATTGCGAATTCCGGGAAATCGTTTTGCGGATTTCAACCCATTTGCCATGAGGAGGGAATTTTCTTCCGAAAATAGCAATTTTATCAGAATAATTTTCTGCCTATGCTGCGCCGCGGGACCTGGGTTCCGATGTAAGCTCAGTTGCTGTCTGCGACGGGCCGGCGATTGAGGGGGTGCCCGTGAAAACTGAAAGGAAGCCGAAGCTGGATGCTTTCGACGTGAGGGTGCTGAAGGAGCTTCAGTCCGATGCGTCGCAACCGCTCGAAGAGCTTGCTGGGAAGGTGGGTCTTTCACCAACGGCCACCTGGCGGCGCGTCCAGAAGCTCGAACAATCGGGCGCGATCCGCAAGCGGGTTGCGATCCTCGACCGCGAGCTGATGAATGTGGGGGTCACCGTCTTCATCGCCATTCGCACGAACCAGCACAGTGCCGAATGGCTGGAGAAGTTCAGCTCGGCGGTCAACAGCATCGCGGAAATCGTGGATTTCTACCGCATGAGCGGGCAGATAGACTATCTTCTCAAGGCGCACGTATCGGATCTGAAGAGCTACGATGCTCTCTACAAAAAGTTGATTGCACGGGTCGAGCTGACCGATGTCACCTCTATGTTTGCAATTGAAGAGCTGAAGTCCACCACCGAGATCCCCCTGAACTTCGTCGAGCTCTCCTAAACTCCATATGGGTTGCTGGTTTTTCAGACAGGGGTTTCACTCGGCGCGCGACAGGAACCGCCTAAGAATCAGGCGTAAAAGCGGTTCATGCAATGTTTTGGGGCGGTGCAATTTCGAAATTTTCTTGCGGCACCACAGGCGGGCGTGCATCTTCGCCGTTGAATGGAACTCTGAATGCAGGATGGCGCTGACGCATTTCGCAGGCCATGTTTTCGTCTCGCGGCGCGTGCCCTCAAAGGCCCGCTGCTTCATCAAGGGGTAAGAGCGGAATGAGCGTATCTTTGCTGCGTCGATGCCTCATGGGGGCCATGCTTCTCGTCGGCGCGCCCGACGTCAGTTGCGCCCAGACAGTCGTTCGTTTCGCATCGGCGCAGAATTCAATCGGCTCGCTTCCAATTGTGATCGCCCAGCGCGAGGGGCTGTTCGCGGCCGAGAACCTCAAGATCGAGATCGTCGATTTCCGTGGCGGGGGGCCGGCCGTTCAGGCGCTCGCCTCGGGCAGCGTCGAGGCCTGCATTTGCGCGGCCGATCATGCGGTGCGCCTGCGTGGACGCGGGCAGGGCGGCCTGGTTCTCGTCGCCCTGACTGAATTTCACGGATATGGCCTCGTGGCTCCCGCGAATTCTCCTGCGTCGGATCTGAAAGGCCTCATGGGCAAGAAGGTCGGCATCACCTCCGCTGGCAGCCTGACCGACAATACGCTGCGCTACTTCCTCGAAGAGGCGGGCATGAACGCCGAACGCGATGTCGAAATCACGGGTGTCGGCACCGGCGGCCCGATGCGAGCCGCCATCGAAACAGGCGCGGTCGCCGCCGGCATGCTGACCACGCCCGATGTGCAGGCGGCCCTCGCGGACGGCAAGTTCAAGCTCGTTCAGGATTACCGCAAGCTGCAATATCCCGCGCTCGGCCTGCTCGTCCTCGAGAAATGGGCGCAGGCGAACGACGCCGGCGCCAAGGCTCTCGCGCGCGCCGTCATCAAGGCAGAGGGGATGGTTCGCACCAATCGCCCGGTCGTGGAGGCCGCGCTGGCGGAGATGTATCCCGCCATCAGCCCCAAGCTGAGGGCGGTGCTTGCCGACGAGGCGCCGAATCTTCTTTCGGTCGACGGGCGGATGGCGCCTGCGGGCTACGCGCTCATGCAGCGCATGCTCAAGGTGAGTGACCCGACCCTGCCAGCTGTTCCCTACGAGCAGATCTCCGCCGCTGCTTTGTTGCCGAAGCCGTGACGACACCGGGAAGGTTGCAATCAATGGTGGATATGACGACGACTGCCGCCGAGGTGCGCGCCAGTCGATGGTCGCCGGGCCGCGTGCTCGGAAGCCTCTTCGTACAGCAAACCCTGTTTCTGGCCGCAGCCCTGGGGCTGTGGGAGTTCCTGGGCGCCTATGTGGTGGATACTTTCTGGTCCAGCAGGCCGAGCCTGATCGGTGAGCGCCTTTGGTTTCTGGCCAAGCGCGGCGATCTGACCTGGCACATGTCGGCGACGCTGACCGAAGCCGGGCTCGGCCTTGCGCTCGGCTCCGTCATCGGCGTCTCGCTCGGTCTGCTGATGGCACGCTATACCCGCGCTGCACGGGTCACCGAGCCCTTGTTCATGGGGCTCTACAGCCTTCCGCGCGTCGCGCTGGCGCCGCTGTTCATCCTGTGGTTCGGCATCGGCCTGCAGGCGAAGGTCATGATGTCCTTCTCCATGGTCGTGTTCGTGTTCGTGCTCAATGTGCTGGAAGGCGTGCGGGCGCTTGATCGCGATCCGATCGACCTGATGAAGACGATGGGGGCGAGCAACCGCTACATCGTGCGGCGCGTGCTGCTGCCGGCGGTTCTGACGTGGATCATCGCCTCGTTCAGGATCAGCGTCGGGCTTGCTTTGATCGGCGCTCTGGTCGGTGAGCTGATCGGATCGAGCCGGGGGCTCGGCTGGTATATCGAGCGGTCCGCCGGGCAGCTCGACACGACGGGCGTGTTCACCGGCATTATCGTGCTCGTGGCTATCGCCATGGTCGCAAACAACATCGTGGCGCTTGTTTCCAATCGGCTGACCCGGTGGCGCGCATGACCAGGAACAACATGGCGCAGGCACCGGCCAAATTGTCGATCGAGCACCTGTCCGTCGTCTTCGGCGACGCAGCTCCGGCCATCGCGGACCTGTCGCTCGACGTGGCCGAGGGCGAGTTCGTGGCCATCGTCGGACCGAGCGGATGCGGAAAATCGACGCTGCTCAAGGTCGTCGCAGGCTTGCAGGCGGCTCGATCCGGCGACGTCCGCATCGCAAGCACACCGGCCGGCGGGCCGAAGCCCAAAATAGGCTTCATGTTCCAGCGCGACACCCTGCTGCCCTGGGCCGATGTGACCAGCAATATCGCGGTCGGCTGCGAACTCTCAGGGATTCCGAAAGCGCAGCACGCCGAGCGGATCGCGGCCCTGATCGCACTCGTACGTCTCCAGGGTTACGAGCATCATTATCCGTCCGCGCTCTCGGGCGGCATGCGGCAGCGCGTATCGCTTGCCCGCCTGCTGGCCTTCGAGCCCGACATCTTCCTCATGGACGAGCCTTTCGGGGCGCTGGATTACCAGACGAAGATCGCTATGGGCCGTGAGCTTCTGCGCATCTGGGAGGCGAGCCGGCGCTCCATCGTCTTCGTGACGCATGATATCGAGGAGGCGGTGGCACTGGCCGATCGCGTCATTGTCATGGGCGCCCGGCCCGGACGGATCGTTGCCAGCCACGACAGTCTGTTCGAACGCCCACGCGATCCGCGCAGCCTGCGGGGCGACCCGCGTTTCGGGGCGCTGGTCCAGACGATCTGGTCGGAGCTCGAGCTCTCAGAGTGAGGGTGCGGGCTTGGCGCGCCCGCACGTCGAATTTGCCGGACCGTGGACAAAGCCTCCAGTCTGGTCGAATACTTAGAGACATCAAGGGAGAAGCCGTCGTGAGCGCAGACCAGATTACGATTACACCTTCATCGCCCCATGTCGGCGCCGAGATCGGAAACATCGATCTGACACGGCCGCTCAGTGACGAGCAGAGGCGCGATGTCCACGCTGCGTTCCTGAAATACGGCGTCATCTTCTTCCGCGACCAGGCCATCAGCTTCGAAGACCAGATGCGTCTCGCGGGTTACTTTGGCCATGTGCATATTCACGTGGGCGGCGCGGGAACGGCGTCGAAGCCTGCGGAAGGTTTTCCGGCGATCCGTCTTCAGCATTTCGACGCGAGTTCCAAGCGGATTTCCGGCGAGGTCTGGCATTCGGATCAGAGCTGCGCGGACATTCCGCCGACGGGATCGATCCTGATCCAGAAGGTTCTCCCGCCCGATGGCGGCGGCGACACGCTCTTTGCCAGCGCCTATGCCGCCTACGACGCGCTCTCGACGCAGATGAAGGCATTCCTCGATCCGCTCACGGCAGAGCATGACGGCGCCAAGCTGTTCGACAAGGGCACGCCGACGGTTTACCCGCAGGCCGTGCATCCTGTCGTGGTGACGCATCCCGAAACCGGCCGCAAGCTGCTGTTCGTCAATGCGGGCTTCACGACGCGCATCGTGGAACTGGCCCGCGATGAGAGCGATGCCGTCCTGAATTTCCTCTTCGCCCATATCGCCAAGCCGCATTGGCAGATGCGCTTCCGCTGGCGCGAGAATTCGGTCGCGTTCTGGGACAATCGCTGCACGCAGCATTTCGCGATCTGGGATTATTGGCCCAACGTGCGCTCGGGCTATCGCGTCCAGTTCGAAGGCGAGGCGCGCCCCGTCCGGTAGGCGCGCGAACGTCCTGCAGCTGAAGTTTCATGATGGTGAGAAAGCGGCGGCTCATGAGCCGCCGTTTTTTTGCAGCGCCCGCCTGGTTTCCTGCGGGAAGGGCGAGGTTGAAGCCTCCCTGGCCGCGACGTTCTCGGAAGTGTTTGTGCTGTGCGCGGCGAGAAGGCGCTGGACCCGAGGACGCAGATGGTCCTGCAAGAGTCGTGAGCCCCCCCCCCGTAGACCAGCCCCGGGGGGCGTGTAAAGCGTCAGACGCGCGAGAGCGCTTCATCCGCCTCGCGGAGCAGGGTGGCGCGCTTCATGTAGATGAAGGCCATGCCGATCAGGCCGAGCAAGACCGTGCCCAAGCCCAGGAGGCCCTGCACGCTGCCAAAACCGATGTTGGTGTAGAGTGCGCCGCCAAGCAGCGCCAGGCCGGTCACCATGACAGCGACGCAGCTGAACCGAAGGTCCGCAAGCTTGTTGGCGCGACGCGCGCGCGAAGCGGCGTGCTCTTCCGGCGTTGAGATCGCACTGACCTCGACGCTGGTTTCCATCTTGCGTTTGAAGTCCGGGCCCATGATGGCGAGAAGGTCAGTATCCGACAGAACAGCCATTTCCACTCCTTGGTAGCTTTGGCGTAACCATTCCAAGAAGCCTTAAGACGGCCTTTGAGGTGCGCATCCAAAAGTTTAAGCTGGCTTTGGTCAGAACACAACCGAAGCAGGGCGGCCCATCTCAGATCGGCGCGACATGACGTGCGGGCTGCCGCCGAGGTCGCACCAAATCAGGGCGTGTGTGCGCCGATGTTGCGCGCGACCTGTCCAATCAGCCGCATCAGCGTCTCGACCTCGGCGCCGTCGAGCCCTTCCATGCTGGCGCGGTTCAGTTTGACGACGATCTCGCGCGCGACCGCGTGCCGCTTCTGGCCTTCTTTAGACAGGCGGACATTCCGGAAACGCCGGTCGGTCTTGTCGCCGACGGATTCAACGAGGCCGAGCTCGGCCATGCGTGCGACGAGCCGACTGACATAGGACCGCTCGAATGCGGTATGGCGGGCGATGTCGCCGATCGTCGAGGGGCCGCCTTCTGCCAGGCCGTTCAGCACGCGCCACATCGGCGCGGTCAGGCCATAGGGCCGCAGCGCCACGGAAATATTGGCGAGATGGCGCTCGACCACATGCGACATGCGGCGGATGGGCCAGTTCACGGAAAGGGGGGCCGAGGACGTCATGCTTGTTTCTTTACCCGAGGCGATTGACGGATCAAGCCCGAGGTATAAGGTGCGTGCTTAAGCATGTATATAACATGCATTCGGGAGAGAGACGCATGACGACCATGGGCAGATTCTCTTTGCGTGCTGCGATCGCAGTCTTTGCAGCAATGGCCTGCGGCGCCGGCGCAAGCGCGCAGTCCTACCCCAGCAAGCCGATCCGCATCGTCGTGCCCAGCGCGCCGAGCACGCCGCCGGACATGGTCAGCCGGATTTTCGCCGCCGAGCTGCAGCGAGCAGAAGGCTGGACTATTTTCGTGGAAAACAAGGCGGGCGGCGCGCAGACGATCGCGGGCCGCGATGTCGCACAGTCTGCGCCGGACGGCTATTCGATTTTCGCGCCGAGCATGGTGAGCGCGGCGGCGCGCGCGCTGTTGCCCAATTCCAAGCTCGACATGGAGCGAGATTTCGCGCCCGTCATCAAGGCGAGCGTGTCCTATAATGTGCTGGTCGTGGCGCCGCGCGTCGAGGCGCGCACAATGCAGGAGCTTGTTGCGCTGGCGCAAAAGAATCCCGGCAAGCTGAATTATTCGTCCGGCGGCTTTGGCACGCCCGCGCACCTCATCGGCGAGCTGTTCAAGCTCGATCGAAAGATCGAGGCGGTGCACTTGCCCTATCAGCAATTCCCGCAGGCGATTGGCGATCTGCTCGCCGGCGTGAACGACTACATGTTCGTGACGACCTTGCCGGTCACGTCGCTGGTGGAGGGCGGGCAATTGCGCGCCTTGGCGGTGACATCTCCCAGGCGGCTCGACGCTTTCAAGAATGTTCCGACCGTCGCCGAACTCGGATTTCCGCAGCTGGCGATCGAGGACTGGGTTGGCTTCATGATGCCCTCGAAAACGCCCGACGCTGTGGTCGGGCGCATGAATGCGGCGATGAACAAGGCGCTGCAAAACGTGGATGTCCGCAAGCAGCTTGCGAGCATCGGCGCAGAGCCGGCGGGCGGGACGCCTGCTGAGTTTGACGCCTTCCTGTCGTCCGAGATCAAGCTCTGGGACCGCACGGTGAAGGACGCCAACATCAAGCTGCCAAACTAAGCGAAAGTCTTTCAGCGATGGGCGCCGTCAAGAATATCCTGTTCATCATGTGCGACCAGCTGCGCTGGGATTACCTGTCCTGCACGGGACATGCGCATCTGAAAACGCCGAGCATCGACCGGCTTGCCGCAATGGGTGTGCGGTTTGACAAGGCCTTTGTGCAATCGCCCGTGTGCGGCCCCTCGCGCGCCTCGTTCTACACCGGGCGCACGGTGTTCTCGCATGGCGCGACGTGGAACTTCGTGCCGCTGCCCATCGGCGAAATGACGCTTGGCGATTATCTCAAACCCCATGGCGTGCGCGTCGCCGTTGCGGGCAAGACGCATTTTCGCAGCGATGTGGACGGCATGGCGCGGCTCGGCCTGACGCGCGAGACGGATGTCGGGCTGCTCGTGTCGGAAGGCGGTTTCGAGCCGTGGGAGCGTGACGACGGCGAGCATCCCGATCAGCTGGTGTCACCGGATCTGCCTTACAATGCTTACCTTCGCGCGCATGGTTATGCGGGCGACAATCCCTGGAATGAATACGCCAACGGCGCGCAGACGCCTGATGGCGAGCTCGTGTCGGGCTGGAACATGCGCAACGCGCGCCTGCCAGCGCGCGTCAAGGAAGAGCATTCGGAGACGGCCTACATCACCAACCGCGCGATGGACTTCATGCGCGAGGCTGGCGACCAGCCGTGGCTGATGCACC
>JAQGKD010000139.1 GCA_028290285.1 Hyphomicrobiales bacterium
GTTCCTATTTCTACAGATCAGTCACCAACTCGATCCCGTGCGTCAACACGACATGGGGCGATCCAATGTCGGGCCTGCGTAAATCGTGTGATTATTCGACCCAGACGACGACCACGCCGCCGCCAACCACCACGCCGCCTCCGACCACCACGCCGCCTCCTCCGACCACCACCTATAACCTGTATGTTTCCGCCGCCATCGGCAAGGACACTAACCCCGGCACGTCGCCGACCGCCCCGCTGCGCACCATCCAGCGCGCCGCCAGCCTTTCCAAGCCAAGCACCACGGTCCACGTCGCTCCCGGCACATACGCGGAGACCATCACTTCGTCAATCAGCGGTACCGCCACGGGGCGCATCCGCTACGTGTCGGACCAAAAACAGAAGGCGATCATCACCCGAGCTGGCACCGGGGGCAATACGATGTGGAACGTCATCGGCGGCTATATCGATATCGATGGTTTCGCCCTCGACGGCACCGGCGGCACCACGACACGCATCGGTATCTCGATGCGCGGTGGTAATTCGTCGGTGCAGAACACCCTGGTACACGATGTTGCGCTGAACTCCGGCTGCGACAACCAGGGAGGCGCCGGCATGGTCACGAACCAGTACGACGGCACAAACCGTAACAATTATGACTTCATCGGCAACGTGGTTCACCACGTCGGCAACGGCTGCGGCTGGATCCAGGGTATTTACCACTCATCGTCCGGCAGGATCATCAACAACGTGGTGTACGCTACCAGCCAGGGTATCAACATGGGCCATGACGACCATAACATCCTGGTCATGAACAACACCGTGTTCAACAACGCCGGCTATGGCATCCGCTTCGGCGGCTGCACGGAAGCCTATAACAACGGCTGCCCTACCTCTGGCATCCAGATCCACAACAACATCATCTACGGCAACTCGGGCGGCATCCAGGGTCCGATCGCGACCGAGGACAAAGGCAACAGCGTCAGCAATAACCTCGTGTACGCGAACGGGACCGATTACTCGCTCGCAAGCACCGGCTCGGCCAACCAGACGAAGACCGGCATGATCGCTGCCAACCCGCAATTTGTTAACTATATCGCCAACGGCGGCGGCGACTATCGCCTGAAGAGCACCTCGCCGGCAATCGGCAAGGGCCAGACCGCCAACGCGCCAGCCTATGATATCAATGGCAAGGCACGCGGAGCGGCGATCGACATGGGGGCATACGAGTACTAAGCGCACTGTACCAGTACGTGGGGCGCCGGCCGCGAGGCTGGCTTCCCACACCGAGGCGGCCTGCAACCTTGCAGGCCGGCCTGCTATCTGGCAGGCTCCGCCATTGCCAGCACCTTCCCGGCCGCCCGGCCTGTCTTGTCCATTTCCTCGTCGCTAGAGTGGGATGAACGAGGACCATGATGCTGGCCGCCCCAATTCCCCGCGCCATTTTCAGCCGCTCCCGCGGCCGGAGCGCGCCGTCAGCGAAGCAGTCCATGCGCTTTCAAATCGTGGATCAGTAACTGGATTCCTTCCTCGAAATTACGCGGGACATAGTCGAAGTCCTTGATGAACGCACTCAGGTCGATGTTCTTGTTCTCCTGGAAGCGCGCCACCTGCTCCCTGGTGATAGGGCTTAATCCGATCATCGACAGCAAGGCCACACCGCTGCGAACAAGCGCTGCGGGAAACGGTATCACCCGCGCTTGCCGACCCAAACTTGACGCCGCGCAAGCTACCAGTTCACGGTTCGACATTGCCTTGCCGCCACCGATGTTGTACGCCTTGTTGTAGTACTTTGAATTCAGCAATGCCGTTTCATAGGCTTTGACGACGTCGTGGATGAGCACCGGCTGGATCAGGCTGCTTCCTGTGCCGATCAACGGCATGAAGGGATACCGGGCGAGCGCCTTTACCAGCCTTGAGATGTTACGGTCGTCCTTATGTCCGTAAATCATCGTCGGTCGAATAATGGTCCAGGGACAAAGGTAGCGCTCTTGAATGAACTTCTCGGCCATACGCTTGCGTTCCGCGCTGTGCGAAGGCAGGCGGGTATAAATTCCGGTCGACCCGGTGAACAAGAGATGACGGATTTTAGCCCCGGTTTTCATGACGGCTTGATGAATGTTTTCGGCAAACCAGATGTAGCCTGTATTGACGATGGCTTCGCAGCCGTCGAGCGCTAGTGCAAGACTGTCGACATCCGAAATATCGTCCACCTGGCGAACTTCGACGCCGGGATAGCGGCTGAAATCGCGCTTTTCCCGGTTGCGGACGATGGCGACTATCCGGTATGACGAATGCAGGGTCTGTATCAGCCTGAATCCGACTTCCCCCGTCGCTCCGATGACTGCGATTGTATGCATGAACTCTCCTGTCAGGGTGAATGATGTGCGTCGATACGCTGTAGCCGCAGGCGCTCGCCTGACCAACGGAGCCAGGCCAGGCTCAGTGAGTGATGCCGTCGCGGCGCACCACCTTGAGGAAGGTGATGAGAATGACTTTCATGTCGAACGCCAGCGATTGGCGACTCAAATAGTAGAGGTCGAGCTCCACCTTTTGCGGTATCGGCAACTCGTCCCGGCCGTTGATCTGCGCCCATCCCGTCAGGCCCGGGCGAATCGCATGGATACCCTTTTCGGTGCGCATTTCGATCAGGTTGTGCTGGTTGAACAGCGCCGGCCGCGGACCGACCACACTCATGTCGCCGCGCATGATGCACCACAGCTGAGGCAATTCATCCAGGCTGGACTTGCGCAGGAAGCCGCCAATCGGTGTCAGGCATTGATCGGGATTCTGCAGGAGGTGGGTCGCGACCACCGGGGTGTCCACCTGCATCGTGCGCAACTTCGGCATCGAGAAAATCACGTTATTCCGGCCGACCCGATTTGACCAGTAAAGCACCGGCCCTTTCGAGGTGAGCTTTACCAATGCAGCGGCAATCAGCAATGGGACCATAAAAACAACCGAGGCCACCAGTCCCAGAAACAAGTCGAGGCAACGCTTCATCCGTTCTTCATCCTTTCGATGCCAGGAAAACGGCCAGCCCGATGACTGCAACCAGGATGTCGAAAATTCTTTTCCAGCAGAACTAGTGGGTGGGCATGGCAGCGGTCCGCGCTGATCGGCTTGCTTTATCGTAAAGCGCAAGCGGTGAGAAACCGTTGTGCCAGCACAGGATAGGTGAGGTTCTCGAGCACGAAGGCCTTGCCTCTTTGTCCCATCGCGCATCGTTGGTCCGAACCGGCGTTGAGCAGGCTGCGGATGCCTTCGGCCGCCGCCGCCGGGTCGTCAGGCGCGACGGTCAGGCCGCAGCCGGCTTCACTCACCGGGTCGTTACCGGCAGCTACAGCATGCAATACCGGCCGCGCCGCCATCATGTAGTCCATCAACTTGTTCGGCGCGATGCCGAAGCGATACAGCGGATGACGGTGCCAACCGATGTAGGCGATGTCGAAGCATTCCAGCAAGGAAGGAATCCGGCTTTTCTCGACTGGATCGAGAAAGTGGATGTTAGGCAGGTTTTCGCGCAGCGCGCGCTGCTGCAGGCTGGCCTTGTCCGGCCCGCCGCCGACCAGGACGAACGCAACCTTCTCGCCCCGCATCAAACCGGCTATGCCGAGCAAGTTCTCAAGCGCGTTCGACACGCCGTGGGTTCCGGCGTAGCCAACGATGGCGACGCCCTGCGCGCGCAGTCTGGCCAGCAGCTTGCCGGCTCCGTCCGGCAAGCCGGGACTGTCGGGCTGCCATTCGCCAGGATCGATTCCGTTGGGCACGAAGTGCAGTTTTTGCGGCGCCAGGCCGCGCGACTCCATGTATTCGCGCACTTTGGGCAGCATCGACACCACCGCGTCGGCATGGCGGTACGCATAGTCCTCGGCCTGCTGCACCAGCATGATGAACGGATGCCACTTTGACATGCCGCCGAGTTCCATCGGCGACAGCGGCCACAGGTCGTGTACCTCGAACAGCAGCTTCGCTTTGGCCAGCTTTGCAATGCGACGCGCCGGCCAGATATCCATCGGATAGGTGCTCGACGCGATGACCACGTCCGGCTTGACCGCGTGCGCTATCTGCTTGCCGTCTCGATACAAGGCAGTGACGAAGGCGGCCATATTCCTGACGCGCCCGATACCATTGCCGCGATAGGCCGGCGTGCGGTACCAGCTGTATTCGATGCCGTCGATGGTTTCGTCGAGGCGCGCCCTGCCTGCCAGCTCGGGCTGGCGGGCGCGGATGTGCGAGGTGTCCGCGGCGAGGATGTGGACGCGATGACCCGCGCGCACCCATTCGCGCGCCAAATAATAGGGACGGTATGCCATGCCGTGCCGGGGCGAGCCGGCATAGTGGCTGATCAGCAGGATATTCATTCGACTCGCTCCAGGCACTGGGGGCTAGGGCTTCGGCTTAGCGCGGATACAGGTGGCGCTTGCGAAAATGGTTTACTGGCCGCATCCACCTCTTTGCGCGGAAGCATGATGGCCAATTCATGCAAGTGTGCGTAATTAAATGCTCCCATAAGCCCGCAATTGACCATTTGATATTTACGATATCTTGCTATCGAAACCAGGCTCAGGGCCATCTGCAACAGCAGCAACATCTCGCAGCCCTTCACCGGGATCGGCAACTCATCTGTGCCGTTCAAAGACTCTTTTCACGATGCCTGCCTCCCTGTACTGCACGGCGCATGCCCTCTTCCACTGAAATAGGGGGGCTCCAGTCCAATAGATCGCGCGCCTTCGAGATATCCATCCGCAAGCTGCCGAGCAAGCCCTGTGCGGCATCGCGCCGGTTCAACCAGGCTGC
>JAQGKD010000082.1 GCA_028290285.1 Hyphomicrobiales bacterium
GAGTTCGCAGCTGAAAAGCGCCTCGCCTTCGGATGAAAGTTCAATCTGTCGCTGTGCATGATCACCAAGGGCAACGACCTGGCCGACAACCAATGCTGCGATGTCACCCAGGACATACCCGTCAACAGCGACGGAGGCCTGCACGGAGACCTCCGCGCGCGTTACTCGACGCTCGAATTGCCGGGTCCATACGGGATCTACGAGTTTCGTCTCGAGCGCGGCTGGCGCCTTGGAGAGATGCGACTTCACCCGGTCGATGGCCACACGCGGAAAGATTAATGAAATCTCACCGGCGCGTCCGAGCGACTCGAATCCGATCCGTGCGAGAAGAGCCTCTTCCGTTCGCCCGCCGAGTGTCACAAAATCGAGACGGGTATCGACCTTTTCGAGCTCGAAGTCAGCAGGAGACATGGGCGACAGCACGCGGTTCAGCGCGTCTATCACAATTTCTACGAAGGCCTCGGCAACGCCGCGCTCGATCGTCGAGAAAGGACGCGGCTCCTTGAACGCTTCGTCGCTACCGTCTCCCCCGAGCATTGTCTCAATAAGAGTGAACACGAGGTCCTGCTCGAGAACGACGGCGATACGGCAGCCCCAATCGGCATCATGGAGAATGAACGCCAGAATATGATGATCGAACGATCTAAGGATTGCGTCTTCGCGTTCCGCAGCCATGCCATGAGTACGCAATTGAACGGCAGCGGAACAACGTTCCCGCATTCCTTCAGCGCAGATGGACGCAACCTGATCGAACACATCGCCAAGGAGCGGCAATTTGTCGAGAACTAGGCCCTTGTCCTTGTTCTTCCCGCCGCCGATCAAGCCTGCGCCTTCACCTGGCATCGTCATGCCGCTTCCCTCGATTCGCCTGAGCCGCCGCCAGGCGCGGTTTCAGTCTCGACCTGGTCGATCGACGGGCGCTCCTTCGAAGGAATGGTCTTGCGGCCATACTCGAGTGCGATCTGCGGCATGGCGCCAGCCATGAACGCCAACAGGGTCTGCTTGACGATGACGAAGGACCGCATCTGTTTTTCGCGCGTGATCTTGATCTTCGTGGCGAGCGGCGCGACCACGCCGTAAGACATGAAGATGCCGGCGAAGGTTCCCACGAGCGCAGCGCCGATCAGCGCGCCGAGCAATTCCGGCGATTGATCCAGCGCGCCCATGGCGTGGATGACGCCGAGCACCGCAGCGACGATGCCGAGCGCGGGAAGAGACTCTGCAATGGCATTTAGCGCGTAGTAAGGCTTCGTCTTGTCGCGGAGGATCGTCTGCAACTCCTCGTCCATCAGGGCTTCGATTTCGTGCGGCTTCGCATTGCCTATGATGATCAGGCGCGTGTAGTCGCAAACGAAGGATGTGATCGCCTCATTGGCCAGAACTTTCGGGAAGGCCTTGAAGATGTCCGACTCATCTGGCTTGTCGACATGCGCTTCGACGCCGCTGCGACCGTTGGTCCGCAGTTCACGCATCAGCATGTGCAGAACCGCGAGCAGATCGAGATGGTCCCGCTCCTTCGGCGCCCGATCGAGAATTGCTTCCACCAGCGCCTTGCCAGAGTCCTTGATTGTATAGAGCGGGTTCGCGATGATGAACGTGCCGAGGGCCGAGCCCCCGATGATGACGAACTCCCACGGCTGCCAGATCACCGGAAGATGCCCGCCGAGCGCGGCGAAACCGCCGAGCATGCTGGCGAGCGCAATTACCAGGCCGATCACGAAATTCAAGGTTGGTCTCCGATTCTGCCTGTCCTAGGGACACCATTGGTCCCGGAGCTTGCGCGGACCTGAACGCACGTCCGGTCAGCCTCGCGAAAGCTTGCCACCACAAGGTCTTCGCAGAACCCGGGGCGCTGAGCAGGACACCGATCCAAAGATGGACACTCTCACGAGCTTGACGACGGTGACGCGATCGCTCTCGAAGTCCCTCAGCAGAACGGCAACGACCCCCACGGTCGCCCGCGAGACCGCCTACTACCAGGCCAAGATCGCCAAGGTCACGACAGCCGCCGAATTCGTGAAGGACGAGCGGCTTCTCAACTACGCGATGAAGGCTTTCGGGCTCGGCGACATGACCTACGCGAAAGGTCTTGTTAAGAAGGTCCTCGAAGGCGGAATCGACTCCAAGACGAGCCTCGCAAATACGCTCTCGGGCGGCCGTTACAAGGAATTCGCAGCAGCTTTCAATTTCAAGGCGAATGGAGCGGCAACGACCAGCTTGGCTGCAGCCAAGACGACGACGGTCGACAACTACGTGCGGCAGGCGCTGGAAGATACGTCGAGTGAGGTGAATCCCGCCGTGGGGCTTGCGCTCTACTTCGAGCGCAAGGCACCGACCATCACGAGTGCCTATTCGATCCTGGGCGACAAGTCTCTGCTGAAGGTCGTCCAGACGATATTCGACATTCCGGCCAGCTCGTCCGCCCAGCCGATTGAGTCACAATATGCCTTGATCAACC
Organism: Hyphomicrobiales bacterium; assembly: GCA_028290285.1. GTDB lineage: Bacteria > Pseudomonadota > Alphaproteobacteria > Rhizobiales > Beijerinckiaceae > Terripilifer. Next base: position 2,459 of record JAQGKD010000082.1, read on the forward strand.
AGAAGCTGAATGTTGCAGACTTGAAAGATCCTACCAAGCTCACGAGGCTTCTGCAGCGTTTCGCAGTGTCCTATGACGCGTCAAACTCGTCCGCCTCCGCTCCCAACATTCTTTTGGGCGGAAACAGCATCGGCTTGAACAGCGATCTGCTGATGAGTATCCAGAAACTCCGATAGGAGGTCCCGTGCAGACCGCAATGCATGTCGCGCTCGCAGGACAAATGGTCTTGCAGCGCAAGCTCGATACCATCGCTCACAATGTCGCCAATGCGAACACACCCGGCTTCCGGGCGCAGGAGGTGACATTCGCCTCCATCATGGCCCAGACAGGCGACAAGCAGACGGCCTTCGCGGCAGCGGGTGGTGATTACACATCTCTGCGCAGCGGCGGCCTTCTCAAGACCGACAATCCACTCGATGTCGGCGTCCTCGGCGATGCCTGGCTTGCAGTAAAGACGCCGAACGGCACCGCCTACACGAAGGATGGCCGCATGCAGATGCTCGACAGCGGCGAACTGCGGTCCATGACAGGCCTGCCGGTTCTCGACGTGAGCGGGTCGGCCCTTACCCTCGATCCGGCTGGCGGCGCGCCACGCATTTCCCGCGACGGCATGGTGACACAGAATGGCAACCAGATCGGCGCAATCGGACTGTTCCAGCTCAACCAGCAGGCAAAGTTAACGGCAGCAGGAACCTCCGGATTCACAACCGATACACCGGCCACGCCGGTGCTGGACTTCGTCAAGAATGGTGTCTCACAAGGCTTTATCGAAACCAGCAACGTGAACCCCGTGATGGAAATGGCGCGCCTCGTAAGCGTTCAGCGGACTTTCGAATCCGTCAGCGCCGCGCTGTCAGGCTCCGATAACGCGCTGCGCGATGCGATCCACAGCCTCGGGCCTTCGGCATGAACGACACGCGCCTCCATGAACTGGCGGATCGGCTCGATACCGTTCTTGCGACCGACAATCTGGTCCAGGTTACCGGCCACGTTACGGAAGTTTCGCCGTCGTCCTTTCGTGTCGCCGGCCTGACGCCGTTCCTGCGTCTCGGAGATCGTCTCGAGATCGTCGATGATCGAGATGGTATGGGCGAGATCGTCCGCATCGATCCATCCGGCGCCGTGGTAAAGCCGTTCGCCAATCGAGTCGAGGTAGGCATCGGCGCGCGTGCCCGAGTCGCCGGGCGACTGACCCTGTCGCCGGACCCGAGCTGGCGCGGACGCATCATCGATGCGCTCGGCCAACCCATCGACGGGCTCGGCGTGTTGCGCAACGGCGAAAAGGCCGTCCCTATTGAGGCCGAACCGCCCGCTGCGATGACGCGTGGTCGCGTCACGGAAAAGATCAGCACAGGCATTCGTGCGATCGATGTCTTCACGCCGCTCTGCGCGGGCCAGCGCATCGGCGTGTTCGCAGGCTCTGGTGTCGGCAAGTCGACATTGCTTTCGATGTTTGCGCGCTCGCGCGGCTTCGACACAGTAGTCGTCGCACTGGTCGGCGAACGCGGACGCGAGCTGCGTGAATTCGTCGAGGAATCGCTTGGCAGCGCGCGTCAGAACGCAGTGACGATAGCCGCCACCAGCGACGAGAGTCCCATGCGCCGTCGGCTCGCGCCACGTACGGCGATGGCCGTTGCGGAATATTTCCGCGACCTCGGCCATTCCGTGCTGCTGATCGTCGATTCAGTAACGCGATTCGCACATGCCGCGCGCGACGTCGCGCTCGCTGCCGGGGAACCCGCCGTTGCGCGAGGGTATCCGCCCAGCGTCTTCACCGACTTGCCCAAGCTTCTGGAGCGCGCAGGCCCTGGCGTAGAAGGAAGCGGCTCGATCACAGGGATCTTTTCGGTTCTCGTGGATGGGGACGACCACAACGATCCTGTTGCGGATTCCATTCGCGGCACGTTGGACGGGCATGTGGTGCTGTCTCGCGCAATAGCCGATCAGGGCCGCTATCCCGCCATCGATATCCTGGGCTCGATTTCACGCCTTTCGCACCATGTCTGGAGCCCCGAGCAACGCGCACTTGTCATGCGGCTGCGCGCCTTGACTGCCCGCTATGAGGACACGCGCGACTTGCGTCTGATGGGTGGCTATCTGCCCGGCAATGATGCGGAGCTCGACCAGGCGATGGCCGCTGTTCCCAAGCTCTACAACGCGCTCATGCAATTGCCGCACGCGGCAAGCAGCGACGATGGATTTCGCGACCTCGCCGAGGCCCTGCGCGCTCAATAGTAATTCATGCGAGCAAGGCGGGCCGCGATCAATCGTCGCTTTCGATGAGCCCCTTTGTGGTCACGATCACCCAGCGCCGCCCGCGCGTTTCGATGGATGTGACGCTGCCAGCACCCTCGATCTCAGTTCCCATCTTGACCATTATGAAGCCGGAAGGTGCCTGCACCAGAGCCTCGTTCTGGAACATTCCGCGCATGCGGAACCCTCTTAGAACCGGCGATGCAGGGTCAGGGCGCGCCTCGGCACGATCTTCCGGCGAGCTCATCTTCTTCAGATGGACAGTGCCGATCGGCGTGTAATCGAGCCCCGCGCTCATGTCACGTCGCCCGCCGCTATCCTGAGTGCCCCCCGCATAGGGAACCCTGACTGGCTGCGCGAATAGGGCGAGATGGTCCGCGCCGTTGATTGACGGCCACTGTCCCGATTGCACGACCATGACGACGGCGAAGCTCACGGAGGCGCCAGCGAGCCCCACGCCAGCCGCGCCAATTGCGAGATCACTCGCAGGAACTGAGGCGCAGCCGACGGCGGCCAGGACTTTCAACATGATCGAGGTCTTCATGGGGCATCACCGACGAGAGGGTTCACTCGGCAGTTTGCCCCCCATGCATTGTGCGAAGCTGTCTTGAAGATCAGCCCTTTGTGCGAAGCGTACTGCGCCCGCCATCGACCGCGACAACCTGCCCTGTCATCCAGCTCGACTGCGGGCCTGCAAGAAGAGCAACAACAGGTGCGATGTCCTGGGGCACCCCGAGGCGGGGCATGGCGTGCATGGCTGCGATCGCATCCGCCATTTGCGGATTGGAGATGAGCTTCCCCGCGAGAGGCGTGCGCGTCAGCGATGGCGCGACGCAATTGACCCGAACCTTCGGCGCAAGTTCGGCGGCGAGCGAACGGGTTAAACCTTCGACTGCACCCTTTGCCATCCCGATGGAAGCATGGCCCGTAAACCCCTGCGCTACAGCGACTGTTGAGAACAGCACCACGCTCGCACACGGCGTATGCTTGACCATGAACGGAAGCGCTGCCTGAACGGCCTCTACGGCCCATATCGAATTGACGAGAAAATCGCGCTCGAAATCCGCGCGCGTCAAACGTCCCACAGGCTTGATGTTGATCGTACCGATGGCGAACACGAGTCCAGCAATCGCACCTTCGCCCGTAGCAGCGGCCTCTTCGGCTGCCTGCTTGAATGCGCCCGCCAGTTCGATATCCGTTGTAGTGAATGTCGCGTCGAGTTCGGCGGCGAGTTCTGCCAGGGCATCGCCGCGACGTCCGACGAGATGAACCGCCATTCCGGCTTGGGCCAGCGCCCGGGCACTGGCCTCCCCGATTCCTCCGGTCGCGCCGTAAATCAAAATCCGAGCTGGCGATGAAACTGCCATGAAGTCCTCCATAGGCAGGTTTACGGCTTCTCCGGCGTATCGGATGCGAAAGGCTGCGACAGCGCGCGCAAAGCCTCCGGCGTATCAATATCCAGTCGCGAGGCCGCATCGGTGACGGCGACCTCCAGCACATGCGCCTCGAGCCCGCGCAAAACCTGCCGCGCGCCCGCGTCGCCCTCGAGTTGCGCCAGCGCTGAAAACAGCTGCGCAGAGATCAGCACTGGATTGCCGCGCTCGCCCGCATAAGTGGGAACCACGGCGAGCGCCTCCGGGCGGGCGCGGAATGCCGCCGTCAGAATATCGATCAGGGCTGGGCCAACGAGCGGCATATCGCCGAGCAGCACGACAACGCCGGCTGCCGAGGACGGGCAGCGCGCGAGCCCTGCCCTCAGCGACGACGCCATGCCTGTCTCGTAGAGAGGATTGTGCACGGCCTCGAAGCTCAAGCCCTCGAGTTCGCGCAAAACGGCCGAATCCGCATGGCCGGTAACAACGATCAGCGGCGACAGGTCAGCGGCGGAAGCCGCATCCACGACATGTCGCACCAGCGCCTTGCCTTCATACCGCGCCACCAATTTCGTGATCGGGCCAGCGTCCCCCGCAGCGGCGCGGAAGCGCGAGGCTTTGCCGGCTGCGAGGACGATGCCGGCGATGTCACTCATCGATGGTCTCTTCGGCGTCCGCACCGAGCCGGGGCTGGGGCCGGGAGACAATCTCCATCAACAGGCCGCCAGCGCCCATGCGGCGGATGTCGGCAGAGCGCACCGGCAGCTTGGCGAGCATCCGGTGCAGCACCCAGTCGAAACCGTTCTCCTTGGGCGAGCGCGCACAGCCGGGCGCGCCCAGAACGGGCTTTCCGCCGAGTTCGCCTATAAGGAGCAGGTTGCCAGGATCGACGGGCATGCCGAAATGCTCGATCCGTCCACCTGCGGCCGTCAACGCGGCGGGAATAACATCCCGCCGGTCGGTGATCGCAGACGCGCCGAAGACGATGATGAGATCCGCCTCACCTTCGATGGACTGCAGCGCAGTCTCCAGGGCGCGTGTCTCGTGCGGAACCCGAAGCTCCCGCACGATGCTGGCGCCGGCGGGCGCGATGCGCTCGCCCATAACCCGCAAGGTCTTCTCGACCGTCGATGGCTTGAGCCCCGGCAGCAGCGTGGACACGATGCCGATCCGCAAGGGTGCGAACGCGGCGACGCGCAGCTTGACGCCCTTCGCTGAGGCAATCGCCGCATCCACGATGCGGCGCGAAACCGCGAAGGGAATGACCTTCACAGTAGCGATCATCTCGCCTTCCACGACAGTGCGGAACGGCGGCAAGGTCGCGAGAGTCACCTGCTCGTCCACGGCGTTCACGGCATCCACCAGCGAGGACTCGGAGACGAGAATTCCGGCGCAGGTCGAAAACAGGTTGGCCCGCCCCGTGAAGGCCGGATCGACCCGCACATGCTCTCCAGCCACGGCATCGGCCAGCAATGCGGCCGCCGCGTCTTCGCCGATATCGCCGTCTTCGAGCTGCGCCAGCACGACACTGATGAGCCCCGCGTAGCGCAGCGCGTCCACCTGGTCGCGCGTGAGGACCGCGCCCTTCTTCAGCACAAGCCCGTCGCGCTTCACGGAGTGGGCGAGAATGCCGCCCACGGCGTCGTCGAGCCTGACCTCGCCGAATTTCATGCCGCTTTCTCCACCCGCAACGGCTTCTTGCGCAGGCTGAGGACGATCTCGGCGAGAACCGACACGGCGATTTCTGCCGGCGTCACCGCGCCGATGTCGATACCGATAGGGGCATGGATGCGCTGCGTCTGCTCAGCCGTGAACCCCTTGGCATGCAGCCGCTCGATCCGCTTGCCATGCGTCTTCCGCGAGCCCAGAGCGCCGATGTAGAAGCATTCGGCGGCCAGGGCCTGCTCCAGCGCGGGATCGTCGATCTTAGGATCATGGGTGAAACAAGCCATGGCCGTGTAACGATCGAGCTTCATGGGCGGCAGGACGGTTTCAGGCCAGTCCGCGATGACGGGCGTATCCGGAAAGCGCTCCGGCGTCGCGAAGGCCGTGCGGGGATCGACGATGGTCATGTCGAAGCCCGCGAGCCGCGCGACGGGCGCCAGCGCCTGCGTGATATGCACCGCGCCGATCACGATGAGGCGAACGGGGGGCACCTGCACCGTCAGGAAGAACGACGCGCCCTCGTGCTCGACCATGCCGCTCTTGCCACTGCGAAGCGCCGAGTCGATAGGCTCGGCAAGCGGATCGTCCGCCAGTTCCTCGGGACGCACGAGCCTTTGCGCACACCCGTCCATGGCGGTCACCAGCACCGCCGCGCGACGCTCGGCGCGGGCTTCATTCAACTGTGTGAGGAGATCGAGACGCATCAGTCGACCCTCTCGACATAGACGCGAATTCGCCCGCCGCAGGAAAGGCCCGCCCGCCACGCCGTCTCGTCGGCCACGCCGAATTCGAGCACGCGCGGCTTGCCGTCGGTAATCACATCGAGAGCCTCGGTGACGACGTCGCCCTCGACGCAGCCGCCCGAGACGGAGCCCAGGAAATGCCCTTCCGAGTCGATGGCCAGATGGCTGCCGACCGGACGGGGCGCCGAGCCCCAGGTTTCGACAACCGTCGCCAGCGCAACGCCGCGCCCCTCGCGCCGCCAGACCGCAGCCTGGCCCAGAATATCGTCGTCGCTCGAGAGCATGCAGGCCTCCTGTCGAGATGTTTGAACGAATATAGCGCTTCGCCCGCCATCCGTCACGCGGCCCGGCGTCACGCCGTTCGCCGCAGCCAGACTCGCGGGTCGACATCGCCACCCAGCGAGGGCCGAGACAGGGCGGCCGCCAGATCCTCGAGGCTCGCGAGATGGTGCACGGGGCGGAACTCGTCCACATGCGGCAGCATGGCGCGAATGCCCGCGGCGCGCGGCTCGAAACGGTCGTAGCGCAGGAGCGGATTGAGCCAGATGAGCCGGCGGCAGGATTTGTGCAGACGCTCCATCTCGGCGGCCAATTGCCCGCCGCTGTCACGCTCCAGCCCATCCGTGAACAAGAGCACGATGGCCCCCTGCCCCAGCACCCGGCGCGACCAGAGACGGTTGAACTCATGCAGCGAAGCCGCGATGCGCGTGCCACCCGACCAGTCCTGCACATTGCCCGAAACATCCGCCAGCGCCGCGTCGATGTCGCGGGCGCGCAGGTCGCGCGTCACATGGCTGAGCCGCGTGCCGAACAGGAATGTCTCGACCCGCCGCCGTTCTTCCGTAAGACGGTGCAGGAAATGCAGAAAGACGCGCGTGTAGTCGCTCATCGACCCGGAGATGTCGCAGAGTGCGACCACTGGCGGATGGCGCAGCACGCGGTCGCGCCGAACCATCTCGAACACGTCCCCGCCACCGCTCATCGCCTTGCGCATGGTCAGGCGCGGATCGATGCGAGCGCCCCGCGCATCCGGCCGCCAGCGGCGTGTCGCCACCTCGTCCTGCGGCAGGCGCAGCCGCGCGATCACCTGCTTGGCGCGCGCGATCTCCTCCGCGGTCATCTGCGCGAAATCCTTGCGCTGCAGCACCTCCAGCGCCGACATGGTGAGCCGCGCATCGCGCTCCACGGTCGGCTCGGCTTCACGCTTCGGGCGGTTTCCGGCAAGAGCTTCGGCCATACGCGTGGCACCAGGGGCGGGCTTCATGTCCTGCTTGTCTGGGGCCGCCATGGGCGACATCATCGCGATCAGCTTTTCAAGAAAGCCGCGCCTCTTCCAAAAAATCGCAAAGGCCTGGTCGAACAGAAGCGTCTGGTCGTGACGGCTGACGAAGACTGCATGCAGCGTGGCACGGAAATCGGCGCGCGAGGCAACCCCCGCCGCCTGCACGGCCTCGACCGCATCGAGTACATGGCCGGGGCCGACCGGCAAGCCGGCGGCGCGCAGAAGACGTGCGAAATGCAGGATGTTTTCACCCAGCTTGCCGTCGCCCGCCTCGTCCCGTGCCTGCTCGCCTTGCATGAAAAGCTCCCGCTCAGGCGAGACTCGCCCGCGCCTCGTCAATGGCCGCCTGCGTGGCGCTGCCCTGAAGCCGCTGGATGTCGTCCTGATATTTGAGCAGCACCCCCAGCGTATCCGACACCATCGCGGGATCGAGCGAAACGGCGTCGAGTTCCGTCAACGCGCTCGCCCAGTCGAGCGTTTCGGCCACGCCCGGCTGCTTGAAGAGGTCCTTCTTGCGCAGGGTTTGCACGAAAGCGACGATCTCGCGCGTGAGCTTCTTCGAGGCGCCCGGCACCTTGGTGCGCAGGATCTGCATTTCGCGCGCGGCATCGGGATAATCCACCCAATGATAGAGACAGCGCCGCTTGAGAGCGTCGTGGATCTCACGCGTGCGGTTGGACGTGATGATGACGATGGGCGGATGCTCGGCGCGGATCGTGCCGAGTTCGGGGATGGTGACCTGAAAGTCGGACAGGATCTCCAGCAGGAAGGCTTCGAAAGCGTCATCGGTCCGATCGAGTTCGTCGATCAGCAGCACAGGCGGTCCCTCGGTCGTGGTCTCCAGCGCCTGCAGCAGCGGACGCTTGATCAGGTAGCGCTCCGAGAACACATCATGCTCGATGCGCTCGCGATCGCTCTCGCCCGACGCTTCCGCGAGCCGGATCGCCATCATCTGCCGCGCATAGTTCCACTCGTAGACGGCGGACGCGACGTCGAGCCCCTCATAGCATTGCAGGCGGATCAGCTTCCGTCCAAGCGTCGACGCCAGGACTTTCGCGATCTCCGTCTTGCCGACGCCAGCCTCGCCTTCGAGGAAGAGAGGGCGGCCCATTTTCAGCGACAGGAAAAGCACGGTGGCCAGCGCCCGGTCGGCGACATAGTCGGCGCGGGTGAGCAGGGTCAGCGTTTCGTCGATGGAGGTGGGCAATAGCCGTGCGGACAGAGACTGAACCATGCGCGGCAGAAACTCCTGCGGGTGAGAAATCCGTCAAAGGCCCGGCGGATGCCGAGCGCCCCAGAGTAACGACTCTCACCCGCAATTCCAGCGGCATCACGACGAGAGAGGATCGGCCCCATAGCGGTTGTCGCCGCGGCTTCCACGCCTGAAGCCAAGCTCGATGAAGTACCAGATCGTCGTCGCGGTTTGCACGAATGCACAGATGATTGTGATCGTCTGTTTGTCCATCCACTGCGGGCGGAGCTCAAGTGCGCCGGGCAAAGCAACAAAGAGCCATAACCAGTGAGCGCTCATCTCGCGATCATGCAACCGCCTCACACAGATTGTGACACCGATCGCCATACAGAGCAGCACAATTGCCAGCGAGATTAAAACACCCGGCATCCCGAGAAGGGCCGGCAGCGGAGTAAAAATTGGAGCCAGGAGCATCGGGAAAAGCACCGTTCCAAGCCAGAAATCGCGACGCGACGCTCGGCCGCTGAACGTCATAATTTTGCAGATAAATGAGTACATTTTTTTAAACCAGAAAGGCTATAATTCAAAATACACATGCTTTAATCTGCATAGATTACCTTAAGTAACGAAAAGAAACAATGGTCCGAGAACCCAGCGGGCTCTCAGACCGTTTCAGCTATTCCCGGTGAGGGGGGCGATCAGCGTGCCGAAGCCACAGCCCGGCGCGCCATCACGCCGATCAGATGCGCGCGATAGGCGGCATCAGCGTGAATGTCCGAGTTCAGCCCTTCCGCCGGCACGGCGAGTCCTTCAATCGACTTGACCGCGAATTTCTCCGCCAGCGCCGTCTCGAAATTGCCGACGCGGAACACGCCGTTCTCGCCCGCGCCCGTCACGGTCACGCGAACCTCCGCGCCCTTCTTGGCAACGAACACGCCGACGATGGCGTAGCGCGAGGCCGGGTTGCGGAACTTCTCGTAGCCGGATTTCTGCGGCACCGGGAAGATGATCTTGGTAATGATCTCGCCTTCGCCCAGCGCCGTCTCGAACATGCCGAGAAAGAAATCGTCAGCCGCGATCTTGCGGAGATTGGTGACGATGGTGGCGCCGAGCGCAAGGCACGCCGCCGGATAATCCGCTGCCGGATCGTTGTTGGCGACAGAACCGCCGATGGTGCCGCGATGGCGCACAGCCGGATCGCCGATCCAGCCGGCCAGATCCGACAAGGCCGGGATGGCTTCGCGCAACTCGGCGGAAGCCGCGACATCGGCATGGCGCGTCATGGCGCCGATGGTCACCGTGCGCGACGTCACTTCGATGCCGGCGAGATCGGACAGGCCGTTGAGGTCGATCAGGGCGGCGGGCGAAGCCAGCCGCTGCTTCATCGTGGGCAGCAACGTCATGCCACCAGCCAGAATCTTTGCGTCCGGGGCAGAACCGGCCAGCGATACGGCTTTGCGTACCGTTTCCGGCCGATGATAGGTGAACGGATACATGTCTTTCTCCCCAAGCGGCGCTTCAGCACCGGCACTTATCCCAAATCACTCGGCGGCCAGTTTCGGCGCCGTTTGCTGCAAGGCGCGCCACACGGCCTGAGGCGTGGCGGGCATTGCGATATTCTCGTGTCCAATCGCATCGGTGATCGCGTTGATCACGGCCGGCGGCGCCGCGATGGCGCCAGCCTCTCCGCATCCCTTGATGCCGAGCGGGTTGGACGGGCAGCGCGTCTGCGTCATGCCCACGTGATAGTTCGGCAGATCTTGGGCTCGCGGCATGGAATAGTCCATATAGCTCGCCGTCACGAGTTGGCCCGCGGCATCGTAGACCGCGCCTTCGAGAAGCGCCTGCCCGATCCCCTGCGCGATCCCGCCATGCACCTGCCCCTCGACGATCATCGGATTGATGACGATGCCGAAATCGTCGACCGCCGTCCAGCGGTCGACACGGGTCACGCCTGTCGCAGGGTCGATCTCGACCTCGCAGATGTGCACGCCCGCCGGAAAGGTGAAATTCGTCGGGTCCCAGAACGCGCTCTCCTTCAGCCCGGGCTCCAGGTCCTGCCCGTTGAACTTGTGCGCGATATAGGCCTGAAGCGCGACGGCGGCGAAATCGATTTCCTTGTCGGTCCCGCGCACGGTGAACTTGCCGTCCTTGAACTCGATGTCCTCGTGCGAGGCCTCCAGCACATAGCCCGCCACCCGCTTCGCCTTGGCCTCGATCTTGTCGAGCGCCTTGACGATGGCCGACATGCCGACCGCGCCCGAGCGCGAGCCATAGGTGCCCATGCCCATCTGGACCTTGTCGGTGTCGCCGTGGACGATGGAAACATTGTCGATGGAAATGCCGAGCCGCTCCGACACGAGCTGCGCGAAAGTGGTCTCGTGCCCCTGCCCGTGCGAATGCGAGCCGGTGAGGATTTCGACCGTCCCAATGGGATTGACGCGCACTTCCGCCGATTCCCACAGGCCGACGCCCGCGCCGAGCGAGCCCACCGCCGCCGAGGGGGCGATGCCGCAGGCCTCGATATAAGCCGAGATACCGATGCCGCGCAGAAGGCCCTTGCGCGCCGATTCCTTCTTGCGCTTGCCGACATTGCGATAGTCGGACATTTCCAGCGCCTTCTCGAGAGAGGCGACATAATTGCCCGCGTCGTAACACATGATGACCGGCGTCTGATGGGGGAAGGTCTTCACGAAATTCTTGCGGCGGAACTGAGCGGGATCGCTGCCTGTCTCGCGCGCAGCCACCTCGACGATCCGCTCGATCACAAACGTTGCCTCCGGCCGCCCCGCACCGCGATAGGCGTCCACCGGTGCTGTATTCGTATAGACGGCATCGACCTCGCAATAGATCGCGGGAATATCGTACTGCCCCGAGAGAAGCGGCGCATAGAGATAGGTCGGCACCGAGGACGAGAATGTAGAGAGATAGGCGCCGAGATTGGCCGTCGTGTGCACACGGAGCGCCAGGATCTTGCCTTTGTCGTCCAGCGCCAGTTCGGCATGGGTGACGTGGTCTCGCCCATGCGCATCGGCGAGAAATGCTTCCGTCCGGTCGGCCGTCCATTTCACCGGACGCCCGACCTTCTTGGCCGCCCAGACGCAGGCCGTCTCCTCAGCGTAGATGAAGATCTTGGAGCCGAAGCCGCCGCCGACATCGGGCGCAATCACACGCAGCTTGTGCTCCGGCGCAATGCCGATAAAGGCCGACAGCACGAGCCGCGCAACATGCGGATTCTGGCTCGTGGTGTAGAGCGTGAACGCGTCATTGCCCGAATCGTAATCGCCGACCGCCGCGCGCGGCTCCATGGCGTTGGGCACGAGGCGGTTGTTGACGAGATCGATCTTCGTCACATGCGCGGCCTTGGCGAAGGCCGCGTTCGTCTCGCTCTCATTGCCGATCGCCCAGCGATAAACGGCATTGTCGGGCGCTACATCATGCACCACGGGCGCACCCGGCTTCAGCGCGTCCATCGACGCGACAACGGCGGGCAGCACCTTGTAATCGACCACGATCTTTTCAAGCGCGTCCTTCGCCTCGGCCAGCGTATCGGCGATGACTATGGCGACATGGTCGCCCACATAGCGCACCTTGCCCTGCGCCAGCGCGGGGTGAGCGCCCGCCTTCATCGGCGTGCCGTCCTTGGAATGGATCATCCAGCCACAGATCAGCCCGCCGATCTTGTCGGCTGCCAGATCGGCCCCGGTGAAGATCGCGGCGACGCCGGGCATGGCGGAGGCTGCCGACGTGTCGATGCTGACGATCTCGGCATGGGCATGCGGCGAATGCAGGAAGGCTGCATGGGCCTGCCCAAAGCGGTTCACGTCGTCGGTATATTGGCCCTTGCCGGTAATGAAACGAAAATCTTCCTTGCGTCGCACGGACGCGCCGATGCCGGTGGCACTCATCTGAATCCTCCAGAAAAGCGACCGGTTCGCGAGCGCGCCCGGCTCTTGGTCTTTGCTTCAAATATCTTCGTGTAAAAAATGACAGCGATGGCCTATTCGGCAGCCTTCGCCATCGATCCCATCGCTTCCGCCCCGGCGTGAATCGCCTTGACGATGTTATGGTAGCCTGTGCAGCGGCAAATGTTGCCTTCTAGCTCTTCGCGGATCGTCTTGTCGTCGAGGTCGTTGCCCTTGCGGCGCACGATATCGACGGCGGTCATGATCATGCCCGGAGTGCAGAAGCCGCATTGCAAGCCGTGATGCTCGCGGAACGCGGCCTGCATCGGATGCAACTCGGTGCCGGTGGCCAGTCCCTCGATGGTGGTCACATGCGAGCCGTCGAAGCCCAGCGCCAGCGCGGTGCAGGATTTCACGGAGCGCCCGTCGATATGAACGACGCAGCAGCCGCACTGACTCGTGTCGCAGCCGACATGCGTGCCGGTCAGGCGCAGGTCGTCGCGCAGGAACTGTACAAGGAGCGTCCGCGGATCGATGTCACGCGTGACGGTCTTGCCGTTCACCGTCATGGTTACGGTCGCCATCGCATTTCCTCCATTGGTGCCGGACGCACATGCGCCGACCCGGTTTGATGGGCTTTCGATCGAAATGGGCAGGAAAAATCCACCCTCTTCGTTTGCGCACCGGCCTTGTGTCCAGGTCAGGCCAGCCCGTTTCGCGGTAAGTCTGATATGAGCGCGAGGGCCGGTCAAGCACAGGCTCGCGCGAAGCCGCGCAAGCCCTCATGTGCTTTCGTCAGCCCGCTTTCACGGCGGCTGCGAAATTGGCGAAGAACTGGTCCGCCGTCTTCTTTGCGACGCCGTCGATAAGCCGTGCGCCGAGTTGGGCAATCTTGCCGCCGACATTGGCTTCGACGTTGTAATTGAGGGTGCAGCCCTCGGCTCCTTCAGCCGGATCGGTCAGGCTGACGGTTGCGCCCCCCTTGGCGAAACCGGCTACGCCGCCTTCACCCTGTCCGCTGATACGATAGCCATTCGGGGGATCGAGGTCGGTCAGTTCGACATTGCCCTTGAAGGTGGCGCCCACGGGGCCAACCTTGAGCTTCACGACTGCGGTAAAGGAGGTCTCGCTCGTCTTTTCAAGCGTCTGGCAACCGGGAATGCAGGCCTTGAGCACCTCAGGATCGTTGAGTTTCGCCCAGACAGTCTCGCGGTCCGCGGGGAGAGCAACCTCTCCCTTCATCGTCATGGCCATTCAGGGTCCTCCTTTTTGACATTGGCCGGTCGGGGGACCGGCAGGTCGAGCATTGCGCGGCGTCTTCGACCGGACACTCCGGCCACCCTCAGGTTGCGCATTGCGCTCCGGAAGGTTATGCGCTTTTGCCGCGCTCAGCACAAAAGGTGTTAAAGCGCGCACGCAATAGGAGCAAGAGCATGGGACAGCTGAAGATCGGTTCGGAGAGCTTCAATGTCGAAATCGAAGGGCCGGACGACGCCCCCGTTCTGATGCTCTCGAATTCACTCGGCACGGACCTGCACATGTGGGAACCGCAGATGGCGGAACTCACGAAGCGCTTTCGCGTCGTGCGCTACGATTCGCGCGGCCACGGACAATCTGTCGCTGGGGACGGTCCCTATTCCATCGCCATGCTCGGACGCGACGCACTCGCCATCATGGATGCGCTGGACCTGCATCAGGTCAACTGGCTCGGATTATCGATGGGCGGCATGGTCGGCCAATGGCTCCTGGCCCACGCCCCCAACCGCATCAGTCGCGCGGTGCTGGCCAACACATCATCCTACATGCCCGACTCGCGCCCGTGGAATACCCGCATCCTGACAGTCCAGAACGAGGGCATGGATGCAGTCGCGCAGACCGTGGTCGATCGCTGGTTTACCCCGGAATTCCAGGGTCGTGACCCCGCCGCCGTCGAGCGCATCGCCACCATGCTGCGCCACGTGCCGCCGCAGGGCTATGTCGCCGCCTGCGCCGCCGTCCGCGACATGGACCTGCGCGAGACTATCCGCATCGTCAGCAAGCCCGTGCTCGTCATCGCCGGAACGCGCGATCCCGCGACACCCGCGCCGCTCAACCGCGAAATCGCGGAGTCCATCCCCGGCGCTGCCTATGTCGAACTCGATACGGCGCATCTCTCCAACATCGAACGCCCCGAGGAATTCACGGCGGCCGTGGTGAAATTCCTGACCGCCCCGATTCGTGCGGCGGCCGCACCGCGCAAGGCTGCTGCAAAAAAGGCGGCGACGAAAAAGGCGGCTGTGAAGAAGGCCGTCACCAGGAAGGCAGTCGTCAGCAAGGCCCCGGCCAAAAAATCCGCGACGAAACAGGCAGCGGCCAAAAAGGCACCTGCGAAGACGAAGGCTCCCGCTAAAAAGGCAGCGGCTAAGAAGGTCGCGGCCAAGAAGCCTGCGGCCAAAAAGGCCGTTGCCAAGAAAGCCCCCGCGCGGAAGGCGGCCGCCAAGACGACGGCACGCAAGGCTGCTGTGAAGAAAGCGCCCGCGAAGAAGGCCGCCGCGCGCAAAGGCGCCACCAAGCAAGCAGTGGCCAAGAAGAGCACCATGAAGAAAGCCGCTCCGAAGAAGACTGCGGCGAAGAAGGCAGCGCCCCGCAAGGCGGCTCGCAAGACCATGAAGAGGAAGGCCCGCTGATGGACGACAAGGCACGTTTCGAACAGGGAATGCAGGTTCGCCGTGAGGTTCTCGGCGAGGCCTGGGTCGAGAAGTCGGAAGCAGGCAAGACCGACTTCAACAAGGATTGGGTCGACTTCATCTGCCGCACCGCCTGGGGCGACGTCTGGTCACGTCCGGGCCTCGACCGGCGCACACGATCCGTGATCGTACTGACCTCGACGATCTCGACCCGCAATTGGGACGAGTTCCGCATCCATGTCCGCGCCGGCATCACCAACGGCCTGACGAAAGCCGAAATCGGCGAGATCGTCCTGCAATGCGCGATCTACGCCGGCGTCCCCCCGGCCAACCACGCCTTCAAGGTCGCCCAGGAAGTGTTCACGGAAATGGGGATCTAGGAGCAGACTTTTGAGGGGGTTCTGCCTTTCGGAACGAAGGCAGGAACCCCTCATTCGGCCGTTTCACGGCCACCTTCTGGGAGAAGGAAGCCCCCTAAACGATCTCGCCACGAGCGCTCAGCGCCGCCATGCGGATCGCCTCGATATTGGCGGCATAGGCATTCGGGCCGCCCTTGAACACAGCCGACCCCGCGACGAGGAAATTGGCTCCGGCCGCCGCGCAATCGCCCGCGTTCTGCGCGGTCACGCCGCCATCCACCTCGATATCTATCGGGCGGTCTCCGACCATCGCACGAATCCGCCGCAGCTTCTCCAGCACCGGGTAGATGAAGCTCTGGCCCCCGAAGCCGGGGTTGACCGTCATGGCGAGGATGAGATCCACATCGTCGAGCAAGGGCTCGATGACATGCTCCGGGGTGCCCGGATTGATCGCGACACCAGCCTTCTTGCCCAGCGCGCGGATCGCCTGGAGCGAACGATGAATGTGTGGCCCGGCTTCCGCGTGAACGGTGATGAAATCCGATCCGGCCTTGGCGAAGGCTTCGAGATAGGGGTCCGCCGGCGCGATCATCAGGTGCACGTCAAACGGCTTGTCGGTCGCCTTTCGGATCGCCTTCACGACATCCGGCCCGAAGGTGATGTTTGGCACGAAATGGCCGTCCATGATGTCGAGGTGGACGAGGTCGCCGCCCGCCGTCATCACATCCGTGACTTCCTGGCCGAGCTTGGCGAAATCGCTGGCGAGCATCGAGGGCAGAATTTTCAGCGGGCGCATGTTCGTCTCGGGGTTCCAGCGACCCTTCGCCGGTCGGGCGCGGCCTAACATGCGACGCCCGGCCTGTCCATTGCGTGCTGAGTGTCAACCCGCCACGGTGATGGCCCCGCCGCGACGAGGGCCCAGCGCGGAAAAGGCCGGCAGCAACCGCAGCTTCGTCCGGGCATTCTGCAGGAGGCGAAACACCCGCCCCACCTGCCGGGGCATGGGAAAGCGGCAGACAGCCAGTTTCCGCACATAGGTCTCGACATGCCACACCATCCAGGTGTCAGTCGGAAAGACTGCGATATCGCCGGCGCGCAAAAGAGATTCACGGCCCAGTGCATCCCGGACCAGGACCTCGCCTTCCAGGATATGCACGGTCTCCTCGATCCCGAAATACCAGTGGAAAGTACCCTTTGTGCAGTCCCATTGAACCGAGAAGCAGGTGCCATCAGGGCTGCGAGGCAGAGCCGAGGCCCGCGCAGTGGGAGAGCCAGCAATAATCCATTCGGGCCGTATCGGCGAAGGCTGAAGTGCCTCGGCCTTGATCGTCGCAGTTTCGAAACCGATTTGAGACATAAATGACCTCATCTTGCGCAATGAGGCCGAGAATGCCTCAGCGTTTCCTAGAAAGCTTAAACGTGGCGAAGAGACAGATTCCATGGTGAACAAACGGGTCGATGCCATCGTTCTCGGCGCTGGCATGGTTGGCGTCGCAGCCGCGCTCCACCTGCAGGCGCGTGGCCGCAGCGTCGCCCTGGTCGACCGCCACGCACAGGCGGGCGAAGAGACGAGCTTCGGCAATGCGGGCCTGATCGAACGCTCCTCGATCTTCCCCTACATGTTCCCTCGCGAGCCCGGCGCACTTCTGCGCTACGCCCTCAACCGCTCGCCGGAAGCGCATTACCACCTCACCGCCCTGCCGGGTCTGGCGAGCTGGCTGCTGCGCTACTGGCTGAATTCCTCACCCGACGGCGCCCTGCGCAGCGCGACCGCCGCCCTGCCGCTGATCGAACGCAGCCTCAGCGAGCACGAGGCGCTGATGCAGGCGGCTGGCGTCATGCACCTCCTGAAAAAGACGGGATGGATGAAGCTCTGTCGCTCGCAGGCCTCCTTCGAAAAGGCGGTGCGCGAGGCCGAGCGGCTGATCCCCTATGGACGCGCCTTCGACGTGCTCGACCGAAAGCAGGTCGGAGCGCGCGAACCCTTCCTGAAGGGCGACCTCGCCGGAGCGGTCCACCTGCGCGACCCCGGCGTCGTCACGGATCCCGGCGGCCTCGCCAAGGCCTATGCCGCTCTCTTCGTTCAGCGCGGCGGGGAGATGATCGTGGGCGATGCCGGGGGCCTGACGCAGGAGACCGACGGCTGGAGCGTCCCGGCAGGCGGTGGCCGCGTCCACGCGCGCGATGTCGTCGCGGCGTTGGGACCATGGTCGGACATCGTGTTCCGCCCACTCGGGTATCGCATCCCGTTGGCGGTGAAACGCGGCTACCACATGCATTATGCTGCGGAGCCACCCGCCGTCCTGAACGTGCCGGTGCTCGATGTGGAAGGCGGCTACGTGCTCGCCCCCATGCTGCGCGGCATCCGGTTGACCACAGGGGCGGAATTCGCCCGTCGAGACGCGCCGCCGACGCCCGTGCAGCTCGCCCGCACCGAGCCTCTCGCCCGCGAGATCTTTCCGCTGGGCGCGCGGCTCGACGCCAAGCCGTGGATGGGGTCGCGTCCCTGCCTGCCCGACATGCTGCCGATCATCGGCCCCGCGCCGCGCCATCGGGGGCTCTGGTTCGATTTCGGCCACCAGCACCATGGCTTCACGCTGGGCCCTGTCAGCGGCCGCCTCATCGCCGACCTCGTCACAGGCGTCGAGCCCTTCACCGACCCGGCACCCTATTCGGTTACGCGATTTGAATAATCAGGCCGGCTGAAGGCCGATCCGCTCGTCCCGCTGGCGCAGCCAGGCGATCAACGGCAGCGCGAACAGGACCATCCACGCCTTGCCGATGATTTGTCCGCCTAGGAAATCGAGGTTGCCGAAGGCCAGCAGCAGGAAGACGACGGAATCGATCACCAGCCCGACCGCGCTGGAGGCAAAGACCGCCAGCACGAGGCGACGGCGCTGCAGAGGCGTATAGATCGCGAAATCGACCAGTTCAGAAAACAGGAATGCCCCTGCCGAGGCCATCACCAGCGCTGCCGGCGCCAGAAGCGCGGAAATGAGGGTGCCCACGGCAATGGCAACCAGCGCAAATTTCGCCCCGAGCCTGCGCTGGAGCAGATCGCGCAACACCAGCGCCAGCCCCACCATCAGCACGCCGCTGGGCGCGGTGATGCCTGGGGCAACCGGGATCAGGCACGGCCCCTGCGGAACACAGACAGTGCCGACATTGCCGATCAGCCAATTGGCGAGCGGAATGCAAGCCCCAAAGGCAACGAGGCAGACGGCCCCTTCGATCTGGCGTTGGCGGTCGAGCGTCATGGCAAAGTCCTGGTGTGAAGATACCGGTGGGTTCATGCAGGGAACGGGCCGCAGATGCAACCCTGAACAGAACTGGCCCCGCGCCCCCGCCCGTGCTACGGCGACGCGCATGAGTGAACAAAGGCTCTCTCCCCATCCGGAGAGACGGAGACAAAGCTGATGATCCCGCGCTATTCCCGCCCCGAAATGGTCGCCATCTGGGAGCCCCAGACGCGCTTTCGCATCTGGTTCGAAATCGAGGCCCACGCCTGCGACGCGCTGGCGGAACTGGGCATCATCCCCAAGGAAAGCGCCAGGGCGATCTGGGATCGCGCCGGCAATGTCACCTTCGACGTCGCCCGCATCGACGAGATCGAGCGCGTCACCAAGCATGACGTGATCGCCTTCCTGACCCATCTCGCCGAATTCATCGGCCCCGACTCGCGCTTCGTCCATCAGGGCATGACCAGCTCCGACGTGCTCGACACCTGCCTGTCGGTGCAGCTCGCACGCGCCTCCGACATCCTGCTGCGCGACCTCGACGAGTTGCTGGCCGCCATCAAGCGCCGCGCCTTCGAGCACAAGATGACCCCGGTCATCGGCCGCTCGCACGGCATCCACGCCGAGCCCGTCACCTTCGGGCTGAAGCTGGCGCAGGCCTATGCCGAGTTCACCCGCTGCCGCGAGCGCCTCGTCCATGCGCGCGCAGAGATCGCGACCTGCGCCATATCGGGCGCCGTCGGCACCTTCGCCAACATCGACCCCTATGTGGAAGAGCATGTCGCCGCCAAGATGGGGCTGGCTGTCGAGCCCGTCTCGACGCAGGTCATCCCGCGCGACCGCCACGCCATGTTCTTCGCGACCCTGGGCGTCATCGCCTCGTCGGTCGAGCGTGTCGCGACCGAAATCCGCCACATGCAGCGCACCGAAGTGCTGGAAGCCGAGGAGTTCTTCTCGGAAGGGCAGAAGGGCTCGTCGGCCATGCCGCACAAGCGCAACCCGGTCCTGACGGAAAACCTCACCGGCCTGGCCCGCCTCGTGCGCGGCATGGTGACCCCCGCGCTGGAGAACGTCGCACTCTGGCATGAACGCGACATTTCGCATTCGTCGGTCGAACGCATGATCGGCCCCGACGGCACCGTGACACTCGACTTCGCGCTGGCCCGCCTCACCGGCGTGATCGACAAGCTGATCGTCTACCCCGCCAACATGCAGAAGAACCTCGACCGTCTCGGCGGGCTCATCCACTCGCAGCGCGTGCTGCTGGCATTGACCCAGAAGGGCGTATCACGCGAGGACGCCTACAGCTTCGTGCAGCGCAACGCCATGCCGGTCTGGCGCGGCGAAGGCGACTTCCTGACGCTGCTGAAGAAGGACGCCGATGTCTCGAAGGCGCTGAGCGATGCCGAACTCGAAGATCTCTTCGACCTCGGCTACCACCTCAAGCATGTCGACACCATTTTCCGCCGGGTTTTCGGAACGGCGTAAATCGCCGCAAGCGATTCCCCTTCTCCCGGTGGGAGAAAGGGGCCGCCCGAGCGGCCGGATGAGGGATTTCGGACTCTCAGGACTTAGATCGTAACCCCTCATCAGCCGGCTCCGCCGGCAGCTTCTCCCACAGGGAGAAGCGGGGCCGCGTTCGCATTAAGCAAAACAGAGTTTGTCGTGCGAGAAGCAAAGCGACGAAGCAATCCAGAGGTCGCAGGACCCTACTGGATTGCTTCGCTTCACTCGCAATGACCGCAACGACAAGCGCGCCTTGGTCTCACATCTGAACGAAGGTCACCTTGCCGTCGGGCATCTTCTTCCAGATGTACATCACGTAATCAGCGTCGTTGCGATCGCCCTTCTTGTTGAAGGAGAACTTGCCGATCACCGTGTCGAAGGTCATGCCCGAATGCATGGCCTCAGCGACCTTCTTCGGCTCGATCGAATTGGCCTTCTCGGCCGCCTGCTTGATCACCTGCACGGACGCATAGCTGTAGAGCGTGTAGGTTTCGGGGTTGATGTTTTTCGCCGTGAACTTCTGCACGATGGCAGCCGCATCAGGCCGCTTCGTCGGGTCCGGGCCGAAGGTCATCAGCGTTCCCTCGACAGCATCGCCCGCGATGGCCGCGAGTTCGGCGGCTGCGATTCCATCGCCGCCCATCAGCACGGTCTTCAGGCCCTGCTCGCGCATCTGGCGCAGCAGCACGCCCGCTTCCGGATGCAGGCCGCCCCAGAACAGCACGTCCACGCGCTGCGACTTCAGCTTGGTGACGACCGCCGAATAATCGCGCTCGCCCGGATTGATGCCCTCATAGAGCACTTCCTTGACGCCCTTGGCGTTCATCGCCTTCTTGGTTTCGTCCGCGAGGCCCTTGCCGTACGGCGTCTTGTCGTGAAGGACGGCGATCTTCTTGTCCTTCAGGTTCGTCACGATGTAATTGGCCGCGACTGCGCCCTGCTGGTCGTCGCGTCCGCAGGTGCGGAACACGTTCCAGAGACCGCGCTCGGTGAAGGTCGGGTTCGTCGAGGCCGGCGTGATCTGGAGGATGCCGTTCTCGCTGTAGACCTCGGCGGAAACCGGAATCGAGACGCCCGAATTGAAGTGACCGACGACGAATTTCACGCCATCGCCAACGAACTTGTTGCCGGCGGAGACACCCTGCTCGGGCTTGGACGCATCGTCACCAACGAAAACCTGAAGTTTCTGGCCCAGAATGCCGCCGGACGCGTTGAGGTCTTCAACGGCCTGCTCGACGCCGTTCTTGAGTTGCGCGCCGAAGGCCGCGCTGCTGCCTGTGATCGGACCGCCGACGCCGAGTTTGATCTGCGCCTGCGCCAGCCCCGGAAGAGCGAGCACGGATACAGCGAGGCCTGCCGACAGGACGAGTCCGCGCGCCGAAATTCTTTTCATCGAAATCTCCATGTGACACCAGTCCACCGGATGATTGCCGGTTTCCCTGCGCCTGTCACCCGCAAACATGCCGGTCCCGCAGCCTAGTCCGCCGCCCGCTCGTGCCAGGAGAACAAGCCTTTGCGCACGAACGCAAAACCATATTGTTGCGCAATCTGCCGACCCCGCGCGATGCGATAAGCCGCCATCGCAATGGCCAGCATGAGCACGAATGTCACGCCGAATCCCGCGAGTGCGCCGCCGAGATCGCCCAAAGCCGCGACTGGTTCGGTGGAAACGCGCACCAGCGCATCGACCACACGCCCGCCCGGAATGACGGGGTTCTCAAACAAGGCATAATCGAGAAAGCCCAACGCGCCGGCGAGCAGCGCGGCATAGCCGATGAGGCGGCTCGCCGGGCGCCATGTGCGCGCCACCGCGCGGCCGGTCGCGGCGGCGGCAGCCCCACCGAGCACCACGCTCAGCATCACAGTCGTCCAGAGCGCATCCGGTCCGGCGGGAGCGATGATCTCGAGCATCAGTGACCACCTTCGAGATAGGCCGCCCGCACGTCGGCGCGCGCCAGCAATTCGCGGCCCGTACCCGACATAGTGATGTTGCCGTTGACCATGACGTAACCGCGATCGGCGAGCTTCAGCGCGTGATAGGCGTTCTGTTCCACGAGAAAGACGGTCAGCCCCTCCGTGCGGTTGAGGTCGCGGATGACGTCGAAAATCTGCTTCACGACCAGCGGCGCGAGGCCGAGCGAGGGCTCGTCGAGCATTAGCAGGCGCGGCCGGCTCATCAATGCGCGCGCAATGGCCAGCATTTGCTGCTCGCCGCCCGACAGCGTGCCGCCGCGTTGCGCAGCACGCTCCTTCAGGCGGGGGAAGATGGAGAACACCCGTTCGAGATCCGCGTCGAAATGCGCGAACTGGTCGACCGCCGCCCCCATTTGCAGATTTTCGAGCACGGACATGCGCGGAAAGATCCGCCGGCCCTCGGGCGATTGGGCGAGGCCCATGCGCGCGATGCGATGCGTCGGCAAACGCGCGATATCCACGCCATCGAAAACGATCTCGCCCCGCCTTGCCTGCGGGCGGCCGAAGATCGTCATCATGAGTGTCGACTTGCCCGCGCCGTTCGCGCCGATGATCGTCACGATCTCACCCGCGAAGACTTCGATGTCGACGCCCTTCAGCGCGACGATCTGGCCATAGGCGGCCTCGACGCCGCGCACGGCAAGCAGCGGCACGCCCTCCCGCGGGATGCGCACCTCTTCCGCTTGCGCCACAACGCTCACGTGTAGACCTCCGCGATTTCGGCTTCGACCTTATGCAGTTCCTCTTCGTCGGCGACGCCGAGATAGGCTGCGATCACACGGGGATCGTTTCGCACCTCTTCGGGCGTGCCATCGGAAATGCGCGTGCCGTAGTCGAGCACGATGACATGATCGGAGATCTGCATGACGACGCTCATGTCGTGCTCTATGAGCAGGATCGACGTCCCCTGCCGCGCGCGGATCGAGCGCAGCAGGTCGTTCAACTCGGCGGATTCACGCGGGTTCAGCCCGGCGGCCGGCTCATCGAGGCACAAAAGAACGGGATCGGTGCACATGGCGCGCGCGATTTCCAGCCGCCGTTGTGCGCCGTACGGCAATGCACCCGCCGGATCGTCCGCGCGGTCGAGCAGCCCTATCTGTTCGAGCCAGTAGGCCGCCTTGTCGATGGCCGCCTTCTCGCTGGCGCGGTAGGATGGCAGCCCGAGCAATCCGAGAATGCTCATGCCCGAGGCATGCATCAGGCGATTGTGCTGCGCGACGATGAGGTTTTCGAGCACCGTCATGCCCGCGAAGAGCCGGATGTTCTGGAACGTCCTCGCCACGCGGGCATATCGCGTGATCTCGAAATCGGGCATGCGCTCCAGCAGATAGAGATCGCCGTCCGCGAAACGCTTGCTACGCCGCCCGGTGCGCGTCAGCGCGGTCACGTCGGCTGGCAGCGCCCGCCCCTCGCGCGCCAGAGCGAGCCTGCCTTGGGAGGGTTTGTAAAAGCCCGTCACGCAATTGAAAACCGTCGTCTTGCCAGCGCCATTGGGCCCGATCAGCGCGGTGATATCGCCCCGCCCGACCTCGAAGGAGAGATCGTTCACAGCCACCAGCCCGCCGAATCGCATGGTGAGATGCTCGACGACGAGCAGCGGATCGCTCGTGCAGCGTCGCGCGGGATCGGCGGCAGCCATCAGCCGTGCCCTTCGTTGACGAGCGCACCCGAGACGCTCTTGCGCTTGCGGAAGATCACCGAGGGACTGCGCGCGGAAATCAGCCCGCGCGGCCGCCAGATCATCATGACCACCATCGCGAACCCGAAGATCAGCATGCGGTAGAGCGCCGGATCGAACGAGTTCCCAAAAATCTGCTTGAGAAAACTCAGTTCGCGCAGCACCTCGGTGCCACCCACCATGACGACCGCGGCCAGCGCGACACCGAATTGCGACCCCATGCCGCCGAGCACGACGATGGCGAGGATGGTCGCGGATTCGACGAAGGTGAAACTGTCCGGATTGACGAAGCCCTGTCGCACGGCGAAAAACGATCCCGCGAAGCCGCCGAACATGGCCCCCAGAGCAAAGGCCGTCAGCTTGGTGTTGGTCGTGTTGATGCCGAGCGATCGGCAGGCGATCTCATCCTCGCGCAGAGCCTCCCACGCGCGCCCGACCGGCATGCGCCGCAGCCGCAAGGTCACGAAATTGGTCAGCAAAGCGAGGCAGAGGATCAGGTAGAACAGGAAGATCGTGCGGTGGATCGGGCTGAACTCGAGCCCGAAGGCCGCGGCGAACCCCGTCTCGCTGTCGGTGAACGGCAGGCCGAAGAAGGTGATGCGCGGGATCGACATGATGCCCGCCTTGCCGTTGGTCAGATCGCTCCAGTTCGTCAGCACCGCGCCAATGATCTCGCCGAAAGCCAGCGTGACAATGGCGAGATAATCGCCCCGCAGGCGCAGAACCGGAAAGCCGAGGATGAGCCCCCAGGCCGCGGCGAACACGCCCGCCAGCGGCAGGCACAGCCAGAACGACAGGCCATATTGCGTCGACAGCAGCGCGTAGGCGTAAGCACCCACGGCATAAAAGGCGACATAGCCGAGGTCGAGCAACCCCGCGAGTCCGACCACGATATTCAGCCCCCAGCCGAGCATGACGAAGATCAGGATCTGGATGCCGTAATTATTGATCCATTTCAACGAGCCCGATGCGCCGAGAAACGCGAACATCAGCAGCGGGAAGGCGAACAGGACGGCAATTCCCGCCAACGGCAGCACGCGAGCCAGGAGCGCGCTTTGGGCCGTCGGCGCAGGCACATCCCGCGCGATGGCACCCCGCGCAGCGAGCCTGCGATCGAGCGCGATCCCGCCGCCGATCATCACCGCGCCAATCGCCATCCAGCCCACACCATCGGTGAGGCGAGAACCACCTTGCGTTGCCACGAGCGCCGCCCCCCCCACCAGCGGCCAGGTGCCGGGAACCGCCAGCAGGCGCGACCGCAAGTCGGCGAGCAGCAGCGCGCAGAGGCGGCCGAAAAAGACGAGCAGCACCGCGATGACGAGCCACGACCAGCGCTGTTCCAGCACCAGACGATTGTCGAGATCCATCTGTGTGCCGAGCGCCAGGATCGGAAAGGCGAGCCCGGCAGAAATCAGCGCCGCGAAACCCGCGTCACGAAGCGCATCGCGAAGCGGTGGAACGGGAGATGCGCCGGGCTCGCTCATCAGACCTTCTCGACTTCCGGGCGGCCGAGGATGCCCGAGGGCATGAAGATCAGCGTCACCGCAAGAATGGAAAAAGCCGCGACATCCTTATAGTCGCTCGAAAAATAGGCTGACCAGAAGACCTCTATCAGCCCGATCAGCAGGCCGCCCAGAACCGCGCCCGGCAGGGAGCCGATGCCCCCCAGCACGGCTGCTGTGAACGCCTTCACGCCGGGCACGAAGCCGTCGGCGAAATTCACGACGCCATAATACATCATGTAGAGAACACCCGCGACGGCCGCGAGCGCCGCGCCGATGACGAAGGTCAGCGAGATCGTGCGATCGACGTCGATGCCCAGCAGCGCCGCCATGCCGCGATCCTGCTCGCAGGCGCGCTGCGCGCGGCCGAGCGCCGTCTTCTGCACGAGATACCAGAAGCCGACGAGCAGCACGCCGGTCACGGCCACGATCAAGATCTGCTTGTAGGACAACGTCACGTCGAAGGCGCCCCCACTCGTCACATGGATGACGTCGGTGAACATGGGTGGCACCGGCTTGTTGCGCGGCCCCTGCACGACCTGCACAAAATTCGACAGGAAGATGGACATGCCGATGGCCGAGATCAGCGGCGCGAGCCGGAACGATCCGCGCAGCGGCCGATAGGCGACACGCTCGATAGCCCAGCTCCAGAGCGCCGTCAGCGCCATGGCGACCACCAGCACCACGACGAAGGCCAACGCCAGCGAGGTCACTCCGAAGAATTGCGTGATCGCGAGAAAGATGATGAGCGCGATGAAGGCCGACAGCATGAACACGTCGCCATGCGCGAAATTGACCATGCCGATGATGCCGAAAACCATGGTGTAGCCGATAGCGATCAGGCCGTAGATCGCCCCGAGCGTTACGCCGTTAATCAATTGCTGAAGAAAATTTTCCATGCGACTCCGAAAATCACCGAGTGTCGGCTGCCTGCGAGGCTAGCAAGCGCCATGCCCGCGGTCCAGCCACGCCGGCCCGTCACCCCCACAGATCGCGCCACGCGGGAAGCGCCCCGGCGAAGGGCAACGCACGTGCCTCGAACACCGCGCGCGCAATGGCGCGGGCGAGGCAATCGGCCGCCGCCACGCCGATCTCGATCAGGTCGCGCCCATCGGGCGGCGTGGCATGCCGCGCCGTCGCCGCCGAAAACACGAGATCGCCGTCAAGCGCAGCATGGGCCGGACGCAAGGCGCGCCCCATCCCGTCCTGCGCCATCATGGCCATGCGCTTCGCCCCGACGCGGCTGAGCATGGCATCTGTCGCCACGATGGCGATGGTGGTGTTCTCGGGAAAGGCGCCTTTCATGCGTGGCGAGAGATCCGGCATGGCGGCGGGCCAGCCCAGTCCGCCGAACTCGCCGCCGCGCTCGAAGGGAGCCGCCCAGAAATGCGGGCCGCCCCCGACCATCGCGGAGCCGATGGCGTTCACCGCGACCAGCGCACCAACGCAATAGCCGCCACGTGTCACCGCGCTGGCGGAGCCGATGCCGCCCTTCAGATCGACGGTCGTGGCGCCAAGCCCGGCCCCATGCGACCCCAAGGCAAAATCGAGCCCCGCCGCCTCCGCGGCCGCGAAGCCGAGGTCGCGGTAGGGCGCGTGACGGCCCCAGTCCTTGTTGCCGCCATTGAGAAGGTCGAAGAGGATCGCGCCGGGCACGATGGGCACCAGCGCGCCCCGCACGGCAAAGCCGCGCCCCTGCGCGCGCAACCAGGCAAGAACGCCGCCCATCGCGTCGAGGCCGAAGGCCGAGCCGCCCGAAAGCACCAGGGCATCCACCTGCTCCACGGTCATGCCGGGCTCCAGCAACGAGACGTCCCGCGTACCCGGAGCACCGCCGCTGATCGCGATGGAAGCCGTTGCCGGAGCGTCGAAAACGACGGCAGTCACGCCGGAGCCCAGCGCCGCATCCTCGGCATGGCCGACAGACAATCCGGCGACATCGCTGATGAGATTGCGCATGCGATTTGCCCCTCCCGGCGATCACGAGACGCAGAGTCGCGCGTCCTCGCCCTATTCCCGCCCGCCGTCATGCCGTATGGACGTTCCGGAACGGGGCGCGATCGATGCCGTCCCGCCGACGAGGTTCCATGGCCACCGACGTCACGCTTCCCGCAGCCGCTCTCGCCGGCGTGCTGTCTTTTCTCAGCCCCTGCGTTCTGCCGCTGGTACCACCCTACCTGACCTTCATCGCGGGCACCACGATTGAGGATCTCTCGGACGAAGGGGTCAAAGGCGCACGCCGCGACGTCGCGCTCGCGGCCATTCTCTTCGTGCTGGGCTTCTCGACGGTCTTCGTCGCCCTGGGTGCGACCGCCTCCCTTTTCGGGCAGGTCATCCGCGCGCATCTCGACACGCTGTCGCTGCTGGCCGGCATAGCCATCATTGCCATGGGGCTGCACTTTCTGGGCGTCTTCCGCCTCGCCTTCCTGTACCGCGAGAAGCGCGTGCAGGTGGAGCGCCCCGTTGGCCTGTGGGGCGCTTACATCATGGGGCTGGCCTTCGCTTTCGGCTGGACACCGTGCATCGGCCCGATCCTCGCAGCCATCCTCGCCGTGGCCGGATCGGAGGATACGGTGTCGCGCGGCATGATCCTGCTGGCGGCCTATTCGGCGGGCCTCGGCGTGCCCTTCCTCGTCGCCGCGCTCGCCATCGAGCCCTTCATGGCCTTCATCGCCCGCTTCCGCAGCCATTTCGGTCTGGTCGAGAAGGTCGTCGGCGTTCTTCTGGTCCTGACGGGCATCGGCTTCATGACCGGCGCAATGCAGAACGTCAGTTTCTGGCTGCTGGAGACGTTCCCGGTGCTGTCCCGCCTCGGCTGAGATCTCGACAGTGGCAGGCGGCACGCTTATCTACCGGCCTGAACGCCCTTTCAGGACCAAGCCCCCATGCGTACGTCGGACGCCGACATCCTCATCGTTCCCGGCCTCAACGGCTCGGGCCTCGAACATTGGCAGACCCGCTGGCAGCAGAAGCTGCGGACGGCGCGCCGCGTCGAGCAGGAGAATTGGGACAACCCGACCCACGCCGCCTGGGTCGGCTCATTGCGCAAGGCCATTGAGGAAGCGGAGCGTCCGGTCATCCTGATCGCCCATTCTCTCGGCGTTCACGCCATCGCCCATGCCGCCAGGCATTTCGCGCCGGGCAAGGTGATCGGCGCGTTTCTGGTCGCCCCTCCGTCCGAAGAAGTGCTGCGCAGTTTCGATAGCGTCGACACCGGCTTCGAGGAAGCGCCACGCGACCCGCTGCCGTTCCCCTCGCTGCTGGTCGCCAGCCGCAACGATCCCTATGCCACCTATGAATCGAGCGAAGATCTCGCCTATGCATGGGGCTCGGCCATCGTCGACGCGGGAGAAGCCGGTCACATCAATCCGGACTCCGGCCACGGCCCCTGGCCCGAGGGGCTCATGAGCCTCGCCGCCTTCCTCGCCAAGCTCTGACGGCGCGCGCAAAAAAAGCCCCGGACATCGAAGTCCGGGGCTCTTCTGCATCGCTCAGTCAGATGACCGGGAAAGCCTCAGCGGCAAACCGTCCGGTCATAACGCGAGCTGTAATGGCAACGCTTGCGGTGATGATAGCGAGGACGCGTGGCGTCCGCGATGACCGCTCCGCCAGCAGCGCCGATAGCGCCGCCAATCAAGGCGCCGCCGCCCGTACCCGTCGCAACACCGCCGACGACTGCGCCAGCCGCACCGCCGATGGCAGCGCCGGTCAGAAGCCGGTCGTCACGAGCCGAGCAGGCGCCGAGGGTCAGGGCAACTGCCGACACCAGGATAATTTTCTTCATCATTTGATCGCGTCCGTAATCGAGTGATATCGCCAAGCTTAACGTGGCTCGAGCTTGGGAGTTCCGAAATCATTGGGACTTCTTGGAAAAGTTCCGGCGGCCTCGATCACCACGCAGACCTGATGTCCCGTCGGCACGAAGCTGTCGTAGCGGTAGGACAGGCCCGTCCGCGCGATGAACTCCTGGAACGCCTTGAACTCGTGCTGCAACCAGCCCGGATAATTCCAGTATTCGTCGAACAGCACCACCGTCCCGGGAACAACGCGTCCTTCGAGACCACGAAGGACGAAATCGGCGGACGAATAGAGATCGCTGTCGATATGCAGGAATGCGACCGGCCCGGAATGCTGCTTGAGAAAACCCTCGAGCGTGTCGGAGAACCAGCCCTTCACGAGCGTGACATGCTCGGGCACGCGCGGCAGCGGCTGGGCGAAGAAACCCTTGCGAAGATAGGCGAACCAGCCTTCCGGCAAGCCCTCGAAACTGTCGAACCCATAGATGGGGGCGCTGCGCATCTTTGCGATCTGGCGGATCGAATCGCCCCCCGCCACCCCGAATTCCATAATGAGTCCGTCTTTCGGAGCAAGCGAGAGAGCGTGCGTCAGCTGTTCCTCGCGCGTCGCAAACTGCAGGGCGGTGAGCAGGCGTTTCTCGAAATAGCGGGCGCTCTGCAGAGCAGCACGCAATTTCGCGACCTCATAGACATTGTAGCTGTCGTTCGCCTTGCGCAGGAGCGGATGCTGCTGAACGGTTCGCGCGGCGGCTCGGTCGAAGAGGCTTAGGATAGGCGCTAGCATGATTGACCCCTGATTTCCCCTAGGGCCATGAACGCGTGGGGAGGGAAACGCAAGGCAGAAACGGGCCGCCAGCTGAAACCCGGCCAATCGCCGTTGCCTCCGTCACATCCTTTTCGTACCTCTGAAGCAGGATTCGAGTCAGAGATCCAGGAGCGGAGCACCCATGTCCGAAGCGATTCACGAAGTTGCCCACGAGGCGACCCACGAAGCAGCCCACAGCGGCAAGAGCACGGCCAAGTGGATCGGCCTGCTGATCTCTATTCTGGCCCTGTTCCTTGCAGTTTCCGAGATGCTCGGAAAATCAGCCCAGACCCACGGCCTCGCCCTGAACATTCAGGCGA
The DNA here is from genome assembly GCA_028290285.1 of Hyphomicrobiales bacterium. GTDB lineage: Bacteria > Pseudomonadota > Alphaproteobacteria > Rhizobiales > Beijerinckiaceae > Terripilifer. The sequence goes on from JAQGKD010000082.1 coordinate 32,715, forward strand.
GCGACACCTGGAATTTCTTCCAGGCGAAGACGATCCGGCAGACCGTCCTGCGGACGGCGGTGGAAAACGCAAAAATCGAGCAGCCCGGCGACAAGGCCGAGTTGGACAAGCAGATCGCGGCCTGGCAGGCCAACATCGATCGCTGGGAAAGCGAGCCGAGCACGAGCGAAGGCCGCAAGGAACTCGTGGCCCGCGCAAAGCACATCGAGCACGAACGGGACACGTATCTGGGCCAGTACCATGCCTATGAGATCGCCTCGCTCTTCATCCAGCTCGGCATCGTCCTCGCCTCGGTCTGCCTGCTGTCCTCGCTCCTCGGCTTCGCCGTCGCAGCCGGCCTGATCGGCGCTGGCGGAATCGTCCTGCTGGCAGGGACCTATTTCAATGTGCCGGTCGTGATGGCCCTGCTGCACTGAGCGGGCGTCGGGAATAAAAAAAGGGCAGCCACATCGAAATGTGGCTGCCCTTTTCATATCGGCCCCCGAGGCTTGCGCCCCGGGAGGTGGTATCGATCAGCGCGAATAGAATTCGATCACGAGGTTCGGTTCCATGACGACCGGATAGGGCACGTCCGCCGGGAGCGGAAGGCGGGTCATCTTGGCGACCATCTTGGTGTGATCGACTTCGTAGTAATCGGGCACGTCACGCTCGGCGAGGCCGACGGACTCGAGCACGATGAGCAGTTGCTTCGACGAGTCCTTGATCTCGACCACATCGCCCGGACGGACGAGATAGGACGCGATGTTCACGCGGCGACCGTTCACCTTGATGTGGCCATGGTTCACGAACTGGCGCGCGGCGAAGGGGGTCGGTGCGAACTTGGCGCGGTACACGACCGCGTCCAGGCGACGCTCAAGCAGGCCGACAAGGTTGTCCCCGGAGTCACCCTTCATGCGGATGGCTTCCTGGTAGTACTTGCGGAACTGCTTCTCGGAGATGTTGCCGTAGTAGCCCTTGAGCTTCTGCTTGGCGCGCAGCTGCGTGCCGAAGTCGGACATCTTGCCCTTGCGGCGCTGGCCATGCTGGCCGGGGCCGTATTCGCGGCGGTTCACGGGGCTCTTCGGACGGCCCCAGATGTTCTGGCCCATACGGCGGTCGAGCTT
>JAQGKD010000013.1 GCA_028290285.1 Hyphomicrobiales bacterium
GGAATGCACGGATCGCCGTTAAAGGGTGATCGTAAATTCAAACCGGGATACGACTTGGCAGAGAAAAGCCCCCGTTTCCGGGGGCTTTTCTTCTGGCTTCACTTCGACGTGTCGATGGCCGCCGAAGCCTCCTTCACGATTGCGGGCGTCGCGCGGTAGAGTTTGTCGACGAGCTGCGCCATCTGCTCCCCGGACATGGGCTGGTTGATCTCCATCTTCATCTTTTCTGCTTCGGCGAGAAACGCCTTGTCCTTCATCATCGCATCGAAGGCTGAACGCAGAGCCTTCAAGCGGTCGGCAGGAATGCCCGGTGGCCCCAGAATCGCACGTCCCATGGAGGATTGCGAAAAGACGAGTTCGAGGACCGCGCGCTGCTGATCGGTCTTGGCGAGTTCCACGACCGTTGGAACATCCGGCAAATCGGGGTGACGATCGAGCGCCAGCTGCACAAGGATATTAACCTGCTTGTCGCGCAACCAGTCGGGCTTGTTGGCGAGGATGGAAGAAAAATTCATGCCACCGATGCCTGAAATCTCGCCGCGTTCGAGCGCCAGGGATGTCGCGGCGCTCCCTGCGTAACCGGGGATGATCTTGAACTTCGTGCCCAGGATGCGATTGAGCGCTGTTGGGAAAACAACGCTCTGATCGGTCGCGCCAGCCCCGCCGACGATCAGCTCCGTCTTCATGAGATCGGCTGCTGTTTTCACGGGCGAGGTGTGCCACGAGAGCGACACGCCGACATCGGCGTTCATGCTGCCAATCCATGAGAACTTGCGTGCGTCGTAGCGCGCGCCCGATGCGCCGAACAGGTCTGCCGTGCCAATGGAGCCCGGCCCGAGCCCGATGACGGTTCCATCGCTGGGCTGCTGCGCGGCCATGCTGTTGGCCATGACGATGCCCGCTGCGCCCGGCATGTTCTGCGGGATTACGTTGGGGTGGCCATCGAGAAAACGCGTGAGATGGCGCGCGAACAGTCGCGCATAGATGTCATAGCCTCCGCCGGGCGGATGACTGATGAGCATGCGCACATCCTTGCCCTTGTAGAATTCAGCGGGGGTCTCCGACCTCGCAACGGCGGTCAACGACAATGTGGCAGCGATGAACAGCGCGGCGCGACGAGCCATAGGCTTGAACATGGTCTCCTCCGGATTGCTTTTCTTGTCGGATCAGCCGTTACGGACGCAGTCGCCGCTCGACCTTCGCGTATTGTGGAATTATGATACCACTATTCGTAAAGCCGTCTAGGGCAGAAAAAGACGAGCGTCAGAGCGAGAAGGAGGGCACATCCGTGAGCACGAAGGAATCCCACCCGCCCCGGTCCTATCCGGATTTGCACGACCACATCGAAGCACTCGACAAGGCCGGGATGCTCGTTCGCGTGGATCGGCTGATCAACAAGGACACGGAGATGCATCCGCTCGTACGATGGCAGTTCCGCGGTGGCATTCCTGAAGGCGAGCGCAAGGCATTCCTGTTCACCAATGTCACCGACAGCAAGGGCAAGCACTACGATATCGATGTCGTCGTCGGTGCGCTCGCGGCCAACCGTGAGATTTACCGCATCGGGCTGGGCTGCGATCTCGACAAGATCGAGCAGACCTGGAATCGCGCGACTGCCTCTCCCATCGCGCCCAAGCTCGTCGGGAATGCGCCGTGCCAGGAGATCGTCATCCAGGGCGACGAACTCGACAAGGAGGGCATGGGGCTCGATGCGATCCCGGTGCCGATCTCGACGCCCGGCTGGGACAATGCGCCCTACACGACCCTGTCCCAGTACATCACTAAGGATCCGGATACCGGCATCCAGAACATGGGCAATTACCGCGGCCAGGTGAAGGCGCGCCGGCGGCTCGGCATGAATCCGTCGCTGGAGCTGCGGCCCGGTATTTACCAACATTGGCTGAAGTACAAGGCGCGAGGGGAGCGCATGCCCGCAGCCGTCGTGCTGGGTGCACCGCCGGCCATCACGTTCACCTCGACGCAGAAGATTCCCGAAAGGCTCGACGAACTGGAGGTCGCCGGCGCGCTCGTGGGTTCGCCCATCAACGTCGTGCGCGGCGTCACCGTCGACCTGATGATCCCGGCTGAAGCCGAAATCGTGATCGAGGGGTACATCGAGACTGAGTGGCTCGAGCCCGAAGCTCCCTTCGGGGAGTCGCACGGGCATGTGAATCTGCAGGAATACAACGCCTATATGGTGGTGACTGCAATCACGCGGAAGCGCAAGGCGATCCTCACCTCGATCATCAGCCAGGTTACGCCGAGCGAATCGAGCCTCATCAAGCGCATCTCACTGGAACCGCTTCTGCTGCAGCAATTGCGCGATGTGCTGGGCCTGCGTTGCGTCACCAAGGTCTCGCTGCATGAACCGCTGACGAACCTTCGCAAGCTGGTCACGCTGACGATCGAAAAGGGAAGTCCGCGCGTCGAGATCTGGCGCGCGCTACATGCGATGGCGACGCAGCATCGCGCGATCGGCAAATTCATCATCGCGGTCGACGACGACATCGACCCCGACAATGCCGACGCGTTGTGGTGGGCCATGGCCTATCGCTGCAATCCCGCGCTCGATATGGAAATGGTGAAGCACCGGGACCAGGGGCACGGCCCGCGCAGCCAGCGCAACGGCGGCGAGGATGCGTCCGTGCTGTTCGACGCTACCCTGAAAGAGCCCTTCCCTCCAATTTCGCTGCCCAAGCGCGAGTATATGGAGAAGGCACGGGTTATCTGGGAGGAGCTCGGCCTGCCAGCGCTGAAGCCGCAGGCGCCCTGGTTCGGCGTTTCGCTCGGCGAATGGGCGCCTGAATTCGACGTGATGGCGGAGCGCGCCACGCGCAGCGAATATTGGACGACTGGCGAAATCATCGCCCAGCAACGCCGCAACGACGTGCCGATGAACACGGAGACCCGCACCCTACGCGACAAGGAGGGCGACAAGGGACCGTCTTGACGGCAGGGGCGCACTGGTCTTTTTCTCTGGCACCAAGAGAAGCCCGCCAGAGGACCAGCTTATGACGATACTTCCGCGAGGCTGCGCCCGGACAATTGACGACGGGCGCCAGCCTCGCCCCACAGCCCGCGACGTCGTGCTGCTCGATCCTGCGACGGACCAGCCCATCGCCACCATGGGGAAACACGCGGCACATCAGGCCGGGCTCTATCACGCGGCGATCTCGGTCATTCTGGTGGATCGCGCCGGCCGGCAATTGTTGCAGCAACGCGCTTTCACGAAATATCATTGTCGGGGCCTATGGTCGAACGCCTGCTGCAGCCACCCTATGGCCGCAGAGACATCGCTCGCGGCTGCCCAGCGCCGATTGTTTGACGAGCTGCGCCTGCGCACGCCCCTCACGCCGCTGGCGCGCGTGCGCTACAAGGCGCGCGTCGGCCAGCTGATCGAGCATGAGCGTGTCGATGTCTTCGTCGGGCTTTGCGCGACGCAGCCGCGCGTCAATCCCAGGGAATGCGCAGGTGTCGCCTGGATGCCACGAGCGAACCACACTGCGTTCGAGCCGCTGACACCCTGGTCGGCGCTTTACCTCGACCTGTTCGATCCCGAGTGGTTGCGCGCGTGCGCCCTGGGTCTCGAGCATGGCGCTCCCCGCGATTTCGGCCCCGTGCGCGTGCTGGGGGACGCAGGCTGAACCAATCCAAAGCATCGTCGTTGTTCAGGCCGATGCCCAAGCCAGGCGGCTGGCAGAGACCGATTGCGGAGGACAAGGCTATGTCGAAACTCATCATAACTGCACTTCTCGCGTCCACGATGGCCTGCGTAGGCTATTCGGCGTCAGCCAAGGACTCGGAAAGCCAGGCCTTCATCACCAAAGCCATCGAAGGCAACATGGCCGAGGTCGAGATGGGCAAGCTGGCCCAGTCGCAGGGCCAGAGCGAGCAGGTGAAAAGCTTCGGCGCGATGCTGGTTCAGGACCACACCGACGCCAACACCAAGGCGATGGACGCCGCCAAGCAACTCGGTGTGACGCCGCCCGCCGGCCCCACCAAGAAGCAGATGGCGGACCATGACCGGCTTGCCAAACTGTCGGGCGCGAAGTTCGACGAGCAATTCGCCACGTTCATGGTCACCGACCACAAGAAGGACATCGCGGAGTACACGAAAGAGTCGAAGATGAAGACGCAGGACGCGGCCGTGACCTATGCGAGCCAGGCCCTGCCCACGTTGCAGAAGCATCTCGAGAACGCGCAGTCGCTGACCACGGTCTCTAAAAAGGGCATGTGAATTCAGGTCGCTTTCGCAGCAGCGTTAACAGACTGGTTACCCAGATCGGTGAGTTTCAATCGGTCTGAGTAACCAGGAGACAGGCATGAGTGGGTCGGGCGGTGTCGCGGGTGATCAGTTGCGCGCTTTCGTTGAGCGCATCGAGCATGTCGAGGAAGAGATCAAGGCCCTGACCGAGGGCAAGAAGGAAATTTACGCCGAAGCCAAGGGCGAAGGCTATGACGTCAAGATCCTCAAGGAAGTGATCCGCGTCCGCAAACAGGACGAGAAAGAGCGCGACGAAAAGGAATCGATGCTGGACCTTTATCTGCACGCGCTGCAAGGTTCTGGCGCGGTCGCCAAGGCGGCCTAATCTTCACGAAGCTGCAAAGCCTGCGCGCCTCGTCGCGCAGGCTTTCTATTTTGCGCCCAGACCGTCGAGGATCGGGCAATCGGGCCGCGCGTCGCCATGGCAATGGCTGACCAGATTGCGAAGAGCTCCCGCCATTTCCTGCATCTCCGCGATGCGTGCGTCGAGATCCACCAGATGAGCCATGGCGATCTTGTGGACATCGCGGCTCGGACGCGCATTGTCGCGCCAGAGCGCGAGGAGCGCGCGTATTTCCTCGATGGAAAATCCGAGCCGCCGCGCCCGGCCGATGAAGCGTAGCTCATGCACGTCGCGGTCTGCGTAATCGCGATAGCTGTTCTCGCGCCGGGCGGCGGGGTTCAGCAGACCTATAGATTCGTAGTGGCGAATCATCTTGGCGCTGACGCCCGCCTCGGCTGCCGCTGCTCCTATAATCATGACGGAAATCCTCGCTTGACCTTCCCATGGTGGGAAGGTGTAGCTGTTCGTGGACACTGCATCAAGGCTTGCCGGGAGCAAACCCATGACCGCCGAAGACAAGACCCTCACCAGCATGTCCACGGGGCATTCCTGCTGCGGCTGCGGGCCTGACAAGCCGGCCGCCGAAGCCAAGGTGAAGGATTCGGTCTGCGGGATGAGCGTCGATCCCGCCACGGCCAAGCATCGGACCGAGCACGAAGGGCAGAAATATTTCTTCTGCTGCGCAGGGTGCCGCGAGAAATTCGAGGCTGAGCCACAGCGCTACCTGCACGCGGCAAAGGCCAAGGTGAAGGATCTCGTCTGCGGCATGAGCGTCGATCCAGCGACCGCCAAACACCGGACCGAGCACGAAGGGCAGAGCTATTTCTTCTGTTCAGCCGGATGCCGCCATAAATTCGAGGCGGAACCGCAGCGCTATCTCCACCCGGAGTCGCGCGCTGCCGAGCCGCCCGCGCCCAAGGGCACGATCTTCACCTGCCCCATGCATCCCGAGATCCGGCAGGAGGGTCCGGGCTCCTGCCCGATTTGCGGCATGGGCCTCGAACCCGAGATGCCGAGCGCCGACAGCGGACCGAATCAAGAACTCGTCGACATGACTCGCCGCTTCTGGATCGCCCTGCCGCTCACCCTGCCGGTTTTCCTGCTCGAGATGGGCGCGCATCTCTTCGATTGGCATTGGCTGCCGCAGCAAACCTCGAACTGGGTGCAATTGGCGCTGGCGACGCCCGTCGTGCTCTGGGCCGGGTGGCCGTTCTTCGTGCGCGCAGGGCAGTCGCTCGTTACGCGCAACCTCAACATGTTCACGCTGATCGCGCTCGGGACCGGCGTCGCTTATCTCTACAGCATCGTCGCAACGGTCGCGCCGCAGCTGTTCCCGGCTGCCTTCCGTCATCACGACGGGTCGGTGCCGAACTATTTCGAGGCGGCGGCCGTCATCACCGTGCTCGTGCTGCTCGGCCAGGTGCTGGAACTGCGCGCACGTGAGCAGACCGGCAGCGCCATCCGGGCCTTGCTCGACCTCGCACCCAAGACGGCGCGCCGTATTGGCGCCGATGGCAGCGAGCAGGATATTGCGCTCGACCAAGCGAAAGTCGGTGACAGCCTGCGCGTCCGGCCCGGCGAGAAAGTACCCGTCGACGGCGTTTTGATCGAGGGGCGCAGCGCGGTCGACGAATCCATGGTCACGGGCGAATCCATGCCTGTGACGAAGGCCGCGGGAGCTAAGCTCATCGGCGGCACGCTCAACAAGTCGGGCAGCTTCGTGATGCGGGCCGAGAAGATCGGCCACGACACCGTTCTGGCTCGCATCGTCATGATGGTGGCCAATGCCCAGCGCAGCCGCGCGCCGATCCAGCGGCTGGCGGACCAGGTTTCGGGCTGGTTCGTACCGCTCGTGATCGGTGTCGCGGCAATCGCTTTCGCCGTGTGGTCGCTTTTCGGGCCGGAGCCTCGCTTCACCTTCGGTCTCGTCGCAGCCGTCTCGGTTCTGATCGTCGCCTGCCCGTGTGCGCTTGGGCTTGCCACGCCCATGTCGATCATGGTCGGGGTCGGGCGCGGCGCGCAATCGGGCGTGCTGATCAAGAATGCCGAGGCCCTCGAGCGCTTCGAAAAGATCGATACGCTGGTGATCGACAAGACGGGCACGCTGACGGAAGGCAAGCCGCGCGTGACCGCGATCATACCCAGCGCAGGCGTGACCGAAGACGAGTTGCTGCAACTCGCCGCCAGTCTGGAGCGTGGCAGCGAACATCCGCTGGCCGCCGCCATCGTAGAATCCGCGCAAGCTCGCGGACTGACGCTCACGAATGCGACCGATTTCGACTCGCCTGTCGGCAAGGGAGTGACAGGCAATGTCGCGGGCAAGGCGCTCGCAATCGGCAATCCGCGCTTCCTGACCGAGATGAGCATAGCAACGCAATCGCTCGAGGCGCAGGCGGATCATCTTCGTCGCGAGGGTGCGACCACAGTCTTCATAGGCATCGACGGCCAGCTTGCCGGCCTGATCGCGATCTCAGATCCGATCAAGGCGACAACGGAAAGCGCCGTCCGCGCGTTGAAGGCGGAGGGCATTCGCATCGTCATGTTGACTGGCGACAATCGCCTTACTGCCGAAGCGGTGGGCGCGCGTCTGGGCATCTCCGAGATCGAAGCGGAGGTCCTGCCGGATGCCAAGCGTGAGATCGTGGAACGGCTGCGACGCGAGGGGCGCATCGTCGCCATGGCGGGCGACGGCGTGAACGACGCGCCCGCGCTGGCGGCCGCCGACATCGGCATCGCCATGGGCACTGGCACGGACGTCGCCATAGAGAGCGCCGGCGTGACCCTGTTGCAGGGTGACCTTCAAGGGATCCTGCGTGCACGCCGCCTCTCCGAGGCGACCATGAGCAACATCCGCCAAAACCTGTTCTTCGCCTTCATCTACAATGCGGCGGGCGTGCCCATCGCAGCAGGCGTTCTCTATCCGATGTTCGGCGTGCTGCTGTCGCCGATCATCGCCGCTGCGGCCATGGCCATGTCGTCCATCAGCGTCATCAGCAATGCCTTGCGGCTGCGTGCGACGAAGCTGGACTGAAGAGGCAACGCCGTCATGGCGTCCTATTTGAAACTTTCAACAAGGAGCAGGGACATGCAAAAAGCATCCATCATCATCGGCGCTTTCACCGTCGCGGCGCTGGGTATCAGCGCGGCCTTCGCGCAAAGCGTGAAACACGACATGCACGGCAGCACCGGCATGCCCGCGCATTCACCCTCGTCGGAGGCCTTTGCCAAGGCCAACGATGCGATGCACAAGGACATGAGCATCCCGCTTACCGGCGACGCCGATCGCGACTTCGTGCAGGGCATGATCCCGCATCACCAGGGCGCCATCGACATGGCGCGTGTCGAACTGCAATACGGCAAGGATCCGGCCATCCGAAAGATCGCCGAGGGCATCATCGCCGCGCAGGAGAGCGAAATTGCGCAGTTCAAGGCCTGGCTCGCCAAGAACCCGAAGTAACGCGGCGAGGGTTTGACCTCTCAGGCAGGGCCGACTAACCATGTCCGCCCTGCCATCGCCCGGATACTCACAATGCTCGATCCCTTCTATCTCATCGTCGATCGCGCGAGCTGGCTCGAACGTCTCCTGCCGACGGGCGTGCGCCTCGTTCAGTTGCGGATCAAAGACCAGCCCGAGGCTTTTGTCCGCGAGGAAGTCAGGGCCGCGAAACGGCTGTGCGCGGCCCACGACGCCGACCTGGTCATCAACGATTACTGGCGCATTGCGATCGAGGAAGGCTGCGACTTCATCCATCTGGGGCAGGAGGATCTCGTCGACGCGGACATCGGGGCCATTCGCCGGGCCGGCTGCAGGCTGGGCGTGAGCACGCACGATCATCGCGAACTCGAAGTCGCGCTGTCCGTGAAGCCTGACTATATCGCGCTCGGCCCTGTCTTTCCGACGACGGTCAAGCAGATGGACTGGCAACCGACAGGCACCGGCCTCGTGTCGGAGTGGCGCGTGGCGCTCGGCGATACGCCGCTGGTCGCCATCGGCGGAATCACGCTGGAGCGTGCGCCCGGCGTGCTTCAGGCGGGCGCCGACAGCGCCGCAGTCGTCACGGACGTGCTGGGCCATGCAGAGCCCGAGGCACGCGCCCGCGCCTGGATCGACGCGACCCGCTGCTTCGTGCGCTAACTGGCCCTGTAGGGCTTGCCAGCAGGCCTGGCTCTCTCGTTGCGGCAGCGGTCCGAGCAGTGCTTTACCTCGTCCCAGACCTTCTCCCACTTCTTTCGCCACACGAAGGCGCGCCCGCAGGTCTCGCACGGCTTCTGCGGGAGATCGCCCTTCTTCTGCATCTTCGGCATCGAAGCCCCCCAGACCTGAACCATCGTACATACGGCGTCGTACTTAAACCTGCACAGGCGCCGGCTTTCGGCACCTCCCTGCGTTTGTACGAGGAGCGCCCCATGGATGGATCGGCTGCATGACAACGCTTCGTCTGGTTCTCGGCGACCAACTGACGCGCGACCTCGCGTCCCTCTCCGATCTCGATCCGGCCGGTGATGTGGTGCTGTTGGTGGAGGTCGCGGAGGAAACAACCTATGTAGGTCATCACAAGCAGAAGATCGCGTTGATCCTCTCCGCGATGCGCCACTTCTCGGCGGAGCTTTCGGACGAGGGTATCCGGGTCGACTACGTGCGACTCGACGACCCTGAAAATTCCGGTTCCTTCACGGGTGAACTCGCCCGCGCGATCACGCGCCATCATCCCGATCGCATCGTGGTCACGGAGCCCGGCGAGTGGCGCGTGTGGGAGATGATGCGCGCCTGGGGCGAGCGGTTCGCCCTGCCCGTCGAGATCCGCGAAGACGACCGCTTCTTCTGCTCGCGCGGACGGTTCGCACGATGGGCGCAAGACCGCAAATCGTATCGCATGGAGTTCTTCTATCGCGAGATGCGGCGCGAAACCGGGCTGTTGATGGATGGTGACGAACCGGAAGGCGGCCTCTGGAATTTCGACAAGGACAATCGCAAGAGCCTGCCCGCAAGCCTTCGCCCGCCAAAGAGGGATCGCTTGGCGCCCGACGCGATCACGCAGGATGTCATCGATCTCGTCGCCAGCCGCTTCGCCCGCCATTTCGGCGACCTCGACACATTCGGCTGGGCGGTGACACGCCGCGATGCGCTGGAAGCGCTCGATCACTTCGTCGCAGCATGCCTGCCGCTCTACGGCGATTATCAGGACGCGATGCAGACGGGAGAACCCTTCCTCTTCCACGCTGTCCTTTCGCCCTATCTCAATTGCGGGCTGCTCAACGCACGGGAAATCTGCGTGGCAGCCGAGCGCGCCTATCGAACAGGGCATGCGCCGCTCAATGCAGTCGAGGGCTTGGTCCGTCAGATCCTCGGCTGGCGGGAATATGTGCGGGGCATCTACTGGCTTCGAATGCCCGACTATGCCGCGACTAACGCACTGAACGCATGCCGGCCCCTGCCATGGTTCTACTGGTCGGGGGAGACCAAGCTGAACTGCATCGCGCAGGTCGTCGCCGAGACGCGCCAGAATGCTTATGCGCATCACATCCAGCGACTGATGATCACGGGCAATTTCTCATTGCTCGCGGGCATCGCACCGCGCGAGATCGAAGCCTGGTACCTCGCGGTTTATGCCGACGCCTACGATTGGGTCGAGCTGCCAAATACACATGGCATGGTCATGTTCGCCGATGGCGGCCTGCTTGCCTCGAAACCCTATGCGGCCTCCGGGGCCTATATCAATCGAATGTCGGATTATTGCAGGGGCTGTTCCTACGATCCGAAGTTGAAGAGCGGGCCGAAGGCGTGCCCGTTCAATTATCTTTACTGGAATTTCCTGATCGAAAACCGAAGCAGCCTCCACCGAAATCCACGCATGGGGATGCCCTATCGATCGTTGGACGCCATGAGGCCGGACCGACGCCAGGAAATCGAGAGCGATGCGCAGCGCTTTCTCTCGGAACTCGCCGACGAGGCGGAGGCCTGACCTGTCGGGGGAGTCAACTTGGTCTCGCAGAGGCCAATCCCTGAGAGGTGCCAGACGCCCACCCAATCGAGTTCGGCTGACGCAACGGTATGTTGATTTCTTTAGAAAAATATCTGTCCGGTATAGGCGCCTTTTGTAGGCGGCATCCAATAGTTGAGTACTAACTATTAGCTAGTATCTTGCTTTTGAAGCCACAATACAGACAAATATGATCTGGATATTTATTTGGGCCGGCCGCGTAAATTTATGCGCGACTGCGGTAGTGTTTGCCTAAATGATTTGCACGAGCAGGTGATTCGTAATGAAGAAGATTGACCAGCAATTGGCCGAACGCTTGCAGTTCATGAAGTTCGACGCACGCTCGCAAGAAGTCCTTCGCGAGTTGCGCCCGTTTCTCAGCCGCGCGATCGGAGAGGCACTCGAAGGGTTTTACACGCAGGTGCGCGCGACCCCGCAGATTCGCAGCCTCTTTCGCGATGATGCGCACCTGGACTCAGCCAAGCGTCTCCAGGCCACGCACTGGGACGCGCTCGCGTCTGCTCAGTTCGACGATTCTTATACAAAGGCTGTCCTCACGATCGGCAAGACGCATGCGCGGATCGGGCTTGAACCACGATGGTACATCGGCGGCTATGCCCTCATGACCGACTCGCTGATCCGATCGCTGATCTCGGACAGGGAGTCGAGCCTCTACAAACGTTTCACGCACAGCCCCGCTGAACTGGGTGAAGCGGTCAGCGTCCTGGTGCGGGCCGTTCTCCTCGACATGGACTTCGCGATCTCAACTTATCTGGATGCGCTGCAAGAGGGCCGCCAGAAGGCAGAGGAGACTCGCGCGGAAGATATGCGACAGCAAATGCACGCCCTCGGGCGCTTCCGCGAATCCCTTTCACAAATGTCGGCAGGCAACCTGATGGCGCGCCTGGAGAGCGACCTTGGACCGGATTTCGAGGATCTGAAGCGCGATTTCAACGGCACAGCGGAACAGTTGCAGAATGTTATTGTAGCGGTACTAAGCTCTATGCGGGTCATCGAAAGCGGCAACAGCGAGCTTGCGCATGCATCGGACGGTATTGCACGCAGAACAGAGCAGCAGGCCGCCTCCCTCGAGGAGACCACCGCAGCACTTTCGCAAATCACGGAAGGCGTGAAAACGACGACCGATGGTGTAGCGCACGCGCGCAAGGTGGCGGAGACCGCGACCAGAGACGCCGCCCATACGAGCGAGATCGTATCGCGTTCGAAGCTGGCTATGGAGGAGATTCAAAGCGCCACTGCGAAGATTGGCCAGATCACCGAAGTCATCGACGAGATCGCCTTCCAGACCAACCTTCTCGCGCTCAACGCGGGCGTCGAGGCTGCGCGTGCCGGCGAGTCCGGGCGCGGTTTCGCGGTCGTGGCCACCGAAGTGCGCTCTTTGGCTCAACGCGCCTCGCAGTCCGCCAAGGACATCAAGGTTCTCATCGACCATGCTACAACGAGCGTGGCCGAAGGTGCGACCCTCGTTGCCAGCACCGACGACGCCTTGGGCCGCTTCGTGTTGCAGGTGAAGGAAATCAACTCAATCATCGGCGGCATCGCTGATACAGCGCAGGACCAGACGACGGGCCTGAGCGAGGTGAATCTCGCGGTCGGTCACCTCGATCGCGCGACGCAGCAAAATGCAGCCATGGTGGAGCAGGCGACGGCCGCGACGCAATCTCTTGCGCAAGAAGCGCGAAAGCTGTCGCAGCAGCTCGGCTTTTTCAAAGTGTCTTCCGGAGGTGCAGGTACCCCTGCCCGGCACGATAGCAATCCAGCTCCTGCCAAGGACCGGGTGCGCCGCGTCGCTGGTGGAAACGGGAAGTCCGCCCCGGCTCCAGCCTCCGATGGCTGGACGGAATTTTGAGCCGCGACACTTCTACGCCAACTCTCTTCATCACGGGAAGTACGATTTCGAGGCGCCGCTGCACAGGAAAGAGCGCCGCTCGATTCTGCGCAGCGACCGCTGGATTCTCGGTTGACTCAAGAGACACCACCAACATCGAGAACACACCACTTTTATATTACGTTGAGTCAAGTTTGCTCTCGCTTTTTTTTACCTCTTTTTGCGGCCGTAGCCTTTCTTTAAGGGGTTCCTGCAATTATCCGGAGGTCGGAAGTGGATGCGTGCAGCATTCCCAGGCATGATGCCGCCTCCCGACGCCGGTTCCGATCCGGAATGTCCCAAGCCGTTTCAACGCGGGATATGTCCGAAGGGCGCATCAGGCCCAAACCGACCTTCTCCCAAAAACGTCTGATTATAATCGTGTTTTCATTTTTCTGAATTCTTGTTTCGACTTTTCGCGCCGAGCATCCCGATCGGTGAAACCAATTGCGCACTCTCCCGGCCTGGAGCCGGACGGAGGATTTTATGTGGCTTAACGATACATCGATTCCACGAAAGCTCTCGCTCGCGTTCGGTCTGATTCTCTTCTCCGTCGCCGTGTCGAGTGGCATCCTCTTCCATGCCGCGCGTAATCGCGATTCGGCGGCGGAAATTGCGAGAGCCGCCAACCGTCAGGAAGTTGCGGCGCTCAATGCAATGGTCGCCCATATCGATATGGCGCAGACGATGCGCGGCTATCTGCTCACTGGCGTCGATCGGCACAAGCGCCTTTATGGCGAGGCCGTGGGAAAGTTCGCCGAGAGCATGAAGAAAGCAATCTCGCCGGAACTTTCCTCGCTGAACGCCAAGTCTGCGGACGCGCTCGGCAAGTTCCAGCAAGCCTCGAATCAATGGCGTTCTGAAATCGCAGAACCGATCATGAAACTGGCTGGAAGTGCGGACACACGCGAACAGGCCATGACCATAGCAATGTCGCCGCGAAGCAGCGAGTTGCAGCAGGTCTTCCGCGACGCGCAGGTGGCAGCTTTCGAGACGATCAGGATCTGGGCTGAAGACACCGCCGTCATCGAGGACAGCGCCGCGCTCAGGGCAGATGTCAGTGTGGTCGCCGGCGGCATTTCTGCCCTACTGATCGCGCTCATCTGCTCAACGGTGCTCTCGCGCAATGTGGCAACCCCCATCCGGCACCTCACCGGCATGATGGCCGACATGGCAAAGGGCCAGACATCGTTGGTCTTCCCCGGTGGCGAGCGCAAGGATTGCATAGGTCTCATCGCTGCTGCCTGCGAGACCTTCAGAGCCAATCTGATCCGGAATACACGTCTGCAATCGGAGGCCGAAAGCCAGCGCCGCCAGGCGGATGAAGAGCGCGCCCGCATCGATGCGGAACGTGAACAGGAGTCGGATCGCCTGCATGAGGCACTGGCAGCATTCGCCGAGGGGCTCGGAAAGCTCGCCCGAGGCGATGTCGTGCACCGCATCGACAAGGTTCTCGAGGGTCCCGCCGAGAAGTTGCGCATTGAATACAACGACACGATGGCGCAGCTGCAGGACACGCTGATCACGGTGATCCGCTCCGCCCAGACTATCGACGGCGGGTCCCGCGAGATCACGGCCACCGCCGACGACATGTCCCGCCGCACCGAACAGCAGGCAGCCAACCTCGAGGAAACCGCTGCGGCTCTCGAGCAGATCACATCGACCGTGAAGCGGACAGCCGAAGGCGCAACCCATGCACGAGAGGCCGTAGCGACAGCGACGCTGGACGCGGAGAAGGGAGGCGCCATCGTGCGCCAGGCCATCACCGCGATGGACAATATCGAAAAGTCTTCCGGCCAGATCGGCCAGATCATTGGCGTGATCGACGAGATCGCGTTCCAGACGAACCTGCTTGCACTGAACGCGGGCGTGGAGGCGGCGCGGGCCGGGGATGCCGGCAGAGGCTTCGCCGTCGTCGCATCGGAAGTGCGCGCGCTGGCCCAACGCTCGGCGGAAGCTGCGAAGGAGATCAAGGCGCTCATCTCGGCGTCGACGACGCAGGTCAACCAGGGTGTGTCGCTCGTCTCCGAAACCGGGACCGCTCTTGATCGCATCGTGTCCCAAGTTGCGGGCATCAAGTCGATCGTCAGCGAGATCGCCGCGGGCGCCAGCGAGCAGGCAACGGGTCTGCAAGAGATCAACAACGCCATCAATCAGATGGACCAGATCACGCAGCAGAACGCGGCGATGGTCGAAGAATCGACCGCCTCAAGCCACACGCTGGCGAAGGAAGCGCAGAAGCTCAACTCCTACGTGGCACGGTTCCAGACCGGCGAGCGCGAGAGTGCTCCACCCCACGTCGTCGCGCTCGCCGACAAGCCTCGCCGCGCCAAGCGCCCACCCGTCGAGCGGGCCCCTGCGGAACGTCCGCAGGAACGCCGGAAGGTTGCCAACGGTGGCTACGAACAGCCCGCCCGCAGCAGCGCCAGCGCCGACAGCTGGGAAGAATTCTGAGGAGCCAACATGTCTGCAAAGGTCAAAAAGCTAGCATCTCTTCTGCTCGCGGAAACCCTGGATATCACCGAAGTGACCCCTCTCAGCAGCGAACTCCTCAGGTTGCGCGGATCCGACATGCGGATCGACGCATCCCAGGTCCGCAAACTCGGCGCGCAATGCATGCAGGCATTGCTGTGTGCATCGACGACGTGGACCCAGGATGGCACGCGTCTCGAACTCATCGATCCTTCGCCGGATTTCGTCCAAAGCGTCCAGGCCTACGGGCTCGACATCGACCTGTTCAGCTCGCAGGAGAACACCCTATGAAAAAGATGATTCTGACGGTCGACGACTCCCGAACGATGCGCGAGATGCTGAAGGCCACACTCCTGGCGGCCGGCTACGAAGTGTTGCAGGCCGAGGATGGCGTTCATGGACTCGAGGTTCTCGAGGGCTCGTCTCCCGACGTCATTCTTACAGATCTGAACATGCCGCGCATGGACGGGTTCGGCTTCATCGAAGGCGTGCGTCGTAACAACCGCTATCGCGCTGTACCGATCCTCGTCCTCACCACCGAAGGCGAGCCTGACAAGAAGGACCGTGCGCGTCGTGCTGGCGCAACGGGCTGGATCGTCAAACCATTCGACCCGGTCAAACTGATCAGCGCCATCCGTCGTCTGGCGGCCTGAAATACGGAAGGGTACTGCTGTGGATACTATGGCCGCAATCAAGCAGACGTTCTTCCAGGAATGCGAAGAGCAGCTGATCGAACTGGAAAGCGGATTGCTGGCCATCGAGGATGGAACCAGCGAGCCCGATACAATCAATGCGGTCTTCCGCGCGGTTCATTCCATCAAGGGCGGCGCTGGCGCCTTTGGCCTCGATCAGCTGGTGCGCTTCGCCCATGCCTTCGAGACCGCACTCGACCTGATGCGCTCCGAACGCCTGGCGCCGAACCGCAACATTCTGAAGACGATGCTAATGGCGGCAGACACGCTCGCCGATCTGGTACGCACGACACGCGAGGGCCTGCCAGGCGACGAAGCGGAAATCAGCCGAATCGTTCATCAGCTCGAACTGCTGTGTCAGGGCGTCACCGGTAGCGATGGGAGCAGCAAGCACGAAGCGGCTGCCAGCGTGGACGACGAGCCGGATTATGTGCCGATCCAGATTTCTCTTGCCGACCTGCTCGGATCCGAGCAGAGCGATGGCGCGAGGACATTCCAGATCAAACTGGAGCCCAAGCCCGGATTCTATGCGCGCGCCAACGAGCCGATCACGCTCCTGCGCGAACTGGCCCGACTGGGCCAAACGCAGGTCTCGTGCGACCTGTCGCATCTCCCGTCCCTGGCAGAACTCGACCCGGAAGGCGCCTATCTGACTTGGAATATCCGCATCGACACCGAGGCCGATGAAGGGTCTTTGCGGGAAGTTTTCGAATTCGTGGAATTCGATTGCAACATCGAGATTGATGCCGTTCAAGCGGAAGGAGCGTTCGACGACGATGCCTTCGCGAAGCTCCTCTCGATGGCGTCAGGCAGCCCCGCACCGGCTCAAAAGGATGAGCCTGCCGGCCTTCTCGATTCCGCAGCCATCATCGAGCGGATCGACGCGGATTCAGGCGGCCGAAAGGCGGATGCCAATAAGGCGGTGGGGGGCGCCGGCGCCACGATCCGCGTGGATCTGGATCGTGTCGAGCGACTGATCGATCTCGTGGGCGAACTCGTCATCAACCAGGCCATGCTTTCGCAGCGTGTCGTCGAAGCACGAATCCCGCGGTCCTCCGCCCTTGCGATGGGACTGGACGATCTCGAGCAATTGTCGCGCGAGATTCAGGACAGCGTCATGGCCATCCGGGCGCAGCCGGTGAAGCCCATATTCCAACGCATGTCGCGTGTCGTGCGCGAAGCCGCCGACATGACCGGCAAAACGGTAACGCTGCATTGCGAAGGCGAGTCGACGGAGGTCGACAAGACAGTCATCGAGCGTCTTACCGACCCGCTGACGCACATGATCCGCAATGCCATCGATCATGGGATCGAGAAGCCGGAAGTCCGCCTTGCAGCCGGCAAGCCGGAATCAGGGCACATCAAGCTCGCAGCCATGCACCGCTCCGGGCGCGTCGTGATCGAAGTCTCCGATGACGGCGGCGGCATCAACCGTGAACGCGTCAAGGCGGCCGCGATCAGCAAGGGCCTGATCGATCCCGAGGCCCAATTGAGCGATGAGGAAATCGACAACCTGATTTTCCTTCCTGGCTTCTCCACGGCCGCGACGGTCACCGACATGTCGGGACGTGGTGTCGGCATGGACGTCGTCAAGCGCTCCATCCAGGCACTTGGCGGGCGCATCTCGATTTCGTCGACGCCGGGCCACGGATCGTCTTTCGTCATGAGCCTGCCGCTGACGCTCGCCGTACTCGACGGAATGATCGTGAGCGTCGCCCACGAAACACTGATCGTGCCGCTGACGGCCATCGTCGAGACGTTGAAACCGCGCGCGCAGGACATCCACGACATGGGCGGGGACTGCCGTGTCATCCGCATCCGCGACACGTTCACGCCGCTGATCGATATCGGGCACGTGCTCGGCTATCGCAACGAGCCGACCGATCCGACCAACTGCGTTGTCGTCCTCATCGATCTCGAAGGACATGCGCGTCGCGCCCTCCTCGTCGATACGATCCAGGGCCAGCGTCAGGTCGTCATCAAGAGCCTCGAGGCCAATTACCGCCGTGTCGATGGCATCGCAGCGGCGACGATCCTCGGCGACGGCCGTGTCGCGCTGATCCTGGACGTCGATGCCGTCGTCGAAAATGCCAGCGCGAAAGCGGCCGGCATGCCTGAATTACTCGAATTTGCGGAGTGAGATGCACCATGACCTACATTTCTGAATCAACATCGAGCCGTGAACTCATCGTTTTCCGCATCGACAGCCGCGAATTCTGCGTCGACATCATGCAGGTGCGCGACATCCGGGGCTGGACTCCGGCAACGCCCCTGCCCCATTCGCCGGGTTATGTTCGCGGCGTGATCAACCTGCGCGGCGCCGTGCTGCCCGTGGTCGATATGGCGACGCGCCTGGGCTTTCGTGCGTGCGAGCCGAGCGTGCGCCACGTCATTATGGTGACGCAGGTCGAGCAGCAGATCGTCGGTCTTCTCGTGGATGCCGTCTCCGACATTCTGACCGTGACGGAAAGCGACATCCAGCCCACTCCGGATCTCGCTTCGGACCTTGCGAAAACCTTCATTCGCGGCGTACTCGCCATCGACGGGCGCATGATCAGCATGATCGCACTCGATCATGTGCTGCCCGCGCGGGAAGCGGTCGCAGCATGACCCAGGCGCGCGCGATGTCCCTTGCCGGTCCTCCCGATCGAAGCCTGGTTCCCGGCGAGTTCCTGCTGACCGCAGAGGACTTTCGCACGATTGCCCAGGCCATGCATACGGACGCCGGCATTCACATGCCGGAGTCGAAGGCGACGCTCGTCTATTCGCGTCTCGCGCGACGGCTCAGGGCTTTGGGGCTCGAATCGTTCAGGGCTTATTGCGAGCTGATCCGGAGCAACGAGGGCGCTGACGAACGCCAGCGCATGCTGGCGGCCCTGACCACCAACGTCACACGCTTCTATCGCGAGCCGCACCACTTCCAGCATCTCAAGACCAAGGTTCTGCCGGGCCTGCTGGCGAAGGCGGCACGTGGCGAAAGCGTTCGAATCTGGTCGGCGGGCTGTTCCAACGGGCAGGAAGCTTTCACCGTCGCGCTCGTCATCCTCTCGATGATGCCGGATGCGGCTGCCCGCGACGTGCGCATTCTCGCCAGCGACATCGATCCGAACATGATTGAGGAGGGGCGTGCAGGCATCTATGACGAGACCGCACTCACGGACGTCAACCCCGACCTGCGCCGACGCTTCTTCGACACGGCCAAGATCCATGGACGGGAGGGATGGAGCGTGAACAGCGACATGCGCAAGCTGGTCAGCTTCCGTGAATTAAACCTGTTCGCCAAATGGCCGATGAAGCGAAAATTCGACATCATCTTCTGCCGCAACGTCGCAATCTATTTCGACCAGGAGCATCAGGCCAATCTCTGGAGCAGGTTTGCTTCGACACTCATGCCCAATGGGCATCTCTACATCGGTCACTCGGAACGCCTGGCCGGAAGCGCGGGGGCACTTTTCGTGAACGATGGAATTACGACGTGGCGCCTGTCTGGGGAAAACAAAGTATGAGCAACCGGCGTACACGCGTCCTGATCGTCGATGATTCCGCGACGATGCAGCAGGTTCTTCGCGAGATCCTGTCCCGGGATCCACAACTCGAAGTCGTCGGTGAGGCATTCGATCCGCATCAGGCGCGGGCCGCGATCAAGGACCTTGATCCGGACGTCATCACGCTCGATGTCGAAATGCCCAATATGAATGGGCTCGAATTCCTCGAGCGGCTCATGCGGCTTCGTCCGATGCCGGTCATCATGGTTTCCAGTCTCACGTCGCGCGGCGCCGAGACGACGATCCGCGCCCTTGAACTGGGCGCTTTCGACTGCGTTGCGAAGCCGCGTCTGAACGACCCCGCGACCATCGACGACCTTTGCCGCACGGTGAGGCTCGCCGCTGCAAGCCGCGATCGCTATCGTACCCCAGTTCCCGCCGCGGCACCCCGCGCTCCGCTTCTCTCCAGCAGCCCGGGCGACGACCGCCTCATTGCCATCGGCGCGTCGACGGGAGGTGTCGAGGCGCTGATCTGCCTGCTCGGTGCATTTCCTGAGAAATGTCCGCCCACGGTCGTGACCCAGCACATGCCGGCGCTCTTCACAAAGCCGTTCGCCGCACGTCTCGACCGTCTCTGTGCACCGCGGGTCATCGAGGCCTACCATGGAGCGCCGATCGAATCCGGCAGCGTGTATGTCGCGCCTGGCGGCAAAGCCCATCTCACGGTTCGCGGAAAGCCGGGCGCCTTGCGCTGTCATCTGGTCGAGACCGACCTCGTGAACGGGCATCGTCCTTCCGTCGACGTTCTCTTCAACTCGGTTACGCAAGCCGTTGGCGGCCGAGCAGCAGGACTTATCCTCACGGGAATGGGACGCGACGGCGCGACGGCCCTCGATGGAATGCGCAGGGCGGGTGCTCTGACCTTCGGACAGACCGAAGACACGTGCGTCGTCTACGGGATGCCGAAAGTCGCTTTTGAAATAGGCGCAGTCGCCAAGCAAGTCCCGCTGCAAAATATGGCAGCAGAGCTCTTTTCAGCTCTCAAGGACACACGGTAAGGAGCCAACGCATGTCCTTCCTCGACCAACTCAAGGTTCTTATCGTCGACGATACCTCGACAAGCAGAATGCTGATCCGCGATGGGCTGGAACAACTCGGCATCAAGAACATCATCCACGCCGCAGACGGCGAACAGGCATTGAAGATGATGATGAGCACGCCAGCGCATCTCGTCATCTCGGATTTCAACATGCCAAAGCTGGATGGGCTGCAATTGCTGCAGGCGATCCGAACATACAAGCCGACCGCTGGTGTGCCATTCATCATGTTGACCGGCAAGGGCGACACGACCGTTCTCGCCCGCGGCCGCGCACTTGGGCTGAACAACTATCTTAGCAAGCCCGTGGACATGGTGGCTCTGAAAAAGGCCATCGAGGGCGTCGTCGGACGACTGAGGTAAACATGATCACCCCTACCGGCGGCGGACACATCATCCAGGGCGAGTTCCGGATCTCGGACGATCCGCAGGCTGTACTGACGACCCTGCTTGGGTCTTGCGTGGCAGCCTGCATTTGGGATCCGCTGCTGCACGTGGGAGGGATGAATCATTTTCTTCTTCCAGGCGACAGCGAGCAGCAGATTCGCGCAGCTGAACGCTATGGCGCTCATCTCATGGAACTGCTGGTCAATGCCTTGTTGAGCGCGGGCGCAACGCGGTCGCGTCTCGTTGCCAAACTCTTCGGTGGAGCAAACCTCAATTCGTCCCTGGCCGACATCGGCTCACGAAATGGCGAATTCGCCCGCCGGTTCCTGCGCAACGAGGGTATTCGCGTGCTCGGCGAAAGTCTCGGGGGAGATCAGGCCCGTAAGGTTCAATTCTGGCCGGCCTCCGGCCGTGCTCGTCAGATGCAGCTGCCCAGGGATGTGCAGCCGATCGAAGAACGTTACCAGGCGGTCGCCGATACCGGCTCCGTCGAACTTTTTTGAAGGTGTGAGATGCCAGTCACGACAATCGAGCCGGCCACAGGGAATCAAGGCACCGCTATGCCGGTTCATCAGGGATTGCAGCGCGCTGTCTGCGAGGTCCAACTCGTGCGTCGAGCGATGGAACATGCATTCGAACAGATCCAGGTGCACGCCGGATCGGCCACGCTCGATCACGATGGCTATCTCGTCGCAATGCAGAGCGCCGATACTCTGGGCCAGACGCTTGCTGCGGTAGAGATTTTCATCTCGAACATCGCAAATGCCATTGCCGCCCAAGCAGATGCACCCAGTGTGGAAAGCGGCTTGGCAATCCAGGGTATCACGCTCTCTGCGGTCGCCAAACGGCTTGCTGGAAAAGCGCATCGCGGCCCCGGCACTCAATACCCCGGAGCATGTGACTTTTTCTGAAGTCGCTGCGGGGCAGTTTTCCCAGTAATCCATTCCCGGTTCGAAACACAACAAAGAACTGTTTCGAAAATTCGCGAGGAACGATAAGCAGAAATTTAACCTCGAAGTTGTTTGATGCTTCTCGACGACGGAGTTGAGGCCACGACCTCAAGGCATGCTGCCTTTTCTGTCGCACCGGTGAAAGCCCGGTATGTCCCTCTGCATTTTCATTCAGGGACATTTGAGATGACCAGTCTGCTTACCAACGCCTCTGCTATTACCGCGCTTCAGAACCTGAACGCGACCAACAAATCCATGCAGATGACTCAGGAACATATTTCCACGGGCATGCGTGTCGCGAATGCGTCCGACAACGCAGCCTATTGGTCGATCGCCACTACGATGAAATCGGACAACAGCGCGCTCTCGACGGTGAAGGACGCACTCGGCATGGGCTCGGCGACGGTCGACGTCGCTTCGGCTGCACTCAAGACCACGTCCGATCTCGTCACGCAGATGAAGACGAAGCTGGTCGCTTCGCGCGAGCCGGGTATCGACCGCACCAAGGTCCAGGCCGAAATCACGCAGCTTCAAAAGCAGCTGCAGAGCGTGTCGGACTCCTCGGTGTTCTCCGGACAGAACTGGCTGTCGACCGATTCCTCTGC
>JAQGKD010000084.1 GCA_028290285.1 Hyphomicrobiales bacterium
ACCTCGGCACGAAGGTGATGCAGACCTATTCGAACCAGGACCTGATCGATCCTCAAGGACCCGCCCATGCGGTCACGGCTGATATGAACGGGGAGTTCTTCATGTTCGCGAAGGATCAGGACAGCCCTAAAGTCTGGTACGATTCAATATCGCTGAATGATTTCGTCGTGTGATCATCTGCGGCTTTCCAGAGCAATGGCGATGTTGCGCCAAGCTTTTCAAAGTAGCGTCTTAGCTTGGATGGCGTCGTAACTTTTCTCGCCGTTGCGCTGTCGATGCCCTATATGTCCCTATTGGGCGTATTGTGAGGGCGTATGACGGGTCCGTTGCCGATTGCTCGCGGGATTATGGGCGCTCGACTGCACTCTCACGAATGGGCATCGTCTCCGCTCGGTCCGCGAGAGGCTTGGCCGCAAGCTTTGCAGGCAAATGTCGACCTCGTCATGGCTTGTCCAGAAGCCATGCTGCTCGGTTGGGGCCGGGACCTCAACTGCGTGTTCAACGATGCCTACGCGGCGATACTTGGTGCGCGCGCCCAGCGCTCCTTCGGATTACCATTCTCCGAACTCTGGCCCTTGGAGCTCGGCGCGCCTTTCCGGCCCGGCGTTGAGGCAGCCCTCTCGGGTCAGGCGAGCCGCGAAGCTGGCCTGTCGCTGACAGGCGCGAATGGCGAGCCGTCCTCTTGGTCCTTGTCCACCTCGCCGCTGCGAGATCCCACGGGCGCGGTCGCAGGTGTGCTGCAGATCGCAGTAGAGACAAGCGCGGCCGCAGCATTCATGCCCGAAAGCGCGGACGCGCTGCGCAAGAGTGAAGCGCGCCACCGCCAGATTCTCGACAGCGCGGTCGACTATGGGATCATCGCGCTGGATTTCGATGGTCTGGTGACCCGTTGGAACGAGGGCGCAAAGCGCATTTTCGGCTGGACCGAAGAAGAAATGCTCGGCCAGACCGCAGAGCGAATCTTCACTCCGGAAGATCGTACGATCGGCCGCATGGCAGCCGAAATGCATGCAGCTCTCGCGGCGGGTGCGGGCTCCGACGAGCGCTGGCATATCCGCAAGAACGGCGAACGCTTCTTCGCGCATGGCGAGATGACGCCCATTCTCGACGATGCAGGCAAGCCGGTAGGCTTCGTGAAAGTGTTGCGTGATCGCACCAAGGCGCATCGCGCCGCCGAAATCCTGAAGCAGTCCGAGGCACGATTGCGACGTGCGCAGGAGGCGGGCGGCGTCGGGATATTTGCGGTTGATCTGGAGAGCAACCGGCTGACCGCTTCGCCGGAGTTCTGTCGAATCTTCGGCATGGCGAGTTGCGACGATATCCCCAGCGAACAGGTGGAACAGCTGGTGGCTCCTGAAGATCGCGCCCTCATCTCCAACAAGCGCGCGCGCGGCGATGCGACGGCGCCGCTGGATGTGGAATATCGCATTCGTCTCGCCGATACAGGAGAAGAGCGCACTATAGCGCGCAAGGCCGAGTATGAGCGCGACGCTTCGGGTAAGCCCCTGCGGCTCGTCGGCGTCGTACAGGACGTGACCGAACGCCGATCGGCGCAGCGCGCCATCGAGGAGAGCGCCGCGACGTTTCATGCCTTCACACAAGCCGTGCCCAATCACGTCTGGACTGCCTCGCCCGAGGGCCGGCTCGACTGGGCGAACAACCGAGCTTTCGCCTACAGCGGCCTCGATGCGACCGCGCTCGCGCGCGATGGGTGGGAGGCTTGGTTGCATCCCGACGATCTCTCTCGCGCGACGGAAGATTGGCAGAAAGCTCTTGCGGCTGGCGAAGATTACGAGACGGATTTCCGGATCCGGCGCAGGGACGGCACCTACCGCTGGCATCTCGTGCGCGCCTTGCCGCTGCGCGATGCATCCGGCGACATTGTGCGGTGGATCGGGACCAATACCGATATCGAGGACCTGAGGGCAGCGCGCGAGGATTTGGCCAAGCTCAATGCGACGCTCGAGGCGCAGGTGGAGGCCCGCACGCGCGAGCGCGACCGGGCGTGGAAGAACTCGCAGGATCTGCAAGCGGTGCTGGGCACGTCCGGTGTGTTCCGGTCCGTCAATGCGGCGTGGACGACTGTGCTCGGCTGGCAGCCCGAGGAGGTTGTCGGCAGGTGTCATCTGGATTTCGTTCATCCCGACGACCACGCGGGCAGTGAGTCCGCGCTGGAACAAGCCAGTCGCGCCGACCTGCCGCCCTATGAAAATCGCTGCCGCCACGCCGATGGCGGCCATCGCTGGATTTCCTGGGTAGCCACGCTGGAGGGCGGGCTTGTCTACGCGAGCGGACGCCACGTCTCGGTCGAGAAAGAGGCCGCGGAAGAGCTCGAGAGAACCCAGGAACAGCTGCGCCAATCGCAGAAGCTCGAGGCTGTCGGGCAGCTCACCGGTGGCGTGGCGCATGATTTCAACAACCTTCTCACGATCATTCGCTCCGCGGTCGATCTTATGCGACGGCGCGATTTGCCTGAGGAGCGTCGCAGCCGATATCTGGCCGCCATTTCCGAGACTGTCGATCGGGCAGCCAAGCTGACCGGGCAATTGCTGGCCTTCGCACGGCGCCAGCCCCTCAACCCCGAGATCTTCGACGCAGGGCGGCAGGTGGAGAATGTCGCCGACATGGTGCGCCCTATCGTGGGCGCCCGGATCGAGATCGATCTTCGCCTTTGTGAGGAACCATGCTTCGCGCAGGCCGATATCGGCCAGTTCGAAACAGCTCTCATCAATCTTGCCGTCAATGCGCGCGACGCGATGGACGGGGAGGGCCGGCTCACCATCACGATCGATCATGTGGATGCGTTGCCGCAATTGCGCGGCCACCTGCGCCGCCCGGGCGAGTTCGTCTCCGTGATGGTTACGGATACAGGTTGCGGAATCGCGGCCGACCGGCTCGAGCAAATCTTCGAGCCGTTCTACACGACCAAGGAAGTCGGCAAGGGAACGGGCCTCGGGCTCAGCCAGGTGTTCGGTTTCGCCAAGCAATCGAATGGCGAAATCGAAGTGACCAGCGAAGTTGGAGGCGGTTCTACCTTCACCATCTACCTGCCGCGTGCGCAGCATGCGCCTCTCTCCCGCGCGGGGAGCCCGGTCGCGCATGAGCCACGGGCCGACGGAGCCCGCGTCCTCGTCGTCGAGGACAACGAAGCCGTGGGACAGTTTTCCACCGAGATGCTGCAGGACCTGGGATATGCGACCACCTGGGTCGCCAATGCCACGGAGGCGCTCCACATGCTGGCGAAGGACGAGGGGAGGTTCGATCTCGTCTTCACCGACGTCATCATGCCCGGCATGAACGGGGTCGATCTGGCGCGTACCATATCGGCGCGCCATCCGGGGCTACCCGTGGTGCTGACGAGCGGCTACAGCGACGCGCTCGCCGAGAATCGCGGCGGGGCATTCCAGCTTATCCAGAAGCCCTATTCCGTGGAGGCCCTGGCGCGCGTGTTGCGGGCCGCTTCTGGCGGGCTTCCGATCCGGACGAAACCTTCATCGTAGAGAAGGTCCGGAACCGATCGGATACGTCGCGGTTTCATGCCTGCGGTCCGCGCGACCGGCAACGCCGGCTTCGTGCGGGGATTCTATGAACATCGGGAGCGACCTATGACCAAGATCACCTATGAAGTCGTCGAACACGACGGCGGCTGGGCTTACACGGTCGATGGCGCCATCTCCGAGACCTTCCCCTCGCATGACGCTGCCCGGAAGGCCGCGGAGCGCGCGGCGCGCGAGCAGGGCATTCCCGGCGACGAGACCGGCATTACCTACGAAGACAAGGATGGGCGCTGGCGCAGCGAGGTCTCGCCCGGTAACGACCGCCCGGAGACGGACGTGAAGGGCTGAGCCCTCAGCGCGTCGGGGACAGGATGGCGCGATAAGCCTCGATGATCGGTTTCGGTGTCGCCGCCGACTTGCGCAGCAATTGCAGCAAGGCCCCCGCATCCACCGGACTGACGTCCAGGCCGAGCCGCTCTGCTTCCGCGACGAATTGCGGATCCTTGCACATGGCGATGAAGGCGTCCTGCAGGGCCTTCGCGCGGTCCGCGGGAATGTCCGGAGGCGCGACGAAGGGCAGGGCCATGAAGAAGGGCAGCTCCGCGAATTCCACGAGCGCGCGCGCCGTGTCGTCGGCGGCCAGTTCGCGGCCGGTCGGCACGTCGGGCAGTTCGGCGAGGCGCGTCACGCGTCCGAATTGCACGAGTGGGCGGAGCTTCTTCGAATTCCAGAGATCGGCCTGACCGGCGCGTGTCGAACTGAGGCCGACGACCTGCCCGTCGAGTTCTCCGCCCTGCATGGCGAGGAACAACGGGGCCGCGCCCGTGTAGCCGCGCACCACATCGATATTGAGCTTCAGGACATCCTTGGCGAGCGTTGCAAAGACCAGGTTGCTCGAACCCGCGCCGACAGTACCCAGCTTGATCGGCACGCCGGGTTTTTGTAGCTGGCCTGCCGAGGTGACCGGGCTGCTGGCGTTGACCATCAGCAGGTAAGCGTCGTTGGCGTAGGACGAAATGCTGCCGAGCCAGGTGAATTTCAGCGGATCGAAACGCGCGGCTTCCTCGCCCTGGATGGCGAGTTGCGGCGAGCCGCGATCGAGGCTTGCCAGAACAGTGCCGTCCTTCGGCGCCACGTTGTAGATGTAGTTGGCGACCGCCAGCCCACCGGCGCCCGGCTGGTTCTGGACCACGATCTGCGGCGCGCCCGGCACGAAGCGCGGCAGGTGCCGTCCCACGAGGCGTGCGGCGATGTCGTTGATGCCCCCGGGTGCGAAGCCGACGAGCATCTGGATGGTGCGGCCCTTATAGAAGGTTTCCACCGATGTTTCGGCGGCGTGAGCCGGGACCGAGCACCCAAAGATGCCGATCAGCGCGGCGGCGCAGATTGCGTGCGGAAGCGGGGCCCGCCTCGGAACGATTCCCATGTCTCTCTCCCCATCGTTTCTTTGACCCGGCCTTTTCGGCCGGGCTTTTGCCGGAGGCTAGCACGCGTCCCGCGGTGGGCGAAACCCGCCCGTCTTTGACGAAAGGTCGGCGTTGCGTAGACTGCGGGCAGGTGCGAAACGCACGCTCAGAGCCAGATCATGGCCGGAAACCAAAGGGGAGGACTGCCCATGCGCATCCACGCAGCGCTTGCGACGCTTCTGTGCTTGTCGGGGGGCGCGACGAGCGCCGTGTCAGCACAGGAGAGCGTGTCCGCCTTCTACAAGGGCCGCACCATGACGATCCTCGCCGGGTCTTCCGCAGGCGGCGGCGTCGATGTCTATGCGCGTCTCGTCGGCCGGCACCTCGGCAAGCATATTCCCGGCAATCCGAACATCATCGTCCAGAACATGCCGGGGGCGGGAAGTCTCGCCGCCGCCCGCAATCTTTACGCGATCGCGCCAAAGGACGGGACGCAGATCGGCGTGGTGCTTTCAAGCGCCCTTTTCGATCCGCTGATGAGCGGCCAGGACTTGCAGGCCTATGATCCGCGCACGTTCAACTATCTCGGCAATGCCAATGCCGACACGTCGGTGTGTGTCGTGCGGAAGGATGCGCCGGTGCAGTCCTATTCCGATCTCGCCGAGAAGGAACTCGTCGTCGGGGGCACCGGGCCTGGCAGCGCGCTCGTCGATTATCCCGTCATGGAGCGCTATCTGCTCGGCTCGAAGCTGAAGCTGATTTCCGGCTACAAGGGCTCGAACGAGATCAGTATCGCCATCGAGCGCAACGAGGTGCAGGGCATCTGCGGCCTGCTCTGGTCGAGCGCGAAGCAGCAATATCCGCAGGCGCTGCGGCCGGACGGCAATGTGAGAATCCTGGTGCAGGAAGACACCAAGAGCCATCCCGCGCTCGCCAGTCTCAAGGCGCCGCTGGTCACCGCATTCGCCAAGACTCCCGAGCAGAAGCGCGCGCTCGAAGTGTTCCTGGAACAGGGTTCGATCAGCCGGCCCTTCATGGCGCCCCCCGGTGTTCCCGCCGACCGGGTCGCGGCCTTGCGCAAGGCCTTCATGGAGACCATGGGGGATCCCGAGCTTCTGGCCGAAGCCTCCAAACAAGGGCTGGATACCGTGCCCAATACGGGTGACGAGGTGCAGGCGCTGGTCAATTCGGTCTACGGCACGCCGCCCGAATTGATCGCGACCCTGCGCAAGGCGACCGAAGGGGTGCACTGACTCTCCAATTCCGCCCATGGTCAAAGGCTTGGCACTTGCAGAGTGTGCTGCGCTTATTCTATGTCCTCAGGCGGTCGCTCTGGATCCGTCCGGCGCTCCCGCCGCGGCCCCTGGTTCGCGATTCGATCAACGAAAGGGACGATGGGCCATGCTGGGCTGGTTTCGAGCACTGATGCCACGCGAAGATCGGTTCTTCGACCTGTTCGCCAAACATTCGCGCACCGTCGTGGGCGGCGCCGAGGCACTGCAGAAGCTCATGGCGGGCGGCGAGGGCGTCGAGCAGCATTGCCGCACGATCATCACGCTGGAGAACGAGGCCGACGCAATCACCCGCGACGTCCTGCAGGCCGTGCGCAAAAGCTTCATCACCCCGTTCGACCGGAATGACATCAAGGACCTCATCCAGTCGATGGATGACGCCATCGACATGATGCACAAGACGGTCAAGACCATTATCCTCTTCGAGCAGAAGAGCTTCGATCCCCTGATGCAGGAGATGGCGGCCCTGATCGTGACGGCCGCCGGGCTGATTGCCGAGGCCATTCCGCTGCTCGAGGGGGTGGGCCGCCACGCCACCCGGCTCGCGGCGCTTACCGAAGAGGTCACGCGGGTCGAAGGCCGCACGGACGAGCTGCACGATCTGGGCCTGAAGGACCTCTTCCGCAGGCACGGCCAGACCAATCCCATGGCCTATATGATCGGCAGCGAAATCTATGGACAGCTGGAAAAGGTGATGGATCGCTTCGAGGACGTTGCGAACGAGATCAGCGGCATCGTCATCGAAAACGTCTAGGATTTCCGGCAGATGGCTGCTTCACTCACGCTTCCGCTGCTGTTCGGCCTCATCGCGGTCGCGCTGTTCTTCGACTTTCTGAACGGGCTGCACGACGCAGCCAATTCCATTGCGACCATCGTGTCGACGCGCGTGCTGAGTCCTCAATATGCGGTGCTCTGGGCGGCGTTCTTCAATTTCATCGCCTTTCTGTTCTTCGGGCTGCATGTCGCGGAGACGCTGGGCACCGGCATCATCGATCCCCACATCGTCGATCCCCGCGTGATCTTCTCCGCGCTCATGGGCGCCATCGTCTGGAACATCCTGACCTGGATCTACGGCATTCCCTCAAGCAGTTCGCATGCTCTCGTGGGCGGCCTCGTCGGCGCGGGCGTGAGCAAGGTCGGCTTCAGCGCCATCGTCATGTCGGGCCTTCTCAAGACCTCCGCTGCGATCGTGCTGTCGCCGCTGGTCGGCTTCCTCCTCGCGCTGGTGCTGGTGCTCGCGGTGTCGTGGATCTTCGTGCGGCAGACGCCGTTTGGGGTGGATCGCACGTTTCGCGTGCTGCAATTCGCCTCGGCGTCGCTCTATTCGCTCGGCCATGGCGGAAACGACGCGCAGAAGACCATGGGCATCATCGCCGTGCTTCTCTTCTCGCAGGGACAACTCGGCGAGACCTTCTATGTGCCGTTCTGGGTGGTGCTGTCGTGCCAGGCCGCGATGGCTGTCGGCACGCTGTTTGGGGGCTGGCGCATCATTCACACGATGGGGTCGAAGATCACGCGGCTCAACCCCATGCAGGGCTTTTGCGCAGAGACCGGCGGCGCCATCACGTTGTTTCTCGCGACCTGGCTCGGCATTCCCGTGTCCACGACGCACACGATCACCGGCGCTATCGTCGGGGTTGGCGCAGCGCGGCGTACGTCGGCCGTTCGCTGGGGCGTCGCGGGCAATATCGTGATCGCATGGGTTATCACCCTGCCGGCGGCGGCGGGCGTTTCGGCCCTCTGCTATTTGCTGGCGGGCCTGTTCACTTAAGTCCGTTTCCGAACCGGCGCTGTGTGGACGCACGAACGCAAGCCAAAGAGCGGAACGCATCTCCCTGCCGTTCGTTCCCGGAAAATGGTGAGCGCTTCGCTCGCTCGGCTGGAGACTGCGACATGGCCATTTCCCCCTCGTCTTTCGATCAGTCCGGCATGATGGGCGATGAAATGCGGCCCGGCCAGGCCATGAGCGCGGCCCTTGCGGAGACTTGGTGGACGCTCGCGCTGCGCGGGCTCATCGCCATCGCCTTCGGCGTGATGGCCTTCGTGTCTCCCGGCGCAGTCATGCTGTCCGTCGCGCTGCTGTTCGGAGCCTATCTGCTGATCGATGGCGCGATCGGTATTGTCGCGGCTATTCGCGCGGCGCGGGCGGACAAGCGATGGTGGCTGCTGCTGATCGAAGCCTTGCTCAATGTCGCGATGGGCTTGATCGCACTGACCTTCCCGGCAGGCGCGATCCTGGCCTTCGTGGTCGTCACCGCCGTCTGGGCGCTGATGAGCGGCGGCTTCCTGCTGGCGGCGGCCTTCTCGCTCACCATGGCGCACGGCCGCCTCTGGCTCGCCATCGGCGGGCTGGTGTCGATCGTCTGGGGCCTGTTGCTGATCGCGACGCCCCTGATGGGCGCGGTGGTGCTGACGTGGTGGCTTGGTGCCTACGCGCTCGTCTTCGGCATCATGCTGGTGGCCGTCGGATTCAAACTGAGGGCGCAGCGCCAGAGCCTGCCGCCCACAGCAGCCATGTCGACCGGGCGCTGAAGCCCGAGGCCGTGCGCGTCAAGCGGAGGGCTTCTTGCCCTTCGCGGCCTTGGCCTTCTTTGCCGGCTTGTTCTGCTCTTCCGATCCGGATTCGCCGACGCTCGTCTGGGCACGGACGTTTTCGGCCTTTTCCGAGCGGGCTTCAGCGGCCTGCGCCTCGCGCTTCTCGTCTTCAGCGGTCTTTTGCGTGAACTGGATCTTGGCCATCGGATGTCTCCTGTCGCGCCCCGCGGCATCGCATCGCGGGCGCGGATGCTGGGTTCATAGCATGCCACCGGCGACGCGCTAACCCGATCCTCGGCGCGAAAATTCTTTCGCCTCCCCGCGAGCGCCGCGCTAGAACGCGGTTCGGGGCTCAGGGGGACGGGTGGCAATGTTCGGACGGTTGCGCGACCACGACATCGACATCGGCCTTCTCCTGCCGCTTCTGCTTCATTCGCTGCTCGTCCAGACACTTGTGCCGCTGGTGCGGGTCGGAACGTCGTATCGTGCGATCGAGCTTGGGCTCCCGGTGGTGTGGATCGGGGCGATCGCTGCGAGCTTTGCGCTGTTGCCGGTCCTATTCGCGATCCCCTTCGGACGGATGATCGATCGCGGGTTCGACAGCCGCGCCGCCCAGGCAGGCGCCTTGCTTCTGGTGCTGGGCACCTTCCTCCTATGGATGTGGCCCGAGACACGCTGGCACCTGCTGGCCGCCAATGTCGTGCTGGGCGTCGGCCATCTGTTGTGCATGGCCGGGCACCAGATGCTCACGGTGCGCTGTTCAGGTCCGCGCAGCCGAGAGTCGATCTTCGGCCATTACATGGTGGCGCTGGCGTTGGGCCAAGCCTTGGGGCCGTTTATGATGGGCCTCGCCGCCGGCAGTGGACGCGTAGCGCCAACCGACCGGCTCTTTCTGATGGGTTTCGTCATCTCGCTGGTGGCGCTGGCTGCGGGTTTCCTGCTACGCGCCGCCCCGCCAAAACCAGCGCGCACGGATGCAGCGCCGCCGTTGCGGATCGGCGAAATCCTGCGGCTGCAAGGCCTGGCCTCGGTCGTTTTCGCGAGCGTCATGACAGTGACGTCCCTCGATATTCTCGTCGTCTACCTGCCATTGCTGGGGACAGAGCGGCATCTCGAGGCGAGCCAGGTCGGCTGGCTGCTGATGACGCGCGCGCTGTCGTCCATGGCGTCGCGGCTCGCCTATGTCAGCCTCTTCCGGATCGCAGGCCGCGTGCCGCTGACGGTCGGCACGATGGCGCTCTCGGCTGTGGGGCTGCTCCTGCTGGCCCTGCCGGTTCCGCTGGTCTGGATGTATCTCGCCGTGGTCGCCATCGGCTACGGGCTGGGCATTTCCGCCACGCTGACCCTGTCCGGCATCGTCGAGATCGCTCCGATAGCTGCGCGCGGCACCGCCATGTCGATGCGTCTGACGGGCAATCGTATCGGGCAGGTGGCCCTGCCGTTCTCCGCCAGCCTGCTGGCGGCGGCGACCGGCGTTCCGGGCGTCCTCGTGGTGACCGCGCTCGCCGTCGCCGCCGCCGGGTTCGCCGTGCAGAAGACATATCCCCGGAAATAGACATTTGCAGAACGGCATGCGTTGAGGACTTCTCAACCATGTCTCCCAAAAGGGCTCAGGCGCGCGCGCCTTAGGAATTACGAGGGAAAGGCCTGGTGCGTCGGTTCGCCAGCCGCATTCAAGTTTTTACTAAACCCTTTCAGACGAATCGAAATCGGCCAGAGCGCGCAGGCGACGTGTTGCCGGAAATGGCGTTGTGTCTGGATGAAGATTCAGTCTCGGAGTGTCACTGGGGCGGCAAGATTTCATTCACCTTTACGCACGTAAGGTCTTCTCTGACGCAGGGGAGCTTATTCTTCTCCAATTGCCTCTCGTCCGCGATCATTTCCTTGAATTCAGTACGACGGCGTATTTTCAGTATCGGAGTTCCTCATGAGAATTAAGCTCCTCATAAGCGCGTCTATTCTTGCCCTTGTCGCAGGTCAGGCGCAGGCAGCAACGACAACGACAACCCTCGGCGTCTCGGTCACCATCGCGGCGGCCTGCACGGTCAGTACGTCGCCCATCGCATTCGGCACGCAGGGCGTGCTGGCGGCCAACGTCGACCAGACAGGCTCTGTGATTGTGACCTGCACCAAGAACACGGCCTACAATATCGGGTTCGACCAGGGCGCGAACGGAGCGAGCGTCTCTGCCAGAAAGATGAAGGGTGGCGCGACGAACACGGATCTCATCAACTACTCGCTGTTCCGTGATGCCGCGCGTACCTCGAACTGGGGCAATACGGTGGGAACGGACACGCTGGCGGGAAACGCGACCGGTGCCGCGGATACGGTGACGGTTTATGGCCGGATCCCTGTCCAGGCTACCGGCACGGCGGGCGCCTATACCGACACCGTGAACGTCACCGTCACCTATTGAACCGCGTCGCCGCCAGCACGGCAAGCTTCGTATTGCGAGAGAATTTCAATGTTTCGCTTCGCCGGTCGTTTTCTTGGACTGACCCTTGCCTGCGGCTTCGGGCCGGCTCAGGCCGCATCGCTTCAGGTTGCGCCCGTCCTTCTCGACGTGCAGGCCGCCGGCGATGCGGCAACATCCATCACCCTGCGCAATCCGAGCGGTGCTCCGCTCAATGCGCAGTTGCGGGTCTATCGCTGGACGCAAGTCGATGGCCGTGAGGTTCTCTCCGAAACCAGTGACGTCATGGCGAGTCCGCCCGCCGTGATGCTGAAGCCCAATTCGGATTACACCGTCCGCATCGTTCGCCTCACACGCAAGCCCATCGTGGGGGAGGAGAGCTACCGGCTGCTCGCCGATGAAATCCCCGACGAGAAAACCTTGAAAGCCGGGGCCGTCAATCTCCTCGTGCGCCAATCCATTCCAGTGTTCTTCCGGGCTCCGACAGCGGTGCCCGCCAATGTCGCATGGAGCGGGGTCAAGGCGAATGGGCGTCTCGCCATCAAGGCGACGAATACAGGCGATCTTCGCATGCGGGTCACCCGGATGCGTGTCGCGGACAAGGCGGGCGAGACCTCGAATTTCGGAGACGGGCTGGTGGGCTATGTCCTAGGGCATTCCTCATCGACATGGACCTCGCGGGGGGCAGTCAAGGGCTTTGCCGGAGGGGCCGCAAAGTTGACGGCGCTTAGCGAGACCGGACCGCTCGAATCGAGCGTCGCGCTTCGGTGATGCGGTCTTTTTGAGAGGTTCCCGAGCTCACCTCGTTCAGGATTGGATCTGAAAATGAAGCGTCGTCTTTTCATGGCCGCAGCCTTGCTGGGGTGTACAAGCATCCAGGCGCAGGCTGCTACAACGTCCAGCACCTTAGGCGTTTCTCTCACTCTTGCTGCGGCCTGCTCTGTCAGCACCTCGGCTATCGCCTTCGGTACTGTCGGACTGCTTTCCGCCAACGTGGACCAGACGGGCACGGTCACCGTCACATGCACGAAGAATGCGACCTATACGATTGCGCTGGATGCCGGAGCCAGCGCGGGCGCGACCACCAGCGCACGCAAGATGAAGAACGGCGCCGCGACCGAGTTCGTGGCCTATAGCCTGTATCGCGACGCGGCCCGCACGCAGAACTGGGGCAACATTGTCGGGACGGACACCCTTGCCGGCTCGGGAACGGGTTCGGCTTCTGTTCTGACCATTTATGGGCGTATCCCGGTGCAAAGCAGCCCGAGCGCGGGCGCTTACACAGATGTCGTGAACGTCACGGTCGCTTACTGATCGGCTCTTTTTATCCGACGGAACATTCAACGGCTCTCCGCACCGCCAGTGGGGCACGGCCCACCGCAGAGGCGCGTCAATCGCTCGCCGTTTTTTTCCATCTTTTTCAGTTCACCCCGATTGCCGCGTGGAGTGCGCGTTAGCACATGTGTTGTTCGGCGTTCCTGCCGGCCGGTTCGCGGCACGGCGCCCGGTTATTCCTGATCCTGGCCCTTGCGGCTGTTGCGATCGGACCGGCGCGCGCGGATTCCATCCCGTTGCTTCTGGAAGTCACGCTCAACGGAACCGGCAAGAACCTGGTTGGAAATTTTGTGCGTGACGAGGCGGGCGAGATCGGCGCCGCCGTGCGCGAACTCGAGGAAGTCGGCATCAAGGCGCCTGACGGCAAAGGCCGCGAGGATGTGGTGCTGCTGCATGCGATCGGGGTCTCCTACGAATACGACGAGGCCCGCCAGACCATCGCGCTGACAGCACCTTTCGAAACATTGGCGACACAGACGTTCGATCTGCTCGCGACGCCCGACGGTATCGCCGAAGACCTCGTGCTC
>JAQGKD010000097.1 GCA_028290285.1 Hyphomicrobiales bacterium
CCGCGCTGTCCACGCTGTCCTTCGGCGCCCTCGCAGCCGATCTCCCGTCGCGCATCGTTGCCCCGTCCGCGCCGTATCTGTCGCCGGTGGCCAGCAACTGGACCGGCTTCTACGTCGGCGTGCATGCCGGCTATGATTGGACGTCCGGCAAGTCCGCCTACATCAACTCCCAGCTGAGCGCGATCGACGTCAACACGAAGCCGGACGGCATCGTGGGCGGCGCCCAGGTGGGCTATAACTACCAGTTCTCCAACAATGTCGTTGTGGGCGTCGAGGCAGATCTATCGGGCGCCGGCATCAAGGATACGATTGCCGACCGGGCATCTCGCACCCTTGGAAACACGATCACCGCAAAAATCGACTACACCGCCACGGTGCGCGCGCGTCTCGGCTATGCGATGGGCGCGTTCCTGCCCTACCTAACGGGCGGCTACGCCATGGCCCACTCGAAGGTCTCCGCGACGGACGGCCCCCTCTCGGCCAGTGCGACCCTCCAGGGCTGGACCATCGGCGGCGGCGCGGAATATGCCCTCACCAGCAACGTATCTCTGAAGGCCGAGTATCTTCACACGATGTTCCGCAGCCA
The DNA here is from genome assembly GCA_028290285.1 of Hyphomicrobiales bacterium. Taxonomy (GTDB): domain Bacteria; phylum Pseudomonadota; class Alphaproteobacteria; order Rhizobiales; family Beijerinckiaceae; genus Terripilifer. The sequence continues at coordinate 587 of JAQGKD010000097.1, forward strand.
CACGTTCTTCGCCAATCAGAGCTATGCCTCGACCGCCAAGCCGAACTCGGACACTGTCCGCATCGGCGTGAATTACAAGTTCTGATCTTACCTGATCGGACGACGCAACCCGGCGGTGGCGACACCGTCGGGTTTTTTTATGAGCTCATCCCGCGCGGATCGGCGCCTTCAGTGGCGGCAGGATCCCGCGGTGGAAATCGAGCGAGAGCTGCAATGAGTGCGCGATGCGGCGCGCGCGGTCGATGAACAGGTCGGCGGCATCGGGCGGGCAAAGCTCGCGCGAAACCTCTTCGAACAAAGCAAGCCAGCGCGTGAAATGCACCCTGTCCAGGCCGGGAATTTTGACATGCGCGGGCACGGGCCGGCCGTCATAGCGCTTGCTCATCAGCACGACCGACGACCAGAAATCGACCATCTTGGCCAGATGCGGTTCCCAGTCCGTGATCTGGGCCGAAAACACGGGCCCGAGCACCTCGTCCGCCCGGATGCGGTCATAGAAGCCATGCACCAGGGCGACGATCATCGCCTCGTCGATGCCAGCTGCCACTCCGGGCGCGGGCGGACGCAGCAAAGCATTCGGATCGGGCTTCTGGGTCATGGGATGCATCCTCTGCACATTGCCTAATCCCATGGAGGTTCAGGCAAAAGCCCCTGATCGTCGCAGACCGGCTGCTTACCCCCGCTCGTCCTTGGAGATCGGCGGCTGGAAGGCAAGGCCCATGTCCCAGGGAAAGTAGATCCAGGTGTCCTGCGACACTTCGGTGATGAACGTATCGACCAGCGGCCGACCCAGCGGCTTGGCGTAAACGGTCGCGAAATGGGCGTTGGGCAGCATTTCGCGCACCACGCGAGCGGTCGATCCGGTATCGACGAGATCGTCGATCACGAGCACGCCCTTGCCATCGCCGAGCTTCACTACGTCGGGCGAAATGCCCTTGAGAACCTGAAGCCCGCTTTGCGTCTTGTAATCGTGATAGCTGGCAATGCAGACGGTCTCGATGATGCGCGTGCCGAGTTCGCGCGCGACGATGGCGGCAGGCACCAGCCCGCCGCGAGTGATGCAGACGATGGCATCGAACGGCCCGGCCTCCGCCAGCCGCCACGCCAGCGCCCGCGCATCGCGGTGGAACTGATCCCATGAAACCGGGAAGGCCTTCTGGGCATGAGGATCCGACATGACGCCTCTCACAAATTCAGCTTCGGGTGCGCGACAGGCGCCATTCACCTCGTCCGATTAGCAAGCCCACAGCTCGGACGCGAGCAGAATTCACAACGGCTCCCCTAGGGAACGTTTCCCAAGCGTCGCGCTGACCCTGAAGGACTGTTATCCACAAGGGCAGTGATCGTTTTCCATAGTTGCGCGGTGTGACATTGAAGTAAGTGACGTTAACTCGACATTGACGTAGAGTGGATCATGTTCAGTTCTCTCGTTTGGTTAATTTGACTCACCAGATCGTCATCGGCCTTGCCATCGATTTCGGCATGAACTGAACAAGATATTGTTAAATAAGGAAATTTTATAAAATGTTTACTCGCCTTACCTTGGCTACCTCTTTCGTCGGCGTTTCGCTCGCAGCCCTGACCACCGGTGCCCTCGCAGCCGATCTGCCCTCGCGCCGCGCCGTGACCGCGCCCTACATCGCCCCGCTGCCGACCTGGACCGGCTTCTACGTCGGCGCGACCGCCGGCTATGATTTCTGGAGCAAGCTGAACGCCAAGCCGAACGGCTTCGCCGTTGGCCTCCGCGCCGGTTACGACTACCAGTTCTCCAACAACATCGTCGTGGGTCTGATCGCCGAAGGCGACTACAACTTCGGCCGCAAGTCCTTCGCAGGCGTGTCCGGCGTCACGCCCTACACGGCCACGATCAAGCATCGTGACACGTTCTCGCTCGACGCCCGCCTCGGCTACGCGATCGACTCAGCGAACCTGGCCTATGTGGTCGGCGGTTATACCCGCACCGAGATCAAGATCACCGCTTCGGCTGCTGGCGCGACCGCAGGCGTCATCGGCAGCTCGAACTTCTGGAACGTCGGCGCTGGCTTCGAGCACAAGTTCACGCAGAACGTGTCCGGCTTCGCGGAATACCGCTTCAACAAGAACAGCAAGAGCAACGCAGCGGACTTCAGCGAGATCAAGCTGGGCGTGAACTACCGCTTCTGACGATCCGGCCCGCCGCGGCCTGACCGTTGCAATTTTCGGCTCGGGCCCCTGATCGGGGCCCGATCTTTTTCTAAAATGAGCTCATCGCCTGGGCGGCGACACGTGCATCCGCTCTCAGAATAGCCTATCTGCGTTCAAGGCAATCGACTGGGGAGCAGGCGCCGGCGTTTGCAACGCGTACGCAGAACGTCTGTGTTGCGTCTTGCAACATCGCTTCACGCAGCGAAATGCAAAGCCTCTGTACAAGCCCGAGCGACCTCGGACCCATATCGGAGCCCGAGCGTCGTTGAAGTCTTCGCGATCAGCCGCGCGCGGCGCGCACCGCAGCCAGCATGGCGTTCACCTCGTTCACAGCCGCCGACACCTCTTCAGGATCACGGCCGCGCACGACGATCTGGTTCTTGAATCGGCCGTCCACATAGGACGGGTAGGATCCGATCGAAAGCGCCGGATGGGCCGAAGCCACCTCGCTCAGTCCTGCCGCATAGGCCCCCTCGGGCACATCCGCCTCAACCGACTGCATGGTCAGGCGCACGCCCGTTTGCAGCGTCGAGGCCACACCGTCGAGCATGGCCTGCATGATCATGGGCACGCCAGCCATGACGATGACGTTCCCGATGCGGAAACCTGGCACCTTGCTGACCGGATTGGGCACCAGCTCGCCCCCGCGCGGCACGCGGGCCATGCGCCGACGCGCGGCGTTCAGGTCCTCGGGCTTCATTCGCTCGAGCATGCCGGCGATGATCCGCTCATCCTCGTAGAGCTCGACTCCGAAAGCCTTGGCGACCGCGTCGGCTGTGATGTCGTCGTGCGTCGGCCCAATACCGCCGGTCGTGAAGACATAGGTGTAGCGTGAGCGCAAGGCATTCAACGCATTTACGATTTCATCCTCGATATCGGGCACGATCCGCACTTCGCTAAGCACGATGCCGATATTGGTCATGTAATCGGCGATGTAGCCGATATTTTTGTCCTTGGTTCGTCCGGACAGGATTTCGTCGCCGATGACGAGAATGGCGGCCGTAATATCTGGCGCGCTCGAATGGGTTTGGGTCGCGACGCTTTCGGTCGCGGGCGGCTGTTGAGTGGTCATGAAAAAACTCCCGGCCCCGGTTTAGGAACAGCAAGGCCGGGCGCGCAAGCGAAAAAACGACAGCGGACGCTACCGCTCGACGATTTGAACGACATCGTAGAGCGCGGGCTCGGCACCCTCGGTCAGCTGCCCGAAACGGGGCCATTTCTCCCGAAACTCGGGCGCGTGATGGGCCGCCGAAAGGAGCTCCGGATTCGCCCATTGCACGTAGTTGACAATGCGCAAGCCATCGTGCGCCCGATGGAGGCTGACCGAAACGAAGCCGGGCTGCTTCGCCATGAAGGCGGCCCGCTCCTTCATGAGCTCCAGCACCTCGTCGCATTGCTCGGGCCGGGTTTCGACGGTCGTGATCTGGGTGACGTAGCCGGATACATCGCTGATCTCTGGCATGGCAGACTCCTCACACAACATGATGACCCGACAACGCGGATCCTGCCGAAAAGCCGCCTCCTTACCCGCGCTCCCAGGCGATATTGCTGCGCGTGCGCAGCACCTCGCGGTAGCCATAGTCCGGCAGCAGGTTGTCGAGATCGACCGACCAGCGGGAACGGGAATGCGCGCAGATCAGCAGTTGCGGCCACAGTGCGGGCGCGGCTTCACGAAAAAAGGGTTCGAGCACCACATCCTCCGCCCCTTCGATGTCGATCTTTAGAGCATCGACGCGGGGATAATTCTCCTCCGCGAGCACATTCTTGAGCGACTTGGCCGGAACGCGCAGATATTCCCCTCCTGAATCGCTGATGCGGATCGATGTTTCGCCCTGATTGCCGGGGTCGAGAAACAGCGTGATCTCCCCGTCCCGGTCGGCAATGGCGCAGTCGATGGCCTTGACCGTGGCAAAGGGATTTTGGCTGATATTGTAGGTCAACCGTTCGAAAATGACCGGATGGGGCTCGATCGCGAGGATGCGCGCCCGGCTGCCGGCCCGAGCCGCCACGAATAAGCTGTAGCCGCCGATATTTGCGCCGATATCCACGAAAATCATGTCGTCTCGGATGCGGGTAGCAAGTAGCGCTCGCTCGGCGGGATCGAAGAATTGCGGCGTGAACAGGATCCGCTTCTCGCAGGTGTTGTTGTAGGGGTAAAGCCGCATGAGCGCGCCGAGCGCCTCGACATCCAGCGGCTGACCGCCGAGAGCCTTGACCGCGAGTCTCCGCAGGATGAAAGCACGTCGCGCTCCCGCCCAGCTCAAGGCACAGCGGCGCGTGCGATCCAGAATGCCCGCGGTGAGTCCCTTGGGCGCGTAGCATCCAAAGGGCGACAGGTCGTTTGGGATCGATCTCAGCATGACATGTCCGCGGCCATACTTTTACGTCCTGAGCGGGGGTGCTAAACGTCCTGTCCGAAAGACATTCTATCATGCCGGCCCACCCCCATACCAGCATCCCCGGCAAACACCGGGCTTGCGCATAGTCTCGGCATGCTTAGATTCAAACCCGACACATCCCGCCATACCCATACGGACGAGCAATGACATTCGTGGACGCGGCCCAGGCGCCGAGCCGGAAGACCGGGCAGATCAAGTTGCACGGCGAAGACGATTTCGCAGCCATGCGAAAAGCTGGACGGCTGACCGCCGAAGCGCTGGACATGCTGACCCCCCACGTCGTGACCGGCGTCTCGACCGAGGAACTGGACCAATTGGTCTTCGACTTCGCCATGGCGCACGGGGCCTACCCTGCCCCGCTTGGCTATCGCGGCTATCGCAAGTCGATCTGCACTTCGATCAATCACGTGGTCTGCCACGGCATTCCAGACCACAAGCCCCTGCGCGATGGCGACATCGTCAACATCGACGTGACACTCATCGTGGATGGCTGGCATGGCGACTCAAGCCGCATGTATCTGGTCGGCAACGTGCCCCGCCGGGCCGAGCGTCTCGTCGAAGTAACCTATGAGGCACTGATGCGCGGCATTGCCGTGGTCAAGCCGGGCGCCACCACCGGCGATATCGGTGCCGCCATCCAGGAATTCGCAGAAGGCGAGCGCTGCTCCGTCGTCCGCGAATTCTGCGGCCACGGCCTTGGCCGCCTTTTCCACGACGAGCCCAACATCCTCCATTACGGGCGGCGCGGCGAAGGCGTCGTGCTCAAGCCCGGCATGTTCTTCACGATCGAGCCGATGATCAATCTCGGCCGACCGCATGTGAAGGTTTTGGCCGACGGCTGGACCGCGGTCACCCGCGATCGATCCATGACGGCGCAGTTTGAACACACCGTCGGTGTCACCGAGACGGGCGTCGAGATCTTCACCCTGTCGCCGATGGGCTACACGCAGCCGCCCTATGGCGCGCCACGCAACGCATGAGCCGCAAATCCGACTCAGACGTCGAGCCAAAGCCAGCTGCCGAAACGCCACATTATTCCGGGCATCGCGACCGGCTGCGTGCGCGCTTCGCCGAGGGCGGCGAGCGGGGCATGCCCGATTACGAGCTGCTGGAGCTGGTGCTTTTTCGAGCCATGCCGCGCCGGGATGTGAAGCCCGTTGCGAAAGCATTGATCGCCCGCTTCGGCTCCTTCGGTGAAGTCATCGGCGCCGCGCCCGAACGATTGCAGGAGATCGAGGGCATAGGCGAATCCGTGGCTCTCGACCTGAAGATCGTCGAGGCCGCCGCCCGCCGCATGACCAAGGGCGCCGCCCGCGAACGCACGATCCTGGGCTCCTGGGCCGATGTTCTGGACTATTGCCGCACGGCTATGGCCTTCGCCGACCGCGAGGAGTTTCGCCTGCTCTTTCTCGACAAGCGCAACGGCCTGATTGCCGATGAGGTGCAGGGCTCGGGAACGGTGGATCATACGCCGGTCTACCCACGCGAGATCGTCCGGCGCGCTCTCGAACTCAGCGCGACCGCGATCGTGCTCGTACACAATCACCCATCGGGCGACACAACGCCCTCTTCCGCGGACATTCGGATGACCCAAGAGATTATTGCGATCTCCAAGCCCATGGGTATCACCGTGCATGATCACATTATCGTCGGGCGACACGGGCATTCGAGCTTCCGCGGTCTAAAACTCATCTGAGTTCGCTATCCCAACGTCACGTTAACTTGCCGGCGTTAGTCTCCTGCGCATTGCATCGTGCGGAAGAATTTTCGAAATGAATTCATTTCATTCGGCGTCGCCCGAGGGCGAACGCGACACACGCGGCTTGATCCGGCTGGGACTATGGTCTGCCGCCGGCCTTGTTGCCCTTCTCCTGGCATTTGGTTGGTTTTACGATTTCGAAACCGCGCCCGACGAAATAGCCGAGCGCGAACGGCTGACCCGCGCCCTCGAAGTCGAAGCCGCCCGCTTCAAGGCGGAGGTCCAGGCATCCCTTTACCGGCCCTCGAAAACGCCTCTCCCGCAGGACTATCTCCCCGGCGACGAAGTTCTGTTGATCGATCTCGACGACGGTCACGTCATAGCGCCACGATCTGCGGCAGGGGCCTCGCCGGGCGCCGGCGTGAATGCGCCTCCTTCCCAAGTCCTCGAAGGATTGAGGGAAATGGCGCGCCGAGACGGGCCGGGAATCATCGTGAGCGAAGCGGGCACGGCGAGAATTACCGTTGCCGTCTCCGCAGTGCATTTTTCTCGTCTCTTCCAACCCCTCAGCGGGATTCCCGCCGACCGTGCCGCGATCGTAGCCATAAGGCCCCTCACAAACACGTTGGTGGCACGCCTTGCGGGAGCGGCAGGCTTGGTCGACCTGAGCCTCGCACCAATCGGAAAGTCAGATCCCGGCGACCGCTTGCTGACGATAGCCGTGGGGGACAACAGTTCCGGCCTCACCTGGAGCGCCCCGCCCAGAGGTAAGGCCGCCGGCTTGGTCGCCGGGCGCGTTATCTACACGATCCTGGTGGTCGGGGCAGGATTGCTGCTGCGGCGGAGCATTCTCGGGTTGGCCGCACGCGAGGCTCAGGCAGCAACGCTTGCCGGGCATGATCTCCTGTCCGGTCTGGCGAACCGGCTTCTGTTCACGCAATTGCTCGACCACGAGATTGCGCGTCATCAGCGCCAGGGTGCCCCCTTTGCCCTGATGTACCTCGACCTGGACCGCTTCAAGGAAATCAACGATCGCTACGGCCATGACGCAGGCGACAAGATGATCGTGGCTGTCACCAAACGTATTGCCGAATCCCTGCGCGCTTCAGACCGGTTGGGGCGCTTCGGCGGCGACGAATTCGCTGTTCTGCAGGTAAATGTTTCCGAGCCTCACGAAGCCGTGGCCCTGGCGCGACGCATTCTGGAATCCATGCACAAGCCCTTCGATCTCGGCTGCCACCAGGTCTTCGCGGGTGTCTCCATCGGCATTGCCATGTGCCCAGCCAATGGAACGGACCGCCAGGAACTGATGCACCTTGCCGACATCGCCCTCTACCGGGCCAAGAACGAAGGCCGCAATCGCTACGCCTTCTTCGAGGCGCGCATGGGTGACGAATTGCGTCGCCGGAAGTCCTTCGAGGATGAGCTTGCCGATGCGATCACCAATGGGCAGCTTTCACTCGACTATCAGCCCTTGATGAACGCCGACGGGAGCCAGATCGTCGGAGTTGAGGCACTCGTCCGTTGGCCGCATCCGGTCCATGGAATAATCCCTCCCGATGGCTTCATCGGCCTGGCCGAAGACCGCGGACTGATCATGCCGCTCGGGGAATGGGTTCTGCGGCGCGCCTGCGAAGACGCCCGTGCATGGCCAGGCCTGAAGATCGCGGTCAACGTGTCGCCGATCCAGTTCCGTCATAAGGAATTCGTCCCCAACGTGCTGCGCATTCTCGAGGAAACCGGCTTCGATCCGAATTACCTCGAGCTCGAACTCACCGAAAGCGTCATCATTGGTGATGCCGAGGGTGCCGAGATCGCCATGATGACCCTGCGTGACAAGGGCATCCGCCTCGCGCTGGACGACTTCGGCACAGGCTATTCCAGTCTGATCTATCTGCGCCGTTTCGCTTTCGACAAAATCAAGATCGATCGCTCCTTCGTGCAATCCATCGAGGCGACAGGCGAGAGCGGCATCATCGTACAGTCCATCATCTATCTGGGTCGGGCGCTGGGCATGACCGTGACCGCCGAAGGCGTCGAAACCCACGAGCACTGGCGCGTGCTCGAAGCCATGGGATGCCACGAGCTGCAGGGCTACTACTTCTCCCGGCCGGTCTCAGCATCGAACATTTCCAGCATGCTTGACGCGCGGAGCGGCATTCCCGTGACATCTGCCGCATGACTTTAAGCCCGGCGCAAGATCTACGTTGCAGGATGCGATCTGGACAAGCGCCGGAGACGGCTGATGAACATTCAAGCGCCGGGCCTACAGGTCGAACTTGCGAGAAACAGCCTTCGGCTGCCAACCAGCGGCCGCTCCGGCCCGTTGGATCGTCCGCCCGAAAGCCCCCTCCGGGGGGCATTCGACGCCGAAATGGCCACCCACGTTCAGGCCGACCGCGCGGAGCCGGCGGCTCGCAGCGCCTACAGGATCGCTGCGAGCGCCCCGTCCCTCACAAAGCAGCAGGCGCAGCCGCCTTCCGACAAGGATTGGGAGACGTTCTCGGGCGATGACGATGCGACGTTCCCGACAAACTCACAATCACGAACGGCCGGAACTCACGAACAGCATCTAGCGCGGCCTGTCTCCCGCGACCCGGACGCTGCCCCGTCCATGACCACCCAGTTGCCCGTACCGCCGATCATCATCGGCTTACCTGCGATCATCCCGCCGGTGCGTGCTGCGAAACCACCAGATTTCATGAGCGGCTTCGCACATGCGCTGGACGGCCTGTCCGGCGGCCCGCAAGGGTTAACGCGCGGCCCTCTCGCATGGGTCGCCATTAGCGCCGCGCTGATTGCAGTCGCAATGATCCTGCTTTGACCTCACACCAGCTTCGGACCAGCCTTGGGCCCTAACCTGACACCATACAACACCAACCAGGCCGCAGACACATGGCGCAGGACGTGATCGAAACCCTTCTTACTCTATGCGAACAGCTCAAAGATAAGCTGATGCAGCAGCCGGAATATCGCGCGCTGCTCAGTCTCGAAAAGACGATCCAGGATATCTCCGAGTGCATGGGCTCGCTGGAACAAAGCGCACCGCCCCCACGGGCATACGAGCCCCCAGCACCTGAATCCCGCTTCGATGCCTCTGCGATGTCGATGCGCCAGGGCGCAGGCAAGGTCGCGGACGTGCTCGCCGATGCGCTGATGGAACGCAAGCAACAGATCGCACGCTCGACTGCAGACCATTTGCCAAGCCATCGCGTCGCCTGAACGATCCTTAAACGATGAACGAAAAACCCGCCGGGCAAACTGCCCGGCGGGTTTTTCGTGCTCGCGAGCACTGCTCTTTATTTTCGAATGTCTTCGATGCTGATGAAGGTGAATTCAGGCACGAGGACATCTGTGATGACATCGGTGTGTAACCGGGCCTTCACATTTTCCTTTATGGATTCCCTGAACTGGCGGAGGTCGAACTTGTCCAGATGGTTGAAGTCGAGTTTCTCATCGGAGTAGATCAGACGAAAAGCCTCGTCGAGCACGAACGTATCTGGAGATACGTCGAGCTTTTTGACCGCATCGGCATCGACCGAATACGAGAGCTGCGTCACGACATACCCTTGGACGATCCCCTTGGAGATCATCGGTACGTTGATAACCTTGAGCTTGCGTAGCTCGATCGTCTTCTTCTCCTGCGGACTGGCCGGCGCAGAGGCCTGCCGTACCTTCCACAATGTCGCACCATAGCTCGCCGAAAGTGCCACGATGCAGATCCAGAGACCAGCGACGAGACGAAGCATCATCGCCGCGGATCCCTCGAAATAGAGGCCGAATAAGTGCCGTCTGAGGAAGCGTCCTCGATCGTCCGGGCAACCAACGTCGAAATCTCTTCGGCGGCCTGATAATGCAGCCGCAGAAGGCGCTCGTTCTCGTCCAGCAGTCCGCGCAATCTCCGCAGATGCTCAGCGACCGGAGCGGTTCGCTCGTGCGCCGGCAAGACCCGCATCGCGCGCGTGAGTTCGAGCAGCCCAAAATTCTTCTGGTGATTCAGCCGTTCGAAATCGGCCTCCCCGAAGCACCGCAAGACCTGCGTTTCTTCTTCGACAACACGCGAGAGGCGTTCGACAGCGGTGACAACGGCCACGAACGGACCAGAGACCATTTCCACCCGAGTGTCTTCCTTGATCTGCAGCGCCACGCGTCACCCCTTCTTCATTACATTGGCTGGCAGGATGCCCAGGCCCTTGCCCTTGGTCATTTCGGTCGCAATCTTGTCGGCGAGCATTGATCGCCAGACACCACCCGCATTGTCCTTGCCGAAAAACGTTCCACCCTCTTTCGGCAGCATGCTTTCGACCAGCATCTTCGCGACCAACGTTTCGAGGCCCCGCTTGGCCTGGTCCATCGATGCCTTCTCCTTGATCGCAACCCCCGTCGGAGCACTGAAGAAGCGCGCTTCGGCGAGCGGCGACCAGCGTGTGGACGTCTCTCCCGTCTGCGCAGAGAGCACTTCCCCGAAAGACCTGCCAGATGCGTCGTCCAGCTCGGAGAGCCGCTGCTTGGCTGCGCTCGCCTTCGCAGGATCGGCCGCCATGGCCACGTCGAGAATGATGTCGGAGATCGGTTGAATGGACACGCGTGCGATATCCTCATGGTGTCTATTTCGACGAAGATAGCGCCTCGGGCTTACGGCAGGCTTGTCGTACGTGCCCATTCCTGCTCGATAAGCTCTTCCAGAATCTTCTTTTCTTGGTCGCGGCGGTCTGCACGCGTCAAGGCAAGATGCAGACGTTCAACACAGACGGTCCGCGTGGAAATTTCCTTGAACCGGAGTTCACACAACGCATGCTCCTTCAAGGCCGACTGATGTTCGCGCAGCAGGTTGCGCAAGCGAGGCCCGCCGCTCCTTGCGAGCGCGAAGCCGGACGCATCGTCTTGACTCATGGCCGAGACCATCTCCGCTTCTTCGGTCTCGAGGCGCGCGCGCTCGGACGTTGCGCGCATGAGCCGGAGCTCGGCATTTCTCTTGAGCTGCAGTTGCACCTGAAGGATGCGCTCGGCGTTCTTGGCTCTCTTGCTCATCAGCGCCCCAGAAACTGTTCGAAGCCAATCATGAAGCCCTGAAAATAAGGCTTTGAGATCGTCATCATCAGCAGAATGCCCGCCGCGATCAGGAACGGCATGGATGCAAAATAAACCTGGATCGACGGTGTCATCTTGTTCGCAAGGCCGAACGAAAAATTCAGTACAAGCGATAGGACCAGGAACGGACTGCTGATCCGAAGCGCAAGAAGGGACGCCCCCGTCAGGGCGTCGGCCAGTTCCGTCATACTGAAGCGCGTGGGCAACCCGCCGCCGGGCGGTAGCGCGTCGTAAGATTGGAAAAGCCCCCGCAAAACTTCCAGATGAAGATCGCTCACGAAAAAGAGCGTTGTCGCAATAAGCACGATGAGCGTCACGATAGCCGGTTCGGACTCCGTCTCTTCCATCGGGATGCCGGCGATGCCCGACAGGCCGATGCAACTGGCAATGGCCGTGCCGAGAGTTTCCAGCATCAGGAAGAACAGCCTCGCAAGAAGCCCGATCAAAAGCCCGATCATCAGCTCCGTTACGATGATGCGCATCATCCGCGAGAGTTCAACCTGATGCAGCTGCGTATAGAGCTGATCGTAGAGCAAGGGCAAAAACGCGAGGCTCAGGCCCACCGCCACGAACAGGCGGGCGCGTACGGGCACGCGCGGGCTCGACAGGCCGGGCATCAACATGATGCAAGCCCCGATGCGACAGAAGACGACGAAGGCGGCCAGAATGGCCGCCGAGGCCGCCTCGGTCACGAGATCGCGCCGAGCGGCCGGATTTCGACCCCACGAGCCACTTCGAGATGCGAAAGAACGGGAAGCTTGGCGAACATGCGTTCGATGATCATGCGCACATACGGCCGCGCTTCCGGCGTCGTGATCAACGCGAACTGGTTCCCCTCGTCCATCTGGCGGCGAATGGCAACGGATGCCTCCGCCGCGAATTCGTCCATGAGTTTCGGATCGAAATCGAGTTCGACGATCTCGCCCTTTTGGTCGCGTTTAAGCGCCTTGTGGAAGGCCAGGTCCCAACGATTGCCAAGCCGCAGGAGCTTCAGCACGCCCTCTTCCATGAGGTCGCCGCAGATCTGCTGCGACATCCGCAGACGCACGTGCTCGGCCACCTGCTCGGCGCGCCTTGCATGAGGTGCGATTTCGGCGATCGCCTCGAGAATAAGATGAAGATTGCGGATCGAGACACGCTCTGCAAGCAGCAGCTTCAGAACGGATTGCAAGCCTGAATAGGTGATCTGGGATGGGCAGATGTCTTCGATGAGCTTCTTGTATTCCGGGTCGAGCCGCTCCAGCAAAGATCGCATGTCCTTGTAGGACAGGAGCTGCGCAAGATTGTTGCGAATGACTTCGCTGAGATGGGTGAGCACGGTCGAGCTATTATCGATCGCCTTGAACCCCTCGCGCTTCAACTCTGCCTTGAAGGATTCCGAAACCCAGATCGCCTTCATCCCAAAGGCGGGATCGGTGCCCTCATCAAACGGCACGTCCGGCCGCGGGCCCTCGCCCGTCACCACCAGGAGATCACCGATCCGCATGTCCGCCGACGCCACCACGGTCCCGTGGATCTTGATCTGGTAAGACTTGGGCGCGATCACCATGCTGTCGCTGACTTTGATTTCAGGAACGACGAAGCCATAAAGCATCGCGAATTTGCGGCGCATCTTGGAAACGCGATTCGCCAGCTCGCCATGCGCCATCAGGAGACGCGGCGCCAGATGCTTTCCAAGCACCAGTTCGATCTCGATCGTCCGCAGGCTTTCCTTCACGGACTCCTGGCTCTCGACGACGCGGGCAGCATCCTTCTGCCGAACCTGCTCCTGCTCGCGCGCAATGGCCTCTTGGCGGCGTTGTGGAATGAGCCTCGCAAGAAAGCCCATGGCTCCCCCCAGGACAGCAAACGGAAGAAATGGCAAGCCGGGCACGAGGGACAGCATGAACATCAGCATGGCGGCGACGAACAACGCGGGCGGATAATTGCCGAGCTGTCCGAACACGGCCTTTTCCGCTGAGCCCCGCGTACCACCTTTTGAGACCAGAAGGCCCGCCGCAAGCGACACGATGAGCGCCGGGATCTGCGAGACTAGACCGTCGCCCACCGAAAGCTTGATGAACACGTCCGCTGCGCTAGAAAGCGACAGACTGTGCCGCGTTACGCCGATGATGATGCCGCCGAATACGTTGACAGCGAGAATAATCATACCTGCGATTGCATCGCCGCGCACGAACTTCGAGGCGCCGTCCATCGAGCCGAAGAAGGAGCTTTCCTCCTCGAGCTCGCGGCGACGGCTTTGTGCTTCCTTGTCGTCGATAAGGCCGGCGGACAGATCCGCGTCGATCGCCATCTGCTTGCCGGGAATGGCGTCGAGCGTGAAACGCGCGCCAACCTCCGCGATACGCGTCGCGCCCTTGGTAATGACGAGGAAGTTGACGGTGATCAGGATGACGAAGACGATCAGGCCGATGACGAAGTCGCCGCTCATAACGAGGTTTGAAAACCCGCTGATGATGTAGCCGGCAGCCGTCGTTCCTTCCGCGCCATGCGATAGAATGAGGCGTGTCGTAGCTATGTTCAGCGAAAGCCGCAACATGGTCGCGACGAGCAGGATGGTCGGGAAAGCAGAAAAATCCAGAGGTCTCTGGATCCACAATGCAACCATGAGAATCAGGACGGACAGCGCTATCGACAGCGCTAGGCCCAGATCGATCAGGATTGCTGGAACGGGCAGGAAGAAGATGGACAGGATCGTGACTATGCCGCCGGCAAACCACAGGTCCCGGCCGGCCGCACGCTTTTCAGACATTTTATTGAATGCGAGATCGCTCATGAATCCTCCGCTGATCCAGCGCGGAGAGTGACGATCGAAGCTTGCGCGGGCATGCCCGCAGCTCAGGAATCAGAAGCCTTTTTCAATCCGTGAGTAAACATTCTGCGTGAATGCCAGCATCTGCTCGCCGATGAACGGCGCAGTCAAAGTCAAGACAACGAGGATAGCAATGATCTTCGGCACAAAAGTAAGGGTCATCTCCTGAATCTGCGTCAGCGCCTGCAGCAACGCAACGGCGATGCCGATCAGCATCGCAGTACCCACGGCGGGCCCCGATCCCTTCACGATCACCCAGAACGCAAGTTGAATAAGATCGAATGCGTCGCTTTCGCTCATGACGACGAGAGCGTAATGCCTGAGGCGACATTCAGACTGGCGCCATTGGCGAGCGTCGCAGTCAGGCCGTTGGAATCAACCCGCACCGACTTGATGACCCCCGATGTAAGACCGTCGGCAGACGTCGCGGTCTTGCCGATCAATCCATTAGCCTGGGTGATCTGCGTCATGGAAATCAGCGCGTCCAGTTTGGAATTCGATTGTACGGCCTGCTCGACGCCTGAGAATGAAGCAAGCTGCGACAGGAACTGCGAGGAATCCATCGGCGCCGTCGGATCCTGGTTCTGCATCTGCGTGACCATCAGCTTCAGAAACGAATTATAATTCACAGTATTCTGGCCCGCGGCCTTCGCTGGCGTTCCTACAGCTGTGGTCGAGACGCTGGTCGGGGTGACAATCATCGTGACTTCCCTCAGGCGGACATTGAAATGAGAACGGGTTGTGGCGAAAGAATCTGCGCCTCGATCGGGAACATCCGGCGGATTGTCTTGAGCGCTTCAAAGCGGCGCTTCGCGTTCATCAGGTCCCGAACATTCATGAGCCCAACGCGGATCTCCGTGGTTTCAAAAGTGTCCAGCAGCGTCTTCAACATGGACTCGTATTGGCCTTGCGCGTTGCTCGCAGGATCCATCAACAAGACCTGGATCGTGAAATACAACTGACGCAGAGGCGTCGTCGTATCCGCGGGCGTCAGTACGTGCGCCTCGAGCAGAAAGGTCACGTCGTTCATAAGCTCGATCGAAACCTTCCGGTCCACGCGAATGACCGCGCCGTTCAGATAGAGTTTTTCGCCGGAACGCAGGGAAAGTTGCATCTTCGACCTCAGTTCAAACCGTCACGAATTATGGCATTGATAGAAGCAATGCCCTTGAAATTGTTAGATTGGCCACGCCGGATACGCTCGACTTCCTTCAGCACCCATATCCCGATCGAGATAAGAGCGGCCCGTGTTGCTTCCGGAAGAAGGTTAGCGGGCTGACCCAGATCTTCGATCAGGATCATCCAGAGCTGATCGACATAGGAAAGGGCCTCCAACGCAACAGGAGTCCCCGCACCTACGCTAGACGCTTCCTCGAGCAACCGGATGCTTTCCGTGAACACCGCATGTTCGCGATCCCGCTCCTCGGCCGTGCTGTCTTCGGTTATTTCGTCATAACAAAGCTGGTACATCGGCTACTCGTCATTCAGAGGTATTTCAGGAGGCTCAGCTGCTGGATGCGCGACGTCAGCGCGTAGGCAGTTTGTATTTGCGTCGAAAGACTATTGAAGCGGATCGCAACCTCGGCGGGATCGACGTCCTGCATCGATCCGATCGTCTTGGCCAATGATTGGCTTTGAATCGTCAGTCGCTCAGTCGCGTCCGAGACCCGCGTCTGAACGGAGCCGATCTGCGCCTGGATGGAAATAAACTCCTGCTGCCCGGTTGTCAGGGCACTGATTGCCTTGTCTATGACAGCTGAGGATGTCGTTGCTCCCATGCCGCCGAGCCCCAGTTGCGCGACCATCGTCAATGCCTTGGTCACGTCGCGAAATGCCGTCGAATCCGCTGTAACCGAACTGTCGACCACCTCCGTCATCGACACGCGCGACCGGATCGTCTTGTCCGAGGCAGATGAGAAGGAGCTACTCCACCCCGCGCCGTCGAACAAACCGGAGAACGACCCATCGAGATAATTCGACATTGCTGTCGGATCGATATTCACGACGGAAGGATCCGTCGATGACATGCCGAATGCAGTCATGAAGCTCGCATCCACCGCCGCCCTGCCTGTTGCGCCCGCATCGTTCGGATTCACCGAAACCGGACGAACGTCTGTATTCACCCCTGCGAAGAGATACTGACCGTTGAAGCTGGTGTTGAGCTTGTCGTTCAGTGACGCGAGCGCATCTTGTGCACTCTTCTGCACGAGGCCCATATCTCCGCCTGACGTTTTCGCCTGTACGAGGATATTGACCATATTGGTGACGATCGAACTCATGCTCCCGAGGCTATTCTGCGTCACATCCAGACGAGCGGAGACCGTCGCGTTCATAGTCTTGATGTTGTCGATGTGCTGGACCTGCTGGTTTAGGTCGACCAGCATCCGCGAGTTCGCGCCGAGCGCAAGACCCCGGTCTGCGATCCTTCCCGTACTCGCCTCAGCCTGCGCCTTCGAGAGATCCGCTTGCAGGCGGGTCACGGTGGTTCTCCGCATCACGGCCGATGAGAGATCGGAAACCAGGTTCGTAATCATGTCTTAGCCCACCGCCTGCAGGATCGCTTGGAGCATGGAGTCGACGACGGAGATGAGCTTTGCAGATCCCTGATAGGCACGTTCAAGGTCGAGCATCTTCGACATCTCATTATCGAGACTCACACCCGTGACGCCGGAAAGTGACTGCTGGGCCCGGTCGCGTGTCGTGGACTTCTGGTCTGATGCATTTGTCGTCGATTGACGAAGGCTCTCGATCCAACCGACGGACGAAGATGCATAATCCGCAGGCGACCCCGTCGTCATTGCGCCGCCCGAGGAGTCGAAGCTCTGCGCCGCGTTCAGTCCCGAGATCATCGATTCGAGGCGGTCCGAAAATGCCGCGGCGCCCGTTGCGTTGATCTTGTAATTTGGGTCCGTAGGATCCGAGATGCCGCCGTCGCGCAGGAGCATGGGATTGCCGCCCTGCGCGGCATCGACGCTCGAAGCAACCTGGATGAGCCCCGCAAGTCCTGGCTCGAGGGTACTCCCGGGCAACGCAGTCGACGTGCCCACGCGAAACAGTCCGGCGCGTGCGCTGCTGCTCGCCCCCGTCGTGTCCGTTTCAGAAAGCGAATTGATGAGACCCCTAGCAATCTCGTCAAGTTGCCCCTGATATTTGACGGCGACATCGTCACGCAACTGTGTGAGGCCGGCGATCCTTCCCGACTGCGCCGTCATCACGGCACCCGGACCGGTTACGGGCGTTCCGTCTACTATGACGGCATTACCTTGTGTACCGGCGGTGTATTGCAACGTCGGCTGAAAGCTTACGACACGCGGTGTGCGGTCGAAGAGCGTGGCTCCGCCATCGGTATAGATTTGCATATCGGAATTGGCACGCACGGTCGTGCGGATCCCGATCTCGGAGGAAATCTTGGACAGCAGCTGGTCGCGCGCGTCGAGTTGATCCGTGATATCCCGCCCGCTCCCCGCATCGGAGGTGATCTTCGCGTTCACCGTCTCGAACTGGGAAAGGAGGCGGTTGATATTGGATACCGAAGTTGCGATGTCGGAATCCGCTGCCTTACGCACCGACTGCACCGTTTCGGTCGCATCGTGCATAGTTTGCACGAGATCCCGCGCGCTTGTGACGGCGTTGGCGGCGAGGTTCTGGTTGTCTGGAGCCGCAGCCAATTGCTGCAACCCATCGATCAGCGAAGCAACCCGGCCGGCCGGCGTCGCAGCGCCCAGGCTCGGATCGACGGTTTGCTGCATCTGGTTAATGCCGGTCAGGAGCGCCTGCTGTGTGGACGCATCGGACGTCGATCGCAGGACGCTTCCGAAAAGCGCTTGGTCCGCGCTCCTGGACACCTGAACGAGGCGAACGCTTCCCTGAGCACCTACAGCGACATCCGCGGTCTTCCGCGAATACCCGGGATCGTTGACCCCAGCGATATTGCGAGAAACCACGTCTGTCTCGGAGGAACGGACAGCAAGGGAATTTCGTGCGCTGTTAAGGGCCGAGGTGAGGCTCATAGTTCAAAATCCGTCGAGAGGACTATTTGAGGTTCACAAGGACGTCTACTAAATCGGCGCTCGTTTGAAACACCTTGGAATTGGCCGTGTATCCGCGCTGCGACTCAATCATGGTCGTCAATTCAGTCGCGAGATCGACAGTCGAATCTTCGAGGCTGGAGGACATGATCTTGCCGAGGCCGCCTGTCTTGGCATCCGAGATGACGACAGAACCCGACGCTGTAGAGGCCGAATAAACATTGCCTGTGATCTGCGTGAGATTATCGGGACTGCGCACGTTGGCGAGCGGAATCTTGTATGTCGCAACTTTTGTCTGACTGTCGTAGACCGCGTACATGGTTCCCTGGTCGTCAATCTCGACACGCTGCACCGCGCTCGGTGCATTGCCGTTCATCGCCGAATCGATGACTGCGTAACCGGCGGCGAGTTGCGTCGATTTCGAGAGGTCGACACTGAGCGACGCTCCGTTGGGCACGCTAACAGCAAGGCTGGTGCCCGAGGAGAGCGCGCCGGTCGAAGGGTCGAAAGACAATGTCGATGTGGTCAGCGCGCCCGATGAATAAGGGAAGCCGCCGCCGGTCGCTGCATCGGCGCTGTTGAAGACGGCCGCCTCCCAGGTATTGGCGGAGGTCTTGTTGAAATAGACATCAAGCGTGACGGGCGCGCCGAGATTGTCGTAAGCGACGACCGAGGACTTCCCCAGGGTTGCCGAGCCCGCGACATTCGCTGATGGCAAGCTCCCTGCCGGTGTTATGCCTGCGGTCGATGGCAGGTTCGCGGTGAACGTTCCTGTCGTGGATGGCTTTGCCGTGAGCGACAGTTGTCCGATATTAACAGTGGTCGTGCCACCGAGGCCCACAACACCGCTCGCAACCGTGTCGCCCATGGGATAGCCCATGAGCTTGTATCCAGCAGTATTGACGAGATTGCCCTGAGCATCAGGGACGAATGATCCGGCGCGCGTAAGATAGGATGCGCCCGCATCGTTTCGAACTACAAAAAACCCGTTGCCGCTGACGGCAAGGTCCGTGACGTTCGTCGTCCCCCGCAGGGTTCCCTGCGAGTTGGCATCCTGCCGGACCTGCGCGACGACACCGCCGGACATATAGTCTCGAGTCGCCTGTTGCCCGAGGACAGTCTCGAATTCAGTCGTAGCCTGCTTGTAGCCAGTTGTATTGACGTTGGCGACATTGTCGGAGACCGCGGCCAGGCGACTCGCCTGCGCGTTCATGCCTGACACAGCCGTGCGCATCGAAGCAAACAAGCTCATTGAAAAACCCCATGCAGAACTAAGTAGAAGGACTCTGGTTCGGAGAACTTGCGTCAGGCTGACCTGAGGCTCACCCAAGACCGGTAAGTGAAAAGCAACAACGTTCTGAAGCGTTGCTGCATCCCCTGTTTGATATGGGCGGCCGTGGGAAATCAGCAGGTAAGGCAATATCCGAGGTAGCGCTTGGAATCGATCGGGTCGTATCCGAGTCGCGCCCGCAACTTCTTGCGGAGCTTGCTCATATGGCTTTCCACGACCGCTTCCTCAACGTTCTCGTCGAAGATTCCGTAGACTGCGTTGAAGATCTGCGCTTTGCTGACGCGCTTGCCGCGATGCGTGACGAGATATTCCAGCATGCGGCGCTCACGACGCGGCAGCTCAACAACCTGGCCCTGGATTTCGGGATCGCGCCCGTCGAAGTAGATGCGCATTTCGCCGACAGTCGCATAATCCTGCGCGACCTGGACGCGGCGCCGGATGGCATCCACACGTGCGAGGATCTCACGGGCATGAACCGGTTTGCGAACGACATCGTCCACACCGCAAGCGAAGAGTTCGAGCGTATGCTCGAGTGAAGGAGCATCGTTCATGGCGATGACCGGAGCCCTCGACCGCTGACGAATGATTTTGGAAAACTGGTGACGATCCCGGCAGTCGCCGATCAGGAATGCCTCAACGGCATCGATGTCCTGCGCACCCGCGCTGTTCACCCAGTCGTGGAATTCATCGGGAAAGAAAGCAGTGACGGACACGCCTTCACGGCCAAAGGAGTTCGTATATCCGGTTGCGACAATTTCGCGTTCATCGACGAAGACCAGCATGGTCTGCCTGTGCCTTTCAAAGGAACATTTCAACGCTTGTTTTGGGGTGGGCTTACTCGCAAAGCTGTACATCTCGCTTAAGCACAACTATGGCGAGTAATGGTTAACAAAATGCTAACCGGAGGTCCCGCAGAAGGTTCGTGCGTTAAGCGTCCAAGTTCCAAGGCCCGCTGAAACCATATTTCCAATCACGGCACAGACATACCTTTTCTGCGCGGGATTGTTATTTGGGCCAGCATGATAGCGCGCTACTGCCAAGGTCCAGCTGCCTTCGCGCTGCTTGAGTTCGACGAGAAAGCGTGCCCCGTAGTCGACGTTTTTGGCCGGCTGGAACATTTCCTCCACCGAGGCGAACTTCTTCCCGTGGAAGTGGTGATTGATTTGCATGCAACCAATATCGATGAGCTTGGCGCCCCTCGCCCGCGCCGCTGCAACCTGCCCCATGGCTTCTGCAAGCCCCGGGGAGAAGACCGATTTGCCTTCCACGTTGATGGCATAGGGATCGAGCTGCCCCCGACGCCCGGTTTCCGTTAGGCTCACAGCGTAGAGAACGTTGACCGGAATATGATACTGTTGCGACGCGCGCATCATTTCGCGCTCGCAGATATTCCCGTGCGCCGGCGCGGCACCGCTGCGCTGGCCCGCCGCGGCTTTACAGATAAAGGCCGCGAGCAGCAGCAGCGCGATCGCTGGCGCCTGAAATCTCTTCATTCTGCAACCTCTCGGGTGTGTCCTGGCGCTCGCGCTGTCCGTTCGAGCGGCTCCCGGCGAACGCCGCAGCGTCCCCCTGCTGCGACGCGCTGTTCCGGCCGCTATCCTGCGACGTGCCACTCTGGGCGCCTTGGGAAGCCGCGGGTGCATCGGCTGCAACCGCGGCGCGAATCGTCAGGCTGTCGACATGGCAGTGCTCACTGCCGAGGCTGCGGTGCAACACATCCTGTTGACGCGTGATCATGGCAAGGGTCTCGGGCCGCGCCACATCCAGCTGAATGGACAGCCGCGCACCCGACAAGCGCATTCGGACGGTCACCGAGCCCAAAGATTCAGGCTCGAGTTGAACATGCAGCGTTTTTGTTGACTGCTGACCGGGGGTGACATCCGCAGGCTGCGCCGAATTGGACGCCGTGCTCGCGGTAACCTCCCGTGACACTTCGGAAACGATCTGCCGAATCGGATCCGCCACGACGGGATAATGGGTTGTGGTAGAGACATTGCTCACGACGACGGTGCGGACTTCATCGTCACCCTTCCTGTCGGCAAGCTCCCCTCGCAATTCGGCCGCATGGGGATGCGTTCCCGGCCCCTGCTTGGACTGGCCCCCATCGAGCAGCAGCTGTTGCAGACGATCTCCGGCGGGGGCGCCGGGCGCGGCCTGTAACGCAATCCCGAGCGAATCGGCGTGCGGCCCGCGCGCGCCTTTCTGCAGGGAGGGCGGCTGTGGAATGCCATCTGGAACAACGCCCTTAGCGACCTCCGCGTCAGCCGACCCGGAAGTAGCAGGCGGCGACGCCCCCAGCGGTTCACCCTGCGCGAGAACTTGCGCAAGCATGGCCTGCCACCCCGGCGTCTGGGAGGCGTCGGACGGCGTCGCGCTGGCATAGGCATCGGCCGGAACAGTGTCCTCCGGCTTTGCCGCGGTTGGTTTGGACCCGTCGGTCGCATCCTTCTGAACGGCCGGGGTCTCGGCACTCTTACGATCGACGAGGCGACTGAACGATTCGCCTGCGCTCTTCTCTCCGGACGGATCTCGTTGCACGACAGGCGCACGAGGCCCCTGCGATGGGATAATATCGAGCTTGGCGCGAAGCATCAGGGCCTCCCCCTCAGAAGCGTGTCCGATCGCGTCAACGCTTTCTGCGCATCGGCGAGAAGAGATGTTCCGCGCAATTCCGATTGCGCAGTCCCGCCCGCCGCAGGGGCCTTTGATTCCGGCCAGCTGCCAACGAGCTTGCCCATCGCCAGCGCTGCCTGGCGCAACGATTCGTCCTCGGCTGTCAGTCGCGCGGGATCGATTGATTCCAGAATCAGCATGTGCTGCGAGGCGTTCGGCTCGTTGACATGGGAGGCGGCGCGATAAAGCCGGGCCCGCATCACGTCGCAGCTCTGATCGACAGGCGGTCGCATCACCATCTCGGAAAAGACGTCGGTGCTGCGGAACGCACCATCCAGCAACGTGGTACGCGCGATGAGAATCGCGAGGCGGCAGCGCTCGTCCGGTTCGAACGTCGCCAGTATGGGCTCGAGTGCGGCGGCCTTGTCCGCTGACACGGTAATACCCAGGCGAACCACCGAGGCGGTGAAGCTCTCCCGGAATTCCTGGGCGTAAAGCGATTGCTTGAATCGCCGCGCATACTGGTGGGCGAGATCTGCAAAGCGGTCAGCATCCGCGGTTTGCCCGACGACCGAAATCTGCCGGCGCAAAGCCGTTTCTTCGACCAATGTGCCCGGCGACAGAAGCCGTGCGAGCCCCAGAAGTTCGATCGCCTTTTCGCGATCCGCCGGAAGGACCAGCGCCGCCTGCACCAACGCAAGCTGTCCACCGAGTGCCGGTTCGAGACCGCGAGCGTCGATCGGCATGAGCATTTCGCGCGCCTTGTCCGCGTGCCCCTCCGCATAGGCCAATGCACCACGCGCCAGTCTGAATTCTTCCTGCGCGAAGCCGCCTTTTTGCAAGATCTGGCGCATACCGCGCGCCGAGCCACCGCTCAGGGTGAAGAGCACGGCTGCGCGGGCATTCCGTGGCTCAAGCCACACTTCCGTGGGCGCACTGGCGAACTGGCGGTTGATCTCAGCCAGCAGGCGCGGCTGCTCGACGCGCGCACTCGCCTTGCCGTTCGCAATCTGGTTCTGCAACTCGAGCAGCGCGCGTATCAGACGGTACGGCGCCGGCGCCTCCGCCCACGCGCAGGTGGCCGTAAGCGCCAGAATCCCAGCGAGCAGCAGCGCTCTCATTTCTGCCGCCGGAGCAGGATTTCGATGCGTCTGTTCTCGGCCGCGTTCGCGTCGGTGGGAACGCGCAGCGCCCTGTCCGCATGTCCCTCGATCCGCTCGATTCGCTTCTCATCGAGCGAGCCGCGAACGAGCATATAGGCCGCCATTTGCGCGCGGGCCGACGAAAGTCGCCAATTGTCATAGGCCGCAGACCGGAACGGACGTCCATCCGTATGGCCTCGAATGATGAAACTCCCCGCCTGGGCAGCCAGTATGTGCCCGATCTTCTCCATCGCGCGGACGACCTTCTTCTGGGGTTCAGCCGAACCTACGGAAAACATGCCGAAGTTCAGGTCGTCGGTCAGGCTGATGAGAAGTCCCTCTTCGACTGCGCGCACTTCGAGATGCGGTCCCTGGTCCAGGCCCACTTCGCGCAACGCCTCTGAAATGCGATTCTTTAGTGCTCCCGCATCCGCGATCGCCTGCTTGGCTCCCGGACCACTTTTCAACGGGGTATCGCCCTCGACCAGAATTCGCACCGGGACCGCCCCATCCGCAGCCTCGCCCTCAGCGCCCGAGCCTTCAGCGGCAGCCCTCGTTGCAGCAGCTTTCCCGGCCGCACCTTTGGATTGAACCGCCGAAGGCGGCGTCGGTTCGCCATCGATCATAGCGACCTCGACGGAATCTGCCCTGACGTCGGACGATGGTACTCTGCCTTTTGTTTTCGATTCGATCTTCGACGGCGGCGGTGCCGTAGGTTTGCCCGCGCCCCGCACGGATGGCTTCGCCAAGGGCGGCACCACCGGCGACGGAGGCGCGAAGGGGTCCCGAAATTGCAATGGCCCATCTGCGAGGAGGTCGATTTCGGCCGAAACAGCGGGACCTTCAGACATGGAAGCGCCTGTTACGGGACCGGCAATCTCATCCAGCACAATAAAGGGATCGCGCGCAGTCACCGGATCCACCACGACGCTGGGCACAACGGGGTTCGGCGCTACAGTGTCAACCGTCGTCAAGCGACCGCCATTGCCGGCCGCAGGCCCGCTCTGGCCGTCGATATTGTTGAGTGTCCCGCTTTTCGGCTTGGCCCGTTCATCCGCTGCTGCGGCGTCGAAATCGGCTTCCTTGGGGTCCTTCAGCCCCTTGCGCGCCGGCGTGGTGTCCGAGATTCGAATCGGATTGAAGTAGCGGGCTACCGACGAGCGTGTTTCCTTGTTCGTCGAATTAACGATCCAGAGCACGAGGAAGAAGGCCATCATCGCCGTCATGAAGTCGGCGAAAGCGACTTTCCATGCACCGCCGTGTGGATGCTCTTCGTGCGGATGCCCTCGCTTGATGATGATCATTTCCATATCGGGCTTCTCATGCATCGCGGTCTATCCTTCGATTTTCAGGGATGAGCGCCATGCGCCAAAACGTGTCTCGATATGAGTTTGATCTACCCGAACCCAAACTTCTGCACCTTCCTGCTCATTGAATTCGACTGTTCCACCATGGGGTAGGAGCCGGGTCTGCAACTCGGTGAGAAGGTCGGCCGGGCCATGCACCGTGATGATCCCAGCTTCGCCGTCGCGCAGCAGATGACCGATCGATTCCGCGAATTCCGCCATAGCGCGCTGCCGCATCGTCTCGTCGATGACCTGCTTGAGAATACGCTCCGCTCCTTCGCAAATCCCGCGCTCGATCACACCGAGTGCTTTCACCACCCCGTTGGCGATCAGACTTCCCTGGTCCCGGGTCCAGGCCGCACGCGCCAATTCCAGTCGCTCCGCGAAGCGTCGCTCTTCTTCTGCAAGACGCTCCTTTTCGCGCGCCTCGAAGGATTCGCACCCCTCTCTGAAGCCGAGTTCGTATGCTGCGGCTTCGGAATTGCGGCGATCGGGCAGGCTTTCTTCGTCCCGCACCGGCTTTGCTGGAACGAGATGGATATCCCTGCGCGGGGCTTCAATCTGGCGTGACTTGTGGGCATCGAGAACGGGCAGGAAATGCGTCAGTGGCATCGGTTTCATGCGGCTTTCCCTTCACGCATCCATGCCCGCAGGACCGCGACGGCCTGGTCTTCATTAAACTGGACGAGATGCTCGATCCGTTTCTGCGGCGAGTTGGCGGACTGGCGCGTCATCTCATCCAGCATCTCCTGGTCAGGCCCGTCCGGCGCATCAAAATTGTTGGCGAGCGGATTGACCGGAAAATCCATTCCGCCGGAAAATGATGGCATGGACGCCGTGGCGAAATCAGAACCCGGCAGGAATGGCTGTTCGGCAAAGCTCGACTGTTCCGCAGGCGCGGCGTCTGCGAAGGCACGAATGGCGGGCCGCAATCCAAACCAGACAATAAGAATACAGATAACGAGGGCGGTCACAGCCTTGATCAGTGTTCCCGACTGCCGGTCCAGCATCTCAAGCAGCGACGGCGGCGGAACGGGCTCCAGATCGCGTCCTGCATCGAGGAAGTCGACGGCGGAAACCTTGATGATGTCCCCACGGTCCTTGCGTAAACCACCGGCCGACGAAACGAGCTGCTCTATTTCGGAGATCTTCGCATCAATGTCGGCAGGCTTGGGATTTTCGCCGAGACCAGCCGCAAGGCTCGCCTTATTGACCAGCACGGCGATAGACATGTTCTCGATCGAATAACCACCACTGACGATGGACACACGCTTCGACGACAGCTCGTAGTTGGTGAGCTCTTCGCGCTTCTGGTTTTCTTCGCTCGACTGCTTGCCGTCGCCTCCGCGCGACTTGTCCTGCGGAACGTTCCGATCGACACCAGCGGGATTCTGACTTGTCGCGTTCTGCGAGGCCTGCGTCTCCTTGACCACGCGAACGGAGCGTTCGACACGCGATTCCGGGTTGAAGATGGTTTCGCTGCTTTCCCGCTTGTCGGTGTTCAGCCGCGCAGCGACGCTCACCTGAAAGTTCTTCAGGCTGAGATACGGCGCGAGAGTCTTCCGAACGCTTTCCTGGATTTCGTTGGATACGGATTGTTCCAGCTCAAGCTTGCGCCCGATGCCTGACTCCGTGCCCTCGTTGGCGCTCGACAGCAAGCGACCGTCCGTAGTGAGAATGGTGACCTGATCAATCAAGAGCCCCGGAACTGCTGACGAGACCAGATGGCGGATCGCTTGGGCAGAGCTCGAATCGTAAGCCGATTCCATACGCAAGACGACCGAAGCGGACGATGGCTTCCTCTGTCTCCGGAAAGAACCCTCGTCAGGCAGAACGATGTGAACACGCGCAGCCTTGATACCTCGCATCAGCTGGATCGTGCGAGCCAGCTCGCCTTCGATCGCGCGGACACGCGTCACTTCCTGCATGAACGATGTCAGACCCAACGAACCAAGCTTGTCGAACAGCTCGTAACCCGCGTTTGCATTGGTCGGGAGGCCTTTTTCCGCCAACATCATGCGCGCCTGCGCGCTCTGCCCATAGGGAACGAGAACGGAGGTTCCATCCGAGCTGACATCGAAGGAAATACCCGCCTCACGCAGGGACGCGCCGATGCGACCCACGTCAGCACGGTCGAGGCCCGAGTAAAGCTGCTCGAAAGTAGGGCGGCTGAGAACAAAGCCGGCAATACCAGTCAGCGCGAAAACAAGAACGCCGATTACACCCAACGCGATCAGCCGGCGCGTACCGAGCTGTCTCAATCCCGACAGCACACGCTCTGCTTGTTCTACCGCCGTCATTCCACAAATCCCCGGCCCGCGAACCCTCGCACTGTGTCAAAATGGAGGAGGAAGCTTGCACCAGGGTTGCAACAAAAAGGGCCACGTCGCGAGACGAGGCCCTTATCGGTAGAAAACGAGAGAAGCGTCCCTTATTTGAACAGGGATAGAATTTGCTGGCTATTCTGATTGGCGATGCTCAGGGATTGCACGCCCAGCTGCTGCTGGACTTGAAGCGCCTGCAGACGGGTGGATTCCTGGCTCATGTCGGCATCAACGAGCTGCCCCACGCCCTTGGTCACAGAGTCCATGAGGTTCGCGACGAAGGTCGTCTGCATGGTTATGCGGTTCTTCACGGCGCCAAGATCACTAGCCGCAGAGATGATGTCCGTCAAAGCCGAATCAACAATGCCGATGTAATCGTCAAGAGTCGCTTGGTCAGCGGAGGAATCAGTCAGGCTGGAAATATCAAGCGCGTCTACGCTGCCAGTGGTCGTGTTCAGCGTGCGGGACTTGTCAAGAATACCAAGCTGGCCGTTCGCGTCGTAGAGCTTGGTCGCATCGATATCAACGTCGATGGTCCCGACGGTGATCGACCCGGCTGACCGCGTGAAGGACGAAACGATGCTTTTGACTGTGTTGAAGCCGGCAGAACCCGAATCGACGGAAAGCCAGTTCTCACCAGAGAACACAGAGGAATCCGCAACACTCTTCAGTTGCTTCTGCAGCTGTGAGATTTCAGCCTGAACTTTGGTTCGGTCGAGACCAGGCTCGCGCGCGGCGACCAGCTTGGCCTTGATCTGGCTGACCAGATCGGACGTGCTCGTCATCGCGGATGACGTAACGTCAACGGTGGCGGTGCCCATACCCAAGGCATCCTTCACAGTCGAAAGAGCACTGTTATCGGATCTCATCGTCGTGGCGATCGCCCAATAAGCTGCGTTATCGGAGGCGTTGGCCACGCGCATGCCGGTCGAAATCCGGTCCTGCGTCGTCTGCATCGACCTGTTTGTGGCGTTCAGATTCTGCAGGGCCGTAATGGCCGAGGCATTGGTGAGAAGACTAGTCATGCGCGAATCCCTAAATGATCTCCGAGGCGGTGGCATACCGGGCTTTCACCGGTACAGCAGAGTGGCTTCATGCCTCGAACGCCGTAGCGCGCCCGTTCCGCTGTATGG
Source organism: Hyphomicrobiales bacterium (assembly GCA_028290285.1). Taxonomy (GTDB): domain Bacteria; phylum Pseudomonadota; class Alphaproteobacteria; order Rhizobiales; family Beijerinckiaceae; genus Terripilifer. The sequence goes on from JAQGKD010000097.1 coordinate 28,649, forward strand.
TTAATATTCTCAAAACGCCCTTAATAACCCGTTACCCATTTTGATACACGGCAGCCAATTCAACCGTATGACCGGATGAGACTGCCAATCACCATGTTCCAACCGTCGATGAGGACGAAGAACAGAACCTTCAGCGGCAGTGCGATGACCGACGGCGGCAACATCATCATGCCCATCGACATCGTGAGCGTCGAAACGATCATGTCGATCACGAGGAACGGCAGGACAATAAGAAACCCGATTTCGAATCCGCGGCGCAATTCGGAGATCATGAAGGCCGGCACGAGAACCCGCAAGTCCGTGACCGTTCTATCCTGTGATTTCAGATCGGCCCGCGCCAGCTCCTCGAACATCGCGAGATCCTTGTCACGTACCTGCGACAACATGAATTCTCGAAACGGCATAACAATCTTGGCGAACGCGTCCTTCTCCGAAATTTCATTGTCCATGAGCGGGCGAAGCCCTTCATTCCATGACTTTTCGAATACCGGCGACATCACAAAGAATGTCATGAACAGGGCGAGACTGATCAATACCAGATTTGCAGGCGTGCTCTGCAAGCCTACACCTGAACGCAAAAAGGACAGTGCAACGGCAAAGCGCGTGAAACTCGTCACCATCACGAGCAAGCCTGGCGCAAGGGACAGGACGGTGAGCACGGCTGCCACCTGAACGATGCGGCCGGTCACGGACCCGCCGCCTTGCGGGAGCAGGGAATTCAAATCAAGCGTCTGCGCCGCTGCTACGCCACCCAGTCCCACAACAAAGAAGCCAGCAAGAAGGGTTCGTGAGAATTTCACTATTGCACCACCAGGGTCTGAATCACGAAATCACGAATCTTGCGATCCGCGCGCAATGCGATGCGTTCCTTCAAATCCTGACGCAGGAACATGAGCCCTTCCGAGCCCTGAATCTCGCGCAGGGAAACGCTGCGTAAAAAGGCCAGCATATCGCCCGAAATTTCCGTGATCAGGACATCGGGATTGGGAAGATCTGCCTGGTCGTAGACAATGGAGGCCTCGAGGCGCACCCAGGACTCGGCCGGCATCGCGACATTCGTGACAACAGGGGGGAGATCTCGAATCACGATCTTCGATGGCAGCTTGACTGCGGCGGCGACCGCGGCCGGCGGCGCCGATCCGCCGTGGCCACCCGCTGCAGGCGCACCATGCCCCCCTTCTGCCTTTGGTGGAACGCCATGCCCCGCGGTTGCCGTTGCGGCAACATCGTCACCAGCGGGCTTCTGTGCACCACGAAACACATCGAACATCTGAAGCCCGTGCGCCGCGCCAGCGCCAGCGGCGAGGAGCGTCAGAAGCACGAGCGGAAGCAGCGCTCCGCCCTTGCCCTGCCCCGCGCTGCTTTTCGCGCCTGTGCTTTTTTCCGCAGCCATCGAATCCTCGTCAGAAGGGTTTCAGCGTGTCGTAGATCTGATGCACGTAGGCGGGCTGCTGTACTTCGCTCACCCTGCCGCGTCCGCCGTATGAAATTCGCGCCTCGGCAATCTTCTCGTACGAAATCATGTTGTCGCGAGATACGTCGCGCGGCCGCACGACGCCCGCAATATTGAGCAGACGAAGCTCGTAATTCACGCGGACCTCCTGCGAGCCACTGATGAGAAGGTTGCCGTTAGGCATCACATCTGTAACGACGGCGGCGATGGACAACTGGATCTTTTCGGCCCGGTCGATATTCCCCTTGCCTGTAGCTGAGGACTTCGACTCGATATCGAGCGATCCATCTGCCTTGTATCCGGGCCCGAAAGACACTCCTGCATTGAAGCTGCTCGTAGCCTTTGCATCGGTCGATCGATCGCTGCTGTTGCCCATGGACGCACGATCGTTGATCGAGATACTCACCGTGATCACATCGCCGATCTTCGAGGCTCTTGGATCGCGGAACAGATCGCCACGAGAATCGTCCCAGAGCGACACCATGCCGTTGCGTGCGCCATAAGCAGGCGCAGAGCCTGGAAACCCTTGGACAGGAGCATAGAGGCCGCTTCCGATGGGTGTCATAGCGGGCTCGCGGCCCGTCTCGCTCAAACGCGCACAACCTGTCGCAGCGAGGAGAGATCCAATCAACAGAACACGCCTCATTGTACACTCCTTGCAACATCACGACGCACGCCAACACCGGCCATTTCGGCGGCGATACGCGCTGCGCGTCCTGCTTCGATTTCATTAAGAACCGTGCCAGCGGCGCGCGGATTCAGCTTCACGAGAATTGCAGCCGCCCCACTTTCATCCATGGCTGAAAACTGTGCCGCGGCAGCGTCCGGCTTCATCTTGGAGTAGATCGCCACGACCGCTTCATCCGCCATCTTCAGGGCTTCTTCCCGTCGCTTGAGCCAATCGGCCGTCTCCGCCCGCTTGGCCTCGAGCTCGGCAATGCGATCGCGCAGTTTGGCCTCGAGCTCCTCCATTCTCCGCGCCTGCCATGCAAGCCGACCATCCGAAGCAGCCGGAGAAAGCGCGTTACAAAACTGTGCGATCACAGCTGCGTTGGGAGAGATCTTGTTCTCAGGCGCAAGGGCTGCCTTCGGTGCTTCCGGCTTGCCAAAGCTTTCGCTGCTTGCCGAAGGCACATCTGCAACGGACGGCTTCACCGGCGCGGGCTCCCGTAAAACGAGTTTGGGAATCTCACCACGAATCGCAGCTGCACCTTTGACGGGCGCTTTTGCAGCATTGCCCTTTGGGTCAACCTTTGGGACTGAAGCAGATCGCGTTTCACGAGAGGGCTTTTTGATAGGACGCTTGGTGCGAGACGGCGTCAGATCCAGCGGCTGCGTCGTCTGGACGCCCTCGGCGGCACCGGGCTCAGCAATCGCAGTGTCGCACACAGCGGCGTAAGCCAGGATGGCTATTGCGCATGCGCGGACTGTCTCTACTGGCCAACCCTTCAAGCGCATCGCGCAACCCATCTCCGATGTCATCCACACGAGGACCATCGGCCAGCAAGCTTGCGTCGAGCTGTTACTGCACGACCAGATCTGCCTGCAAGGCACCGGCTGTCTTGATGGCCTGCAGGATCGCAATAATCCCCGTAGGCTTCAGCCCCATTTGGTTCAGTCCGCGGACCAGCGACTTCAGCGTCGTGCCACTGACGACAGCGATCGGTCCACCATCCTGATCGACACCGATTCTTGTTTGCGGAGTGACCGTCGTCTGACCCTTTGAAAAGGGAGCGGGTTGCGAGACGGTCGGCGTCTCCGTCACGCGAACGGTCAGATTTCCATGCGTCACCGCGACGGTGGATATCTGCACATCCTGGCCAATGACGACAGTACCTGAACGAGCATCGACTACGACGCGGGCTGGAACGTCCGGCACAACGGTGAGATCCCCGATTTCAGCCATGAAGCGTGTCGGACTTACCTTGGAGGGACGAGACAGAACAACACTGCGGAAGTCGCGCTCGGTTGCGCTGCGCACACCGTAACGCCGCATCGTGTAGTCATTCACAGCATCGACCATTTCGACAGCCGTCTTGAAATCCGGATTACGCAATTCGAGCACCATCGGCCCGAGATCCGCGAACCGTCCCGGCAGCTCACGTTCGATGATGGCGCCATTTGCAATACGCCCGGCAGTGGGAACGCCTTGAGTCACAGTCTCCGCCTGACCAACTGTCTGAAAGCCGGAGACGGCCACCTGCCCCTGCGCCACGGCATAGGTCACGCCATCGACGCCCGCCAAGGGCGTGATGACAAGCGTCCCGCCCATCAGCGAGCTCGCATCACCGAGTGAGGAAACGGTCACGTCGAGCCTGCTGCCGCGCCCCGCGAACGCCGGCACATCGGCCGTTACGATCACAGCAGCCACGTTACGCGTGCGCATAGTGCCGTTACTGACGCTGACACCCATACGATCGAGCATCGACTGCAGAGACTGATCCGTAAAGACAGAACTGCGCAGGGAATCACCAGTGCCGTTCAGTCCGACGACGAGACCGTACCCCACAAGCTGATTGTCACGCACCCCCTGGAGGCTCGCAATATCCTTGATACGCGACTGTGCATGTGCGGCGAGGGCCGACCCAACGACCATCACCGCCACGAAAATGCTACGCCCCCACATACTCACGATCCCACGTCATGCACGCGCACGCTCCCATCCCGTTCCACAGTGCCGAACACGACACGTCCGCCGTCAAGGATTCTCACGCTGATCGTTTCCCCGAGCGCGCCTGCTTGCAGCACGGAGCCAAATGTCGAGATGCCTAGCGCTCCCTCCCGATATTCGACGCGCACCTGCCGGCCGACCAGCGCAAGACGCTGCTCCTCAACGGCGAGGACGGGGATCGGCTGATTGGCAAGGAGCGTGCGCTTGGCGACCTTGCCTTCGAGTGAGTCAGGAAGGCGCACGAATGCACCACCCTGCCCGTCGCGAAGATCGAAAGGCCGGGCGCCCAGCAAGGCGGCGCTGATCACCTCTCCTGGATAGATCGTCTTCAGCGGCACCGCGAGTTGTGTGTCTGCACCAATGCAGGCACCAGAAGCGAGCATCGTACCTGCTAGAACAACAACGCCACTGAGATTCATAGTCCTACCTCATACCCGTCGCGATTGTCTGCATCATCTGATCGGCTGCCGTGATGACCTTCGAGTTCATCTCGTATGAGCGTTGCGCAGCTATCAGGTCGGTTATCTCGCGAACCGGATCGACATTGGAGCTTTCCAGGTACCCCTGCTTTACAGTGGCAAAACCTGGGTCTCCGGGCACCGCCGCGACGGCAGTGCCCGACGCCGTGGTCGTTCGATAGAGGTTCCCGCCCAGGGGCTCGAGGCCGGTCTCATTGGCGAAGTTGGCGATTGTCAGTTGACCGACTTGTTGGAGAGCGGTTTGCGTGTCTAGGCGCACGCTGACAATGCCACTTTCGCCGACGAGGATGTCGGTGGCCGTGGCGGGTATGGTAATCGCAGGAACGAGCTTGTACCCGTCCGCATTGACCAATTGCCCTGTCGCGTTGGTATTGAATGCTCCTGCGCGAGTGTAAAGCGTCTCACCGGCTGCGTCGGTCACCTGGAACCACCCGCGGCCCGTCAAGGCGAGATCAAGCTTGTTGCCGGTACTCTCGAGCGTTCCCTGCACATGCAGGTTCCGGATCGCCGCGGTTCGCACACCCAGACCCACCTGTGCGCCTTCCGGTATCATATTGTCGCTGCCACGATTGGACGTGCCCTGCAGGCGCTCAGCTTGATACAGCAAGTCCGTAAACTCTGCGCGCGCTCTCTTGAAGCCCGTCGTATTGATGTTGGCAATGTTGTTCGCGATTACCTCGACATGTAGTTGTTGCGCTTTCATGCCCGACGCCGCAATAGCCAACGCTCTCATCTAACTCTCCTCAGATCGCCATACGGCTGATTTCCTGGTACGCACCGACCGCCTTGTCGCGCAGCGCGAGCGCGGTCTGGAATGTTCTTTCCGCCGACATCACCGCATCGACGACGTCCTGCAACGGCAGCTTGCCTCGCAAACCCTCGATAGAGGCGGCTTCACCAGCCTTCATCGTATCGACGGCAATGCCAGCGACCTCTGAAAGCACCTTTGCGAAGTCGACCTGCCCCGCCGGCGCTGCAGCAGCGGCAATCCCGCCCCCAATAGGTGTCCCAGCACTTTTCGTGGAAGCAATGAGTGAAACGGCATCTATCATCATCACGCTCCTTTCAGGAGGTCGAGGGTCATGGCAAGAAGATCACGAGACTGCTTTACAACCTGCAGATTGGCTTCATAGGCACGCGTTGCATCGCGCATATCCGCTGTCTCGACGAGAATATCGACGTTGGGCATCTTCACGTTGCCATTTGCATCTGCGGCAGGATGTCCAGGCGAATGCTCGACCGGAAAAGGCGCCTCGTCGATGCCGACCGATTTCACCTTGGTGAGTGCCAAGCCGGCTGCACGGTTCATCTCGGACTCGAAAGTAATTGTCTTGCGAGAAAACGGATCGGATCCCGGTGTGGATCCGGTCGAACTCGCATTCGAGATATTCTCCGAGATCACCTTGAGACGAGCTGATTGAGCCTGAATGCCAGAACCGGCAATACGAAGAGAGGCACCGAGAAGGTCAACCATAAATCAGCCCTTCACGCTGGCGAGCATCATGCGGTTGAACACCTTCACGATCCCCGTATTGAGAGCGTAGCCACGATTGACTTCACCGGCCTTCAGCAATTGATCCTCGAGTGTAACGTTATTGCCAGAATACGAGGTTTCCCAGCCATCGCGGCTCTGACGAACGACCGTTCCACGCGTGTCAGACGCATCGATCGCCATATGTCCGGGTGCGCTCGCCTGGATTGTCAGAGCCGTTCTGTCCATAACCTCTTCGAAGGGGCGCGCGTCGACGGCCTTGTAGCCCGGCGTGCTCACATTGGAGATGTTCCCGGCGATCGCAGTTTGCCGAGTGCCTAGCCAGCGCGCCTGCTGGGCGGCTAGATCGAGAAGGAATAGCGGACCCATGATAGCGCTCCGATCAAGTCACGCTGGAGATTGCACGCCTGAGCTTGCCTGAGGCTGTCGGCGGGACATGGTCAATCGCGCGGCGTGACGCAACGGGACGCATTCAGTGCTTCAACGAGACGCCTCGTGTTGAGCGACGGATCTGGCGACGGTGCTTCGAAGGAGATGTGCCTGATATCGACATTCTCGCCCTCGCCCGCCAGGCCGAGGCTGAAGAAGACGGTAACCGAACCGTGCCTGAATTCCATGTCGAGGAACACGGATGGCAACTCCGTCCAGGTCACCCGCATATCGGCACCCCAGCCGAAGGTAAGCGTCGCCGGCTTGAATGACAGCTCGGATGAGGAGTTCACGAGGTCTTCTATGTTCGCGTACTGCTCCATACGAA
>JAQGKD010000116.1 GCA_028290285.1 Hyphomicrobiales bacterium
AATAAACGCTGGGAGATTCTGACGCGAGTGAGCCGATGCGCATGATGAAATCAATCACGCCCGGCAACCACCAGGAACGAATGCCTTCGCGAAACTCCCAGGTAATGACCCCCTCGCCTGTCCCGAGCCGATATGCAGGTTCCAGGTGTTGGAAGATCTCGTCCGCATAATGGATGTTGGGAAAAAGTAGATAGGAGCCGATGCGCAACACCGCGGCAAGAACCATAACAGCGAGCAGCGCCCGCGTCCTTTCTGGGGCGCCGCCGTCTTCAACAATCTGCACGCCCTCGGGGCTTTCATTCACCGGCTGTAATCCTCGACTTCATCTGCCTTGCGTCTGCAGATCCTGATTCCACTCGCGTTCGTGCATTCGAACTCCGCCGTGAGGGCGCGCTCCGCATCCGCTACAAACTCGTTCCACAAGGGGCGGGTCTCGACGGGCTGGAAAGACCTGGCGACAACGACGTTGGGAGCGCGGAGCGCGCAGGCGAGCGCCGCGTGCAGCTGTTCACGGGACCCGAAGGGATACTGGTGAAATTTCGGGCATGACAATCTCCAAGCGCGAAGGCCGATAGCGTGCGCCATGTCATCATTTCCGCCCAGCCGCGCGTAGGCACCCGTCTTGCGCGTGTCGAGAAGTGCGATTGTTTCGGGCGAAAGCTCGTTCAGGCTTGCCAGTGTGCGGCTCAATCCCATCAACCGCTGCGGGATCAGAAACACATCCAAGGCGCCGCCCAGCGTGAGCGCCATCAGGACCGCCGCGACGACCGCGACGCCCGCATGGTCTTGGCGCCACGCGTCAAAAGCCGGAGCCGCCGCCAGCAAGGCGAGACACGCGGGCACGTACAAAATCTGATTGTGGTGCGGCCACAGGCCTGACAGGGCCAGGACCGCGATTGAAGCCAGGCCGGTCAACAAGCAGCATCCGACCAGGATCAAGACGTCGCTTCGTTGGCGCCGGACGCCGTAGCGGACCGCGATCGCAGCGCAGAGGAGGATTGCGAGAACCGCCAGAGCGGAGGCCTTGCTTTTGACCCTGACGAGGTGATCGAGCCAGGGGCTGCGCGCGCCGGCGATCGGGCCGCCTTGCGCATAGGCGAGGTTGTCCTGAAAGGCTTGCCAGAAGGGCCCCAACTCGCCGCGGGAATACAGCAGGGCGACGATTCCACTCCCCGCCAATATACCTCCGGCCGCACAACGGACAAAGCCGTGACCGCCGCCGCGCCACACGACGACCGTCAGGACGATGGCGCCTCCCAGCGGGGCCAGGGGCAATTTGGTCGCCGCCAAAACCGCCAGGAGCACGCCGCCGAGAAAGGGCCGATTGGTCCAGCACAGCGCAAGGCACAGGAAAATCAGAGCCGTTCCGGGCAGGTGTGTATGCCCCGGAAGGTAAAAGCCGCCGGTAATGACGATCGGCGCCAGTGCAAAAGACACAATGGCCGCAGCCGACCGTGAACACAGTGTCACTGCCACGGCGAAAATCGACAAACAACAGATCAGCACCAGAAAGACTTCGGCGGCGATCTCGCCGCCAGCCCCGAAATAACGCTGAATCGCCACAAAATAATAGAAGAGCGGCTCCTTGTTGTCATAAACGCCGGCGTAGAGCGCGTCGCCCGCCAGCAGGCGCTCGGCCGTTGAGACAAAGACGCCGCGGTCATTGAAGCGCACCGGGATCATCGCGGGAAACGAGACGCACCAAGCCACGAGTGTCAGCAACACTGCTCCGAAATCCATTCGGTGCGCGAAGCGCTTCAATGGCGCCCTATCGATCCCTGAGCGCTGAACCTGCGTCAAACCCGTCTCCGCCTCCCTGCGTCCCTGATTTCCATCTGCATCGGCGCCGATGTTACAGCAAGCGTAAAAGCCAGCAATGCGCGCGCCGCAGACCACCTCGTCCAGGCGACCTTTGCGCTTCAACACCAGGCGCTGGCGCGGCAGGAACCCGGAGGTCCTGAGCCAGCTGTCCATCCCGGCTGTGCGTGGATGTTACAGGAATCCGGCCGCCCCGGCCGATCGAAGCCGGAATTCAATACGCTTTTCGGACATTGAAAGGCGTTCGCTTTCCGCTAGGCTATGAACTTGGCACTTTTGGAGATTTACATTGCAGGCTGAAGCGACAGCATCCACAGCAGAGATCGGCGCTGTCGAGACACCCGTCGCCCGCCCGAGACTCGTGCCAACCCTCTCTATCGTCGTGCCGACGTATAATGAAAAGGGGAACATTCGGCCGCTTGTGGCGGCGGTCGCCAGCGCGCTCGAAGGCCGCCTTTGGGAGATGATCATCGTCGACGACGACAGTCCGGATGGCACCTGGCGCGAGGCGCTCGCCGTAGCCCGCGACGGCTTTCCGGTTCGATGCATCCGGCGGGTTGGACGCCGCGGGCTCTCGTCCGCAGTGGTCGAAGGCGCGATGAGCGCCAGTGCCGAGATCGTCGGCGTCATGGATGCCGACATGCAGCATGATGAGAAATTGCTGGCGCCCATGCTCGATCTCGTTCTGGGCAAAGATCCTGCTCAGGGGCAAGTCGACCTGGTCATTGCGAGCCGTCACCTGGACGGCGGCGGGCTCGGCGATTGGGACCAGAGCCGCCGCAAGATGAGCTCGTTTGCGACGTCGTTGTCGAAACTGGTGATCGGCGGCGCGGTCAGCGATCCGATGAGCGGTTTCTTCATGACGCGCCGCTCCGTCTTCGACGCCGCTGTGCCGGAACTCTCGCAGCAGGGGTACAAGATCCTGCTCGACCTCCTCAGCTCCTCGCCGCAGCCGCTCAAGATCATCGAAGTGCCCTATGTCTTTCGCGACCGCTTGTCCGGCGAGAGCAAGCTTGATGTGATGATTCTCGCGGAATACGCCTTCCTCCTGATCGACAAGCTTTCGCACGGCTTCGTTCCGCCGCGTTTCGTTCTCTTCTCGATTGTCGGCGGTCTGGGCCTCATCGTTCACCTGCTGGTTCTGCAGCTCTTGCAAGCGACGGGCGCGCCCTTCCTGCAGTCCCAGGCGATCGCAACCATCGTCGCCATGACCCTGAACTTCATCCTCAACAATGTGGTGACCTACCGCTCGCAGATGCTGCGCGGCAAGGATGCCGTGTTCGGCTATTTCATCTTCGTCACCGCCTGCAGCCTTGGCGCGCTCGCAAATCTGAGCGTCGCGAATCTGGCGATCCAGAATGTCGAATCCTGGGCCTTCGCCGGAGCCGCCGGCGCCATCATGAGCGCGGTGTTTAACTTCAGCGTCTCGACGGCCTTTGTTTGGGG
>JAQGKD010000018.1 GCA_028290285.1 Hyphomicrobiales bacterium
GGCGAGGGAAACGCCACGCGCTATGGGGCCAATGTGGGCCGCGAAGGGTTCTTGTGGAGCGGTGACGCCTATGTCGGGCGCAAGGCCGAATGGCCGGTCTGGACGCCGCCCAGGGAGATGATCAAGCGCCAGCCGGAGGCGGCGAAATATGCCGGCGGCATGCCGGGCGGCCTCGAAAATCCCCTCGGCGCCCGCACGCTCTATCTCTACCAGAACGGCAAATACACGCTCTACACGATCTACAGCACCAGCGATCCCGAGACGATCGGGACCGGCGTGACCAGCGGCTGTACCGGCCTGCTCAGCCAGGACATGATCCACCTCTATGCCCAGACGCCGGTCAAGACGAAGGTGGTCGTCCTGCCGGCGTAGGGAGCCTTCGTTAGCCCCTCATGAAACGGGACCGCCACTCTCGCGATGTGAGAGTGGCGGTCGTTCATTTTCGTGCAGCCCACCGCGAAGATTTGCTGCTCAGTTGCCTGTGCCTTTGCTCGCCGCCTGCGCCGCAGCCATTTTTGACGCCATTTCGGCTTTGACTGCATCAAGATTGAAGCTGGCGCCCCGTTGCATCGGGGGGAAGTCTAGGAATGTCTGAAGTTCCTTACCGATCACGTCCTGGACGAAAACGAAACGCCAGAACTGGAACTTGAACCAGTCGAAGTATTGCTGCGCGCCTTCCTTCGTGCCGTTGTTCGGCCATCCAGTGCGTTCGAAGGGATCAAGGCGAAGGTTTGTGATGTAAGGCACGTCCGGACGCGTCTTTTCACCGAGCCAACCAGCAGGCTGGTCGATAAAGCGAAACTTGTAATCGTCAATTCGGACCGCGCCCAGCGTGCTTTCGCCGAGGTAGAAGATTTCGTGCCGGGCAGACGGCCCCTTGCCGGTGATGGCATCCAGCTGGTTGTAGCCGTCCAGATGGTTCTTGTAGGTCCGGTCTCCGATCTGCTTGCCCTGCAGCAATTCGTTCGTGATGTTCGGATTGCCGGCAGCGGCCACGAAGGTCGGCAGCCAATCCAGGCCGGAGAAGATTCCGTTCTGCACTGAATCCTTCGGAACATGGCCGGGCCAGCGAAGGATGGCGGGCACGCGGAAGCCGCCCTCGAGCACCGTTCCCTTGGACTGCGCGAATGGCGTTTGACCGCCATCGGGCCATGTAAAGACCTCGGTGCCATTGTCGGTTGTGAAGACGACGATCGTATTGTCGTCTTCACCCATGTCCTTGAGCTTCTTCATCACCAGGCCGACATCGTCGTCGAGCTGGGCCATGCCGGCTTCATGTTCCGACCAGCCGTTTTCCGAGTTGCGCATCGCCTCGTATTTGGGGGAGAGATGCGTGACGATGTGCATGCGAGTGGGGTTGAGCCAGACGAAGAAGGGCTTGCCGTCTTTTTTGGCCCTGTCCATGAAATCGATGGCAAAGTCGCGAATTTCGTCGTCCACCGTTTCCATCCGCTTGGGATAGAGCGTGCCGGCGTCCTCGATCCTCTGCTTGCCGACCTTGCCCCAGCGCGGCACCTCCGTCGGGTCGTCCCTGTCTGTCGCCCAGCTATGAATCATGTTGCGCGGGCCGACGACATTCAGCAGGTTCTGCGGATAGTTGGGATGGGCCGGGTCTTCCATGGCGTCGAGGTGATACAGGTAGCCGAAGAATTCATCGAAGCCATGGACGGTTGGCAGGAACTCGTTCTTGTCCCCAAGATGGTTCTTGCCGAACTGGCCGGTGGCATAGCCCATCGATTTCAAAACCGTGGCGGTGGTCACCGCTTCCGCCGGCAGGCCCACGGAAGCGCCCGCCTGGCCTACCGTGGTCATGCCGGTTCGGATCGGCAATTGCCCGGTGATGAAGTTGGCGCGACCCGCCGTGCAACTCGCCTCCGCGTAGTAGTCGGTGAACAGCATGCCTTCCTTGGCGATCTGGTCGAGGTTGGGCGTCCTCCCGGCCATCATGCCACGGTTATAGGCGCCGATGTTCCACATGCCGATGTCGTCGCCCATGATGACGAGTATGTTGGGTTTTCGTTGTTGCTGTGCGGCGGCCGGTGGACTGAGTATGGTAGCGGCGAGCAATGCGGCGCTAAATCCGAACGCCCAGGTTCTCAAATTGCCCATTGTCGGCTCCTTCGCGTGGTAACCGGAACACCGTAAAGTGAGCAATGACTGGGCGGAATATGCCGTTGGCGGTATGGGGCTTTGAAGAAAGCGGCGGCCCCGGCCAGCCAACCGGATGACGGGCGGCCTCGAAAATCCGCTATCAGCAGATCACGGGCGACAGCGGCGCGGGCGCGGTGCTCGGATCGTTCAAGGGGCGCATCTCGGCCATCGGCCCGAACCTCACCTATAATTTTCAGGTCGGCAAAGTTCCGGTGCTGACCTCCGTGCGATTCCTGCATGAGTTCGATGCGAAGAACCGACTCGCGGGCAACGTCGAAGTCTTCACGCTGACCATTCAGCTTAGCGGGGCTGCTGCACAGGCCCAGGGCCCAGTTGAGCGGACTGAGCAGCGGCTGTACCGGCCTGATCAGCCAGGACATGATGCAGCTTTATGTGCGAAGGCCGGTCAAGACGAAGGTGTTTGTGCTGCGGGCGGAGGGGAGGGTGAGGGCCCCCGCCGCTGGGGGCTGCGCGAAGAATCCGGCCATTCGCTGGAGTCTGAGCGATGTGGTGGCGACTTCGACTCCCACAACAAATTCTTTAGCGGAAGCCTTCTAGCGCCTCCGGCTCGTCAGGAGTGATGCCATCGAAGAAGAAGCGTACGACAAAACGATCGAAAGGCCCCAGCGATTTGGTCGCTAAGACGGCGTCTATCCCGAGCGACATAAGTCGATCAAGCGTTTTGTGAAGGTCCATGTCTGGGCCCTCAAAATCGATTAGACCCGCCTCATGAATTTTCTTCGAGATCATGCGCGGTAGGCCGTATTCTTCAAGATTGTATACCGCACTTGGAAGGAACGCGCGGCCCATTCTCCCTATGAACCCAGAGATATCGACCGAAGGGTTCACGATAATTTTGTGTAGCTCATTTGTGTCACTGAGAAGGGCGGACAACTTGAATGTGATGGTTCGCTCTAATTTAAAGAATTCTTCTATGCCTATACCATCTTGTCTTAAGGACGAGATGATCTGAATCACGTCTTGATGCCAATTGTTCGCGATCGCCTTGGCGACCGTCACGACGTTAGTATACCGAGTGTCCCAGCCACTTGGCTTGAGGCTGATCACCTTGAAGAGCATGGCGTCCCAGTCAGAGGAATTCTCTGAGTTGAGATAGGCGAAGCCCCGCCACTCATGAGGATATTGCTTCATATCGGTCGCAAGTCTCAGCAGAAAGTCCGCATCGCTGTCCTGTAGGATATTTTCTTTCTTCAGCCGCGCGAACTGCTGCTCTCCAATTATCGAAGACATTTGAGACTTATATTCAAGAATTCGATCAAGTTGACGATCATCTAGTCCGTCTGCATCACTATTCTCGTCGAGGGTCCCCAACATATTGTCAGGAAGATCGATTTCAAGTTGCTCATCTTCCGATTTCGGGGGTGCGTCCAACAAGTAGATATTTCCGACGAAGTATTTGAACATGCGCCCCCCGCGCCCAATGATGTTCCTATATGTAAAATCCTTTAGGTTGTTTCGACCGAGCTTGCTCCGCCAGACGATCACATTCTGCGCAGATGTGTTGACACCTTCGATTATGGAAGATGTGGATACGATGCTGTTAAATCCATCGTCATACTCAAAAAGTTTTATCTGTAGCTGACTTAGGCATCGGTGCATGCTGCCGTTATGAACTCCTACACCCCGCTCGACTAAATCGGCTAGCAGCCAGTCTGCTTGATAGTTCTCCCTTAGCCATTTGGCGAAGGAAGAAGTACGTGCTCGGTCGACAGGAGACAAGCCCTCTATTAAAAGTTCAGAAATTTTTCGGATTTCGTATAAGTCCCGGCGTATATGAGCGACTTCCGAGTCCCTTCAGAAATCAATTCTATAAGCTTCGCACCTTTTTCAGCCGGGTCTAATCCGATAGATTTGTACGTCTCCTGTATATCCAAATAGACGGTATTGAAATCCAGGAGCTCAATGAACTCCATATCCCTTGTAAACGCATTATCGCCAAGCTTTTTGATATTCGGCGCTAGGTAATAGCGCTGCGTCGCCTTCTTTGATAGCTTGATGATCGCTTTGATTAGAGATGGAGCGCGACCAGGATCGTGCTTCTGGCTCGCCTTGTAAAATTCATCTACGACAAGAAGATCGATCTTACCGAGGAACGCTAGGTAGCCAAAAGCGCGCTCCTGCGGAAATATTAATATATTCTTAGAACCGAGTTTTGTATCCGGTGCCGTTATAATTGTATAAGGCCCGGAGAATTTTTTGAATAGCCTCCGCCGCGTTTCGTCCATAAGTGCGATCGTTGGAACAATTATTACAACCGTGTCGGGATGCTTCGCGGCGATAAATGCGTCGATGATAAAGCTCTTCCCGAAGCTCGTCGGGGCGCTCACAGCGATGCTCCTTCCATCCATAAGCCTCGCGAGGACGCTGGATTGCTCTCGGTGCAGGGTTGCCGATCGACGGCCAACGTCAACCTCAAACGCGGAATGCACGTATTTCTGGTCCCAGGACGCGCTTGCGAGTTGCAGGTAGGGAAACAAGCCGGTCGCCCGGATCATGTGGTTTACCAGCTGCGGATACGTCGTCTTGCTCTGATCCAATTCGGCTAGTAGTTGAATCAGGAGGTTTCTAGCGGCCACCTCGTTCCGCGCGGACAATTGCGTGTTGATCTCGTGACAGGTCTCAAAAATCTCCATTACTTGTGACCTTTGTAGAACGCGACGGTTTGGACAAACCCGTCCACGACTGTCTTCTTGCTCGGAACCGGGAATAAGATAATATGGAAGTTTAGGTCATCGTACTTGTGAATAGATCCCGCCTTCGCAAGCTGCTTTGAAAAGTAGGACTCCGCGCGGCCTTTGTGGAATGCGGCTATCTCCGCCTTGTATCCCTTCGATAATTCAGTCGCTCCTGCTGTCGTGCCGCATTCGTGTAGCAAGAGGATCGGAATATGAATTCGGGACTTCAAATTGTCGATGGATTCCCGATTGTCTAAAGCGGACTTGATCCTGCCGCGAAGGTCCGCAGAGATTGGCAATTCATCTAAGTCCGACAAACTAGTTATTATAGCGTTTTCTTTCTTGAGCTTGTCGGTCGAGAGTGAATTTAATACAGAAGTCACTACAGAGTCCAAACGAGCGTCGGCTATGGAGTTGTAAAACTTCGCCTCGCCAAACCAGAGTGTGAAATCATCCCCGTTCACCACGATATGAACGCTGTCTGCGCCTTTGGCATTGTCTTGAATATTCTGTTTGTAAAATATCTTCGGAACTACAGATAGTGCCCCGAAGTGATGTCGCATCAGTCCATATAAAAAAACTTCGGCTATTTCGCTGCCTTCGCCCACCTTGTCCTTGTCAGTCAGTCTGAGGTTGCGCGCGGCGGCTATAAGGCTGCTGTGACTTTGGTTCACAAGCGCTGATCGTTCTCTCTGCGACAATGCTGTCTCAGCGATGTTATCCCAAAGGTAATTCTGAAACTTGGAATACCGCCACTCCGCATCCTCAAAATCGTTGATTAAGCTCAACACTCTTTTGCTCACTAGGCTCGTGAGCTGCGCAGAGGTAGTGATGCCGATAAAGGCGTCATCGATGAGAATTTCGAATGTCAAGCCGGCCATTTATAAATGCATCCCCCCGAATACAAATCTAGATATGGTACAGCTTTCCTAGCGCACATACCTACGTGGAGGGAAGCGGCACGCTGTCCCCCCGGGGAGTTTATTATTTAGTGTAGTGCCATCCCGGTCTAAGCTGACGCGTGGAATTGCAGGAGGTGGCACCCTGACACCGGCGCACGCCCCTGCACCCGCCCCGACCGGACCTGCTGAAAGTCCCCAAAGGCCAGGTACCCCCCCTAATTCCGCTCCTCCGGCAAATCCGGGATCGGCATCACCGGGATCCCGTCTTCCAGCAGCGCCCTTGCCTCTTCGAAGGAGGCCTTGCCCCGGATCGAGCGGGTGGGCGTTTCGCCGTCGTGCATTTTTCGCGCTTCTTCGGAAAAGGCGGTGCCGACGTCGTCCGAGGAGGCGATGATCTTTTCGTGCAGTTCCTTGATCATCTCGCGCAAAGCCTGCTGGCGTTCGTCGAGGAGCGCCATGGCCTGCGGCTGCGCCACGGGGGCCGCGCCGGTGTCGTTGGCGGGCTGGTCGGTAGGGGCGAGCGCCTTGTCCTTGCGACCGATGTTGGGCGACATGATCGCCTTGGTCACCTTCGGCGACTGGCAAAAGGGGCAGGTCACGTAGCCGCGCTTCACCTGCAGGTCATAGGACCCGCTGCTTGCAAACCAGCTTTCGAACTCGTGCGAGGCGTCACAGACCAGTGCGTATTTGATCATTTTTGTGTCCAGTCACGCGCGCCCCCCGGCGCGGTTTTCTTGGTCTCAGGCGCTCAGGAGCGCATCCAGCTTGCCGGCCCGTTCGAGGGCGTAGAGGTCGTCGCAGCCGCCCACATGGGTCTCGCCGATAAAGATCTGCGGCACGGTCCAGCCGCCGTTGGCGCGTTTGGCCATCTGCTGCTGGGCGGAGGCGTCGCCGTCGACCGAGATTTCGTCGTAGGCGACCTTCTTCTGGGTCAACAGGGTCTTGGCCCGCATGCAATAGCCGCAGGTGCTCTTGGTGTAGATGGTGACGGAGGGCATTGAGAGGATCCTGGTTGCAGGCCCCTTATATGGCCGGTCACCCATTCGCCACAACCCGCGCGAAGACGAGCACCTCCACCCGCGCCGCCCCGGCCCGCAAAAGAACGCGCGAGGCGGCGTTGAGCGTGGCCCCGGACGTGAGAACGTCGTCCACCAGCAGGATTCTCCGCCCCGCCACGCGCGGGCGGGCGTCTTGCGCCACGCGAAACGCGCCCTGCACGTTTTCCGCCCGTTGCAGCCGCGTCAGCCCCACCTGCGGGCGCGTCGCCTTGACGCGGGTGAGCGCCAGGGGATCGAAGGGCAGGGCGGCCTGCGCCGCCACCGCCTGCGCCAGCACGGCGGCCTGGTTGAAGCGGCGCGAGAACAGGCGCCACCGATAGAGCGGCACGGGCACGACGAGTTCGGCTCCCTGCGTCAGCTCCGCGCCCGCCCGCGCCATCCAGCGCGCCATGGCGGGCACGAGATCGAGCCTGTCGCCATATTTCAAGCGTTGCACGAGATGGCGGGCGGGGCCTTCCTCATAGAGTGCTACGGCGCGGGCGCGCTCGAACACGGGCGGATCGGACATGGCGGCGGGCGAGAGCAGGCCGGGGCCAAGATCCTGCGCGAAGGGGGTGCCGAGCCTTTCGCAGAAGGGGCGCTCGATGAAGGGCATCCGCGTCCAGCAGGGCGAGCAGAGGGTGCCCGCCGCATCGGTGGCGCTGCGGCAGGCGAGGCAGGTCGGCGGGTAGACCTGATCGACGAGCGCGCCCGCCGCCCGCGCCATTGTCTGGCGTAGGCGCGTGAGGTGGGAGGGGCGGGCCGGGTCGGTCTCCTCGTTCATGGGCGTGAGCTTAGCATTATGGGTCGAAACCGGAAGGGCTCCGCTGGACCCGCGCGGGCTGGCGCGCCATAACCCGTGCATGGCCCAGGCACCCGCCCATATCGTCTTCGACCGCGCACTCGCCCGCAGGCGGCTGGCCCGTGCGCTGGCGGCCAGACCGGCGGGCTTTTTGCTCGACCATATCGCAGCGGAATTTCCCGAAAGGCTCGCCGCCGTGTTGCGGCCGTTCCCGCGCGTGCTCGATCTCGGCACGCCCGCCCCTGTTCTGGTCGCGGCGCTGGCCGAACGGGCGCCCGAGCTTCTGGTGCAGGCCGCGCCTCTCCCCGCTTCGCTCGCGGGCGGGGGATTGGGGCTGGTGGCCGACGAGGAGGCGCTGCCTTTCGCGCCCGAGAGCTTCGACCTGGTGGTCTCCGCGCTCGCCTTGCAGGGCGTCAACGACCTGCCGGGAACGCTGGTGCAGATCCGGCGGATTCTTCGGCCCGACGGGCTGTTCCTCGCCTGTCTCGTCGGGGGGCAGACCCTGCAGGAATTGCGCGTGGCGCTCGCCGCCGCCGAGGAGGAAATTTCTGGAGGCGTCAGCCCGCGTGTCGCGCCCTTTGCGGACCTTCGCGACATGGGCGGGTTGTTGCAGCGCGCGGGCTTCGCCTTGCCTGTGACGGACGCGGACCTGCTGACGGTGCGCTACGACCATATGTTCGCGCTGATGGCCGATCTGCGGGCCATGGGGGCGACCAACGTGCTGGTGGCGCGGGACAGGCGGCCTTTGCGCCGGGCCGTGCTGGTGCGGGCGGCGGAAATCTACCAGAGCCGCTTTGCCGATCCCGACGGGCGGGTGCGGGCGAGCTTCGAATTCGTCTGGCTGTCGGGCTGGGCGCCGCATGAGAGCCAGCAGAAACCCTTGCAGCCGGGGTCGGCCAAGGCGCGGCTGGCGGATGCGCTGTCGACCGTCGAGCGCAAGATCTGACCAGCTCCGCTGGCGTAAAGCGTCGCGGCTCCCCATTTGCCGTGAAACCTGCTATGAGCGGGCCTTATTCCAGACAATCAGGCGACCATGACCTCCACTTTGATGGCCGACACTTCCGTGGATGCGGCCCCCGCGATCTCTTCGCAACCGGCGAAACCCTCGCTGGTGGGACTGACGCGCGCGCAGCTCGCCGAGGCGCTGGCCGCCATCGGGGTGCCCGCGCGCGAACACCGGATGCGGGTCGGGCAGCTCTGGCACTGGATCTATTTCCATGGCGTCTCGTCCTTCGACGCCATGCTCAATGTTTCCAAGACAATGCGCGCCCAGCTCGCGGAGCATTATTCGCTGACGCGTCCGCAGGTAGTGGCCGAGCAGATCTCGGTCGACGGCACGCGCAAATGGCTGATCCGGATGAACCCGGTCGATGCGCTCGACAAGGGCGCCGAGATCGAGTGCGTCTACATCCCCGAGAGCGACCGCGGGACGTTGTGCGTATCTAGCCAGGTCGGCTGCACACTGACCTGCACCTTCTGCCACACGGGTACGCAGAGGCTGGTTCGCAACCTCAGCGCGCAGGAGATCGTGCAGCAGCTGGTGGTGGCGCGCGACATGCTCGGCGATTTTCCAGGCCAGACGCCGCCGACCGACGGGCTGATCCCCTCGGGCGAGGGCGTGCGCGCGGTGTCGAACATCGTGTTCATGGGCATGGGCGAGCCGCTCTACAATTTCGACCAGGTGACGGACGCTATCGGCGTGCTCACCGATGGCGAGGGGCTGTCGGTATCCAAGCGCCGCATCACCGTCTCGACCTCGGGCGTCGTGCCGCAGATCGGGCCGCTCGGAGATGCGGCGGGCACCATGCTCGCCATCTCGCTGCATGCGACCAACGACGAGCTGCGCAACACGCTCGTGCCGCTGAACAAGAAATATCCGATTCGCGATCTCATGGCCGCGTGCCGGGCCTATCCCGGCGCGTCCAATGCGCGCCGCATCACGTTTGAGTACGTGATGCTGAAGGGCGTCAACGATTCCCCCGCCGAGGCGCGCGAACTGGTGCGCCTGCTCAAGGGCGTGCCCGCCAAGATCAACCTGATTCCGTTCAACCCGTGGCCGGGAACGGTTTATGAATGTTCGGACTGGGAGACGATCGAGCGCTTCTCGGACATCGTGTTCAATGCGGGTTATGCGAGCCCGGTGCGCACGCCGCGCGGGCGCGATATTCTCGCCGCTTGCGGCCAGCTGAAGAGCGAGACGGAAAAGCTGCGCGCCCGCGCGCGGCTGGCGCTGGACGACGAGGACGAGCAGGCCGCGCTCAGCGCGACCGAAGGCCCAGCAGAGCAACAGCCGTCATAAAGGCAGAGATAACCGCGTTCCAGCCTGCCAGCGAGAGGCCGAAGATGCGGATGGCGACGGCGTCGCAGCGCACGACGCGCGTCGTCTGCAACTGGCTCATGAAGTCGCTCATGTCTTTTGCCGCCCCGCCGATGGAGCCCGTGCAATCGGTCGGTCCCGGCCAGAAGGCCCATTCGACTCCTGCGTGATAGACGCCGAAGAGCGTGCTGCCGAGGAACACGAGCGCCAGGAGAGCGAGGCCGAGGCGGGCCAGCGACACGGGGCCACGCCATGCCAGCGCCAGCGTGAGGGCGGCGAGCGGAATGCCGCCGTAATAGGCCCAGCGCTGCTTCAGGCAGAGTTCGCACGGCAGATAGCCGAAAGCCTCGAAGATCCAGGCGCCCGCGATGGTGGCTGTCGCGACCAGCAGCACTGAGAGGGCCGCGTTGAGCGGCGTGATCTTCTTCAGCATGGCGTGCATCTGCGGTTCCGTCAGAACATGTATTTCGCAAGGACGAAACCGCCGACAATCATGGCGATGACGCCGATCATGAACGTGGCGAAATGGCGCTCCAGCAGCAGTTTGATGGGCTCTCCGAAGCGATGAAGAATGCCGGCCAGAAGAAAGAAGCGCGCACCGCGCGTGATGCAGCACAGCAACACGAAAAGCGGGAAGTTGTACTTCATGATTCCGCTGACGATTGTCACCAGCTTGAACGGAATCGGGGTGAGGCCCTTCACCAGAATGAAGGCCCAGCCCCATTTGTCGTAGCCTTCCTTCACCACGTCCATGCGGGCTGCGTAACCGTAGAGATCGATCAGCCAATGTCCGACGGTGTCGAAGAGCAGGAGCCCGATGCCATAGCCCAGAATCCCCCCCGCGACGGAGCAGAGCGTGCACAAGCCCGCATAGAACCAGGCGCGCTTGGGACGGGCCAGCGACATGGGGACGAGGATCACGTCCGGCGGAATGGGGAAGAAGGAGCTTTCCGCGAAGGCAATGGCGCCGAGCGCCCAGGTTGCACGCGGGCTCTCGGCGAGCGAGAGCGTCCAGTGATAAAGGCGCTTGAACATGGAGGCTGAAGCTCGCGCTGGCGGATGTTGCGGCGCGGAAGCGATAGCATCCGACCTGCCCTTGGGCAAGGCAGGCCGCATGCCGGGCTATCTGGCGCGCCTCAGTTGCGGATGTCCTGCAGGAACCATTCGGTCGGGATTTCATGGCCAAGCCCGGCGGCGCGGGCGAGTTCGTAGACCCGTCCCGCCACGGCGTAGAATTGCGCGCCCTGGAGGTTGCCGCGCTCAGAATAGGTGATCTGGTCGTCCGAGGTCCTGCCCTTGGCCCGTCCCGCCACCAGATCGGCCAGTGTGATGCGCTTGTCGGGGATGGTGATGCCGTGGGCCTTCTTGCCGCGACGGCCGTCGCCATGCTTGGCGGCATCGGGCCGGGCTTCCCAGGCGAGATATTCGTCCGCCAAAGCCAGTTCAGGGTGGCCGACGGGAGCGGGCGCGTCGCCGAAGCGCAGGTAGACATCGACGCGGGCGAGGCTGGCCGCATCGGGAACGCCGCTCCCGCCGATGTTGACGATGTGGGTGCCCTGTTCGAGCAGGCTGCCGTCGAGCACGGGGATGGCCGAGTCCGTCAGTCCGGCGACGATATGGGCGCCGCGATAGACTTGTTCAGGTGCATCGCACACCTGCACCTCGATGCTGTAAAGCGCGCGGATCTCGGCGGCGAAGGCCTCGCGGTTGGCCTTGGTCGGGCTGAACACCTGCACCTTGCGGATATTGCGCACATGGGTGAAGGCCTGCATGTGCGTGCGGGCCATGCCGCCCGAACCCAGGATGCCCAAAACTTCGGAATCGGGCCGCGACATGTATTTCACGCCGATGCCGCCGTCGCCGCCGACCCGCATGTGCTGGAGGTGGCCGTCGTTGATGAAGGCGAGCGGTTCGGCGTTCTCGATCGAAGTCAGCAGGATGAGACCGCAGAACAGGCCGGGGCGCGTGCAGAATTTTTCCTGCGTGACCGCGCCCTGGTATTTCGTCTCGTAGATGATGTCGGACTTCATGCGGATGGCGAAATAGCCGCCCGTCGAGCCGCCCTCCATGGTGCCCCATTGATAATTGCGCGTGGGGTCGCTGGTGGGGATGCGAATGTCGATGCGGGGCCGGCACACAGCTTCGCCCGCCGCGAGCGCGAGATAGGAGCCCTCCAGCGCCGCGATCGTGTCGGGCATGGTGAGGACCTGGGCGACATGATCGTTGTTGATGATGAGTGTCATCCGTACAGTCTAGTCGAGGTGCGCCTTTGCGCAACGGCGCCGGTTGCGCGGTGGTGGCCGGGGCGCTTTTCTTTCTGCGGCAGGGCTAATATGGTCATGGGCGAACAGCGCGGCTCCGATCCAATATTGACAGATCGTCCCCCAGCCCTTATGGACACCGAGCTTCGGCGCGCGGCCTCTGCCGCGTTTTTCGTTTGGGCCTTTGGGCCGGGACGGCCGGAGTATCCACGCTGGTTTGCACCTGCAAAGAAGCCGGTCGCCGTCATCTGACGGAAGAACCGGATTGAACACGAGGAAAAACGATGTTCGCAGTCATCAAAACCGGCGGCAAGCAGTACAAAGTTGCCGCCGAAGACAAGATTACCGTCATGACGCTCGCGGGTGAACCCGGCGACAAGCTGACGTTCGAAGACGTTCTGATGCTCGTCGATGGCGAGTCGATTCAGGTCGGCGCCCCCTTCGTGGCGGGTGTGACCGTTTCGGCCGAAATCGTCATGCAGGACCGTGGCCCCAAGGTCATCGCGTTCAAGAAGCGCCGCCGCAAGAATTCGAAGCGCAAGCGCGGCCATCGTCAGGATCTGACGATCATTCGCATCACGGGCATCTCGTCCGGGGTCGAAAGCAATAAGGCCGCAGCAGCCGCCGAGTAATCGGTTTCGGTTTTTGCCGGGTTTCGTAACGGGTCCTTTCGCACTATAAGGGCTCAGACAGATTCACTCTCCCCGCGGCATTGCCGTGCGGGTGCAAGGTTCGGAGCAGTTCCATGGCTCACAAAAAGGCAGGCGGCTCGTCGCGCAACGGTCGTGATTCGGCTGGCCGACGTCTCGGCGTCAAGAAGTTCGGCGGCGAAGCCGTCATCGGTGGCAACATCATCGTTCGCCAGCGCGGCACGACCTGGCATCCCGGTGCCAACGTCGGCATGGGCGTCGATCACACGCTCTTCTCCCTCGTAGAGGGCAAAGTGCTTTTCATTAAAAAGGGCAACGGCCGAGCTTATGTATCGGTCGTCCCGGTGGCCCAGGCCGCAGAATAACGGTGGTGGTTTGACGAAGACCTCCACCGGCTCCCACGAGACCCGGTGGACAAGGTTCTTCTGAAAAGACAAGAGCCCACGGATGAGAAGGCCGAGTAGCGGCCGGACGATCCGGACCAGTCCGAAAGTTCCCGAAAGGGGCAGGGGAGGTGGGAGACCATCTCCCCTTCGTCGTTCTGGCGCTCGATTTGGCGCCTCGGACTGGAGCTCGAAATCCAATGTTCCCGGATTTGACCCGCGATGACGTGTTCAGGATTGAAACCCGCCACCTGTGGCTGCGCTGGCCGCGCGCCTCGGACGTAGACGATTTCGCACGCCTGGCCTCGGACAAAGCCGTCGCCGAGATGACAACCTGCCTCCCGCATCCCTTCGGGTCCGGCGAAGCAGAGGATTTCGTGATTGGCAGCCGTCGCGTCAATCTGGAGGGACGCGGGCTCGTGCTCGCACTCTCTCCGCACAGCGATCCGGCGGCGCTGATCGGGCTCGTGGGACTGCAGGTGCAGGACGACGCCGCCCGCAGCCTCATGCTGGGTTATTGGCTGGGACGCCCCTTCTGGGGCCAGCGGCTGATGACCGAGGCGGTCGCTGCCATCATGGACATGGCTTTCCTGCTGACCGATGCGAAACACGTGCATTCGCCGGTCCGGCAGGACAATGCCGCGGCCCTGAAGGTTCTCGACCGGTGTGGCTTCCCGCTGCCGGATCTGTCTGATGGCGCGAACCGTTTTGCGACGGCGACCATCGGGCGCGGTGAATGGCTGGACGCTCGCAGTTCCGCTGCCGACCGGATCCAGCTGCGCGGTTTGGCCTCGCTGCCGGCCGTCTGAACAATACTCGGGCAGAGTCTCCCTGCCCGGGCCCCCTGCTGCGACCCGGCATTGCTCCAGGGCTTCGCCTCGGATAGGAAATGCGTCATGAAATTCCTCGATCAGGCCCGCATCTACATCCGCTCCGGTGACGGTGGCGCTGGCGCCGTGTCCTTCCGGCGCGAGAAGTTCATCGAATTCGGCGGTCCCGACGGCGGTGACGGCGGTCGCGGCGGCGACGTCGTGGCGATTTGCGTCGACGGTCTGAACACGCTGATCGACTATCGTTACCAGCAGCATTTCAAGGCCAAGACCGGCATGCACGGCATGGGCCGCAACCGCGCCGGGGGCCGGGGCGACGACGCCACGCTGAAAGTGCCCGTGGGCACGCAGATCTATGAAGAGGACGGCGATACGCTGATCGCGGACCTGACCGAAGTCGGCCAGCGCGTGGTGATCGCGCGCGGCGGCAACGGCGGTTTCGGCAACGCGCATTTCGCGACCTCGACCAACCGCGCGCCGCGCCGCGCCAATCCCGGCCAGATCGGCATCGAGCTGACGATCTGGCTTCGCCTGAAGCTGATCGCGGATGCGGGCCTCGTCGGTCTGCCCAATGCCGGCAAGTCGACGTTTCTCGCCGCCGTCACGGCTGCCAAGCCGAAGATCGCCGATTATCCCTTCACGACGCTGCATCCCGGCCTCGGCGTGGTCCATGTCGACGGGCGCGAATTCGTTCTCGCCGATATTCCCGGCCTGATCGAAGGCGCGCATGAGGGACATGGGCTCGGCGACCGCTTCCTCGGCCATATCGAACGCTGCCGCGTGCTGCTGCATCTCGTCGACGCGGGCGGCGGCCATGCGGGGCAGGCCTACAAGACCGTGCGGCAGGAATTGCTCGCCTATGGCAACGGCCTGGAAGGCAAACCGGAAATCGTCGCCCTGTCGAAGGTCGACGCCGTCGATGCCGACGTGCTGAAGACGCAGACGGAACGCCTCAAGCGGGCCATCAAATCGTGGGGACCGGCATTGGAGGAGGGCGACAAGCCCCGCCCGATGCTGAAGATTTCCGCGCCGACGCGTCTGGGCGTCACCGAGGCGTTGCGCGAACTCGCGCGCACCATCGACACGGCCCGCGCCGAGGAAATGCCTGACAAAGCCGAAGCCTGGCACCCCTGATCTCATCGACCGTCCACCCAGAGTTTCCGCTCGTGACCTCGCGCCCCTCACTCGACTCCTTCCGCCGCATCGTCGTCAAGGTCGGCTCGTCGCTGCTTGTCGATCATGCGGGCGGCACGCTAAAGCACGCGTGGCTTGAAGCGCTGGCGGACGATCTCGCCGAGCTTCATCGGGCTGGCAAGGATGTGCTCGTCGTCTCGTCGGGCTCCATCGCGCTCGGGCGCACGGTGCTGAAGCTGCCGAAGGGCGCCTTGCGGCTCGAAGACAGCCAGGCGGCGGCGGCGGTCGGCCAGATCGCGCTCGCGCGAACCTGGTCGGAAGTGCTGGGCGCGCGGGGCAT
This sequence comes from Hyphomicrobiales bacterium, assembly GCA_028290285.1. Taxonomy (GTDB): domain Bacteria; phylum Pseudomonadota; class Alphaproteobacteria; order Rhizobiales; family Beijerinckiaceae; genus Terripilifer. The sequence continues at coordinate 15,504 of JAQGKD010000018.1, forward strand.
GACTGCGGGCCAGATTCTCGTCACGCTGAACGACACCGAGGAGCGTCGCCGCTATCTCAACGCGCGCGAGACCATCGGTCGCCTGCTCGACATGCGCGCCGTACCCGTCATCAACGAGAACGACACGGTGGCGACGAGCGAGATCCGCTATGGCGACAACGACCGCCTCGCCGCGCGTGTCGCGACCATGGCCAGCGCGGATCTGCTGATCCTGCTGTCCGACATCGACGGCCTCTATACGGCCCCTCCGCATGAAGACCCTTCCGCGACGCTGATTCCCGTCGTGCCGCGCATCAATGCGGAGATCGAGGCGATGGCGGGTGGCGCGGCCAGTGAATTGTCGCGGGGCGGCATGCGGACCAAGATCGAGGCCGGGAAGATCGCCACCGCCGGCGGCACGCATATGGTGATCGCGGACGGGCGCGTGGCCCATCCGGTGCAGCGCATCGCTATGGGCGCGAACTGTACGTGGTTCCTGACGCCCTCCAATCCGGTAACGGCGCGCAAGAAGTGGATCGCCGGCTCGCTCGAGCCGCGCGGCACGGTGCATATAGATGCGGGTGCAGCGCGGGCCCTCTCGTCGGGCGCGAGCCTCCTGCCGGCGGGCGTGACGCGGGTCGAGGGCAGCTTTGCGCGCGGCGACAGCGTCGTGATCCGCGATGCGCGCGGGGCCGAGATCGGTCGCGGGCTCGTGGCCTATGATGCGATCGAGGCCGCGCAACTCGTCGGGCGCAACTCCCGCGAAATCGAAGCCGTGCTCGGCGCGCCGGGCCGGGCGGAAATGATCCACCGGGACGACATGGCGCTGGGCGCCGAATAGTCCCGAAACCTCCGGCGTGCATGACACAGCCCCTGCTGATCTGATAGACCACCCAAGATGACCGACCCTGTCCGCCTCCATAGCGCCCCGGATATCTCCCGCCTGATGCTCGACCTCGGTCGCGCCGCACGCCGGGCGGCGCGTGTCGTGGCGCTGGCGTCGACGGACCAGAAGAACCTTGCGCTGCGCGAAGCCGCCGTCGCGATCCGGTCGCGCGGGCAGGACATCCTGGCCGCCAATGCACTGGATATGGAGGCGGCCCGGGCCGCCGGAGCCTCGCCCGCCCTTCTCGATCGGTTGATGCTGGACGCCATCCGAGTCGAGGGGATGGCGCGCGGCATGGAAGAGATCGCGGCCCTGCCCGATCCCGTGGGGCGTGTGCTCGAAACCTTCGAGCGACCCAACGGCCTGAAGATCCAGCGCGTTTCGACGCCGCTCGGCGTCATCGGCGTAATCTACGAAAGCCGCCCCAATGTGACCGCCGATGCGGGCGCTTTGTGCCTCAAGGCGGGGAACGCCTGCATCCTGCGCGGCGGCTCCGATTCGGTGCGCTCCTCGGGATTGATCCATGCCTGCCTCGTCGCCGGCCTGAAGGCCGCAGGCCTGCCGGAAGCTGCGATCTCGCGCGTGCCTGTCACGGATCGCGCGGCTGTGGGCGAAATGCTGAAAGGGCTCGGCGGCGCGCTCGACGTCATCGTGCCGCGCGGTGGCAAGAGCCTCGTTGCGCGTGTGCAGGAAGAGGCGCGCGTGCCGGTCTTCGCGCATCTCGAAGGCATCGTGCATGTCTATATCCATGCAGCGGCAGATCTCGAAAAAGCGAAACTCATCGTGCGCAATGCGAAGCTGCGGCGCACCGGTGTCTGCGGCGCGGCGGAAACATTGCTCGTCGATCAGGCGGTCGCGCAAACGCACCTGGCGCCGCTGGTAAAGCTGCTCCTCGATGCGGGCTGTGAAGTGCGCGGCGATGTGGCGACCTGTAGCGCCGACATGCGCGTCGTGCCTGCCACAGAGGAAGATTGGCGCACCGAATATCTCGAGGCGATCATTGCCTGCCGCGTGGTCAAGGATCTCGACGCGGCCATAGATCACATAGAGACCTACGGCTCGCATCACACCGATTGCATCGTCACGGAGGATCAGGCCGCGGCGGATCGCTTCCTGGCCGAGGTGGACTCCGCGATCGTCATGCACAACGCCTCCACGCAATTCGCGGACGGCGGCGAATTCGGCTTCGGCGCGGAGATCGGCATTGCGACCGGGCGCATGCATGCGCGCGGTCCCGTGGGTCTCGCACAACTCTGCTCCTTCAAATATCGCGTGCTCGGAACCGGACAGACGCGACCGTGAGCGGTCCCGGGCCGGCGCAGGCGCTCCTTCTTCCTCCCGATCTCACGGGTTCGCCTGTGGCCCGCACGCCGGGCCACCTTCCCGCGCGGCTGCCGCCGCACACGAGCGGCATGCGCATCGGCCTGTTCGGCGGCACATTCAATCCGCCGCATGCAGGTCACCTGCTCGTCAGCCGCATCGCGCTGGACCGGCTCGGTCTCGACCGCATCTGGTGGATCGTGACGCCAGGCAATCCCCTGAAGGAAAACGCCGGCCTGCCGCCGCTCGATGTCCGGATGGAGGCCGCGCGCAAGATGGCGGCGCATCCACGGATCGATATCACGGGCTTCGAGGCCGAGATCGGTACGCGTTTTACCTTCGATACCATTGCCTATCTCTCGAAGCGCTGCCCGCAGGTCGATTTCGTCTGGATCATGGGGGCGGACAATCTGCGCCAGTTCCATCGCTGGCAGCGATGGCAGGACATGGCCCGTCTCGTGCCCATCGCGGTCATCGACCGTCCGGGCTCGACCCTGAAAGCGGCGCACAGCCGGGCGGCAATCTGGCTCGCCCGTCGCCGCCTCGGCGAAAACGAGGGCCGTTTGCTGGCCGGCGCCCAGGCGCCTGCTTTCGTCTTTCTGCACGGACCCCGGTCCGGACTTTCGTCTACGGACCTGCGCCGCGCAGGTGTCGGGCTCGATTCAACGGCGGCAAATAAGAGCGGCACTCAACCCGACGGTTGAATTCTGCGCGTATTCCGCCCACATTGGTGAAGTGTCGTGCGCTGCGCGACCAAGAGGAGAACAAAGCTCTGATTACCACGGTCCAATCCGGAGCAGACCAGTCTCTGCCCCACCCGGTTCGTGTTCAGGCGGAACCCGATACCGGACAACTCGTGCGGACGATCCTGAACAGCCTCGACGACGCCAAGGCTGAGGAAGTCCTCTCCATCGACCTGCACGGCAAAACCTCACTCGCTGATGCGATGATCATCGCCACCGGGCGCTCCAGCACCCATGTGGGCGCGATCGCCGATCGCGTGATCAAGGGTTGCAAGGAAGCAGGCTACTCGACGCCGCGCGTCGAGGGCATGCCCCATTGCGACTGGGTGCTCGTCGATGCGGGTGACGTCATCGTCCACCTGTTCCGTCCCGAAGTTCGCCAGTTTTACAACCTGGAGAAAATGTGGGGCGGCGACCGGCCGGCCGAGCACATGGCGGAGCGCCGCGCCGTCTAGGCGCGCCGTCTTAACGCCATGCGCGTCGTCCTGACTGCTGTCGGGCGGCTCAAAGCCGGCCCGGAGCGGGAGCTTTGCGCACGCTATCTCGAACGGGCCGCCCTCGCGGCCCGCTCCGTCGGCCTGACCGGCGTCGAAATGCGTGAGTTCGAGGAATCCCGGGCGCGGCGTCCCGAAGACCGCAAGGCAGAGGAGGCGCGCTCGCTCTCCCAGCAGATCCCGCCGGGCGCCAGACTCGTCGTGCTCGACGAGCGGGGCAAGACTATGGGCAGCGAGCTTTTTGCAGCCGACATCGGCAAGGCGCGAGATTCCGGCGCGAGCGGCTATGTTCTGGTGATCGGCGGCGCGGACGGCATCGACCCGGCCTTGCGAGATCGCGCCTCGCTGGTTCTCGCGTTCGGTGCCATGACCTGGCCCCATCAGCTGGTGCGCATCATGGCGGCCGAGCAAATTTACCGTGCGGTCACCATTCTGGCCGGTCACCCCTATCATCGCAGCTGAGCACCTTCTTGCCGCGTTGCGGCCAAGATTGGTGTGCCTATGCTAGCGCGAAGGGATTCTTCGACGATACAGACTGGCTTGAATGACGTGGACCGGGTCGCACAGACGAGAGCAAGGAGGACGGGTTGTCCTCGCTCTCGCGCTATGTGCCACCGCGGCCGGATTTCCGCCGCTTCCTTCGCGCGCACAGAGCACGCCAGCGCCCGCTTTGCGGCAGGACGAGCTGCGCAATGTGGAGAGCGACCTGCGCGCGACGGAGGAACGCCGCCGCAGGCTTGAAGCGGAACTCGAGGGAATTCGCACGGACCGGGCGCGGCTGAATGCCGCGCTGATCGAGACCGGGGCCAGGGTCAGTCAAACCGAAAGGCGCATGGCCGGCGTCGAATCCCGGCTCGACGTGGCGACCGGCAGCGAGGAGGCTATTCGCCGCTCCCTTCAGAGCCGGCGCGAGGTCATCGGCGAGGTGCTCGCTGCCCTGCAGCGCATGGGACGCAGGCCGCCACCCGCCGTGCTAGCCGCGCCCGAGGACGTCCTGCGCGCGATTCGCACGTCGATGCTGCTGGGAGCCGTGCTGCCCGACATGCGGGCCGAGACGCAGGCGCTCGCCAGTGATCTCACGGATCTCGTCTCGTTGCGAAAGGCCATCGCTGGCGAAAAGGACCAGATGAGACGCGAGACTGCCACTTTGTCGCAGGAACGCGAACGTCTCGCGGCTCTTGTCGATGCCCGCCAGGGCGCCCTGAGCGAGGCCGAGCAGCAATTGGCGGCACAGCGCCAGCGCTCTTCCGAACTTTCCCGCCAAGCTGCCGATCTCAAGGAATTGATCACCCGCTCCGAGGTGGAAATCGCCGCCGCCGGACGGGCTGCCGAGGAGGCGCGGAAGGCTGATGAAGCGGCGCAGGCCGCGGCAGATGCGTCGCAGGCGAAGGGCGGCGTGCGCGTCGCCTCGCTGCCGTTCCAGGACCCGGCACGTCTCGCTCCTAAGGTTGCTTTCGGAGACGCCAAGGGACTGTTGCCGCTGCCGGTCTCGGGCAAGATGCTCAAGGTTTACGGGGCTTCCGACGGATTCGGGGGCACCGAAAAGGGACTCTCCTTCGCCACGCGGCCGGGTGCGCTCGTTGCTGCGCCGACGGATGGCTGGGTTGCTTTTTCAGGTCCGTACCGGACCTATGGACATCTCCTGATCCTCAATGCCGGCGGCGGTTATTACGTCGTGCTCGCGGGCATGGATCGCGTCAGCGTCGAGGTCGGGCAATTCGTCCTCGCCGGGGAGCCGGTTGCGACAATGGGTGACGGGTCTGCGAAGACGGCGGCCGCTATTGCTATTGGCGCGGCCCAACCCATTCTCTATGTTGAGTTCAGAAAAGACGGGGCGGCCATCGATCCGGCCCCGTGGTGGGCTAAGCCTGAGCTGGAAAAGGTTCGCGGATAATGCGCAAAGTCTCTCTCGTAGTGCTCGGTGCCGTGCTCGGTGCCTCGACCGTTCTGGTCGGCGCGCAGACGCGGATATTCGAAGGCGGGACGGCGCGTGCCGCCGCTTCCGATACATACAAAAATCTCAATCTTTTCGGGGACGTGTTCGAGAAGATCCGCTCCGATTATGTCGAGAAGCCCGATGAGCAGAAGCTCATCGAAGCGGCCGTCAGCGGCATGCTGACCTCGCTCGATCCCCATTCCAGCTACATGGACGCCAAGAGCTTCCGCGATATGCAGGTGCAAACGCGCGGAGAGTTCGGCGGTCTCGGCATCGAGGTCACGCAGGAAGACGGGCTCGTGAAGGTGGTGACGCCGATCGACGAGACGCCGGCCGCCCGCGCCGGCGTGCTGTCTGGCGACATCATCTCAGCCATCGATGGCGAGAGCGTGCAGGGCATGACGCTGAACCAGGCCGTCGACAAGATGCGCGGCCAGGTCAATTCATCGGTGAAACTGACCATTCTGCGCGGTCCGAGCAAGGACTCGCAGGAGATCAGCATCACCCGTGCCGTCATCCAGATCAAATCGGTCCGCTTCCGCCAGGAAGGCGACGATGTGGGCTATATCCGCATCACGCAGTTCAACGAACAGACCTACGATGGCGTGAAGACGGCCATCAACAAGTTCAATGCTGACCTGCCGGGCGACAAGCTCAAGGGCTATATCCTCGACCTGCGCAACAATCCCGGCGGCTTGCTCGACCAGTCCATCGCAGTTTCCAACGCGTTCCTCAGCCATGGCGAGATTGTCTCGACGCGCGGCCGGAATGCCGAGGAATCACAGCGTTACAACGCGCGGCCGGGTGACCTCTCCAAAGGCAAGCCGGTTATCGTGCTGGTCAACGGCGGTTCGGCGTCCGCGTCGGAAATCGTGGCCGGCGCGCTGCAGGATCACAAGCGGGCGACGATCGTGGGTACGCGTTCCTTCGGCAAGGGATCGGTGCAGACGATCATTCCGCTTGGCCAGAACAACGGCGCCTTGCGCCTGACGACGGCGCGCTACTACACGCCGTCGGGCCGCTCGATCCAGGCGAAGGGCATCGAACCCGACATCCAGATCCTGCAGGACGTGCCTGACGAGCTGAAGGGCAAGGACGACACGAAGGGCGAAGCCTCGCTGCGGGGCCACCTCAAGAACGGCGACGAAGAGAAGACCGGTTCGCAGGCCTATGTGCCGCCGGACCAGAAGAACGACAAGCAGCTGAGGGCCGCCCTCGACATGCTGCGTGGCAGCTACACGAAGGCGCAGGTGGTCGCGGATCCGGCCAAGGTGCCGGAGAAAGTGCCGAACTGATTTCAGCCGCGGCGGCTCATTGCATGCCGGCGCGCTACTGCACAGCTCGACGGGCCCGACGGATGGCATAAGAATGCCTAGTCGGGCCCTTTTGATTCGTTTTTTGACTCAGGGCACTCGGCGCTGCCGGTTTTGAAGCCCACGCAGGATTCGGCCATGGCTCGGGATGACCTCAATACGCCGCTCGGCTTCGGCCCGGACAACGCAGGCTTTGTCACACCATCGGTGCGCGACATTCCCTGGGGCGGTCTGGCGCTCGGGGGCATAGGGGCCGTCGCCGGCAGCCTCGTCGCATTCGTCGTGATCACCGACGATGGCAGGGGAGGTCAGCCGCAAGCGATCGTCGCCATCGAGCGGGTTGCCCCGCAGCGTCGCATTTCCGTTCCCGAGATCCCGCCGGCTCAACCGCGCAACGAAGATTCGACCGCCAGCATCGGGCAGTCGCAACGCGCGCTCGGCGGGCAGATCGAGACCGAGAGCGGCGTAAAGGTCGTGCGGCGCGGTGGCGGTGAGGCGCCGGGCGCGCTGATCATTCGCATTCCCGACGAGTTGGGTATCCGGCTCACGGCCGCCCCCGACAAGCGTCTCGTCGCCAAAGGGCCCTACGGCCCCTTGCCGAAGATCGGCGCAGATGGATCGCGTCCCTCCGAAATTTACGCCCGTCCCGTCATCATGCCCGCTAAACTGAGTGCCTCGGCGCCGCGCATCGCCATCGTTGTCGGTGGCATGGGGTTGAGCCAGGCCGCCACCGCCAGCGCGGTCGATCAGTTGCCCGCAGCCGTGACGCTGGCCTTCGCGCCCTACGGCGCCAATCTCGAAAAGCAAGTGGCCGACGCACGCACATCGGGCCACGAAATCCTGCTTCAAGTACCCATGGAGGGCTTCGACGAGACCAAGGATGCCGGCGGCCCCCGTGTGCTCACGAGCGGCGCGACACCCGATAAAACGCTCGATGCGCTGCACTGGCATATGAGCCGGTTTCCCGGCTATGTCGGCCTGATGAACTTTCTCGGCGGGCGTTTTACAACCAGCCAGGCGGCCCTTTCGCCCGTGATGCGCGACGCGGCGGACCGCGGCCTCGTCTATTTCGACGATGGGAGCTCGCCGCAGTCGCTTGCGACCACGGTCGCCGCCGCGTCCGGCGTGCCGGCGGCCCGCGCGGATGTCGTGATCGACCTCTCGCAGCGCGTGGAGGCCATCGAGGCTGCCCTGCAGCGGCTCGAAGCAGTCGCGCGCCAGAAGGGCAGCGCCATCGGTGTCGCGAGCGGCTTGCCGCAGACGGTGGACCGCATCGCGCGCTTCACACAGGGCGTGGAAGCGCGCGGCATCGCGCTGGTGCCGTTGACCGCGCTGATCACGTCTCCGGCGCGCACGTCCTTACGCGACACACGTTGACGCCTTCTGGGTCCTGAGTTGCATTTCGTGGAGTTGGTCATGAGCGCGAAGTCTTATCGTCCCTGCGTCGGGATCATGCTGATCAATGCGGAGGGGCTCGTCTTCGTTGGCCGTCGCCGCAACAAGGCGCTTCGCGAGCATGTCTCGCCCGGCCATGAATGGCAGATGCCGCAGGGTGGTATCGACGAGGGCGAGGATCCCTATCCGGCGGCTTTGCGCGAACTCGCGGAGGAGACCAACGTCACCAGTGTGTCGCTGCTGGCGGAAGCCGGCGAGTGGTACACCTACGACCTGCCCGACGACATCGCGAAGGAGGCCTGGAAGGGTCGCTACAATGGGCAGACGCAGAAATGGTTTGCGCTGCGGTTCGATGGTAGCGACAGCGAGATCGACATTGCGCATCCCGCCGGGGGTCACAAGGCGGAATTCGACGCCTGGCGCTGGGTGCCGATGGCGGATCTGCCGGACATGATCATCCCGTTCAAGCGGCCTGTCTATGAACGCGTCGTCGCGGAATTTTCCGGCCTCGCTCCGAGCGCCTAGGAGTTCGCGGCTTTCAGCTGTGCTCGCGCACCCTTGCGCAACTTTTCGGCAATGCCGTACAGCGCCTCGCGCCGCTGCAGTTCGGCGGCGACCTCCTTGGGGGTGATCGCGCATTCGGCCCAGAGCACCGAGAGATTGTAGAGCAGGTCCGCGCTTTCGCGGATCACCGCGTCGCGCCGCATGTGGACCGCGTCCAGCCCCACCTCGACGGCTTCTTCGGCCACCTTCTTGGCCATCTTTTCGATCCCGTCGCGGAAGAGCCGGGACGTGCGCGATCGCGCCGGGTCCTGCGAGCGCGCGGCGAGAATCGAGCGGTAGAGGCGGTCGAGCGAATCATCCATCTCCGCCACGATAGCGGAAATTCCTGACGCCAGGCTGACGGCTCCGGAGCGGCCGTCAGGATGAGCGTTTGCGCGCGGGAGACTTGCGCGCAGGAGACTTGCGGGCAGGGGCCTTGCGTGACGTTGCCTTCGTGGCGCCGGTCTTCTTCCTTGCGCTAGTCTCGGTTGCAGCCGTTGTGGTCTTCCTGGCGGCCGGCTTTCGGCGGGCGCTGGTCTTGCCCTCGTCGGCGTCCCTCGCCGTTTCACCCTTGCGTTCGCGGGCCTTGGTGTGGCTCAGGGCCCGGCGGTTGCTCGCGGGGCTCTCTTCCTTTGACGCGCCGCCCTCGTGCAAGGCAATAGCTACCGCCTGCCGCTTCGATCTGACAGGCTTGCCAGTCGATGACTCGAGTTCGCCGTGCTTGAACTCGTGCATCACCCGGGAGACGGTTTCCTTTTGTGCCTTGGATTGTCGCGCCATCGTCGCCTCCCGGTTCGCACTGGAGCGATAACGACGGTGCACTCTTCTCGTTCCTCGGGGGGAGTGGCGCCGGATCGCTCGATGACCTTTCGGCTCGAAGCGATCCGGCAAAAGGCGACGCCTGGCGACCTAAAGCTGGATGACGAAACCTGGCCCCTCCACCTGCACCGGGCGCGGGTGATCAGACCGGCCGGTTAGGTACGTCAGCAGCTAAAGTGCGCCTGAGTCCCTTGCGGGGACGTGGCGTACCTTGGGTGTATTGATGCACAATTCCGCGGGCGTTCCCAGAGGCTCCGGGTCTAACTTTTGGCTCTGTCTGGATAATTCGTCGCTGCGGCGCAGCGGTTTTTGCGGTGCACCCACTTTTAATGGGCATCTGCGCTCAATTCAGGCATTCGTCAGGGACCGGAACGGCCCTGCAACCGCGCTGCTTGCGCTCGTAGCGGCTCTGCGAATGGGCTGGGACAGCCTGACGATGCAGGTCGACGGGTGCCCGGCTCGGTTCGTCGACTAATTCAGACGGCGAAGATACGTGATTCGTTTCGGCTGCGGAGGCAGCGCTCGACAGGGCGCAGGCTGCGAGGATGGAAACCACCCAGACCAATTTCATGAAAAACTCCGGCTGACATGATACCGCGCCCTGCTACCCCAAGTGCCCGCGCGCTGAAAGCGCGGGCATGGATTTTTCTGTGGGCCCGATGACGCAGGCACTCAGGGATTGAGCGCGTCCATGGCGAAGTCCTGCGGCGAGGACGTGCCTTCCGGGGGCGTGTCGTTGCGGCGCGCGCTCCCGGTGGCCGGGCGACGCGGTGCATAGTCCGTCTCGCGAGCTGTGACGCCTTGATGGCGCGTGCGGAAACGCCTGAGACGATGTCGGCGCTGACGCTCGCTCGTATCGGCCCCTAGTCCGGACACGACCCAGGCTGCCAGAAGACCGATGGCTCCTGCCAAAAGGAGGGGGCGCATGGGATGTTCGGGGATGGCCTCCTGGACCCGGCGCGTTCCACGTTCGAGGCTCTGGCGGCCCGAGTCCCAGGCCTGACCCATGCGGCGGCCCAGCGAATCGTCGTGTGCGGGCGCGCGGTCGGTCCAGTCGCGGCTGAGGGGCCGCCTGTCTTCCTCCATGGGGTCGTGGCTGATGGAGACGAGGTGAGAACCGGAGTTGTCAGTGTTGGTCATGCTGGCGCATCTCCTGTGATTCTACGCACAACTCGACCCGCGGGGGCATTGTTCCAGAGCTGATGGCCGCAGGGCATCCAGCTCCGGGTCGCTCAGCGACCGCGGGAAAGAAAGGATGGCGCATACAGGCCAAGGTGGCTTGCAATTTCCAGCTGGATAAAGCAAAAGGCTGGCGTTGCCCCTATGGCGGAACTGGTAGACGCGTCCGACTCAAAATCGGATTCCGCAAGGAGTGCTGGTTCGATTCCGGCTAGGGGCACCATTGAATCGCCTTCTTCATCGTCCTGTCGTTCCGGAAACGTCGTTCCAAGACGTCCGAGTATTCCACTCCGACGTTCGAGCCCGTGGATTGGAACCTGGTGCTGCGAAACCCAGCAGGCACTGCGACTCAACGAATTTTGTGCTCAATGCAAATCCCTGATGAGCCAGAAGAATTTTCTTCGCTCGACCGCACAGCTGCTGAGCAATTCGCACGCCTCAGCGCCCTTTCTCAAAGCTTATCCCTGTTGCCGGCGGTTGCGTGCTCAAGGGCATATTAATCAATTCATGGCCAAGCTAAAGATTGGCCTCAAAAGTTATGTTGGCTGATATTTTTTCCAGGTTAGAATTTGAGAGGCAAGGATTAAATGCAATCCTCAAACTTGCATTACAGGCCTGAAATCGACGGGCTTCGGGCTATCGCCATCATCCCGGTCGTCCTGTTCCATGCGGGCTTTACTTTGTTCGGTGGGGGATACATTGGCGTCGATGTCTTTTTTGTCATTAGTGGCTATCTGATAACGGCCATCATCATAAGAGAGGTCGAGGCAGGCGAGTTCACATTCGCGGGCTTCTACGAGCGGCGTGCGAGACGCATCCTGCCCGCGCTTCTCGTCGTTATGGTCTGTTGCGTCCCATTCGCATGGCTTTGGATGTTGCCGCGGGACTTCCAGGATTTTTCGGCCAGCATGTTGTCTGTGGCGGTGTTCGCTTCCAATATTTTTTTCTGGAAACAGGCCGCCTACTTCGAAACGGCATCGGCGCTCAAACCGCTTATGCACACATGGAGTCTCGCCGTCGAGGAGCAGTTTTATATTCTGTTTCCGATCGCTATCCTTCTTCTCTGGCGCTGGAGTCGACGTTCCATCGTTCCTGCGATCGCGGCCACGGCCGTGGTCAGCTTGCTATTGTGCGAATACGCCTCAAGTCGTTTCCCGACGTTCAATTTCTACTGGGCGATCACGCGGGCGTGGGAATGGCTGGCAGGCTCTCTTTGCGCCGTCGCAGTCGTCAGGCGGTGCCCCATGCGGGATAATGTCCTGTCGGCGCTGGGGCTGGTCGCAATCATCATTCCGATCTTCTGGTTTGACAGCGACACTCCATTTCCATCTCATTATGCACTCCTCCCCGTGGGCGGTGCTTCGCTGGTATTGCTGTTCGGCGTCGAGGCCACGCTGGCTGCTCGTCTGTTGTCATCGAAACGGATGGTAGGTTGCGGGCTGATCAGTTACAGCGCATATTTGTGGCATCAACCGCTGTTCGCCTTCGCGCGGCTGAGGACGCTGGCGGAGCCATCGTCAGTTCTCATGGGAACGCTGACGTTTGTGACGTTTGCACTGGCCTATCTCAGTTGGAGGTTTGTCGAGAAACCTTGGCGCCGGAAAAAGTCCAAAGAAGAAAAAGACAATAAAAAGCTGATTTTAGTGTCGTCGGGCTCAGCCTGCTTGCTGATTGCAATGGCTGCTTTCGGCTGTCTGTCGGCGGGAGCCCCCTCCCGTTTTGATAAAGAGGTTATATCGCTCTCCGATCACAATGATCTGTCGGGGCAAAATTGTACTGCGGTCGCCTTTGTAGTGTGTAAAGTCGGAACAGATTCGGGATCGAGAAATATTGCCCTCATTGGCGACAGTCACGCTCATACCCTTGCAAACGAAATCGACCGTGAGCTTCGGCGAACAGCGCGAGCCGGATTTGTCATAACCGGGGGGTTCTGCGTCCCCTTGCTCAAGTTCGTCAAAACGCGAGGGTGGGTGCCAACACGCTGCGATCTGCTGATGGATGAAGCAATTGAGAACGTGCTGCGAGACGAAAATATACGAACTGTCGTGTTGTACTCGGAATGGGCTTATTACACGAGTGGCTTTAGAGTGGGGACGACCTCTCATGCGGTTTACAATTATGATTCAGGCTTAAGTTCAGATTCTAAAAATAATAAACTTCAGCTCGAGCGAGCACTGTCAAACGTATTTACCAAATTTTTGGCCGCCGGAAAATCTGTCGTCGTCGTTAAGTCTACTCCTGAGTTCTTATACGATGTTCCCGATTATATGGCCAAAGCGCGATATTTTAACACTGATTTGGAGGGGGTAATTCTTCCCTTGAGGTCACATATAGAGCGGAATAAGGATATAGAGCAGCTGCTTGAGGGATACTCAGGGAGAGTCTTTTTTGTCGATCCGTCGACAGAATTTTGTGACAGCGAAAACTGCCAGCCCTTCAGCGGTACACAGTCCTTTTTTCGTGATTCCAACCATCTGAATGAGCAGGGCGCACAGAAAGTCGTTTCGAAACTCATGCGCGCTCTCGAAAAGAGTGGGCTGTAAGTGACGCCGCCAAGTGCGTCATCGCGGGATGTGCATTTCAACGGAGCTTTCGGCCCCGGCGCGCAGGGCCGAAGCTCTGGACGCCGACCACGGTTGCAAGCGCTGCTCCCGAGTTGAAGCCGAGGCGGCTGATGGCAGCCGCCACCGCGAGCTCGAAGAAGTTCGACGCGCCGATCAGCGCTGACGGCCCAGGGATACAATGCTCCTCCCCATCGCAAAGCCGTGCCTCGATGCCTCCGACACGGCGACGTGCGAGAGCGACTTCGCCGCGCGCGCCGGAGTTCATCGCGACGCCGGCCCCAGCCCGGCTAGTTCTTGTTACCGTTGATCACGTCATAGACGTTGCAGGCGATGCCCGTGGCCTCATAGCCGTCCTGGCCTGTCGCCTGCGCAATCGCGAACATCTGGGAGGCGAGGCTGACGAACGGCATCGGAACCTCCATCTCGCGCGCCATATCGAGCCCGAAGCCAACGTCCTTCGGCATCCAGGATTTGCGCGGCTTGAAGTTGCGGCTCACCACAATTTCCATGATGCGCCGAGTCGCCACGGAATCCTGCTGGGAGTTCTTGAGAATGGTCTGAAACGTGGCGTCGTCCAGGCCGCCCTTCTTGAGCCAGGAGCCAATCTCGACGATGCTCAAGTGCTGGACCGCGGCCAGCATCGCCATGGCGTTCTTGACGAGCTTGGCCGTGCCGAGCTCCCCAACGTGAAGAATCGACTTGCCCATGGCCTGGAAGATCGGCTGATGCTCGTCGAACACGGTCCTGGAGCCCGAAAGCCAGAGCGCCAGCTGACCGGCAGCCGCGACCTCCTCGACACCGCCGGCGGAAGCGTCGACGACGGTCCAGCCCTTCTCGACGAGTTCGCGGGCGGCGAAAAGGATCGTCTCCTTGTCGATGCTACTGAAGTCGATCCACACCTTCGCGCCGGTGGCCGCCTCGGCCAGCCCGTCCTTGCCGAGGCTGATGGCTCTGACGGCATCGTTGTTCGGCAGCATGGAGAGCACGAGCTCGCACGATTCTGCCACGGCTTTGGGTGTGTCCTTGAACTCTGCGCCGAGGCCTTCCAGTCCCTTGGCCTGCGCACGATTGAGGTCAGTCACGACCAGACGATAGCCCGCCTTGATCAAGTTGGCAGCCATGCCGCTGCCCATGCCGCCGGTGCCGATAAAACCCAGGGTCTTCATGCTACACACTCCCTCAATCGTTGTGCCAGCCAAGCTCATATCATGTCGCGGACGAGCGCACCGGTGCGCGCGCGTCAAGGCGCTCCCTCCTGGCTTACGGAAAGTGGGAAGCGACGCCGTCGGGCCAGAAGCGGGAGGGCCGACAGGCTGAGGATAGCCGTAAACCCGCCGGCGAGCGAATGCCGCGCGGACGGGCGGCTTCTCTCGTTGCCGTGTGTAACCGCTAAGCCGACAAGAGAATTGGAGTCGCGGTTGTCCTGAGAAGGACGTGCGCGGACATGCGAAGCCGCGGCCCTAGAGCTCGATGTCTACAGCTTCGGCGAACGTCACTCGGCTGACAGTATTCCCGTCCCGGTCAACGATTAGAAATGAATCCTTAAGATCGACAAAGCCTTCGTCCCAAAGTGTGCTGGCCATCAGTTCGCGGGCGGCCGCCATTGCACTGGAACGCGCAGTTTCGACGCTCCCGAACCGATTACATTCGTGATCTGGATTCGGCGGGGCTCCGCTATTCAGGCGCAAGAAGAACTTCGACATAAGGCCTCGTGGTCAAGGGAGCCACGCTTGCCAACTCTGCTGGGATAGAGAGAAGACCCATTGGCCGCATACATGAGAAGCGGCGCAGATTTGCAGCCCGGGTGCTTCTTTGAAAAAACCTTACGGTCGAGGCCCCGTCGTGTCGACGGTGTTGGGGTCGCTATTGGACGCTAAAGCCGCCCCGAGGCTTTGCAGCTTAACAGCTGCGCCGACTAACTGGCGATACTTGGCGTGCACGTCCATGCCTTCGCCAGCCTCCATCTGGAACTCTTCAGTTACAGCGTAGCTACGATCCTGTCCCTTCCTGACGATCCCTCTCTTGCAGAGGGCCACGAGCGTGTACCGAACCGTAGACCTGGGCATGCCCGTAGCGCCGGCAATCTTATCAAGGCCCAATCGCTGCGGCCCGAACGTTGAAATTCCGACTGTGTAAAGGACAAGTCTCTCATTCGCAGTGAGGCCGAGGTCGGTCTCAAACGGGCGCCAGATGTCCACCATGCATTTGCAGAGAATGTAGCGGCGCTTTTTTTCGTTCTCCGAGATTGGCACAACACAATACCTCCCGGTAAGCCGGCGTCAGCCCGACAACGTGCCTCGTGAGTAAACGTTGCAGGCAGCAAACCAGCCTCGGAGTAGAAAGACGTACGGCAATCTTGGCTGATGTCGTGGTGGAAACTTTGCCGTGCAGTCGGGACAAGGCCACTCGTTCTCCGGATGCGGAACGTTCAGCGTGCAAGGCGCCCTTCCCGTCACGCTACAACCGAATCACATCACTTGCATTGTAACCTGCGGCGGGGAAGCAGGCCCTCATTCTCAAGAGTGTACGAGCTGGATGGGTTGCCGGTTATCGCCCGTGGTCCATCCACCGTTCGCTGGGCGGCCTTGCTCGCGCGCACGCAGCCGAGGGTGCTCGCTCAAGAAGCTACGCCTAGTCAAAAGGGGCTACTCCGCTCGGACCCAGCCGCTCCGGAAAACCTTGGAAAATAGGCGATTTTATGTCGTAGGCAGGCCGCGTTAGCTGGTCGTTAAGTTTTGCCACGCATAACACGCCAACTGAGCTGGGCGCATGCGCGGGAATAAGACTCAACCGCAAACCAGCTTCGAACTACAAAGCCCAGATGGAGAGTTCAGTATGTTAAAGTTCACCGCACCCGCAGTTATTGCTGTCATCACAATGGCTGCCTGCAACGCTGCTGTCGCGCAGCAGGCTCTTGATTTTGACGGGACGGCAGCATCATCTTGCGCACTCACGAACCCGGTCAACGGAACCATCGCTTTACAGACTGATCTTCGGTCCTGGGCGACGGGATCGCCCGCATCGATCGTCGTCACGAACACATCGGCCGGGACCTACGATCTCAGCATCACTCACGGCGAGACGTGGACCTCAGCCCCGACCGGGACGCCCGCTACGACGACGTTTGCTCACTCGCAGTCGATCACCGGCGCCAATCAGAACGCGGTGTTCTCTACTACTGGACCCGCAACGAGCACTAACCTCGCAGCTGCCGGCGAGGACAACGTGCAAATTTCGCTCACAGCCTCGTCCCCTGACCCGTACCGGGCGGGACCGCACAAGGCGACGGTGACCGTCACATGCGCGGCAAATTGATACTAGCAGCTGTGACGTTGGCGGCTTCCGCCGCCAACGCCCACACAATCTTCCCAGGACAGCAAACTGTGCTGATCGGGGGAGATCGAGCCTTCGTGAAGTTCGAGGCTGCGAACGCCCGAAAGGACGTCTCCGAGTTCGCAGTAGAAGTCTTCGAGAGAGGCAACTGGCATCCCTCCCGACAGGCAGTCCCGTTCCCGGCGCGCCTTACCGTTCGTGCGCCGACCGGCGGCAGTATGGCGTCGACGAACCGGCCATTCTCCGTTCTGGTGGACCTCGGCGGCAAACCTGAACAGCGCCTACGTGTTTGTACAAAGACCATCTCAACGAACAACATGCTTCGGCCGAACCTGGCCCAGGTGAATACCCGTGTTTGCGCCAATGTGACCGTGAGGAGAATCGCGCAATGAAAGCGGCGTTTCTGGCGGTTGCTCTCTCGTTGTTCCCAACAGCAGTTTTCGCGCAAGCGACAGGATTTTACCTTCCAAGCTCCAGCCCGAGCTACGGACAGGACGAGTTCCGATCGAGCGATGGAACAAGCTGTCGCACGACGATGGACGGGACCAAGCGCATGGAAGTTGGAACATTCGCATCTGGCGGCAGTCAGACTGCAAACTCCGGCACTAACTACGGCCTCCCGGGGTATGTTGCTAATCCTGCGCAGGGCAATATGGGTGTGTACGGAAAATTCTCGTGGTCGCTTGATGCGAGACCAACGCGGATGGACTGCAATAAATTGTACGAACTGGAACTTGAGAAAAAGCAAATAGAACTGGAACTCCTAAAACAACAAATGCGAGTCGCTAAACAGTCAATGCAGCAGGCAGACGATCAGCTTGACGATTTGAAGAAGCAACGGCCGAAGGCGAGAAAGGCTTCTGCCAATGTTCCCCCTTTGTGAAACGCGAGTGATAGGTAGCTCCGATGCTGACGTTCTGCTTGGATGAGCTGGCTAACGGTGTCTCCGAATGCGTGAGCAACTGACAGCTATCCACCCGGTACCGACGCGTTTGATCGCGAACCAATTCATATTCCCTAAGCAATACAGTCGCATGGGCTAGTGCTTGTCGTCGACACGGAGCCCGACCTCATTGTGCAGAGCGCCGGCGGCGCATCGCCGATACAGCGAAGGCCATCGTTGCGCCGATTGGCGAGCGAATGGCGCAGGAGTCAACGTTCGTTGGCAGCTTGCAGGCTGCACGCACCGGCGAGCGATTCACACTGATCGGAGCCGAGTTAGATATGCGGAATGCAATGTCGTCCTTTGCAAGCAGCGTTGCACGCGCGCGCAAACTTGCTGCGATCACAGGCAAGCGCAAGCACATCCGGGTAGGAGCTAAACTAGCCGGTAACGCGCTGCTCGACGATGGACTGGAATTCTCCTGCGAGACAACGGATGTGTCGGCAGGCGGAATGGCACTGGTTGCTCGCGTGTCGCCTCGCGTGGGCCAGCGTATCGTCATCTACCTCGAACTCATAGGCGGGCTAAATGGAGAAGTGGTCAGAGTGTCGGACCTAGGCTTTGCTGTCGCCTTCCACGCAACGCTCCGCAAGAGAGACAAGATCGCGACGCAACTAACGTGGCTGAACAATCGTGATCTGCTCGGTCAAGAATCGTTAAGAGCGCAGGATAGGATTGTGCCAACGAGTCGTAGGTGCCGCGCAACGTTCGCGAACGGCGATTGGAGCTGGACGGAGGTAGTCGACTTGTCGAGGTCGGGTGTGGCACTTACCGGCATCCAGCTTCAGGTCGGATCGGACGTTACGATCGGAACTACCCGAGGAAAGGTCGTTCGACTGCTGCCCAACGGCTTTGCCGTCGAATTCTTGCGGCGGATTCCCATGGAACAGTTCGATGGAGACTATGTGCTGTAAGCCATACTAGCGCCAACGCTACAGCTTCACGCCAAGGCGGACGATCATTCGCGCGGGGATGGCATGGCACAATGGACCAGGCCAACGGCCTGGCCAGTTACTCTCCGATACTCACGCCAAGTTGCGACAGTGCGTGGTGTCACCGCGTTGAGCAAGCCTGAGGAATGCGCTTCAGGGCTGTAACTTTGCACCGAGCGCCACTGCTTGGGCCCGCTTCTTGAAGTTGAGCCTTTTCAGGATAGCGGAGACATGCAGTTTTACAGTGTTGGGTGACGCCGAAATTAATTCCGCTATCTCGGCATTAGACCGCCCTGAACCCAAATGTACCAGGATCTCGGTCTGCCTCTTCGTCAACTTTGATTTGATATCCTGCGAGATGTCTCGTCGTATGCCAGCCCTAGGGGTGCGATGCCCTCCCCGATCGATCTTGCCCAAGAGCGCCGGCAGCAGGCGGGCGAGAGCAGCTTCAACGCTCAGCTGAATGCGGTTGTCAATCAACCGGTCTGGCTTCTCGAAGTCCAGCTGTTCGACAGTACTCGGGCCCATCCAGTCCGTCACTTCAACGTGGAATAAAGCGACGGTGTGGCTCTCCGCTTGTCGCACCCCGAACATGATGAACCATCTTTTGCGGTCTGGAGCATGGCAGGGGTACCAGTGGGAAAGAACACTTTGCCTTCCGCCGAGAAGGTCGGAAAGCTCCTCGATCAACTCTCGCGGAACATTGGATGCCTTGCAAACCTCGAGGTAGTTGGCCCCTAAGCAGGCGTCCGGGTGCTTCAGCCCGTTTTTCTCGCCGAACGCACGCCATGCAGGGTTAACAGCAACGATCCTGCCGGCGCTATCCAAGACGGCGATGTTGGCCGTGAAGCTGTCAAACCCGAGTTCACCGCGCATGAGTCACATTGAACCCCTTCCCCTTTTGATCTAGCCGTCGCGCGTGTGAGTGGCTCGTATTCGCGATGCATAGATTGCGACGTCGGATGTTTTCCGTCCGCGGTCAAGCATGGCACCTAACCTGTGACGGAGCTATCATGCAACCGCTGGCCTCGGGCACCGGCGCCTGACAGCCCACGAGCCTCATTCAGACGAGCTCATCCGACGCACGCAAGCTATATTAATTCTAAAGCTTCAGCTTAGGCCCGGTGGGCACCGGAGCAGGCCGCGGCGTGGGTCAAGACGACGTCGCGTCCGTGCCCCAGCAGCCTCGAACATGGCTTCATTGTTCGACCACTCCCTGGAACAAATTCCGATCGCGCAATCACCAAGGATAGCTTTTTCGCAGAGTGCCGGATGGTGCGGTGGTCGTTCGCCACTTTGGCAAATGCGAACTCCGCATTGCGACGATGACCTCATGTCGGCCATTGGCGCAACGGGGACGTTTCGATGCGATTTTCCATCCGTACTGCTCCCCCTTGTCGCCGGCGACGCCATCAGCTTCGGAGCGGAAGTTCGCGGGCGTACGTGAGTGGACAGAGACGGATGAGACACCCAAGGTGTCAGAACGCGCCCTTGTTTCAGGACGTCAGCCGCAGCTCTACCGATTCTCTAGGTCTCTGTTCCTAATGGTGAAATGTCTGGCGGAGAGGGAGGGATTCGAACCCCCGATAGGCTTGCACCTATGCCGCATTTCGAGTGCGGTGCATTCGACCACTCTGCCACCTCTCCGGTCGCCGGCGCATAAGCTCCGTCTGGTCTGCGGCGCAAATATCACGGGCGCGGCATGGGAACAAGCGCCGTGGCGCAATATGCCTTCGGATCGCGGGATAAGTCTGCGCCGCCCTTAGGGTGAGCGCTGCGGGCCCACGGCGAGAGCCTCTCAAGCCGGAGCGGTCCCGCCGCTCGGCTCCCGCTCTGTCACAAGACCTTCTTGGGACACTCATAAGCTGCCTTACGCGGTCGAGATCGGGACGCGCGCATGACAGGACGGACGCATGATGACTCCCGCATGGCTTCACGGGCGCTCACCCGCGAGCTTTATCCCCAAGGCCCTTCTCATCCGCAAGTCCATCCGTGACCTTCACGGACTGCCTGAATGCCTGGGCCTTGCCGGATCCTACGAGGTTCGCCTCGCGACGACGAAGGCGGACATCCGACGGGCCCAGCGCCTGCGCTACAAGGTGTTTTACGGGCCCGGCGCGGCCCAGGCCTCACCCGCTCTGGCGGCCTTGCGGCGGGACATCTGCAAATTCGACCGCGTCTGCGATCACATCCTCATCCTCGACCGAAAGCATGTCCGGAAAAGCGGCCTCGTCAAACCAAAGGTGGTCGGCACGTATCGCGTCCTGCGCGACGATGTGGCCCTGAACAATTTCGGCTTTTACAGCCGCGGCGAGTTCGACCTCGGCCCGATGCTCATGGCTAATCCGGGCAAGCGCTTTCTCGAAATCGGGCGGTCCTGCGTCCATCCGAAATACCGTTCGAAGCGCGTCATCGACCTTCTCTGGAAGGGTTTGTGGGCTTACGCCCTTCATCACCGGATCGACATCGTCTTTGGTTGCGCCAGCTTTCCCGGCCGCAACGTGCAGCCCTTCAGGGAAGCGCTCAGCTACCTGCACCATCACGCAGCGCCGGAGCCGGGCTTCGACGTGCAACCCAGCCGGGGCAGGGGATTTTCCACGGATCTCGTCCGACTGGCCGAAATCGATGCCTTGCGCAGCAGCGAGGCACTGCCGCCCCTGGTGCGCGGCTATCTGCGGGTTGGCGCAAAATTCGGCAAGGGCGCGGTCCTTGACCCGAATTTTGGAACCATCGACGTGTTCACCGTTCTGTCCGTCCCCGACATCGCCGCGCGATACAGCGAGCGGTTTGCGCGCCCGATCGGGCGGGCCGCATGACCTCTTTCGATGTTGCACGATGCGCGGCACCCTGCCGGCCAAAGCAGGGTTGGCGCAAGGCGACGGATCGCATCCTCGCGCTCGTGCGTGGATTGCATCTCCTTCTCACGCTCGGCGCCGTCCTGGTGTTCGTCCTGCCTGCCTATGTGCTCTGTCTGCGATGGCGGCCGCGGGCATTCTGGGGTGCGCGCGTCTTTGCGTGGGCCGTGCTCCGCGCGCTTCGCGTGCGCGTGAGCGCAAGCGGTCACATCCGAATTTCCGCACGCGCCCTGCTTGTCGCCAATCATGTCTCGTGGCTGGATATCATCGCGATCATGAGCGTGATCGACACCGGGTTCCTGGCGAAGCGCGAAGTGGGAAACTGGCCAATCGTCGGACTCATGGCCCGTATTCACCGCACGATCTTCATCGACCGCCAGCGCCGGACATCCGTCGTTCGCGTCAATGACGCCATTGCCGAGCGTTTGCGCGGCGGCCATCGGATTCTGGTTTTTCCCGAGGGAACGACGACCGACGGCGATCGTGTGGCACCCTTTCACGCGGCGCATTTCGCCGTCGTCAGATCGCTGGCAAAGGATGAGCCGGCGCTCCATGCCTCCGTGCATCCGGGCGCCATCTCCTATTCTCATCGGCACGCGGCATGGAGGGGTGATCAGTCCCTTGCATCCCATGTTGCCGGGTTGTTGCGCTCCCCTTCTCTCGAGTGTCGCCTGACATTCCTGGGGCCCGAGGCTTCATCGCCCGGCTCCGATTACAAGGAGATGGCGCGACGCACGGAAAAGCGGATCGCTTTCGTCGTTGGCTGTCCCGGTGCGTCATGAGGACAGCCTCGAGTCTGCGCGTCGGCTCCGGTAATCCCGCCGTGACTCAGGCCGGCGGCGTTGACGCTTCCGGCGTATGTCCGCTTCCTCGTGTGCTCATCGTCAGCGATGCCTGGCATCCGCAAGTCAACGGCGTGGTGCGCACGATCGAGTGGCTACGGGCCGAAGCGCCGGCGCTCGGCGTGGAGATCCGCCTCCTGTCCCCCGACCTGTTCCGGTCGGTTCCGGCGCCGACCTACCCCGAAATCCGGCTGACCATCACGACACCACGGCGTCTGGCCGAAGCGATCGATTCGATTGCGCCGATTGCCATTCACATCGCCACCGAAGGTCCGCTCGGGTTTCTCGCGCGGCACTATTGCCTGCGTCGCGGTCTTGCCTTCACGACCTGCTATCACACGCGCTTCCCGGAATATCTCGCAGCCCGCGCGCCGGTTCCCCTGTCATGGACCTATGCCGCGCTGCGGCGGTTCCATGCGCCGGCCGGCGCGACCCTGGTGGCGACGAACGCCTTGTCCGGCGAATTGGCAGCACGTGGATTTTCCAAGCTCCGGGTCTGGACGCGCGGCATAGACGTCGAACTGTTCCGGTCCGGCTCGCCGACATGGTCCGGACTTCCGCGTCCCATCGCGCTCTTCGTGGGTCGGGTCGCCGTCGAGAAGAACATCGAGGCGTTCCTGTCGCTCGACATGCCGGGCTCCAAGATCGTGGTGGGGGAGGGGCCGGAGCGCTTGCGTCTGATGCAGCGCTATCCTCATGTCGCATTTCGCGGCCTGCGCACGGGTCGGGAACTCGCCGATCTCTACGCGTCCGCCGACGTCTTCGTATTCCCGAGCCGGACCGATACATTCGGGCTCGTGATGCTGGAAGCGATGGCTGCGGGAACACCCGTGGCCGCGCTGCCTGTTGCAGGGCCGCAGGACGTTATCGGGCAGTCCGGTTGCGGGATCATGAGCGACGACCTGCAGGCCGCCGTCACTGCCGCTCTGGTCATTCCGCGCGAGAGATGCCGCGCCTATGCGGCGCAATTCTCGATGCGTGTGAGTGCGTCGAGCTTTCTAGGTCATCTGTCGAAAGTCGATGGCGAGGCGCTCATGTCGCCGGCATGAACACCGGTTGTGCGCTTACGTTACGCAGAACCGCCTCGGACGAGTCCGTCCAGTAGACGAGTTCGAGCCGGCCATCCCAATGTTCGACGACGGCGGAATTGCTCTCCACCCAGTCGCCTGTGTTCAGGTAGTGGATGCCGTCCATGCAGCAAGAGCCTGGCTTATGAATGTGTCCGCAGATGACGATCTCTGCCTTCTGCCGCTGCGCCTCCACCACCACGGCCTGCTCGAAGGCGCTGATGAAGCTTACCGCGCGCTTGACCTTCTGCTTGCTCCAGGCCGAAAAAGACCAATAGGGCAGGCCAAAAGCGCGACGGGCGCGGGCGATCCAGCGGTTCAACCATATCGCGAAATCATAGGCTCCGTCGCCGAGCAGCGCGAGCCACCGGGCATTGCGCACGATAGTGTCGAACTTGTCGCCGTGCAGTACGAGCATGCGGCGGCCGTCGGCCGTCATGTGGATGGCCTCTTCGACGATCTCGATCCCGCCGAAGGTTGATCCCGCATAGTCTCGCAGAAATTCATCGTGATTGCCCGGCACGTAGACGAGCCGAGTGCCCTTGCGGACCTTGCGAAGGATCTTCTGGACCACGTCGTTGTGCGCCTGAGGCCAGTGCCAGACCGAGCGCAGGCGCCATCCGTCGATGATGTCGCCGACCAGATAGATCGTGTCCGCCTCGTAGACACGTATGAAATCGAGAAGCGCCTCGGCCTGCGACCCGCGCGTTCCCAGGTGCACGTCTGAAATGAAGAGAGTGCGGACGTGTTTGGTCGGAGTCTTGTCCAGCATCGTCGTCCTCCGAGTCGCTATCCGAATGGTTCACGTCCGCGCTCTAACGCAGCTGCGTCTCAGTTTCGTGACAGGTGGTTAGAGGCCTTCATGGTCCTGTCATGCGCGATGCATAAGCGTGGCGCATGTTGCTCATCCTCTCTGCCGGCATCGCCACTGCCGCTATCCTCGTCCAATACACAACAGCTGCTCTTGCCGGCTGGAGGCTCACCGCGCCGTCCCGCGTTGCACCGATGAATCCGATGCCATTCGTCTCGCTCGTGCGGCCGCTTTGCGGCGTCGAAGAATTTTCTGTCGAGACGCTCGCTTGCAGTTTTGCCCTGTCCTATTCTCGACACGAGGTGATCTTTTGTGTCGCAGACGCACGGGATCCGATCATTCCATTCGTGCGCTCGGCCATGGCGTCCAATCCCGGGATTGCGGCGAGCCTGTTGATCGGGCGAGAGACCGCCTCGGGAAATCCGAAGCTGGATAACCTTGCCAAGGGTTTTCGGGCCGCAGCCGGTGAGATCATCGTCTTCACCGACAGCAATCTGCTGCTTCCCGCCGATTATCTCGAGCGGGTTGTTTCCAGCTGGCGGCCGGGGATCGGCCTTGTCTCGGCACCGCCTTTCGGCAGTCGTCCGGAGGGATTTTGGGGCGGGATGGAATGCGCGATCCTGAACACCCATGCGGCGCGCTGGCAATATGCGGTGGACGCCGTCGGCTACGGTTTCGCCCAGGGGAAGACGCTCGCGTTCCGCAAAAGCGATCTGGACCGGGGCGGTTTCGTGGCCTTGGGAGCGGAACCGGCCGAGGACGCGGCGGCAACCAAGTTCGTTCGTGCGCGGGGAAAGCGGGTAGGCCTCGTGGCGCCGGCTTTCGCCCAGCCCATCGGCCATCGCCGGGCGCGCGATGTCTGGGCGCGTCATCTCAGGTGGTCACGCCTGAGGCGCGCCACCTTTCCGCATCTGTTCGTGCCCGAGTGCCTGATCGGCTTTGTCGTGCCGGTCGCCGCCTGCATGTTCGCCGCCCAGGAATGGGCGCTCTCTCCGCTGGCCGCGGGGCTTGGTTTCGCTTGCGTCTGGTTTGTTCCCGAGGTGGTCCTGGGTGTTCGTGCGGGATGGCCGATGAGCCCGCGCATGGTTCTCATGCTGCCGCTCCGCGATGGGTTGCTCCTGCTGATCTGGCTGGCGACCTGGTTTGGACGGGGATTCGTCTGGCGCGGGCACGATATGCGCGCTGCCCGCGCTGCAGAGCACTGAGGCGGCGTAGCCGTTCAGGTCCCACCCGCGACCCCGTCTCTGGCGAAGCCTCAGCGCGCGGCCGGTGTCCCGCGGGGCAGGGTCACGCGATAGGCGAGGAACAACGTGTCGACATCGGTTCCTGCCGTGTAATCGGCGCCGACCTGGAATCCCCTTTGCGTCAGGAAATCGTTGTCGTTGACGACGAGGAGGAGATAGTCGTCGGGAAACGCGGGATCCATCACGTTCACGAGGCCCATGGCTTCCCATTTTTCGGAAAGATTGTTGCGGTCATTGGGCGCTCCGTTGTGGAGCCCGAAGCGGTTCAACTGCGCGTTGTCGTTGAGATCGAGAAAGGGCGTCAGCTTCGCCGGTGTCACCGTCGGGTCAAGGACTCCTTTGGGCGCAACGGCAATCTCAAGGTCGAATTTCGTGCCGGCAATGTTCGTAGCATCGTTCAGATCAAGAACATCGATCGAGCGATACAGCGAGGTCGTGCCTGCTACGCCCTGTCCATTGTTGCTGTCTCGCGACAGAAGCAGGAACAGATCATCGCCGAGGGCGAGCAACTCGCTTTGCGCGGCGACGAGCGTCTTGCCCGCAGCATCCTGGAAAACGGGGAGAGGCACTACGTGTTCCCGAACGAGCGTCGGCTGGGCGACATCGGCGATGTCGTAGACGAGTGCCCGGGTGTGGCGGCGCGTGGCCGGCGCGTCGCCGCCGTCCTGGCGGGTGGCGCTCTGCAGGACGACGACAAGGAACCGGTTATCCGGCGTCAGCGCCATGCCCTCGAACCCCTGGTTGTTCTGGCGTCCATGCTCCGGGTTGAGCGGAGTAGGGCGCGTGGCATTGGGGCCTGGATTGTTCGACGAGAAGTTCTGCTGGCCCTGCCGGATGGGGGTAAAGGCCTCGGGCGGACGGATGGTGCTCAAAAGTTTCCCGTCGGCCGAAAACCTGTAGATGGCCGGTCCATATTCATCGCTTATGAAAAAGCCGCCGTCCTCCAGCCGAGCCACGGCCTCGGAATCCAGGCTGATGGCTCCCGTCTCCGCTTGCGGCAAATCTGGAAAGCGATCTGTTTTCGCGCGAACGCCAACCGGGTCGAGGCCTGTCAGAGACCGGCCGTCGGTCTCCTGCAGGAGAATCGTATCCACCAGTTGCGCCGTCACACCCGCCTGCTGCCTGTCTGCCGGTGGAGCTTCGCCGAGTGCAGTCGGCCTGATGACGAGTTTCAATGCATTTAGCCTGGCCCGGTAATCTGTGGTGCCCTCGACATTGTAGCCGCGGTCCGGCAGCAGGAAGATGGTCCCGCTATACTGGTTGCCATCCACACGCCAGCTGCGCGGATCCACCGCCATGCCGGAGCCTGACCCGAAGGTCTCGCCAAACTTGTCGCGCAGATCCGCTGGCAGGCGCCCGACTGCGACCAACCCCTTGCTGACGAAATCCTTGCCGCGAACGTTCAGGCGCATGTCTTCGGCGTGCCCGGCCGGTGCGACCAAAAAAGCCATGAAGCAAAGCGGGACTGCCGAAGCACGAAAGGACAACATATTGTAGTTCCTAACCAGAAGGGGACACCTTCTGTCGCTAGACCCGGGTGATGACAGAACGATGACACGTCATGCCTGTAGTGACCGAGTGCGGCAGATCGCACGCTGACGCACAGCCGCGAACGACTTGAAAAAGCCGTTCGAGACGGCACTCGGACGGTTCCAGCGTGCCCGCGGGCCAGAATCTCCCCGAAGCTTTGCGCAGCCTCAAGGAAAGGGGGCGGAGGATGCGGTAGGTCAGGAACTCGAGACGTCCGAAGGCACCTTCTGTCTTCGAGGCGCGGAGCTGCTCAAGGGACCTGATTCATGTCGACCGATGCCATCGCCCGCTACCGCGAGGAACGCCTGCCCAGATACACGAGCTACCCGACGGCGCCGCATTTTACGCGGGCAGTGGGTGCCCATGAATATGGCGGCTGGCTTGCGTCGCTGGCGCCGGACGCCACCGGATCGCTCTACATCCACATCCCCTTCTGCCGCTCCATGTGCTGGTATTGCGGGTGCCATACGACGATTACCCGGCACGACAAGCCCATTGCGGATTACATCGCCGTCCTGCGCCGCGAGATCGAACTGGTCGCTGTGCGTATCGGGCACCGCCTGCGCGTGCGCCACATCCATTTCGGCGGGGGAACGCCGACCATCATGACGACAGAATGCCTGGCGCAGTTGATGGGCGTGCTGCGCGCAAATTTCCACATCGAGCCGGATTGCGAGATCGCGGTCGAGATCGATCCGACCACTTTGACGGGGGATATGACACTGGCGCTCGGCGCGGCGGGCGTCACGCGGGCCAGTCTCGGCGTCCAGACGTGCGATCCCGTGGTGCAGCAGGCGATTCATCGCGTGCAATCCGTTGCGCAGACAAAAGCTGCCAGCGACGGCTTGCGCACCGCCGGCGTCAGGGGCGTGAACTTCGACCTGATCTATGGGCTTCCCTACCAGACCGTCGAATCCTGCCTCGACACGGTCGCGCGCTGCGTCGAAATGCGGCCGGACCGTTTCGCGGTTTTCGGCTATGCGCATATTCCCTCGTTCAAGAAGCACCAGCGCGTGATCGACGAAGCCGCGCTTCCCGATGGTGAGGCGCGCTTCGCGCAGGCGGAAGCAATCGCCGAGGCGTTGCAGAGCGCCGGGTACCGGCGGATCGGGCTCGATCATTATGCGCTGCCGCAGGACGAGATGGTGCATGCGCAGAAGGACGGTGTCCTTCGGCGTAATTTCCAGGGCTACACAACGGACGCCTGCGATGCGCTGATCGGCTTCGGCGCTTCTTCGATCGGGCATCTGCCTGAAGGCTATGTGCAAAACGAGGTGGCGCTTCCCGCCTATGCAGCGCGCATTGCACGGGGGGAGCTCGCCACCGCCAAGGGGTATGCCCTGACGCAGGACGACCGGCTGCGTGCCGAGATCATCGAGCGGATCATGTGCGACTTCGCGGTCGATCTGGATGCAGTCTGCGCCCGCCATGACGCCCGCGCCAGCGACGTCATCGCATCGGCCGCGCGCCTTGACGAATTCGAGGCGGAAGGGCTGATTTTGCGAGATGGCGCACGCATCGAATTGCTGCCGGGCAGCCGCCACATGGTTCGCTCCGTGGCGGCGGAATTCGACGCCTATCTCGGTGGCGCGCCCAGCGACGCGGTCCGCCCCGTGCACAGCAAGGCCGTGTAAGGGGCGGGCGCGTTCACGCGGGCAGGCCGTTCTGTGCGATGAGCTGCTCTTCGAGCTTGCCCAGCACTTTCATCGTTGCGAGGGCGTCCGCCACCGAACAATTGGGCGTGCGCTTTTCCTGAATCGCAGCGATGAATTCGCGGTCCTGGTTTTCGAAGCCGTTCATGGATTTCGCGACGCCGGTCAGGTCGACCTTCGCACCGAATCCGTCGGTCAGGTCGTCGTAGAAGGAGACCCACGTGCCCTTGTCGCACATGTAGCGATAGGGCGAGCCGATCGGGCCTTCGTCGTTGAAGGACAGGGACAACACGCAGATTGCGCCGGACGGCGTTTTCATAATGACGCCCATGTCCATCGCGATCTTCAGCTCGGGATCGTAGGGGCCCTGGACCGCATAGGCCTCGGAAACCTGTTCCCCCGTCTGATAGGAAAAGAGATCCACCGTGTGGCAGGCATGGTGCCACAGCAGGTGATCTACCCACGAGCGCGGCTGCCCCAGCGCGTTCATGTTCGTGCGGCGGAAGAAATGCGTGTGAGCCTGCATCTGCTGCAGCCGGATTTCGCCTGCCCGGAATTTCTTCGTCAGATATTGGTGGCTCGGATTGAAGCGGCGCACGTGGCCCGCCATGGCGGTCACGCCCGTCTCCTTCTGCAAACTTACGATCCGCTCTGCATCGGCCACGCTGTCGCACATCGGGATTTCGATGAGAACGTGCTTGCCTGCACGCATGGCGATTTCCGCCTGCTCGGCGTGGATCTGCGTGGGGCCGGTGATGATGACCGCGTCGACATCGTTGCGCTGCACGGCCTGCTTGAAGTCGGTGAGGGCTGTCGCGACCTTGTATTCGGCAGCGGCCTTGTCGGCGCCCGCCTGCGTTCGGCTCTGGATCACCGTGACTTCAGAGCCCTCGATTGCCTTGATCGCCTTGAGGTGGGCATTGGCCATCGCGCCGTTGCCGCTGATGCAGAATTTCATAAGGGGGTCCTCATGGATGAATTAAGGAGTGCAACACGCGCCGGTCACTCGGCTGCGAGCGCTTTCGGAACAGGCGTGTTTTCCAGCAGGAGGACTGCGCCGCCCGTGTTTGAGACGGGCACGTGATAGGTGCTGGTGACCTTCGAGACTCGGCCACTGAGCGCGCCGCGCATGGCGATCCAGCACATGAGCTCGACGCCCTGCGACCCCGCGAGTTCGACGATCTCCCGGTTGGAATAATGGGTCAGGGCAACGGGGTCGCTGACGATCTTGTCCAGGCAGAGCAGATCGAAATCCTTGTTGATGAAGCCCGCGCGCTCGCCGTCGAGCTGGTGGGACAGGCCGCCGGTGGCCACAACGAGGATCTTCTCCGGACCGGGCCAGCTTTCGAGCGCGCGGCCGATGGCCTGACCGAGCTTCCAGCACCGCAATGCGCTGGGCAGCGGGTGCTGCACGGAATTGATGGTGATCGGTACGGTGCGCACCGGCCAATTGTCGCCGGCATCCGGATACATCAGCTTCATGGGCAACGTGAATGCGTGATCGACCAGATGCTCCTGGCACATGGTGATGTCGAATTCGTCGGCGATCAGGCTCTCGATGATATGCCACGACAAAGCCGCATGGCCGGGGAAAGACGGCAGCACGGGGATGCCCCAGCCCTCGTCCGCGTTTTCATATCTCTCGGCCGCGCCGACCGCGAAAGTCGGCATCTTGTCGAGGAAATGGCCGAGCCCGTGGTCGTTGTAGATGACGACGGCGACGTCTGGCTTTTCTTTTGCCAGCCATTCGTGCACAGGGTCGAAGCTGTCGAAGAAGGGCTTCCAATAGGGGCTTTGCTGCTGGCCCTTGGCCATGGCGCCGCCGATGGAGGGCACATGCGAGGTCGCGAGTCCGCCGATGATCGTGGCCATGTCTATCTTCCCTGCGCTGCGAGATGTTCCTTGAAGGCGTCCAGCGACATGCCCGTCTGCTGCGCGCCGAGGTCCTGCACGCTGAGTCCGAAGATCCCGGCGAACTTGGCGAGGTAGTAGACATTGCCGCCGGCTCCGATGAGCGTCAGCACGTCGCGGCTGCGGATGGCGGCCTTCTGCTCGTTGCTGAGGCCGTAGCGGGCCATGTAGCCCTCCTCGTCGGCCTTGAAGGCGGCACGGTTCGCGCCGTCGTTGAACGAGAAGCACATCTTGTTCAGGGCATAGCCCTTGCGCGCTTCGTCACCCCCGAAAACGGGCGTGCCGGGGATGTTCCAGTCGCTGCTCATGAGATCCTCCGATGCCATTCTTGGTTTGGAGCCAAATTGGCGCGGAGGCGGAGACGCTGCATTGACCCGTATCAAAAGGAGTCGGGACGATCTCCGGACCTGCGAGATCCCCGATCCGCAGCGCGCCACCCTTTTGTTCTCCGGGATCGAGACCTTCAGTGATCCGCCAGAACGTCCCTGACCTTGTTGGCCAGCGCCGTCCGGTTGTTCACGCCGAGCTTCTGGTAAATCCGGTTGAGGTGGACCTTCACGGTGCCCTCGGAGATGTGGAGCTGATTGGCGACCGCGCGACTGACGAGACCGAGCCCGACGGCGCGCGCTACTTCGATTTCGCGGCTCGTCAGCGACTTGCCGAAGCTAGCATATTCCACCCGGCGGCTTTCCTCGCGCGCCAGCGCCAACTGGATCATCTCGCCGGAGCAGCACTTCCGGCCACGAGACACGCGGCGAAGGCAATCGGTGAGCCCTCCGAGATCAGTGTCCTTGAAGCACAGGGCGTCTGCGCCCCCTTCTACCGCCCTTGCGATCTCCTGGTCTGTTGCGGACGCCGTGAGGAACACGATTCTGGTCCGCAGTCCCTCGCGCCGCACGGCCGACAGGATTTCGATCCCGCTCATGCCTGGCATGTTCAGGTCGAGTATCGCGATATCGGGCCGATGATCATGGATGGCGCCGAGGGCCTGCAGGCCATCGGCGCAGGTGGCGACGACGCGCATGTCGGGTTCCTCGCTGAGGAGGCTCGACAGGCCTTGCAGGACGACAGGATGATCGTCCGCGAGAAGGATCGACAGTCTTGTTGCGATCTTAAGCATGGACGGGGAACTCTATGCTGAGGGACAGGCCGGGACTTCTCTTCTCGATGAACAGTTTTCCGTTCAGGGCCGCCACGCGCTCGCGGATCGAGGCGGGCTGGATTTCGTGGCGACCCGGGACGCTGGCCGCCGCAGCCTCGCCGGCGCCGCATCCGTTGTCCGAGAAACGAATGCTGAGCTGCTCCGCTTCGAGGCGGATCTGGACGTTAACGCGCGAGGCGTGCCCGTGCTGGGCGCTGTTGGCGAGGGCTTCGGCCAGGATCATCAAGAGATCCGACCCTACGGGGGCGGGAACGGTGGCATCGCGGGGCATCACATCGAGGTCCACGCCGCAGTGCCAGCGCCGTCCCAGCTTTTCGAGCAGTGCGCGCGCTTGCGCGTCGAGATTGAAATTCCGCGTGTCCTGGCTCGTCCGGCGTGTCTCGACCAGAACGCGCAGCCGGATTTGGTCATCGAGCAGCATGGTCTGGATTTCCGACAGGCCTTCGGCGAGGCTCCCGCGCGCCTTTTTTGCGCAGGAAGCCAGCCTCAGGCGTGTTGCCGTGAGATTCTGCAGGATTCCGTCGTGCAGGTCGCGCGCTGTCTGCTTGCGTTCGCAAAGAACGGCCGCGGCGACGAGCTTCCTCGTGTTGCCAAGGCGCGTCAGATCGTCCCCCAACTGCTTGGCGATCAAAGCCAGCAGAGTGGCATCGCCGGGCTGGTTGCGCGTACTCGCGGCGAACAGCCAGCCATAGGAAGACCCGACCCGAAACGGTGCGGAGATGCAATGGTCGAGGCTGGAGCGATCGTGCAGGCCGGCGTTCGGCGCGAACATATGGGACGCCCGATCTTCGAGCTGGCGCATCAAGCCGGGGACATCCGATGCGTTCTGGTACCGTTCGATCCCGCAAACCTTGTTCGACAAGCTGGCGACGAAGCCGACAGCTTCGTCATGCGCCCAGATGGCCACTACCTTCGGCGCGCAGAGCAGGAAGGCGGCGCCATCGAGCTTGGGCCGCACGGCCGCTTCCTCGCTTTCGAGAGGGGTCGCGCCTTGCGTGACAACCAGTTCGATCAGCCTTTCCTGGCGCCGGGCGAAAGCGCTTCCAAGAAATGCGAGGGCCGAGCCCATCAGGAGAAAGGTTGCCGTCCGAAGCAAGATGAAGTCGCGGGCCGGATCGGCTGCGCTCCCGTCGAGCGCGAAAAGCAGGCAGGCGGCGAGCTGAACGAAACAGATCGCCAGCGCCGCCCGAATGGCTTTGCCCGCCCCATGTTCGAATAGAGTCGTGCCGACGGTGAACAGATAAAACAGTACCGGAATGATAAAAGTTTCATCGTCTTGCAGGAGCAGTACCGAACAGAACGCAATATCGATATATCGAGCCCTCAAATTCACATTGCTGTCACACGACAGCGCCATGTTCATGATCCATACGGCCGACGTCCACACGAGGTAGATCAGGATCCAAGTAACAAGTGTGTCTTGTTCGTGTCTGGAAATCGGCACCTGAGCAGCCGCGAGAGCCAGCGTGAACAGGCAGATCATCAGGCGCAGGGAAGACGTGACGTACCCCGTGGGTGCATCCAGAAACTCGTTCCAGTGACGCAGACGCACATGAGACATGGGTCAAACTCGCTGGCTGGGGATTCCTACGCGAGGTAAGCGCGGCGTCATTCCCAACGACTCCCGAGGCGCCCGCCTCAGGTCTCGCTTACTAATTTTCGCCTTAGTCAAGGCGTTTTTGATCATATTCACAAGCTATATGACGTCAAAGGCTTTTGCGTTTAAAGACAGCATAAAGTTTGGTAATCTCGTGACATTCATAGTTTTAAACCTACAGATTCAGTGTCTTAGTATCCAGCCGGTGCGGTCGTGACCCAAGCCTGACTCTAACTTGACGGTTTTGTGCGGCTTAGCTTTCCGCAGGCGGTCCATTAATCACGAACGACTTGCGCAAGGTACGGTGGAAGCCCGGCTCTGCTTACGTTGTCTTTGTATGATGTACATTGGTCGGGACTGATCGGTCCGCTCCAGCACCAGCCATCGTCTGGACGTGCCACGCGCGCCTGGCTGGTGCCTCTCGCTTGTTCTCGCCGTCTGCACGACATCGCACCCTGCGCAGAGCGATTGCGCCGCTGAACCAGCCAATCAGCGCATGCCTATATATTCCGTAATATTGCGCGTGCCTCAGCCTGGACGGAAAGATGTATCGACTGTTCTTCCGCTGGGGGGAGCCATGACGAACATCTTACCCGCGGCACGATTCGAAACTGTCCGGCGCACAACGCGTCGGTCAACTCAGGTTCGGTCGTCGCAAGAGTCGTCGCCAAAGACGGCTAAGACAATGCTCGATGTCGCCATCGCGTTTCTCGGATTGTTTCTCACCTTGCCGTTGCTGATCATGTGCGCGGTGTGGATCAAGCTCGACAGCAAGGGGCCATGTCTTTTTCGTCAGAAGCGGCACGGACTCCATGGCCGGACTTTCACGATTTACAAATTCCGCACCATGCATGTCCTTGAAGACGGCGACCTCGTCGTCCAGGTCAAGGCGGGCGATTGCCGCGTCACGCGCGTAGGCCGGATCCTGCGACGTACCAGCCTCGATGAATTGCCGCAGCTGCTGAATGTCCTTCGTGGCGACATGTCACTCGTAGGTCCGCGTCCGCACGCGGTTGTTCATGATCAGTATTACTCTGCCGTCATCCCGTCGTATGACGCGCGATTCACCGCCAAGCCCGGCATTACGGGCTGGGCGCAGGTGAATGGCGCGCGGGGCGAGACGCCGGAGGTGTCCGACATGGAGCGGCGGGTCGAGCTGGACCTTTGGTACATCGAGCACTGGACGCTGCTTCTCGATCTGAGAATTCTCGTGCGCACCGTCGCGCACGAAATCTTCCTCTCCACTCAGGCGCGGTGATCGGCGATGCGAGACCCGAGGATCAAGGTTCTTGTGACATTCGGCACGCGTCCCGAAGCCATCAAGCTGGCACCCGTCGTGAAGGCTTTCGCAGATCACCCGCGTTTTGAGATGGATGTCTGCGTTACCGCGCAGCATCGTTCGATGCTGGACCAGGTGCTAGATACGTTCCACATCAAGCCGCGCTACGACCTCGACCTGATGCGACCCGCGCAGACGCTTCCCGATATCACGGCGCGGATCATCACCGGAGTTTGCGATGTCGTTCGCGATTACCGGCCCGACTGGGTGATCGTGCAGGGCGACACGACCACGGCGCTCGCAGCCGGGCTCGCAGCTTTTTACGAGCAGGTGAGCGTGGCGCATGTCGAAGCCGGCCTGCGCACGGATGAAAAATACTCGCCGTTCCCGGAAGAGATCAACCGGCGGCTCGTGAGCTGCATCGCCGATCTTCACTTCGCGCCGAGCCTGCGTGCCAAGGCCAATCTCCTGCGCGAGAACTGCCTGGAAAGCCAAGTGCATGTGTCGGGCAATACAATCGTCGACGCGCTGTTGTGGGTCGTCGCGCGCCTGGGTTCCGATGCGCCGCTGAAGAGGGCGCTCGACGAACGCTTCTCGTTCCTCGATCCGACGCGGCGGATGATCCTGATCACGGGGCACCGACGGGAAAGTTTCGGCAGGCCGTTCGAAAACATGTGCCACGCGCTCGTGGACATCGTCGAACGCTCCCCGGATGTCGAGATCCTCTATCCCGTGCATCTCAATCCGAATGTGCAGGCGCCTGTGAAGGCGATCCTCGGTGGCGCTTCGCCAGCGCTTTCAAGGCGCATTCACATGATCGAGCCCGTTGATTACCTCACCTTCGTCTACCTGATGACGCGGTCGCATTTCATCATCACGGACTCCGGCGGCGTGCAGGAAGAAGCGCCCTCGCTCGGCAAGCCCGTTCTCGTCACGCGTGAAAACACCGAGCGGCCAGAGGCCGTGGAAGCCGGGACGGCACGGCTGATCGGGACGGATCGCGCGCGGATCGTCGCCGAGGCGATGCGCCTTCTCAACGACGATGCGCATCGGCGTTCCATGAGCGGCGGGCGCAACCCCTATGGCGACGGATATGCGTGTGCGCGCATCGTCGAGCGGTTGAGCGAAGCTGCAGGCGGTCCAAGGTGCGTGCTCGAAGAATTCGCCGGCCTCACGCGAGAGCTCGCTCCTATTTAATTCCAACCTCTTCCAAAGGATCTGAAGTCATGACGAGTTCGCGTGCGTGGGGCCTGACGAGAGCACCGAGAGCCCGGAATATGGATAGCGTGGAGTGCCTCACGACGCTTTGTCGCGCGGGTCTGCGAAAGACGCTCAATCCCCTGACCGCGCTCTACGACAGGCAAATCCGCGACGCGCGGCTGGAGACCACGTTTGGAACCGAGGACCTGACCAGCACCTGTATCTGCCTGATCGGCGTCGATCGCTCGGGCCTCGATCCGTCGACCCTTTCGCTGTCACCCCAGCTCACTCTCGACGCGGTCATCGAGCTCGCGCGGCGACGCCGCTATGCGGGCGGGCTGGGCCTGTTGGTCTGGGCCAATGCCGTGCTCGACGGACTGTCCCTCGACGAACTGCTGAATCGCGTCGGCCTGTCGCTCGACGAACCCGGCACGTTCGTCTCGCAGCTCACGACGATGGAAACGGCGTGGCTCGCCAGCGGCCTCCTGCATGAGTTTGCCCGCTCGGGTAACGAGCCCACGCAACGACTTGCGCAGGCTACGCTCGCGGCGCTGAGCGACCGCTACAACGAGTCCTCGCAGCTCATGCGCCATGCGTCCGCCGAAGCTCCGCTCAGCCATCGCATGCGGCTTGGGATCGCGAATTTTGCGGATCAGATCTATTCCGTCCAGGCGTTCGCATTCGCAGCGATGGTCCTGGGCGACAAGCAGGCCCTTGAACGGGCGGCGGGGCTCGCGACGCAGCTCGTCACACTGCAGGGTCCGCTTGGCCAGTGGTGGTGGCATTACGATGCTGCGGTTGGGGAGGTCGCCGAGCCCTATCCAGTCTATTCGGTTCATCAGCACGCGATGGCGCCCATGGCTTTGCTCGCGCTGCGTGCAGCCGGGGGCCCCGACTTCGCCGGGGCGGTGGCTCGCAGTTACGGTTGGCTGCGGCGAAACGAACTATCCATAGACATGGTCGATCGCAAAGCAGAAACGATCTGGCGCGACATCGAACGTGCAGAAGGCGGCGCCACGTCCGCGCTCCACAAATCGCTGGAACTGATCGGGCGTAGGCGCCCCGCAATCGCCACGCGGAAGGAGAGCCTCAAACTTAATCGCGAGACGCGCCCGTACGAATGGGCCTGGTGTCTCTATGCGAACAGCATTGCCGAAGGGACCGAGAAGGGGAGGCACCTGCTGTGAGTGCAACGACCGACATCTCGCAGGTGCATGCTTTTGAAACGCGCTTCGACGCTATCTCGCAAGCCGAGACGGTGCGGCGCGTCTTCATGTGGCGCACCGATCCCACGCGGGTAACGCGGACCGTCGTTACGGTGAACGTTGCGATTCTCATGATGATGCGATCCGATTGCAAGCTCGCGCAGGCGGTGGACGCAGCCGATCTCGCCGTGATCGATGGAACGCCGCTCGTCTGGGCCTGTCGATGGCTCGGTGTCGCTGTGCCCGAGAGGGTTCCCGGCGTGGACCTGATGGACAGCCTACTCGCGGAAGGATCGCGCCGGGGCTTGCGCGTGTTCCTTCTGGGAACGACACAGAAGCGGCTCGACCGCCTCGTCGAGGTCATCGGCGCGAAATATCCCGGCGTGACAATCGTCGGCGCGCGCAACGGATACTTCACGCGCGAGGACGACTCGGACGTGACGCGCCAGATTCGGGAAAGCCGAGCTGATCTGCTCCTTCTCGGAATGCCAGCCCCCTTCAAGGAAGTCTGGTGCGAGCAACACCGCGACGCTCTTTGCACGCCGGCCGTGCTCGGCGTAGGCGGCTCCTTCGATGTGCTCGCGGGTTTCGTGTCACGTGCGCCCAAGCCCCTTCAGGATGCAGGACTCGAATGGGCCTGGCGGCTTTCGCAGGAGCCACGAAAGCTCTGGAAGCGCTACCTCGTCACGAACTCGATGTTCATCGGCCTGCTCGCCCGGAAGCTCGCGGGGCGGCTGCTTACAATAAGATGACGTGCTGGAAGAGACCCCGCGCGAGGACGCGAGGGCCAGGCTCAGCATGTGTATTCCCTTGGTGATATGGCGCTCGTGCAAGGCCCCGCGATAATGACCAAGCATCGGATCAACGCGATGCGCAGGTCTATTGCCGGCCGGAGGCAAGATGCGCCAAGCCGCTCACCCGCCCGCTTCGTCCGTCCCTTACGATTCCGAACTGAGGCGCGCGATCACGGCGTGCCGGGGCGCGCTGGTCGGCGTCGCCGTAACGACCGGTGTAATCAATCTCCTATACCTGACCGGCTCATTCTTCATGCTGCAGGTCTACGACCGGGTCATTCCGAGCCGCAGCCTTCCGACGCTGGTGGGGCTCGCGGTCCTCGCGGGCACGCTCTACGCTTTTCAAGGCATACTCGACATCATGCGCAGCCGCGTGCTGTTCCGGCTCGGGGCGTTCATCGACCAGGAACTCTCGGCCCGCGCTTTCGCGATTACAGTCGAACTGCCGCTCTTGGGACGCGCCGCCGACGGCATAGCCCCGTTGCGTGATCTCGACCAGATTCGCGCCTTCGCATCGAGCCCCGGACCGGCGGCGTTTTTCGACCTCCCCTGGATGCCCCTCTACCTCGCGATCTGCTTTGCCTTTCATCCGTTAATCGGAGCCTTGGCGACCATTGGAGGTCTCATCCTGATCGCGATCACGATCTACACCGAGTACCTCACCCGCAGGCCGGTAAGAGCGGCAGCAGTTTCGGGAGCCGAGCGCCATCGACTCGTCGAAGCGAGCCGCCGGAACGCCGAAGTTCTGAAGGCGATGGGCATGCAGCGCGCTGTTGGCCAGATCTGGCAGGAGTCGAACCAGCGCTATACCGCGTCGCAATTGCGGGCGGCGGACGTCGGTGGGGGAATGGGCGGACTTTCGAAAGTGCTCCGCATGGTGCTGCAATCGGCAGTGCTGGGGCTCGGCGCCTTTCTCGTCATCCGGCAGGAGTCGACGGCGGGCATCATCATCGCCAGTTCCATCCTGACCTCCCGCGCGCTGGCGCCTGTCGAGCAGGTGATCGCAAACTGGAAGGGCTTTGTCGGCGCCCGTGAGAGCTGGGGGCGGCTCAAAAAGGCATTCGGACTCATCGCAGTCCGGGGCGACCGCATGGCGTTGCCGCCGCCCGTCAGGACAATCGCCGTCGAGCATCTGACGCTCACGCCGCCGGGCGTATCGAAGATGGTCCTGCAGGATATCTCGTTCAGCCTCGAGCGCGGGACGGCGCTTGGCATCATCGGGCCCAGCGGCTGCGGAAAGTCCTCGCTCGCCCGCGCGCTGGTGGGCGCCTGGCCAGCGGTGGCGGGCCGCGTGTGCTTCGACTCCGCGCCCCTGGATCAATGGCCCGCCGATCAGATCGGGCAACACATCGGATACCTGCCGCAGGACGTCGAGTTGTTTTCGGGAACGGTGTCGCAGAACATTTCACGCTTCGACCCGAACGTGCAGGCCTCCGCCGTCCTGCTGGCCGCGCGCTCGGCCGGTGTGCACGACATGATCTTGCAGTTGCCCGACGGCTACGGAACGCAGATCGGCGAAGCAGGCGCTGCCTTGTCAGGCGGTCAGAGGCAACGGATCGCGCTGGCGCGAGCTCTCTACGGCGAGCCGTTCATGGTGCTGCTCGACGAACCTAACTCCAATCTGGACGCGGAAGGAGAAGAGGCGCTGACGGCAGCCATTCAGCACGTCAAGGCACGTCAGGGCGTGGCCATCGTCATCGCGCACCGCCCCAGCGCGCTCGCGGCGGTGGACCGGCTTCTCGTCATCCAGGGCGGGCGCATGCAGGATTTCGGGCTCAAGGACGAGTTGATGGCGAAATTTTCCCGGCGCGCTCCGAGCCCCAACATTCAGGTTGTCCGCACGGAGACAGCGTCATGAGCCCGTCTTTCGACGCACGGCGTTCGATACGTACCCACCTCGTGGTTGCGATCAGTGCGCTCATGCTTCTCGTCGCCGGGGTCGGCGGCTGGGCCGCGACAACAAAGATCTCAGGCGCGATCATGGCCCAGGGCCAGCTTGTGGTCGAGTCGCAGGTCAAGAAGGTGCAGCATCCGACCGGTGGTGTCGTTGGCGAACTGAACGTTCGCGAGGGCGCGCGCGTGAAGGCAGGCGATGTTCTCCTCAGGCTCGACGACACGCAGATCCGGGCCAGCCTCGGGATCATCACCAAGGCCCTGGACGAGTTTGCCGCGCGCGGCGCGCGAGAGGAGGCCGAGCGCGACGGCCGCGACGAAATCCGTTTCCCGCGGGGCCTCGACGCCCGGCGCAAAGACCCGTCCGTCGCAGAACTGGTGCTCGGCGAAACCCGGCTTTTCCAGACGCGGCGGCTCGCGCGCGAAGGGCAGAAGCTTCAGCTGCGCGAACAGGTGGAGCAGCTCCGATCCCAGATCGTCGGGCTGACCGAGCAGGAAGGTGCGAAGACCAAGGAGATCGGCTGGGTGAACCAGGAACTGAAAGGAATCCGGGATCTCTGGCAGAAAAAACTCATCCAATTCAACCGGGTGACCAGCCTCGAACGGGAGGCGGCGCGGCTCGGCGGTGAAAGGGGCGTGCTCATCTCCTCGATCGCGCAGGCGCGTGGCAGGATAGCGGAGATCGAGCTTCGGATGATCCAGATCGATGAGGATCTGCGCACCGAAGTTGGCAAGGATCTCGCCGATATTCGCGGGCGCACGTCGGAATATGTCGAGCGGCAGATCGCGGCCGTGGACCAGCTCAGGAAGATAGACGTGAGGGCGCCGGCGGATGGCCGCGTGCACCAGCTGACAGTCCACAATGTCGGCGCGGTGGTGTCGCCGCAGGGCGAGCCGATCATGCTGATCGTACCAGACAACGACGAGCTGGCGGTCGAGGCGAAAGTGCAACCGCAGGACATCGACCAGCTGCGCGTGGGCCTCAACGCACATATCCGTTTCCCGGCATTCAACCAGCGCACCACACCCGAGATCGAGGGCGAGTTAAGCCTCATCCCCGCCGATGTGTCGGTGGACCCGCGAACGGGCGCGAGTTCCTACCTCATCAGAATCAGGATACCGGATGCTGAACTGGCGAAGCTCGAAGGCATGAAGCTGATCCCCGGAATGCCCGCCGAAGCCTTCATCGAGACATCGGCGCGGACCGTCATGTCCTATCTGATGAAGCCGATGGACGACCAGATCCGCAAGGCATTCCGCGAGAAATAGGAAGCGCGTTTAGCCATCCGACGCGCGGGTGAACCGCCGGAATATGCAGTCGGGTATATTGAGAGCGAGCGTGGAATGGGCTGCAATGCAGATTGCGATTGGCGTCCCGTAGCTCGCCAAGGCTTCACCGGCAGGGAGCTTCCAAATGTCTCAGCGCGCAGGAATGAATAGCAGCGGCCGGCCCGTCAGCCCAGCACGGCGGCATTTTCTAGCGATCACGGCCACGGGCGCAGGGATGGCGCTCACCCTTCTTTCATCCACTGCGATTGCAAAGAATCAGCAATCGAACGGAAAAGGAGCGCTTCTCGATTCCGTGCTCGGCTCTGGGAAAGACAACAAGAACAATAATAGCAACAACGGCGGCGGCGGAAAAGACGACGGCAAGGGTGGCAATGGCGGGTCCGGAGGGACAGGAAACGCCTTTGGCCAGGGTGGCGGCAACGGCGGGGGAGGCGGCGGCAATAACGCTGGCGGCAACGGTAACGGCAATGCTTATGGTCTTGGCGGTGGTGGAAGTGTCGCGAACTCCGGCGGCAATGGCGCAGGCCCCTTCTGCTTCCTGAAAGGCACGCGCATTCTGACGTCGAAGGGCGAGGTCTGCGTCGAGGATCTTCGCGTTGGCGATCACGTTCTCACAGTCGATGACCGCGACGTCGAGATCCGGCGCATCGGTCGACATACCTACGGGGCAGCATCTTCCAGCGCATCGGACGAAACGATGCCGATCCGGATATCACGCTTTGCACTCGATGATCGGTCGCCTAGCCGTGACCTTTATGTTTCCCCAGCCCATGCGTTGTTGATCGACGGCTACCTGATGCCGGCGAAGGATCTCGTCAACGGAGCGTCGATCATGCCCGCGTTGCCGGACGGCGTCGATACAGTCGAGTACTTCCACCTCGTGCTTCGTACCCATGAAGTCGTTCTGGCGGAAGGTGTCCCGGCTGAGACGCTCCTCATCACGATGGGGAAGGAACACGAGAGCTTCCGAAAAGCACCCGAGTTCAGGGCTCCCATGACGCCATATGCTCCAAATGTCGGCTATGAAGGTGGGCGGGATCAC
Organism: Hyphomicrobiales bacterium; assembly: GCA_028290285.1. Taxonomy (GTDB): domain Bacteria; phylum Pseudomonadota; class Alphaproteobacteria; order Rhizobiales; family Beijerinckiaceae; genus Terripilifer. The sequence goes on from JAQGKD010000018.1 coordinate 57,257, forward strand.
CTGAAGGCCCTTCTTCGTCTTGGCATGTCTTCGTTCGTCGATGTGCGGGACCCCCTTCAAAGGGCCTACGACCGGCTCGCGGCACGCGCTGCCGAACTCGAGCGCCGCGAGCTCCTGACCTGCGACGGTGTCAAGGACGAGGGATCGCGGCGTGTGGCGTAGCCCTCAACGAAACCGACGCGGCGGCACGGGCTCCTCATGGTCCGTGTCCCGCCGAGGGCCTCGTTGGTCCGGCTTCTGCGGGACGGTGGGACATCCCGCGCGGCCGGTACTCGTCGACGTTTCAACAGACGACCGGGTTGGGGATCATGGAGCACGCACGAACTGCGGAATTTGTTGCCACTGAGGAGAGTCTGGGAAGTGCAGCCAAGCATGTCGTGCGCGCAATGTTGCGGCACAAGCTACTGCTCTTCAGCGCCTTGTTCATGACTATTGCCGTGGCCGTTGTGTATATCGCCCTCGCGGTTCCTCGTTACACAGCACAGACGCTTCTCGTGATCGATCCGACGCGGCCCGTGACATTCATTTCGGGACAGACCGCCAGCGGATCCACGGCGGACTCGGCCGCTGTTCTGAGCCAACTCGAAATCCTGCGTGCGGAGGGGCTTCTTGCCGAAGTCATGGACCGCGCGGATATCGCCAACATACCGGAGGCGAGCGACAGAAGCCTGTCAGGCGTCGTCCTGGACTTTATATTTTCATTCGTCGGCCCATCGCGGCAGGCGGTTAATCCTGATCTGGCGCAGCAACGCCGCCGTGCTGGGCTCATCCGCATGATGCGGGACCAAACCGCGATCGAGCGGCTGGGCATCACCTATCTCATCTCCATCGGATATACTTCGCGCGATCCGCAATGGGCTGCGCGGGTGGCCAACACGGTGGCCGACGTCTACATGGAGCAGCAGCAGGATGCCAAACTCGAAGCGCTACGGGAAACGAACCATTGGCTCACCTCGCGAGCGCAGGAACTGAAGAAGTCCATCAGCGAGAGCGAACTGGCTGTCGAGAAGTTCAGGGCGGAAAACGATCTCTATGAGAATGGGGGAATCCTTCTCGGAGACCGCGAGCTCACCGATCTCGCGAGCCGTGCTTTCGCCGCGAAGGCAAAGGCTGTGGAGGCGCAACAGAAAGCCGAGAGCGCAGCCGATGCCATACGGGTCGATGGTGTGCATGCTGCCTTGCCTGACGCCATCAACAACGCTCTCATCCAGAAACTCCGGGAGCGTTACGCGGAGGCGACGGAAAATCTCGCTAAGTTCCGGCAGGAGCGTGGTGGCGACCATGGCTCCGTCCAGATGCTTCAGCGGGAGCTTGATGAAATAGGCAGCTCCATTCGCCGCGAGTTGTCGGTGATCCTGGATGTGAGCGCGCAGGATTACGCAGCCGCGCGCCGCCAACAGTCCCTGCTCGACGACAGGGTGGCCGCGCTCAAGGAAGATCTGTCGAACAAGAGAAAACTGCAGGTGCAACTTCGTTCCATGGAGTTGCAGACCACGATGGCGCGCAGCATCTACGATGCCTTCCTGGCACGGGCGCAGTCTATCCAGGGTGAAGAATCGATTCCCGTCGGTGCTCGAATTATTTCATCGGCGAGCGTTCCAATGGTGCCCAGTCATCCGCGTGCTGCGATCATCATGGCCCTCGCGTTCATTTTCGGATCGCTTCTTGGCCTCACACTGTGCCTGTGGCGCGAGCATCGGCTTGTGTCTTCGGGCAAGGTTTCCTTTGGGTCGCGCGGAGTGGGGGCCGCACCGGATCCCGCTCTGGCAGAGGTGCGCCGATGAAATGTCTGCTACTGACAACGACGAACCACGCAGCTGGCCGGCGTGATGATCTTCAGCGGCTATTCGATTCCGTCACGCATGAGCGACAATGCGGGCTGGATGTCGAGCTGCATCTGCTCATCCAGAACTGCTCTGGCACCGAGGCGGCGGCTCTGCCCTACCTCCCGCCATTTGTGCGCGTCCAGACGATGGATGGCACATGCTCGCTCTCCGCTGCCCGCAACGTTCTTCTCTCCACGATCAATTGTCGGGCGAGCCTGAACGATGACACTTTCGTTGCATTCCCGGACGACGATTGCTGGTATCCCCCGCACTTCCTCGTTCACCTCGCCGACTCCTTCGCACGGGACAACGATATCGACCTTTTCGTGTGTCGCTTCTCAGAACGCCCGGTCATTTGGGTCCCGGGCTGCCTCGCACTTCGATCGGCGAGGTTCAAGGACGTGGTGCGCCTGACGAGTTCCAACAACATGTTCGTTCGGGGCCGGATCGCCCTGCGTGTCGGGCAGTTCGATCCAGGCCTCGGGCTTGGCACGCCTGCGGCCGGGGGCGAGGACACGGAATACGCTCTGCACGCGTTCTTTCAGGGACGGCGCGCGCTCGTGACGGATGCATGTCTCGTCGGCCACCCCGACAACAGCCTCGCCAAGGTTTCTACCTACTACATGGGCGACCTCGTCGTGCTGGCGCGCTTTGCGACGCGCAGCCCTGCAGCTTTCTACGAATTCGCGCGCAAGCTCGCGGTGGGTGGGTGTCTCCTGCTGATGAAGCGACTGAGCATGGGAAGCTACGTCGCGGCGTTGCGGGCCAGCGTCGACGAGCTCAAGACGGGGCGCACACGCAATCTTGCTGAGCCTCAGGTCGATGTGTGAGGTCCGGCCGTGATGGTGCCAGCAATTTTCCTTCTCGGTGTCACTCTCTCGATTGTTAATCTGGAGGCCCTGGGCATCGCTGCTGCGAACCCGGTCGAGAAGGCCGTGTTTCTCGTGTTCGGTCTCGGCTATGTGGCGACCCGGCCGATCATTCTTCGCAATCTCTACATCCTGATCGCCATCATGGGCCTGACATGGGCCTGCGCTCTCCTGAGTACGAATCCAAGCTTCTCCTGGGAGCGGTATGTACGCGCATTGGTCAGCCTGGTTGCGATGTTGCTGTGCTTCGTCGCGATGCCAAAGCGGCAGGACCAGATCTGGATTCTCTCCGCCATCGCATTCGCGCCGCTCCTTGCGACGGGCCTTGGATTTGTCTATGCGGCTGCCGGACTACGCGGGATGTGGGGCATCGGCGACAGTGGCGCAGATCGCTTTCAGGGCTCCATCATCGCAGCGTCTATGGGGGCCGCCGCCTGCGCCGGGCTCTTCAGCGCCGTGCGGCTCGCGGATGTTTCGAGCAAGAGTTACCTGATCGTCGCCCTTCTCAATTGTATTCCGCTGGTCCTCTCGGCCGCGCGGATGGCGGTCGCAGCCGCTATATTGGCTGCAGGCAGCGCCATTCTCTTCGGCTTCAAAAAGTTTCCACGTCAGAAGATTCTGGCGCTCATCTATGGCTCAGCGGGCCTGCTGGTGCTGCTGGCGGCGCTCGGCGACCGGATCATGATGCGGTTCGAAACGAGCGGCCTGAACGGGCGGGATGAATTGTGGGCCATGCTCTACGACAGTCTGAAAACGCATGCGCTCTTTGGGATCGGGCTAGGTCATCAGAATCTCCTCATCCCCCTCGACACTGCCAGAGCGCAACGCACGGATGCCGCACACAACGAGTTCCTGCGGTTCGCGGCTGAATTGGGTTACGTGGGCGCTGCGATGTTCTTTGTCCTGTTCCTCGCAATGCTCTTTTCGTTTCTGGCTCGGAAGGATTACGGCGACCGGGGCATTCTCCTCTGTGTGTATGCCGCGTTCGCGCTGTTCAGTGTCACCGACAATGCGTTCAGTGTCTCGCATATCTATCTGCTGCTGGTCGCCGGTGTCGTCTCCTGCAAGATTTCCGATCCCGTGGAAAGCCGGGGCATCGTGCGTGCGCGGCTGGCGCAGGCGAGCATTTGACGGCGTCCAGGGGCATCAGGAGGAGCGGGATGGCTGGCAAGCGGATTGTTTTCGTTTCCGACGAGCTTCCGGTTCCCGGCGTTGCCGGGCATCTCGCCCTCAATCACGCGCTTCTGAACTTTTTTCTGGCGCGGGGATATGATCTTGTCCTGCTCCTGTCGGGGGCTGGCCTTCCGGCATGCGCAGTCAAGATGTCTGCCCTTTTCGATCCTGCGCACGTCGAGGTCAGAGGACCGCGTCTGCGAACGCTGGGCGATTATCTTGTCGCCACACCGGTGTCGGCGGCGGGGATCATGGCGCGTCACGCCCTCGCCTGGATGCCATCGGACATGCGCAGTCTCGTACGCCGCCTCCGCCAGCCATCCCACGAAAGCATCGACGCCGTGCTCGGCCGTTTCGTGGACCCAGCGTTTGGAGAATGGGCAGCGGACCAGCTCGTTCAACTTCAGCCAGACCTAGTCTTGTACGACACGATCTTCCGGGCCCCAGTGTTAGCTGACGAGCGGGCTCGTGGCTTTCGCTCCGTCCTGATTGCGCATGATGTGTTTCATCGCCGCCACGCCGCGCTTTCCGCGCGTGGGTTGCGCCTTTCACCGGCGCGTCTCACGCGCGACGAAGAGGCGCAATGGCTCAGGAATTTCGACGTCGTGATAGCCGTTCAGCCCGAGGAGCAGGTCATCTTGCAGGGCATGGTCTGTTCGGATCAGTGCGTCATTACAGCGCCGATGCCGATAACGGCGGTCCCGCGGCCGCGCGACATCGAACGCGAGTCTCAACGCTTCGTCTTCGTTGGAAGCGACAGTATCCATAATGTCGACGGCATGCGGTGGTTTCTTCGCGAGGTTTGGCCGCGGATCACGGACCGGCTGCCCGATGCGCGCCTCGATGTATGCGGGAGCGTGGGGCACGCTCTCCGCGATTACACCGCCAAAGACGTCACCTTGCACGGCCCTGTCGCCGATCTGAGCAGCGTCTTGCATCGGGCTGCTTGCGCAATCGCTCCAGTGCTTGCGGGGTCGGGCCTCAAGATCAAGCTCCTCGATTATGTCGCGCACGGTCTTTCCGTCGTCACCACGACTATCGGTGTCGCCGGCTTCGAGCGCGCAACCGATTGGCCCTTCAACGTCGCGGACGATGCAGACGCATTCTCGCGAGAGGCGTCCAGGCTCGGAGGCGATATGGAAGGCATTTTCACTCGTGAACAGGCGGCGATCGACTATTGCAGTTACTATTCGCCGGAGCGCACTTTCGGCGAACTTTCACACGTTCTCTAGCCTCTTGGAGGACTGGTCTATAGCGCAGGATATATGGCTGGCGACTCCGGGGCGGGCTAAGGATAAAGTTCAAACTTCAGCTGGCGAGGCCGATTTTGAGCGCGTTCCAGGCCATGAGCCGTTCCCTCGCCTTTGGCCTCGGCTTCTACGTGCCGCGCGTCGTGACGCTCGCAACCCTTCCGATCTACGCCCGAGCCCTGGCCCCAAGGGATTTTGCGCTGATTGCCATCGTGGAAATGCTGACCGGATTCGTTGCCGTCCTCGTAAATGCCGGATTTACAAATGCGGCGCTTCGCTATCATGCCGACGAGGCTGATCGCGACGGGCAGAATACCGTCTTCATCACCGCGCTCGCATCGGTGCTGGGAATCGGTCTCGTGCTGGGTCTGGTGGTATCCGTGTCGACTTCAGCGCTCGGCGGTATGCTGGTCTGGCCCGGCGTGTCGCATGAGATCCTGAAGTTCGTTCCTGCCATCATGATTATCGCCGTGTGTGATTCCGGGAATGCCATTCTTCAAGTGATGTTTCGTGCGCGTGGTGAGCCCTCCGGGTTTCTTGTCGTGACACTCTGCCGGGTGATTCCTGCGGCGGCACTGAGCATCTATCTGGTGGTCGCGCGCGACATGGGCATCGCAGGATTTTTATGGGGTGCAATCGTTGGTAGCGCTGGAGCTCTCGCGGGCTGCGGTGTCTGGCTGTGCGTCCGCAACTGGGCACGGCCGCGGATCGCACTGGCACGTGAACTCGTCAAATATGCAGCTCCCTATGTTCCGCTCGCCTTCTTCGAGTTCATCGGCGGCAGAGCCGGGTTGCTCTGCCTGTCGCTCACAGGCGATGCGCGGCTGATCGCGACCTATGCGATGGCAGAGAAGCTCGGGACGACGGTTCAGGCAGCCTACGCACCGATAGGTTTCGTGGTGACGCCCTGGATGTTCAAGATCGGGATGCGTCAGGAGGCGCCTCAACGCTTCGCGGTCCTCATATCAGTACTCGTCTTCATGCTGGGCCTGCTTCTGATTCCCATGGGCGGGTTCGCGGCGGAACTCGTGACGCTGATCGGCGGCGCGAGCTACGTTGACAGCAGTCCGCTTGTTTTCCCGCTGGCGCTTGCCTTTGGGGTCGCGGCGCTACGGCCTGTGTTCCGTGCCGGCATCACGATCACCAAGAAAACGCATTACATGCCAATCGTGGCCGCAGTCGCAGCCGGTCTTGGCCTCGTCACGAGCTGGTTGTTGATCCAGCTGATCGGCCTTCCCGGCGCTGCCTGGGGCACGGCTTTGACCGCGGTTCTGGGTACAGGTCTGGGTTTCTACGTATCGCAGCGATTCCTGTTCGTGCCTGTGCGGTGGCTACATCTCGCACTTACCGCGATAATCGTCGCGGCAGGGGCTGCGTCGGTGTCGGCAGTTCCAAATTCGGATGGGCTTGGCCTGAAAATCGCAGCCGCCATAGGATTCCTGGGCGCAGCGGTGCTCGTCGCAGTTCCAGCCCTGCGTTCCATCCGCACGGTTCGCGCAGATGCCCCTCTGGAGATCGAGGGGAGAGCCCATGCGTAACGGCTTGGCTGACATGAAGGCACCAGAACCCCAGGCAGAAGTGCTCCCGCAGCCTGGTTCGCAGGGCACGGACCCCTCGATGTTCCATGAGGCGCTGATGCGCCTGGAGGATGCGGGGATAAAGTCATGTCTGTTGCGAGACGATCCTGACACTCTCGATACGCTGGATGAACTCGACCTTCTCGTTCCCAGGGATCAGCTCATGCGAGCTGCGGAAATTCTCCAGACTTGCGGGTGGGAAGTTTGGGGCGCGGACGGATGCGACCCTTTGAAAATCCAGCTGGTGTGTATGGACAAGAACGTCCTGCGAAAGATCGACCTGCATGGAGCACTCGTCGCCGGCGGTCTCGTCTATATCGATGACGACTGGTTCTGGGCACGCGTCATTCCCTATGCGCCGGCAATCAATGTTCCGGCAGCCGAGGCTTTTCTACTCCACTGCATCATGCATGTGATCCTGTCGAAGCCGCAGCTTCCTAGAAAGTACGCCGCACGGCTCGTCGCCCTTGTGGATACGATCGATACCGAGTCTCTACTCCTCCAGGCTCGCCGTTACGGGCTCGGTGGGATGGTCGGAGAAGCCCTCGGCGATCCGATCTCGACGCTCGGCGACCCAAGGTGTGTCTCGCGTCTGCGCAGATCCGCAGTCGCCGTTTTGCTCGGGCGGCATCCCGGCAATGTGGCGCGGTCCGTTGCGGGGCGGGCACGGCGCGTTCTCTCATGCTTTGACGGAGCGCGCGCCGGGCTGTTGATTGCTTTGGTCGGTCCGGACGGAGCGGGAAAGACATCCTTCATTGCCGCGCTTCACGCAGAGATAGCCGCGCGGTTCGACCTCGCGGCGCGGTCGGCCTACATGGGCCCGTGGGATCGTCACGTTCTTCCTTCGTCGAAGCTGCTGGCTCGCGTGGACGCTAGCCCGCTTGACGAGCTTGAGGAGCCCGACGCGCCGCGTTGGCGGCGCCGCCTCGTGAGCAGGATCGATTCCACGGGCACCCTGCGCCGGACCGTGTATTACGCCAACCTGCCATTTGAAATGTGGGCGCGCTACATCTGGCGCGTAAAACGACATCAAGTCTTGTCGCGCGTCGTCATTGCGGACAGGTATGTCTACGATCTCGAGGTGGGGTTCCGGAATGTCCCGGTCAGGAATGCCCCGAGCTTGCGAAGGCTGATCTGCCATCTGCTTCCACGCCCCGATGTGACGATCCTCCTCTACAACGACCCGGAAATCATCTGGGGCCGCAAGTCGGAATATCCTGCGGTGGTGATCCGGGAAGCTCTCGAGGCATATCGGCAGATCAGCCCGCGTTGGGATTTTCGACCCGTCTGCACGGACCGTTCTCCTGCCGAGCTTGCAGCGAGTTTCGTCACGCAGAACTGGCGCAACATCGTGCGGCGGCAGTCGGCGAGGTCGCTGCAGGGCAGCTGGAATTTTTCCTCGCCCGAAGAACACCCGACGGCGAGCAAGTCCTCTTGCATGAGTGACAGATCATGAAAAAATGCCTTTCACGCTGCATTTCCGGACTGCGTCATATCCTGCCAGCCGCCGCCGCCGTCATCCTGTCGATGGCGGCTTCCGAAGCCACGTCCGCCTCCGCCGAATACCGGCTGGATCAAGGCGACGTCATTGAGCTTTCATTGGCGGGCCCGCTGGACGTTCGGCAGCGGAGCACGATCGATGCGAATGGCGAATTGACGATCACGCTGCTCGGCACAGTCAAGGCTGCCGGCCTGCAACTTTCGGACCTGAGAACCACGCTCCAGAAGCTCCTGCCGGAGAAGACCTTTCGCAAGCGCGGCCCTGACGGACACGAAAACCTCGCAGTTCTCAACCCCGATGAGATCAGTGTTGAAGTCGTCGAGTATCGGCCTCTCTACGTAACCGGCGACGTGTCCAAGCCCGGCCAGCAGGTGTTCCGTCCCGGCATGACGGTGTTGCAGGCTGTTGCACTTGCGGGGGGCTACGAGGTGGTCCGGCTGAAGATGGAAAATCCGTTCCTGCAAATGGCGGACCTTCAATTGGATTATCAGGCTTCATGGCTGGAGATCGCACGTCTGCAGGCGCGGGCGCTGCGTATCGTCGCGGAACGTGACGGCGAGACGAAGGTCGATTTCCGTCTCGTGCTCGGCATGCCCTTGCCGAATTCGCTTCTTGTCGAGATCACCTCGCTCGAGGCCGATCAGCTCCGTGGAAGCCTGATGGACTACGAGAAGGAAAAGGGCAGTTATGAGCGCGAGCTTCAACTGACAGACCGGCGCATCAACGCGCTCATCTCCCTGCAGCAGGAGCAGGAGAGGTCCGTCAAGGATCAGGAAAAAGAACTCGGACGGCTGCATGGACTGGCTGACAAGGCTTTGCTGACAGCACCGCGTATGGTGGATGCGCAGCGGTTACTTTCGCTTTCGGCGGAACGTGTTTTCCAGACAGCTGCGGAACTGGAGCGGTCGAAGAAGGATCGCGAGACCCTCGTCAGGCAATTCCAAAAAATGCTCGAGCAGCGATCCATAAAATTCCACAGCGATTTGCAGGACGCGAAGATCCGGCTGGCGAATGCCCGTGCGCGGGTTCAGGGAATCGGGGAGAAGCTGCTTTATACGGGAATTGTGAAGTCCCAAATGACGGCAGGAACACCGCCGAAGATCACGATCGTTCGCAAGGACGAGCAGGGGGCGAGGTCTGTCGACGCAAACGAGAGTTCCGAGTTGCGACCCGGCGACGTCGTGACGGTCGCCCTGCAGGTCGGAATTGTCGGGAGCCCGCCCGCGGAACAACCGGTCGCCAGTAGCACTGTAGCGGTCCCGCAGCACGTAGCAGCAACGAAGCCAGCCGAAAATGGCCGCTGAAGGTTTGGAACATTCAGGCTCCGGCACGTCGCTTCCGTTTCGACTGGAGGGGTTCCTTGTCTTGCCCGGATCGCAGTCGCTGCCCGAATGCGCGGGCAATCTGTGCGTGCTAATGCGACTAGCCCTCATCGATCATCTTCGCGTGCTCCGCGCGATTGTTCTGCAGCGTGGCGAGCTACGCAAATTGCATTCCGATATGTTTCGCGCCTATGGCCCTGCGGTTCGACGCGCTGCGTCAGCCATGACGGAGCCGGGCCGCGTCGTCGTCATTGAACGCAGTGCAAGCGTGCCGATCCGGCTTCGGGCTGCGCCTCGGCAACTGGAGCAAACGTCTGTCCACGGGGTAGGTGATAAGGTGATCATCTTCCGTCTCTGTGATGCAGATCGGGAGTCGATCCTGCACGTCTCGACGGGAGCCGTCTCGGCCGCCGTGGTCCGCCGGCAATTGCATGGCTTGGCCACGGCGCGCGCGTGGATCGGCCCCGACCTCCGGGGCCTCGTCGCGCAGGGCGTATTTCTAGCAACAACCGGGGATGTTTGCATCATGAAGCAAACCGCGCTGCCCGGACGATCCCTATGTCTCGACGGGCTTTCCCCGCAATCTTTCCAGTACGTGCTCGGCAAGGCGCTCCAGCCATTGCATGCGATCCACGCCCGAAAGATCCGCGCTCCAACGACGTTCGAGCATGTTGAGCCGACGGCTACCCGCGCTCGCCTGGAAGACGAATTGGCGGCCCTGATGTCCCGGACGGCGATCGCGCTGGAGCGTTGGCGTGCCACGCATGCCACGGGCAGCGTTCTCGTGCACGGCGATTATTGGCTCGGGAACGTCCTGTTCGACGGCGCGCTGGGCCCGGTGACGGGAATCGTCGACTGGGAGCGTTGTGTCGAGCACGGATGTCCGGGGCTCGACGCCCTTCACCTCGGCGTGCTGAGTTACGCAATGTGGCGCAAGATTCCCGCAGCCGTTCTCATCGCGGACATTCTGAGCGGCGAGCAGGGACATGAGTTCTGCAGTTCCTATGCTGCCGCTACCGCGCAACGCTTCGGCCTTGATAGCAACGATCTTCGGCATGTCGCGGCGCTGGTGTGGCTCTCCTATGTGAGCGCTGGATTGCGGGACTCACATGGCTTCTCGAACGAATGGGTCGCCGAGAACGTGCGTCATCTGGAACCGACGTTGAGCGCGTGGCTGTCTCGACAGGATGTCTGACTGGCCTCCCTTCGCTACTCGCCCCGATCTGCGGGAACGCCGACGAACAGGCCGCGTCCATTCGTACCAATGTAAACACGGCCGAACATCTGCCGGTCTCCCTCCATCACCATCGGGTCGTCTCCGATCGGCTGTCGATCGTCATCGATCTTCTGCCAGCTCACGCCCATGTCGTCCGAGCGAAAAATGCCCGAAGTTCCCGAGACGCGTCCGAGAACGAACACGGCTGGGTGCATGCGCCCCGGTGGCGGTTTGCCAAAGGCGAAGAGTCGCGCGCTCTGCACATTCGCCAGTTTTGTAAAATCGCTGCCGCCCGAACTCGACCGGAAGAGGCCCTTGTCGCTCAGGCTTACCCATACTTCTCCCGCTATGCCGGGCGCGGCCTTGACGGAATAGGACGCGGCGCGAGCAAGGTTCATTTTCTGGATGAAGGTGGCGCCACCGTCTTCGCTTGCGTAGAAACGGCCGTCCGGATGAAGATAGTAGAACGTTAGCCCATCGACGCGGTCGGATGCAATGGGAATGCTGCGGTCCCAGATCGATGAAATGGCTCCAGAGGGCGCCCCCCTGCTGACTTGCCAGCTCCCGCCGAGGTCGGCCGTACGAACCGGCGGGCTCTTCTGGGGAACCGCGACGACGATGTTCGGATCGGTCGCCGATACCGCGACCTTGCCATTCGCCCCGAATGGCCACGATTGCACCAGCCGCCAGCCGGAGCCGTTATCGGTGGAATAGGCTGCAAAGCCGCCTCCCGTTCCCCAATCTTTCGAGCCCACCTGGAAAATGCGGTTCGGGTCGCATTCACAGAAATCGAGGCCGGTTATTTCCTGCCCGAAGGGGAAGGTCCTGGCTGGATAGAAGTCCAGGGCGAGATGCTGGAAACCCCGGTTGTCAGCCACGCCGCTCAGGACAGGCGCTCCCGAGGCGGGCGCAGCAAGGGCAAGAACGACCATTTCCTCGTGTCCACGCAATTCCTGCCGCCAGTCGACGGCGGCGGCGCTTATGTCGTTTGTCCAAGTCGTTGAGAACCAGTCTGCGAGCCAGACACGATGTGGATGAGACGGGTCGAAAATGACGGCCGAGGTCGCTGCTGAAAAGCGGCTGCGCCCGTACCACGCAGCCATGTAGGCGACACTGGATCGCGCATTGATATCGATCCAACTCTTCCCGCTGTCTCGCGAATATCGGATGGGGAGTCCATGGGGGTCTATGCCGGGGGTCTTCTGATCGACGACGGCTACGATTTCGTTCGGGTCATCGGGCGCCACGTCGATCGCATTGTAGGCCGAGCGCTCCGGTGAAATGTTTTTCCATTTTCCGTCGTACCTGAACACGCCGTTCTGCGCGGTGACCAGCAGGGTTGAAGCCCGGTCGACGACCATGCGATGCGGGCGCTCGGGAGAACCTTCCATATGTCCGAAGGTGCGGCCCCCATCCTCGCTCATGAAGACGCCGGACCCGAGGACGCCGACATAGATGCGCGCCGACCGATCGTCTCGCACATCATGCGGGTCGATGCGAATGGATCGTATGCCGATCCCATCGATGCCGGACGGAACTGCGCCAACTTCCAGCCATGTCTTGCCGCCATCGAGCGTTCGATACAGGCCGCCTTTTCGTGTGCCGACATAGACGACGGCGGAATTGTTCGGGTCTACTGCAATTGGCTCGCCGTGCCAGCGTCTCGTCGCGTTTCCATTGAAGGCACCATCGGGTGCGCTCATGGCGACCGACCATGAGTTGCCGCGATCGGACGACTTCAGCACCTTCGAGGCGTGGCCCATCCCCACGGAGATGTAGACGACGTCCGGCTGCTGCGCGTCCAGGCCGATGCCATCCACACTGTAGAGGGCCGCATCGGCAAACTGGTCGTTGAGAGGTATCCAGTTTCGTTTCGCGCCGTCCCAGCGATAGGCGCCCCCGATGTCCGTACGCATGTAGATCAGGCCGTGCTCCTTGGGATGCGCTACGAGGCCGGTGACGTATCCCCCGCCTCCCTGGGCGACGTTGCTCCAGTCGTATTTCGGCGCGGGCCTGATCACACCTCCGTGTTCGCGCTTCTCCAATGACTCACCGCTGGCTTGAGTTGCGAACAGGAGCGCTGCGATCAACCCCGCTAATCTCGACCCCATGTGCATCTCCGAGCAGCGGTACAGGCGTTCTCAGCCTTGCTTCCTGTCACGATCCTAATGCTTTCGATCCGGCAATCCGGCAAAGCTCGCCAGCATCGCGCGATCAAAGTCAGTTGGCGTTATATCGTCCGGTGTATGGCTTTTTGGGGGTTCGCGAACGACCATCACCGACTGATTGATTCAGAACCAATGGGGCATGTCATGCCGACGGTCGTCTTCCAAAAGGGTCTGAACGGCTATACGGGCACCCTCGACACGATGCTGCGGCAAGCCGCGCCAACGACATCCTACGGCGATGTCACTGTCCTGAACTCCGATTCGGACGATGCGAATGGCACCGGTAATGCGAACCAGGTGCTGCTGATGTTCGCCAATCTGATTGGCAGCGGGGCAGGGCAGATTCCCATCGGCTCCACGATCACGTCCGCGACGCTGACGTTGCAGACGACGGATACAGGCAATGGCGCCGAACTTCATCGAATGCTTACGACGCGGTCCGGCACGGACACGTGGAATTCGATGACCAACGGTATCCAGGCCAATGGCACCGATGCGGTGGGCACCTCGGACCGCACGACCGGCTTTGTCGGGACGACAGGTCCGACGAGTTTCAATGTCCTCACCAGCGTGCAGGCATGGGCGTCCGGCGCAGTGAACGACGGTTGGGTTTTTATCCCATCCGCTGGCGGCGACGGCTGGAAGTTCTCATCCTCCGAAGGTTCGGTCGCGCCGAAACTGTCGATCACCTATTCGTCGCCCACGAGCACCAATATCGCGCCCGTGGTGAGCGCGGGCAGCACGCTGAACTATGTCGAGAACGATCCGGCCAGCGTCGTCGCCGCCTCGCTGACAGTGTCGGACGCCGACAGCGCAAACCTCGTCGGCGCGACAGTGCAGATCAGCAGCGGCTTTGCCTCCGGCCAGGACAGCCTTCTCTTCACATCGCAGAGCGGAATCAACGGAAGCTGGAATCCGTCTTCGGCAACATTGACGCTTTCGGGCACGGCCACCGTCGCGCAATATCAGGCAGCGCTGGATTCCGTGAAATACGTCAACTCGAGCGATCATCCCTCGACAACCGACCGCAGTATCGCCTTTCAGGTCGACGACGGCGCTGCGGGTAACAGGCTCAGCGCTGTCGCGACAAGCACCGTGAAGGTGACCGCCGTCAACGATCCACCTGTCGCCAATGCGGATACGGTGAGTGTCGCCCCCAACACATCGACGCACATCAACGTCCTTGCGAACGATACGGACCCGGACGGGGATGTCCTCGCCCTGATGTCGGTTGGCACGCCGCTGCATGGAAGCGCTTCCACCAATCCGGACAACACGATCACCTACACGCCTCTGGCAGGCTATACCGGTCAGGACAGTTTCAGCTACACGATCGCCGACCCTTCGGGCAGCACGTCCCAGGCAATTGTGACAGCGAACATCGCGGCCGTTGTCGCCCCACCAACACCCATTGACCAGTCCTACATCGCCACAACGCTCACGACGAATTCCGAACGCGACATGCAGCATGACAATGCGGCGAAGAGCTTCTTCCACGACGGCAACTGGTTTGCTGTGCTGCCGGACGGAAACGAATGGAAAGTAGAGCGATTCTCGGCTCTGCCGGCGGCCGGTCAGAAGGGTGGCTGGACGATTGCGAGCAGCCCTGGCGCATTGCTCGACAACAACCGCAATGTGGACGTCGCCTGGGACGAGGTTCACGACAAGCTCTATGTGCTGCAGTATTACGACGGCTCCAGCAAGCCGGTGCTGAGCAGACTGGGCTACGACGCCGCGACACAGACTTTCACCTCCGAGGCCAAGGTTCAGCTGGCCGGGAGTGGTGGAAAGCTCACCGGATCCTACTGGGGCAACAACAACGAACTCGTGCTCGGTCTCGACGAGAACGGCAATCCGCTCGTCGCGGCGATCGGGTCCTCGTCATCGCCCGGCTTGCACCTCGCCTATGGAAGCGCCGACCTCTCGACATGGTCCGATGCGCTCATCGATCCGCGCCCCGTCAACAGCGGCGGTAACAGCAAAGTTGATTTCGTCTCCTTCACACAGGACGGCGTCCAGAAGATAGGTCTCGCCTATTCGTCGGGAGGTCCGGTCGACAGTGTTCCGAGTTCCGGGGACGCATGGATGTTCGCGTCGCACGATGCCGGCTCGACCACGAGCGGTTATGGCACCAACTGGAAAACCGAAGTCATTACCTCGAAAGTGGCGGTCGACAACCACATCTCCGTCGGCACGGATGGAAACAGCATCTTCGTCGTGATGAAGGACAATCACGATGCCGTCTGGATAGACAAGGGCGTGCCTGGCGCATGGGATGCCCCCGTACTCGTGACCAATGGCCAGACCGGAAGCCAGCAGCACGATACCAGCCGGCCGACGCTCGTCGTGGACGATACGAACGACCGGGTGTTCATCTTCTACCAGCAGAACGTAGTCGATCCCTACGGCTCGATCTACATGAAGAGTTCCAGCGCGGCGCAGCTTTCGTTTCAGTCCGCCGACCTCGGCACGAAGGTGATGCAGACCTATTCGAACCAGGACCTGATCGATCCTCAAGGACCCGCCCATGCGGTCACGGCTGATATGAACGGGGAGTTCTTCATGTTCGCGAAGGATCAGGACAGCCC
>JAQGKD010000144.1 GCA_028290285.1 Hyphomicrobiales bacterium
CAGAGCCTCGAGCTGGGCCACGATCCCGCGCAGGGCAGTGCGCATCACTTCGACGTCCGACTTCTGGTCCGAGGCGCCGCCAGACCCTTGCCAGGTGCGCTTGGGATGGCGGCGGAGGTACTCCTGCTCGAGCTCGAGCATCCGCGAGGTGTGCGTCGCGAACTGTTCGGCGGTGCCGTTGAGGAACACCCAGTTGCGGGTGTCGTGCGCGTTCTTTCCTTGCTGCTCCAGCTCCTCGTCCGTCAGGTCCTGGACGGGACGACCGAGTGGGTCCTTGGGTGTGCTCATGAGCTCGCTCCCTCATTCGGGCCGTTGAGATGGTCGAGTCCCGCGTAGACCTTCAGGGCGTTGCCGCCTAGCACCGCGGCAGCCGTGGCGTCGTCGAAGCCGAGACCGGCGACTGCCTGGGCGTTCTGTGCAGTCCCAGGCACGCCTGGCCAGTCAGTGGCGAAGATCCATTTCTGGGCGAGCCGGGCGAGGTCGAAGCGTGCGTAGTAGTCCGGCAAGCGCTTGGGTGGCAGCCCGGAGAGCTCGATCCACACATGCTCGTACGCAAGAGCCATGAAGGCTGCCGTGTCGTACCACCAGCCGCGGCCGCCGTGGGCCAGCACCACGTCGACCGTGGGAAAGTCGCGCACCACGGGAAGGAGGAACTGGGGGTCGGCCAGCTCGTTCATCGAGCCCGGGAAGCTGCTCGTGCCGCAGTGCACGACCAACGGAACGCCTCGCTGGGCGAGCACTTCGTAGGCCGGGTAGAGAGCCCGGTCGTCGCACCGGAAGCCGCCGTGCACGGGATGCAGCTTGAGGGCGGCGGCTCCGTGGTCGAGCTGGCGATTCACTTCGTCAGCGACCGGGAAGTGCAAGTGAGGATTGACGTTTGCCACCGGCCTGAAGCGCGCAGGGTTGTGCTCCACTATGGGCAACAAGTCGTCGAACGCCTGGTAGCCCGTCGCCTTGGGGCTGTACTCGCAGAAGAGCAGCGCCGCATCTACTCCCTGCTCCTCGAAGAGGCGGTCCAGCCGATCTGGGAGTGGGTGGCCGTCACTGCCCCACAGGTCGTGGAGGATGCCCGCGGGCCCGAAGTCGCAGGCCCATTGCCGCCAGGCCGGCGCTACCGAGTCGAGCACCGGGACATGCACGTGCGCATCGATGAGGAGATGTCCGTCGAGCATGGTTCCCTCCTACCGCGCCTGGACGAGAGGGGTGTCCACGCCGAGAGCTCCGGTCTTGTGCGCCCCACCCGGGACACCGAGTGGTTCGTCGCGTCCCACGAGTATCTCGGTGAAGAAGGCGCGGTTGTCCTCGACGAATTCGGTGTCCACCTCCGAGACGCGTCGGTCCTGGCTGATCGCCTCTACCGGACACACTGGCTCACAGGCACCGCAGTCGATGCACTCCTTGGGATTGATGTAGAGCTTGCGCTCCCCCTCGTAGATGCAGTCGACCGGGCACTCCTCGACGCACGAGCGGTCCATGGTGTCGATGCACGGGCTGGCGATCACGTAGGGCATGGTGTGGCTCCCTTGCTCGGGGTGGAGTTGTCGGCTCATTCACGCAAGGACCGGTACGGCGTGCGGGATGTCGGTGGAGTGGCCCGGGAAGAGCTGCACCCCCGGGTCGATGTGAACCGCCGCGTTGTTGACCGCCGTCGCCGCTTCACCGAACCCGACAGCGATCAGGCGTACCTTGCCGTCGTAGTCGGTGATGTCTCCAGCGGAGAATACGCCGGGCAGGTTGGTCCGCATCGCCGAGTCGACGACGATGTGCCGGTTGTCGTTCAGTGCCAGTCCCCACTCACGCAAGGGGCCGAGGTTGGCGGTGAACCCCAGGGCGGCGACGACCTTGTGGCAGGGAAGTGTCCTGGCCTCGCCGCCCTTGACCTGGACGACGGCCTTCTCAACCGTGGCACCACCTTCCAGGACAGTCACCTCAGCGTTGGTGATGACCTGCACCCCGGAGGCGCGGACCCGCGCCACGCTGGCTTCGTGTGCTCGAAATGCCTCACGTCGGTGCACCAAGGTCATGCTGGCGGCGAGCGGTTCCAGCATCAGGCACCAGTCGATCGCGCTGTCGCCACCTCCCACGACGAGGACGTCCTTGCCGGCGTACCCACTGGAGTCGGGAACGAAGTAGTCCAGTCCACGTCCGAGGAACTCCTCGCCAGCAGGAAGCGTGCGCGGGGTGAAGGTGCCGATACCTCCGGTGAGCACGACGGCACCACAGGTGATCCGAGTGCCGTCGCTGGTGGTCACGACCATGTGACCGGCCAACCCAGCGGCAAGCTGCTGGGCCTCCCGGCCGAGCAAGTACGTCGGCTCGTACTGGTTCGCCTGGGCGAACAACCCCTTCACCAGCTCGCGACCTGTGACGGCCGGCAGGCCGGCGATGTCGTAGATCTGCTTCTCGGGGTACATCGCCGTGACCTGTCCGCCGACCTGGCTCAGCGAGTCGACCACAGCCACGGAGAGACCACGGGCCCCGGCGTAGTAGGCACCAAAGAGCCCCACCGGTCCAGCGCCCACGATCAGGATGTCGACCTCGACCCGGACATGGCTCACGAGGTCACCTCCATCGCTTCCTGCGAGGTCGTGGTGGGAGGCTCCGCGGCGGGATGATGCCTAGCCATGGTGCGCACCTTGAAGCGTTGCAGCTTCCCGGTGGCGGTCTTGGGTAGGTCGTCGACGAAGATGACCTGCCGGGGGGCCTTGAAGTGTGCGAGTCCGTCGCGGCACCACTGCACGAGCTCTCGCTCCGTGGTGCCGTCTGCCGCGACCACGACCGCGACCGGCTTGTCCAGCCCGTCTGCGTCCTGGACAGCGACGACAGCCGCCTCACGGACGCCGGGGTGCTCGAGGAGTCGGCTCTCCACCTCGGCGGGTGAGACCCAGATGCCGCCAGCCTTGAGCATGTCGCCGCTGCGCCCCAGGCAGGTGTAGTACCCCTCGCTGTCTCGGACGTAGGTGTCGCCCGTGTTGAGCCACTCCCCCTGGAACACTGCACGGGTTGCGTCGGTGCGCTGCCAGTAGCCCAGCGCGATGGACTCGCCGCGCACGTGGAGCCCGCCCGGCTCATCATCGGGCGCCAGGTTGCCGGTGGCGTCGCGGACCTGGAGGTCGTAGCCGGGGACCGGCACTCCGGTCGTTCCCGGACGGATGTCGCCGGGTCTGTTGGACAAGAAGATGTGCAGGGCCTCGGTGGAGCCGATGCCGTCAAGGATCTCCACACCGAAGCGATCGGTGAATCGCTTCTGCAGCGGTGCCGGCAACGGCTCCCCGGCCGAGGCGCACATCCGCACCGACGAGAAGGAATCGTCGGGGAGATGGCTGGCGGTGAGGGCGGCGTAGAACGTGGGCACCCCGAAGAACAGGGTGGGCCGGGCCTCCTGGAGACGTTCAGCGACGCCA
>JAQGKD010000073.1 GCA_028290285.1 Hyphomicrobiales bacterium
GACCGCCGTGACGAAGGGTGACCTGACCCGATCGATTCAAGTCGAAGCCCGCGGCGAAGTCGCCGAGCTGAAGGACAATATCAATACGATGATCGGAAACCTGCGCCTGACGACGGAGCAGAACACCGAACAGGACTGGCTCAAGACGAATCTGGCGCGCTTCACTAACATGCTTCAGGGCCAGCGCAATCTCGCCGCGGTCGGGAACACACTTCTTTCGGAACTCGCTCCGCTTGTCGGGGCCCAACAGGGGGTGATCTATCAGGTCGAGAGTATCGACGGCGTGCCTTCTGGACTGACGCTGCTTGCGACGTTTGCGGACACCGGAGCCGGCGGACACCCGGCGCGCCTCCAACTCGGCGAAGGCCTGATTGGACAATGCGCGCGCGACGCTCGCCGGATGTTGCTCACCGAATTGCCGGTAAATGTTACACCGATCGGTTCGGGCATTTTTAAGGCACCTCCGCGGAACGCAATCGTGCTGCCGGTGCTTTTCGAGGGCCAGGTGAAGGCGGTGATCGAACTTGCGTCGCTGGGCGCATTCACTGAGTTGCAGATTTCCTTCCTAGACCAGCTGACGACGGGAACAGGTATCGTGCTTAACTCCATCGAAGCGACGATGCAGACCGAAGGATTGCTGAAGCAATCGCAGCAACTCGCCGGCGAACTTCAGGCGCAACAGCGCGAGTTACAGCAGACGAACGAGCAGTTGGAGCAGAAGGCGCAACAGCTCGCGGACCGGAACGACGAGGTCGAGGCGAAGAACCAGGAGATTGAGCAGGCCCGTCGTGCCTTGGAAGAGAAGGCGACGGAACTTGCATTGACCTCAAAATACAAGTCCGAGTTCTTGGCTAATATGAGTCACGAACTGCGGACACCGCTCAACTCTATCCTCATTCTAGGGCAGCAGCTCGGTGACAATCCGGAAGGCAATCTGACGGGCAGGCAAGTCGAATTTGCGCGCACGATTCATGGCGCAGGCACCGATCTTCTCAACCTCATCTCGGACATCCTCGATCTCTCGAAGATCGAATCGGGAACTGTCTCGGTTGAAGCTGAAGAAATTCTCTTCTCGAGCTTGCTCGACATGATGTCCAGACCCTTCCGTCATGAAGCAGAAAGCCGGAAGCTGTCGTTCGAGGTAACGGTGGCTCCCGACCTTGAGAAGAGCATCATTACCGATTCCAAGCGCCTCCAACAGGTGTTGAAGAATTTGCTGTCGAACGCTTTTAAATTCACAGCTCAGGGCAGCGTCAAGTTGAAGGTCAGTTCCGTCGCAAGCGGGTGGAGCCCTCAACATCCGGTCCTAAAGCATGCCCCCGTAGTCGTCGCTTTCGAGGTCGCAGATACCGGCATTGGTATTCCCCCCGAAAAGCAGAAGATTATCTTCGAGGCGTTCCAGCAAGCGGATGCGAGCACCAGCCGAAAATATGGCGGAACGGGACTCGGTCTCGCCATCAGTCGCGAACTCGCCAATTTGCTCGGCGGCGAAATTCAATTGCGCAGTGTGCCGGGCGTAGGCAGCGAGTTCACGCTCTATGTCCCATTGACATATGTAGGCAGTCCCGGAGCCGTGCGCACATCGTTCAGTCCCACTCCAGGCGATTCAACGTCGGCCTCGGCCGTGGCCGCGCTCGCGACCGCGGCGGGCGCACGCCTGTCCGATACATCAGGCAGCGAACGGGTTCCCGACGATCGACAGTCCATTGGAACAGGGGACAATGTTCTTCTCATCGTTGAGGACGATGCTCATTACGCGCGCATCCTTGTGGATCTGGCCAAGGACAACGGCTTTAAGGTGCTCGTCGCATCAAGGGGTGCGGAAGCGCTGTTATTGGCCCGCGAGTATCTGCCGAGCGCCGTGTCGCTCGATGTATTTCTCCCGGATATGCTGGGCTGGAATGTCCTTAGCCAACTGAAGCAGGATCCGACCACCCGCCACATACCCGTGCAAATGGTGACCCTCGATGAAGATCGTCAACATGGTCTTGCGCGGGGAGCTTTTTCGTTCCTGACGAAACCCACGACGTCCGAGGCACTGGGGAGAGCGATCGCGCGGATCAAATCGTTCTCAGAGCCCCGCCGCAAGCTCCTGCTGATCGTTGAGGACAATGCAGCCGAATTGCTGAGCGTGAGCGAGCTTCTGGGACATGAGGATATCGAGATCCGGACTGTGGATACGGGCGAGGAGGCGTTGGCGGTCCTGGGTCGCGAGGCCGTCGATTGTGTCGTGCTCGACCTAAAGCTGCCGGACATGACTGGTTTCGAAGTTCTGGAGAGGATGAGCGACGACGCCGAAATCCGCGATGTTCCGGTCGTGGTATTCACGGGGCGCGTTCTCACGGCCGAAGAGGATCTGCGCCTTCACTCGATGGCGAGAAGCGTCGTCGTCAAGGGAGTGGAATCCCCGGAGCGCCTTCTCGACGAGACGGCACTCTTCCTGCATCGGGTGGTGTCAAATCTTCCAGAGACGAAGCAGCGTATGCTGGAGCGTCTTCATCGTTCGGACGATGATTTGCAGGATCGTACAGTTCTTTTGGTAGACGACGACGCCCGAAACATCTTCGCGCTGTCCAGCGTTCTGGAGCGGCGCGGAATGCGCGTACTGACGGCGACAACGGGCAGAGAGGCGGTCGAAATCGTCCAGTCCCGGTCGGATGTTGCCATCGTGCTGATGGATATCATGATGCCGGAAATGGATGGCTACCAGACCATACAAGTCATACGTGCCGACCCTGCATTCCGTCGCTTGCCGATTGTCGCGCTGACGGCTAAGGCGATGAAGGGTGATCGCGAAAAGTGCCTGGAGGCAGGCGCTTCGGACTATCTCGCTAAACCTGTAAATACGGAGCAATTGCTTTCCGCACTTCGCATCTGGCTTCATCGATGAACCGAGGCAATGGGGCTGAGTCAGTGATCCGTGGCAATCCAGAGAAAGCAACCGTCCTCCTGGTCGACGATCAGCCGGGAAAGCTGCTGACCTACGAGGCAATCTTGGGCGAGCTCGGGGAGAACCTCGTCAAGGCGAGTTCGGCGCGTGAGGCCTTGGCAGTCTTGCTGAAAACAGATGTGGCTCTTGTGCTCATCGACGTTTGCATGCCCGAACTCGATGGGTTCGAGCTTGCTACGATCATCCGCGAGCACCCGCGATTTCGGAAGACGCCGCTAATCTTCGTCTCGGCCGTACAAATTACCGAACTCGATCGCTTGCGCGGCTACGAAGCGGGCGCTGTCGATTACGTACCGGTGCCCGTCGTGCCCGAGCTGCTCCGTGCCAAGGTCAAGGTTTTTCTCGAGCTCCACCGCACGTCTATGGAGCTGGAACGACTAAATGCGGAATTGGAAGAGCGGGTCGCCAAGCGAACGGCCGAACTTGAATCCGTCGCGACGCGGCTGCTCGAAAGCGAGCAGCGACGGAGCCTGGCTCTTGTAGCGGGACGCATGGGATCTTGGGAGCGGAATCTTCTGACCGGCGAATATTCGTGGGATGAGGGACAGTATCGAATCTACGGCGTCGATCCCGCAAAATTTCTGCCAACCGTGGACGCCGTCCAGCAGCTCATTCATGCAGACGATCTCGACCGCGTCTTGAAGGCCGAGGAGCAGGCTGCTGGATCCGGAAGGTCCTTCTATTCGGAGTTCCGCCTCGTTGGACCCGATGGCACTATACGCTGGTGCATCGCAGGTGGAGCGGTCACGCTCGATAGTTCTGGAACGCCCCTCCGACTAACTGGCGTGACGCACGACATCACTGACAGGAAAGTGCTCGAAGAAACGCTGCAAAATCAGAAGGACGAGTTGGAGCAACTTGTGGAGGCGCGTACCAGGGAGCGCGAGGTTGCGCTGGCGCAGCTCTTCGAGGCGCAGAAGCTCGACACCATCGGCCAGCTGACGGGCGGCGTCGCGCATGATTTCAACAATCTCCTGATGGTCATCTTGGGCAGCCTCGAACTACTGAGGAAGCGGCTCACGCCGATGGACCCGCGCGTTCAACGGCTGCTCGAGAATGCGATGCAGGGCGCAGACCGCGGAACGGCTCTCACGCAGCGTCTTCTTGCCTTTGCCCGGCGTCAGGAACTGCGGCCGCAGTCGATCGACATCCCGACGCTGATCGGTGGTATGCGTGAGTTGTTGGAACGCGCGATTGGTCCAGGAATACAGTTGAATCTGAACATTCCAGTTCAGTTGGATCTGGTTCAAGCAGACGCCAACCAGCTCGAACTCGCGGTTCTGAATCTTGCCGTCAACTCACGTGACGCCATGCCGCTCGGGGGCACCCTCACGCTCACGGCTGTTGAGCCGGGTGGGCGTCCCGTGCCGCCCAGCCTGCCGCCCGGCGAATATGTCTGTATAGAGATTGCGGACACCGGAATGGGAATGGACGAGGAAACCCTCCAGCGCTCGCGAGAGCCGTTCTTCACGACGAAGGGACCCGGAAAGGGCACGGGTCTCGGTTTGTCGATGGTGCATGGCCTTGCGGCGCAATCGGGCGGCGGCATGAACATCCTAAGCTGCGTCGGGGGTGGGACGCAGGTTCAAATATTTCTGCCGAAGGCTTTACAATCGCGCGAAGACTCGACTCAGGACAGCCCTTCTACCGACGAGGCAGGGCCGGCCTCTCCGCCGCAGTCCTATTGCGTCCTCCTCGTCGACGACGATCTTCTGGTTCGCACGGGCACGGCTGCGATGCTCGAGGATCTGGGCCATGTGGTCGTCGAAGTTGACTCAGGCGCGCAGGCTTTGGCTCAACTCAAGCAGGGAACCAGGATCGATGTGGTCATCACCGACCATGCAATGCCGGGGATGACCGGGCTTGCTCTGATGCGGGCACTCAAATCCAGTTACCCGGAGATGCCTGTGATCCTCGCGAGCGGGTTTGCAGAAATAGCGGACGACGAACGTGTGGTTGGCCTGCCGCGCCTCACCAAGCCATTTCGGCAGCATGCGTTGGCAACCGCCATCAGTGCCGCAGCGGCGGCGCGGCATAGCACGGCTGCGGGTGAAATTGCCTCGTCGATTAACGATCGGCTGTCGAACATGCCGAAATCCGTTTAGTCCGTCTAGCCATTCTAGCTGCGTGATGCCGCCCGCAGAAGGGCTTCTGCGAAGGGCGCAGACCTCATCCGACTTTTGATGCCCATTTAAAGTCCAACTGGCCTCGGTGCGGCCAGTTTTTTGATTTTTTAGGGCGACAGACTTCGCCGCTTCGGGACGGAAAGGGTTCTCCCCACAGTTGACAGGCCTGCCGCGAGTTATCGATATGCAGCCGCGCCGCTACTTCATCTTCTTAGACGGCGCGCCGGATGGCGCCTGGATTGTCGGATGCGAGGGCGAACTCGTCAACTCGGACAACGCCGCCACCTGAGCGCCGCCGAATTCAGACTTCTGCATGCCCTCGTGCAGCGGCCACGCCTGGTGCTCACGCGCGAGCAGCTCCTCGATCTGACGCGCGGCCGTGATGCGGAGCCGTTCGACCGCAGCATCAACAACCAAATCAGCCGCCTCCGCAAGAAGCTGGAACGCGATTCTTCCCACCCACAGATCATCAAGACCTTCTGGGGAGACGGCTATCAGTTCGCATCCGACGTCGAGGTCGTCGCATGAGCCGGCTGCTTCCAAGGACGATGGCAGGCCGTCTCGGCGCCCTCGTCGTTGGGGGCGCTCGTCGTCGCGCAGGTCGTCGCCTTCGGCATCTTCGCGGCCGAGCGCTCCGACCTGTCCGCGTCATGTCGCGGACGCAGGTCGCCAACAAGCTCGCCACCCTCATCCGCGTGCTGGACAACGTCCCGGCTGGCACTACCGCGGAGGTCCTGAGGGGGTCAGCTCGCGCCGCCAGCACTTCTCGATCAACGACGCGCCCTTGGTCCCCACCGAGGCGATCGACGGCGGCACCCGCGAGATGTCGGAGCGGGTTCGGCGCGTGCTCGGCGCCAGTGCGCGACAGGTGCGAATTTCACTAAAGCCTGACGTCGGCCGAAAACCGGGTCGCCGCGGGCAGCGTGTCGTCCCAGGCGAGCCACAGGCGCTCGACGTTTCGTCCAGCTCGCCAACGGCGGCTGGCTGAACGGCGAGACGCTGCTCCGTCTGACAGCCGCGCCGGGCGGCAACATCTGGCCGTAGCTGCTGATCCCGAGTCTGCTGTCGACGCTCGCGGCGGTGCTGATCGGCGTGCGCTGGATCACCCAACCGATGGTGGTGCTGGCGGAGGCCGCCGAGCGGATTGGTCGCGGCGCATTTGTCGAGCCTTTGTCGATCAACGCACCCATCGAGCTCTCGCGCACCGTCGCGGCCTTCAACCTCATGCAGGAACGCTTGTCCCGATTCCTGACAGACCGTCTGGCGATGCTCGCCGCCATCAGCCACGATCCGCGAACGCCGATCACCGTCGCCCGCCTCAGGGCCGAGATGCTGGATGACGAAGCTGTGCGCGAAGCGCTCGTCGAATCGCTCGACGCGATGAAGCTCATAACGGAGTCTCCGCTGTCCCTAGCCAAGGACGAGTGGAGCGCCGAGGAAAGCCGGGCGGTGGACCTGCCATCGCTGGTCGACGCCGTCCCCGACGATCTTCGAGCCGCGGGTCACCCCGTCGATGTCGTCTCGGCGCCGAGCTTCGTTTACAGATGCAAGCCGACCCTGCGGAAGCGCGCGTTCGCCGATCTGATGAGTAACGCTGCGAAGTTCGGTCAGCGGGCGGTGGTCAGCATCGAACAGGCCGGCACGGACGTGCGTATCCGGATCGCCGACGACGGTCCGGGGCTGCCCGCCTACCAGATCGACAAGGTGTTCGCGCCCTTCGTGCGCGGCGAGCCGTCGCGCAACGAGCAGTCGGACGGCATCGGGCTCGGCCTGCCGATCGCCCGCTCCATCGTCAAGGCGCGCGGCGGCGAAATCCGCTTGCAGAGCTTGCAACGCGGGCTTCGAGCGGAGGTGGTGCTGCCGAGGTAGGGCGGCGACGCAAACGTGCTGTTCATCACTTTTTTTGTTTCGCATGCCGCTTCGGTGTTGAGGTCGCGCGAGTGTTTTCTATTTCGTCGAATGAACAACGAGCCTGAACGCGGAAGGTAGTCATGAACCACTCAGCGGATTCGATCCTCAGGTCGGGGGGCACGCGCCCCATCCAGTCTACATCGCCGAATGGCGTCAACAGCGCCGCGCTCATCTCGGCCGCCGCGATGATCGTAGCTGGCGACATTTGGATTGCTGACGCCGTCAGCGGTCGCCAAGCCGCGCTTTTCATTCTGGGAACGCTGTTGGGCCTGGTCCTGTATCACGCCTCTTTCGGCTTCACGTCAGCTTGGCGAGTTTTCATCTCGGACAGACGTGGCTCAGGGCTGCGGGCACAGATGCTGATGCTGGCGGTGGCCACGGCCCTGTTCTTCCCGGCGCTCGCCAGCGGCAGTTTGTTTGGGCAACCCGTGACAGGCCTGGTGTCGCCGCTCGGCGTGTCGGTCATTTTTGGGGCGTTCATTTTCGGGATCGGCATGCAGATGGGAGGTGGATGCGCCTCCGGGACGCTCTACACGGTCGGCGGCGGTTCGACTCGTATGCTGATCACGCTCGCCGCATTCGTGGTCGGATCGACGGTCGGGGCCTATCATTTGTCCTGGTGGTCATCGTTGCCGAGTTTTCCGCCCATTTCCCTTGTAAAGGCTTGGGGTCCATGGCTCGCTCTCGCTGTTCATTGGACTGTTTTCGGCTGCATTGTTGTTGGGACGCTCTGGCTTGAAAAGCGAGCACATGGCAGCCTCCTCGCTCGACCGGCGGCGCTTCGTAGCGGCTTTCCACGCTTTCTGCGCGGGCCCTGGCCCATCCTGGCCGGAGCGATCGGGTTGGCTCTCCTCAATTTCGCGACGCTGGCGCTCGCCGGCCGACCGTGGGGGATCACCTCGGCATTTGCCTTGTGGGGGTCTAAGATCGCTGGGTGCCTGGGCTTGGCTGACGTGTCTAACTGGACTTATTGGGCTAGCGCCGAGCGCCGCGCCGAACTGACCGGGAGCGTCTTGAACGACGTCACGTCCGTGATGGATGTTGGGATCATCCTGGGGGCTTTGCTCGCGGCAGCGCTCGCCGGTCGCTTTTCGCCAAAGACGACGATCTCGGCAAGGTCAGCGGCAGCCGCGGTGGTAGGGGGCTTGCTGCTCGGCTATGGAGCGCGCCTCGCTTATGGCTGCAACATTGGCGCTTATTTCTCGGGAATAGCCTCGGGCAGTCTGCATGGGTGGGCGTGGATGGTTGCGGCCTTCTTCGGCAACGTGTTGGGGACGCGAGTGCGGCCATTTTTCGGCCTGGAGGTGGAGCGGACGGTACGGCAAACCGGTTGTTAGGGCGACTCCATCCGACTCCGTCGAGGATGTCGGCTCGACGCGGAGCATCGGCTTGCCGGGCCCCGAATGTACCCATGCCAGTATGCGGCTGGGCGAGGCGGCAGAACCGGGCCAGCGCTGAACTGGCGTTCGCGGCTCGCGTAAGCCGGATGTTGGTTAGGCCCGAGGTGCGTCCAACGCGGACCGGTCGCGGGCGTTCATGGTCGCGGGGGGCGCAACCATCGGAGCGAAATCTTGGCTGAACCATATCTGTTCACGCCTTTCCGGCTGAAGTCACTCGAGCTTGCAAATCGGATCGTGATCGCGCCGATGAGCCAATAAGTGCAACCTCTACTCCGTCACGCAGGCCAGCCGGCCATCCGCGATTGGTTCAACATCGCGAAAAACGGGATCGGCAACGTGCCACCCATGGCGGCATCCTCCCCGCCTACCCGGCGCCAGCCGTGCGGCTTTGTCCGGATGGCCGTGAACTGCTCCAAGCCGAAGCGTCTCATACAGGGCAGCAAGGGTCGGTATGGGCAGGCCGCTGCGGGCACGCGGCATTGTTGCGCAGAGCCACAGAGCCGCGGCTCGCCCAAAAAACAGGCTCGCTTCGGCGGGTTGCTGATCGTTGCCACAACGCTGGCCGCGATCACGGGCTCTATCGTGTTTGCCGGTCTCGGGTCTTCGGATGCCGATGGCGGGGCGCGCGACCGCATCAGGACTTGTTCCTGGGCCCTCTGCGCCGGAAGGTGGACTTAAGTGCGGAGTCTCGCGGCGAGCTGCATTCCTCCATCTTTGACTTTCTCTTCCCGCAAGTGTACCAGAATCCAGTCGAAAAGATTCAGGTCGGTCTGGTTAGTCCGGCCCTCGCGGAAGCGGAAGAGGCGCTTCTGCGCACCCCCGGCCCCCCTTCCAAAGGGATGGGGTAGTAGCCGGCCGGATTCAACGCCATGAGCCGTCGAGTTGCTGCATCGAAACGTTTCCGAAGCGGACCCCCCGATCCCTACCGGCCTATGCTCGATGTCCTCGCCACCTAGCAGAATCGCGACCCGACCCAGTTGGTCGTGGGCGTCAATGACGGTCCGATCTCGACGTTACCGGTGCAGATCAGTTAGCCGGGGGCGCCGGATGCCACCTATGCTATGGGCTCTGACCTGATGATGCCCGCCATCACCGCGCGGAGCACGAGTTGCGCGCGCGAGTTGGCTTTGAGCTTGCTCTTCGCGGCCTCGACGTGGGTATGGACGGTGTTGGGCGACAAGCCCAGGATCATCCCGATCTGGGGGTCGCTGCGGCCGACCGACACCCATTTCAAGCACTCGGTCTCTCGTCTCGTCAAAGCTGGCGGTTCGGGCGGAAGTGGAAGCAGGGCGAAACCCGCCCGAGCGTAGGCCTCGCACATTCCCTGCAACAGAAAGCGCTCGCAGTCTGTGGGCTCCAGCAGGTGATCGGCGCCGACCAGAACGAAGCCCACCTCGTCGTACCCGGCGCGGATCGGCGCGCAGAGGCCGTCGTACAGGCCGTGCATCCGGCTATCCGCCAAGATCGGGGCGCCGATGCGCGACTTTCCAGAAGCCTCGTGGAGCGTGAACGCGCCGGAGGAACGGCAGCTTGCGGTCACGACCGGATCGACAAAACAATACTGCTTCGCCTGGTAGCGTTCGGCCCAGCCCGGGGCGGTGTTTCCGAACAGGTATTCCGCCCTGTGAAAGTGGCCGTTGCCGAAGACCCGTAAGTACCCCGCGCTGTGATAGCCAAGGCTCTCAATGCGGGCGGCGAATGCGCTGTCCAACTCGCTGATATCTGCGGCCTTGGCCAGCGACGCTACTATGCCTTGGGAAGCAGACACGATGGCGTCCTGTCGACGCGCAAGTGGCAGGTCCATGAGGCGCTCTCCTGACCGGGCGGCAGGGTTTTAAGAGAGTCCGTCAAACTACCGCATGCGCACGTCGAGTCGAGTCGAAAGGGCCGGGATTTCCGGCTTACCCAAATAGGGCTTGCGCATCGATGTCCTCTGATCAGGTCGGTATCGCCTACCCCTGAAGCGTGAATAGTGGCACGTCTGAACTGGAGTTGCCTACCATGCGAAGGGTCTTGGTTACCGCAGGCGCTCCCGTTTCTGTCAGCCGGCGACAGGGTCTACGTCTGCGACATCAACAAGGCCGCGCTGGGGGGCGGCTGCGCACGACCTTGTCGGTCTTAGGACCGGAATGTACAATGTCGCGCAGCCGGAGCAGGTCGAAGCAATGATGGCCGACGCAGTGTCCCAACTCGGCGGGCTTGACATCCTCGTCAACAACGCCGGCATCGCCGGTCTGACCGCGCCGGTTCAGGAGGTAGACCTTGAGCAGCGGGAGGCCGTCCTCAAGGTCGATCTGACCGGGACGTTCCTGGTCACCAAGGCCGCCATACCGCGTTTAATCGAGTCCGGCCAAGGCGTCATCGTGATCATGTCGTCTGCGGCCGGGCGCTTCGGCTACCTCAATCGCAGCCCATACGCGACCGTGAAATGGGGGCTGATCGGCTTCATGAAGCCGCTGTCAATTGAACTCGGCGTCCACAACATCCGGGCCAACGCCATCCTCCCTGGCGCGGTCGACGGGGAGCGCATCCAGAAGTTTTTTCAGGGCCGCGCGAAAGCCACCGGCCAGACGCTCGACGCGGTGAAGACTCAGGCGATGGAAAACCCGTCGCTCAAGTACATGGTCGATCCAAAGGACATTGCCGCCCTGGCGGTCTTTCTGGCGTGGGACGCCGCCAAGTCGATCTCCGGCCAGATCATGCCGATCGGCGGCGATATGCAGCGAAACTGAGCCCGGTGGTGCGGGAGGCTAGCAGATTGAGTTGCCGGCGCACCGTCGCCGACGGTTCACCTCCGATACTACGCGGGCATAAATTAGAGGAGGTTCCATGGTCGCGCATACACCGCCCGCCAGCGCATCCACCGTCTTGGCGAATTTGGGCAAGCTGCTCCCGGACCTCGAAGCGCTCTACAAGGATGTTCACGCCCATCCCGAACTGTCGATGCATGAGACGCGGACCGCCGGCATCGCCGCCGACAGACTCATCAAGGCCGGCTATGAGGTGACGACGGGGGTGGGCAAGACCGGCGTCGTGGGGCTGCTCCGAAATGGCGAGGGGCCGACCGTGATGCTGCGCGCCGACATGGATGCGCTGCCGATCGCGGAGAGCACGGGCCTCGCCTATGCCAGCAAGGTCTCTGCCCGCGACACCGACGGCAACACCCTGCCGGTTGGCCATATGTGCGGCCACGACATGCATGTGGCCTGGCTGGTCGGCGCGGCGACCTTGCTTTCGGAATCGCGCGACGCTTGGAAGGGCACGCTGATGGCGGTGTTCCAGCCGGGGGAGGAAACCGCTCAAGGCGCGCAGGCGATGATCGACGATGGCCTCTTAAAACGATTTCCGAAGCCCGGTGTCGTGCTGGGCCAGCATGTCATGGTCGGTCCCGCCGGGACCATTGCCGGCAGCGCGGGGCCGATCACCTCCGCCGCGGACAGCCTGCAAATCCGTCTGTTCGGGCGCGGCGCGCATGGATCGATGCCTCAGGCCAGCATCGATCCCGTGGTTATGGCGGCGTCGGTTGTCCTGCGGCTCCAGACGATCGTCTCCCGCGAGGTCGCCGCGACCGACGCGGCGGTGATCACCGTCGGCGTATTGCAGGCCGGCAGCAAGGAAAACGTCATTCCCGACGACGCGCTCATCAAGCTCAATGTGCGCACCTTCGACGCCGGCGTGCGCAAACACGTGCTGGCGGCGATCGAACGGATCGTCAACGCGGAGGCCGAAGCCTCCGGCGCGCCGCGCAAACCGGAGATCACGCCGCTCGACCGCTACCCGCTGAACGTGAACGATGAGACCGCGAGCAATCGCATCGCCGAGGCCTTCCGCGGCTACTTCTCCGCCGAGCGGGTGCGGCACACCGGACCGGCGCCCGCGAGCGAGGACTTCGGCTGTTTCGGGACCGCTTGGCAGGCCCCGTCGGTGTTCTGGTTCGTCGGCGGCAACGATCCCGACCAGTACGCGAAGGCCAAGGCGGCCGGCAAGCTGAACGAGCTGCCGGTGAACCACAGTCCCCAATTCGCCCCTGTCTTGCATCCCACAATGGAGACCGGAGTCGAGACTTTGGTTGTCGGCGCACTCGCCTGGCTTGGAGCAAGCTTATGATCCTAGACGCACTTCGCATAATGAACCCTGAGGGTAAATGTCATTCGCGCTGCGCCAGGTTCGCGCTGGCGGCCAGGCGATGACCGGCGTTCAAACGTGCGTGCAAATCATCGATCTGGGAGGAACGTTTGTGTTCGCGATCAGTGGAGGGGTCGCGGCTGTGAATCGTCGACTGGACGTCTTCGGCGTTCTTGTCCTCTCCTTCGTCACCGGAAACGTCGGTGGCATTACCCGCGACCTTTTAATCGGCGCGGTGCCGCCCGCAGCCCTCAGCGACACCCGATATCTCCTGGTCTCTGTCCTGGCTGGGCTGATCACATTTTTTTGGTACTCGGGCGTGGATCGACTGCGCAGCCCCATGTTGATGTTCGACGCCGTCGGCCTCGCGTTCTTCGCCGTCTCGGGCGCGCAAAAAGCGATAACCTTCGGGCTGAGCCCTGTCATGGCGGCGCTCCTGGGCATGATGACCGGAATAGGGGGCGGGATGACGCGGGATGTTCTGATCACAGAGATTCCGCAGGTTCTGCGCTCTGACCTGTATGCGGTCGCGGCCCTCGTCGGAGCTTCGGCCGTCGTCGTCGGTGACCGAATGGGCTTCTCCTATGGCTCGTCAGCCGTAACGGGCGCGGTATTATGCTTCGTTCTTCGTTTTATGGCGATTCGGTACCAGTGGCGACTGCCGACAGCGGGGCAGCACCGGCGGGAGCGCCTTCGGGCTACTGATGGCAAAGCGGAGGAGGCGGACCCCTGATTGTTTAGCGGCAGGATCACGTGCACGCTTTAACCCAAGCAATGCTTCCGCCTTGGCTGGTGGGTTGGCTCTGACGCGTACAAGCGGGAGGTTCGGCCATGGTTGATCAGCTCATTAACGGATACCGCGACGGGCTCGTCTTGCTGGCCAGGGTGCTCCTGGCGGCGTTGTACATTTCGACAGGTGGGAAAGATCACGAGCTTCTCGACGACTGTCTACGACATGAAGTCTGTGAAGGCGCGCTTTTCATCGGGGGGAATATTCGAGCGAGATGCTCAGGGCTCGTAAATTGATTGCTGACCTCGGACGAAAAGCACGTCGGCTGGTAGAATCAACCTAGGTACCCGGCCGGAAAGAAGATGAACCAGATGTGATTCAAGGAGGCGTGGCCGCACGCCATCATGGCTGGGCCGCTGTGTGGACGTCATCGAGCCCGGCTACCCAGCCTACCCGCCAGCCTGCGGCCCAATACCCTATCCAGTCCGGCGTAACCGTAAATTTCCGAGCGCCGCATCCTTGGCATGTAAAGCGGCGACGGTTAGCGATGTCAGGAAATGCGGTTTCGTCAGGCAGGCCGATGGTCTTCCGCGTGACGATTCTGTCGCGAAAGCACTTCGTGCATGTTACGTGCGCGCCGGTCAGGCCCATCTCCCTGAGATCGGCCACGGCCGGGGGCGGACCAAGCGTGAGTGGTGCTTGATCATCTATTTTCGGGAGGCCATCGGTCCGAGCGCCGCGGGCTACAGTTTTCAGAGCGCCGTTGCGCAACGGCCGTTGAAGAGCCAGTACTTCCGGAAGTGGCGACGCAGGATGGTGCCCAACCTCGGACCAAGAATGAGGACCAGTGTCGCAACGAGCAAAAGCCAAGGCAGGATTCGGTCGAAGGCCGAATTCGGCGTCCACAACAAGAGCATTGCGCCGGTCAGCCCGCCCACGATGGTTGCCAGGACGGAAACAGGGGAAGGCCCTCTACTCCCTTTAGTTTGTCTTTGTAACCCAGGCGCTAACGATGCCCCCCGGATAGAGCGCCACCGAGCTGGATGCGTTGGCGCCGACGGACGGCACGCCTGCTGCACCAGAGCTGGCAATGAAATGAATGAGCCGCCTCCGCCAAAGCGTTCATAGCGCCTGCCAAGAGCCCAGCGAAGCCGAGCAAAAACACCTCCTGCATCTTTGTTCCTATAAAATTTGCGGCGAGCTGCAAAACGCGAGCTGCACTCATGATTCGACTTCGCGCTTGAGGATCACCATATCCTCTGCGTGTTGCGGAGTCCGAGTAAGCCAGCACGCGCACGGCAGAGCGCCCCAAGCGGTTTCATAGTTCCCTGCCACCCCACGCTTTCGGTTTGCGCGCCCACGGGCGCCGGGTGGATTCCATGAGATCAAACACGATGGGTCCCGCTTGGTGGCCCGTCGGGATCACGAGCGGTTACGGCTGTGGTCGCGGAACATGACAGATTACAAGCCAGCGTTCGGCCGCATCGGGGAGGCGGTCGCGGCGCTTCCCCTCGACGTCCTCGTCGACGGCGAGGCGGTGGTCCTTCACGCGGACGGCCACTCGGATTTCGGGGCTCTGCGCACCCGGGCAGGGGGCGCGGACGCTGTGATGGTCGTCTTTGACGTCTTGGCGGTTACCGCCTTGTACTTTTTGGCTGTCGGGGTGTCGATCGCGTGAAGTAGATGTTCTGCGTTTCTCACATCAGAGGCTTGCGCTGGCGCCCAACTGAGGATCAGGAGACTTGCGAGTGTGGCCGCGGACACGTAGCTCATTGGGAATTCCTGGGCTTTGGAACACGGCGGCTCGTGCGAGATCACGGCCGCGTAAGAGCAAAGGAGCCTGCGCGAACTCGCCGTGCGCGCAGGCCCAAGTGTGCATGACGCAGATCTGTCGTCTGTGTCAGAGTTGAACACTACGCCTTGCGCTTCGGACCGGCGTGTCAGGTCTGGAATTAAGATTAGCTTTTGATTAAATTCGCAACGTTCAGTGTTATCTGGCGGTCACTTGGGCTGATGCCCCGGGGTGATGATCCGAGTTCGGTTCATCACAGATTGGTTCAACTCCCGCCGTTGGTGGAAGTCTCTTCTTGATCTCACTCCGGTGTCGCGGCGAGGAACCGCGGATCGAGCGCATCTGCGAACGGGAAATACTGCAACCAAGGCTGGGCCTCGCGGATCACCCGCTGAACGGAAGACCGAAGCAAAAGCCGCTCGAAATACGCGGCCAGCGCCGGATAGGCGGCTCGATAGGGGTAGACCGCGTGGAGATAGAAGAGCGGTGGCATGGCGGCGCAGTCGGCCATCGAGAACGCGTCGCCTGCGACCCATTCTCGCCCGGCCATCCGGTGATCCAGCATGGCGTAGGCTTTGTCGAGGATCGTGCGAGCTTCCTCCACGCCCAGGGCATCCTTGGCGCCCTCAGGACGCAGCCGATCCGATACGAATTTCTGCATAGGCGTATGGAAATAGAGATCGAAGACGCGATCCCACAACCTCACCTCACGGGCCGCATCGCGGTCAGCGGGGATCAGGATAGCCGCGGCTGGATAGCGAGCCGAAAGATAGTCGATAATGATCGAGGTCTCGGGCACGACGTGTTCGCCGTCCTGCAGCAGCGGCATCTTGGCGAGCGGCCACAGATCCGCGTACGCCTTGTTATCTTTTGGAGCACCGTCGACCTGTATGGAACTGAACGGCGTTTCGGACTCATAGAGCGCTACCAACACCTTCCAGCAGTAGGACGCCAACGGGTGCATGTGCAGGGTCAGGATAGATTCGTCGTGCGGCACTGTCTGGTTCCTCCTTCGGCAGGTTTGCGAGATAGGTGCCCAAGCGACCGAGGCGATGGTCCCATTCGGTTCGCCGGGCGTTAATCCATTGCTCTGCCAGACTAAGCGCACCGGGCTCGATCGAGCATGTCCGCACCCGCCCGACTTTCTCCGACCGCACGAGCCCGACTGCCTCGAGCACGCCAAGATGTTGCAGGATCGATGGCAGCGACATCGGTAGCGGCTTAGCGAGTTCACTCCCTGGTGCCGGGCCGCGACTCAGCCGCTCTACGATGGTGCGACGTGAGGGGTCGGCCAGGGCGTCGAAGAGTCGGTTAAGATCGGTGGTTTGATTAAGTATGTGCCTAACTATGACGACCGAAACGCTCAGGCAATCACCTTACTGTCTACGCTGTCGTCTTTCGTGTCACTTACGCGACACTTGGGGTGATTGTTGCGCAGCCTGAGTGCGCGGCCCAGGGCCCCGACGGCCCAACCCCGCATCTCACATCTGGATTGTGGACGCGATTGCTCTGCCGACTTCGGCAATGATCGCGCTTCTGACCTCAGCAGCTGGGGAGGCTCCGGTTAGATATACTGAAACGATGAATGGGTCGTGACCCACCGGCCAGAAAACGCCGACGTCATTCGTTGTTCCGTTCTCGCCAGAGCCAGTTTTGTCCGCTACCCGCCAATAATTTGGGAATCCAGCGCGCAAACGGCTGGTCCTATTTGCAAGCATCCAGTCCTGAAGCTGGGTACGCGAGGGTTTCGAGAGGGCTTCGCCGAAGATCAGTTGCTGAATGTTGCCGAGCATCGCGTTGGGCGTGGTCGTATCGCGGGAATCGCCCGTGGCCGCTTCGTTCAGGTCCGGCTCGATCCGGTCGAGGCGCGTCTTTGAGTCACCAATCGCGCGCGCGTATGCGGTGATGGCCGTCGGACCGCCCAATTCGCGCAGGAGGAGGTTGCCGGCAGTATTGTCACTCACCGTCATCGCGGCGGCACAGAGATCCGCAATCGTAAGCGCGCCTTCTTTGAGACGCGCCTCAGTGATAGGGGAGTTAATCACCAAGTCAGATCGAGTGTAAGCTATTCTTTTATCGAGTGACGTGGTGCGGCGATCAACCATGTTGAGGATCGCTGCACATGCCAGGAGTTTGAACGTACTACACATCGGAAACAGATCGTCTCCTTGGTGACTAAAGGAGTGTCCGGTATTTATGTCCAATATTGCAACGCCTAGCCGTCCGGTGCTCTTCCGCTCAATCTCGTCTAAGCGGCGATTTAAGTCGAGAAGGGGGGCGCCAACGGCTCGGCGCATCATCCTTGGCATAGCGGTCGCTGTTAAGCTGAGGGTTGCTGCATATGCAAATTGACGCCTGGTCCTTTTCATCATCTTCCCTTCTCGATCGTTCGCCAAAATTGGACGGAATGCCTCCGTCCAAGCGTGCCCGAGGTTTCAACAGGTCGTTGCATCCGTGAGGAAATCGTCGTTCGGCGTTGCGTGGGGTCAATCGCAAAGACGCCCCGGCGAAGGGGTCCGGTTCAGCACAGCCCGGAGCCGTTCTTGATCCACCGGCTTCGTTAGAACTGGCTCTCCGGTTATCTGACGCATACGCTCGAGATTAGACGGGTCCCGGTAAGCAGTAATGAACACGACCCGACATGGTAGCCGCGCCAAAATCGCTTGGGCCGCTTCCGTGCCGGTCCTCCCGGCGCCGAGGTTGACGTCCATAAGGATCACCTCCGGCTTCTTCTCAAATGCTAGCTGTATTGCCTCCTCAGCATCGCGCGCGATCCCAAGGCTTTCGGCGCCGAGATCCTCAACCATCTGCTCGATATCGAGTGCGACGAACAGCTCATCTTCGACAATGAGAACTCTGGCGGGGGTGCTCAGCGTTGCCCGATCGTCCATGGCAGCCCCGTACCGGAGTGGAGCGATGCCAGACCAACACGAGCTAGATGTGTTTTCAGAGGGCAAATGGATCATCGAAACTCACTCCCTCCACTCGTTGTCGACCGGAAATGATAGGCAGCACTCAATCCCGCGCGGGTGATAGGTAAAAGCCACTGTCCCGCGGAGTTCGTGCCGCGCACTTGCCTGAATCAGCTTGCTCCCGAACCCTGTCTTGGTCGGCGGCATGAGATCGTCGAGGCCATATTCCTGCCAACGGAGATGAACTTTGGAGCCATCGAGGTTCCAGATGATCTCCACTGCGCCGTTGGCCGAAAGCGCCCCGTACTTGACGGCGTTGGTGATGAGCTCGTGGAAAATCATGCTGAGAGCGAGAGCTTGCTTCGGAGGAACGTGCAGAGGGCGCCCATCGACGCGGAGTTGGGAGGCGGGGTCGCCGACATGCGGCGCGACAACTTCCGCGATGAGGTCCGTCAGCAACGCCGACCGCCAGTTTCTCTCCGTCAGCAGCTGATACCCTCGGGAAAGGGCATGCAAGCGGGCGGAAAAACTCTCTTTCAAGGTTTCAAACGTTGAGGTGCTCCGGGCGGTCTGATTTGCTATCCCGATCACAACCGCCAGCATGTTCTTAACACGGTGGTTCATCTCTGCGAGCAGCAATTCTTGGTGCTTCTCGAGCCGCTCACGACGGACAATCTCCTGCCGCATGCTTTCTTCGGACGCACGGCGTTCAAGGACGCGCCCCACCTGGTCGGCCAGTGTTCTAACCAGCAGCAGCGTGCTTGCGCTTGGTGGCGCCTTGTCGGCGTTGAAAAACTCGAAAATGGCCGCAATCCGGCCGTGCACGGAAAGCGGAAAACCGAAGGCCGACGTGAGCCGCATCGCACGGGCCTCTGTGGTCCGGGGATAGGTAGCATCTTCCGGCATTTCCTGCACCCAAACCGGTTCCTTGGCTGCCCAGACGTGACCAGGCAGGCCGAGCCCAGGCGCGAAGATGCTTTGCTCAGTCAGCAGCTTGAACGCGAGCTGGGGATGATCGGTCGGGTGCCAGATACCTGTGGGATGCAGCTGGATCGGTTGGGTCTCAGATGGAAGGTAAGCGTGTCCCAAGGGCCATGACGTAAGTTCGCAAACGGCGGCCAGACACTCCCGAAGCACTTCGTCTAGCCCTGCCTGACTAGCCGCCAACGCTGTAAGCTGCCCGACGAGCGTGGCTTCGCGCGCTTCACGAATGATCATCTCTTCCGTCCGTCGACGATCGGAGATATCGCGAATGAAGCCGAGGAATTTTATTTCGGTCGCAGACGCCACGGGGGTGATCGAGAGTTCAATCGGGAACTCCTCCCCGCCCTTTCTAACGGCTGATAGCTCGATACGCTTTCGCAGCACGGGGCCGACACCTTCCGCCAAATAGCGCGCAAGACCCGCCGAATGCGCTTCCCTGTAACGCTGCGGCACAATCATGGTGCCTAAGGGGTGTCCCATGGCTTCATCGGCTGTGTAGCCGAAGACAGCTTCGGCTAGACTGCTCCATCCACAAATGACGCCGGAAGCGTTCATCACGACAACTGCGTCCAGCGCCGTGCTCATGATGAGCCCAATCGGGTCGAGCGGACTTTCCGCCGGAAGCTGCGCAGGTGCGTTCATGATCTCGGTTCGATGGGGTAGGTAGGAGCCCAAGCATCGTGGCGCTACCTGCGACATGCAAGCTTCGCTTTATGATTGTGCCCCGCGGTCTACGGCATCAGAGCTTCACTACTCACGCTTGCCGAACAAGCGCCCCCGGTAGGGCGGAGACGCCAGAAGTCTTAAAGGCTTAGTTTGGCGGACGCAGCCGCATTACAAGCGGCGTAAGCGATTGAATAACCGAGAGGTTCCGGCTGCAGTAAGCTGATAACTCTAGCTGCCTCCCTAGCTCGTCTCTCACCGGTTGCCAAAAACCTAATCTCCGCGGCATTTTATCGGGCTTTTGAAGGTTTGAGGGTTGCTGGGGTATGGGTATTTGGCCGGCAACTATCATGTGGTTCCAAAATGACGATCGACGATTCCGCGGACTTGCTCATTCATGCGCCCGGACCGGTCCGCGACGCTTTTTTGCAGCAACTTGATCGTAGGGTTGACGTGGGTGTCGCGAGCCAGAAACTGCTTGCCCTTTGCATAAAGCTTCGTCGGTGCAATGACCCTTTGCCAGGCATCACATGCGATATGCTCAGCATCCCGCGCGGCTCGACTTATGGGCAGGCCGCCATGATTGTTCTGGGTTCGCCGCAGGCGTGGCCGGAAAGGTGAGGGCCGTCAGAGTGGCTTGGGCGCCCCTCCCGACCGCAGCTAGCAAAGCGGCCTGGGCATATCTTTCAGATTTGAGGCGAAAAAGGCCATCTAGACTCAGGCCGTACCAAGCGCCACGAGCGTGTTGCAAAATTTCAAGAATTCCCTTAACGGCGCATTAACTAGCGCCTGAGCTGGCAGCTGAAAGTAACTTTCCGTTACGAAATTCCGGCCAACAGTTGGCGACTTAGGAGTTTCTAATGCTCACCGTCCTGTCCTGCCTGACTGTCGATCACGATCTGCGTCTCGTCGCTGTCGCCGGAATGCTGTGTGCGGCAGGATCGATCCTGTCCATGCGCCTGCTCGCCCGTGTTCGGCGTCATCGCGGTGCTCGTCAATTGCATCTGCTGTTTCTCGCGGGTCTGGTGGCCGGTGGCGCAGTCTGGACCACGCATTTCGCCGCGATGCTCGCTTATGAACTGCCGATTGCCCGCGCCTTCGAACCCACGCTTACTTTCGCATCCCTCGCGCTTGCCATCAGCTTTGCCTGGATCGGCTTCTATCTCACGACGCTTACCAGACTCGGCCCAGTGGTTGAGATTGGAGGCATGGTCTTCGGCTTTGGGATCGTCGTGATGCATTATTCTGGGATGCGGGCTTTCCTTCTTCCCGGCACCATTACATGGGATCCTAAACTGGTCACCGCCTCCATCGTTTTTGGCTGCTTCTTCGGCGCGTTAGCCTTAAACCGTATCGCACGACCTATTACGCGCTTTTGCAAATACGGCGGGTCCCTTGCCATGGGCCTCGCCATAGTCACGACCCATTTCACCGCGATGGGTGCGATGACGGTGACACCAATGCCTGGGATGGAAATTCCGGCGCAGGCCCTGTCAAATGCCTTCATGCTGGGTGGCGTCGTGATCGGTATCGGAGTGATCATGACCATGGCCTTTTCTGCCTACATGATCGACATGCATGCGGCGCTCGAAGCTAGCGACAGCTACCAGCACCTCGCGCTGCACGATCCGCTCACGGGCCTGCCGAATCGGCACAATCTCTCCATGCGGCTGGCTGACCTTGTCACCAGCGATGTCGATGACACCGCGCGTGTTGCGCTGCTCGTCATCGATCTCGACCGCTTCAAGGACATTAACGACGTTCATGGCCATGCTGTGGGCGACATTTTGCTACGCGCGGTCGCAAAAGCGCTCGCCGAGGCCCTAGGGCCGCATGAATTCATCGCCCGAATAGGCGGAGATGAGTTTGTCGCTGTCAAAAGCGACGTTTTCGCGCGAGGCGAAGCCCTGAAATTCGCCAATCGGTTGCGTGGCATCATCCTCAGGCCTGTTGAATGGGAAAATCAGAAACTCTCCGTGGGATGTAGTATCGGCATCGCGTTGTTTCCCGATCACAGCGCACAAGGTGAGGACCTCCTGACACGGGCAGACCTTGCCATGTACCGCGCGAAAAGCCTCGGGCGCGGCAAGATCCGCACCTATGAAGCGACTATGGACGAGGGCAGCCGCTCGCGCGCGGCGCTCGCAATCGATCTGAAGCGGGCCATAGCCGAGGGTGAGTTCGAATTGCACTACCAGGCGCAAAATGACACGCAGACTCGCGGCATCGTTGGATTCGAGGCCTTGCTCCGCTGGAATCACCCCGAGCGCGGCAGGGTGTCACCGGCCGATTTCATTCCGATCGCAGAGGAAACCGGGCTTATCGTGGAGATCGGCGACTGGGTTCTGAGAACCGCCTGCGCCACCGCGACAGGCTGGAGCGAGCCGCACAAGGTGGCCATCAACGTGGCGCCGTTGCAGCTCTCCCAGGGTGATCTTCCAAAGCGTGTTGCTCAGGTTCTTTCGGAAACAGGCCTCCCGGCCGATCGTTTGGAAATCGAGATCACCGAAAGCGGCATTATCGCGGATCATCAACACGCGCTGCAGATAGTGCAGCAACTGAAGGCCATCGGCGTCACCGTCGCGATGGATGACTTCGGAACCGGCTATTCATCGCTGTCCACTCTGCAGCAGTTCCCCTTTGACAAGATCAAGATCGACCGAAGCTTCATAACGAACGTAACAAGCAACGCGCATTCTGCAGCCATCGTCCAGGCGACGCTTCTGCTCGGCAAAAGCCTCCAAATTCCTGTTCTCGCCGAAGGCGTGGAAACGGAACAACAACTCGATTTCCTTCGCGACACAGCCTGTGGCAGCGTACAGGGCTACCTGTTCGGTAAGCCCGTCGGCGCCACGGAGGTCCAGCTCATGATCGATGCGGCACCTCGTCGGCATGTTGCGCCCGCTTCACTCGAGCAGCAGGCCACGAATGTACTGGATATTTTACCCATTCAGAAGGTTGCATAAGGGGCCGGCATTCAGCTGACGACCTTCGTAAACAGCCGCTCGGTCTCCTGCCAGCCCATGCGCTCTAACAGCGTGCCGACGTCTTTCCAAAGCTTCGTGCCGGTGTTCAGCCGCTTGACGCCCCGAGCCTTCAGGGTGCGCTCGGCCTCCTTGAACAGGTGCACCCCGGTCCAGCCGCGCCTATGCTCGGGACGGACGTAGTAGAGATCATAAAACGCGCATAGGGTGGTCCGGCGGTTCAGGTGCGTTTCCACTGCCGCGAAGAGGTAGCCGATGACCTCCCCGGACTCCCTAGGGACGATCACATGGAGCTTTCCGGCCTGGTGCAAAGCCATGTACCGACCCAAGTCCGGATCGAGCAGGGGCTTGTCGTGCTCTGCGGCGATCTCGGCATTGTGCGCCGTCCACATCGGCATGATCTCGGCCATCGCCTCAGGCCATTCCTCGACCGCGTACGAGATCATCTCAGCCGTCCCGGATATCGACAATGACCACGATCCGGTCTTCGGCGGAGTGATTGATCACCTCGTGCTCGGAGCGGTTGTCGATCTGCCACACCTCGCCGGTCCGAAAATACACCTGCTCATCGGCAATGCGGAAGAGGGCGCCGGGCGCGCTTTGCAGCGCAATCTGATACCGGGTGAAATAGGTGGCGGCTGCGCCGCCATCGACGTGAGGCGTGATCGCCTTGCCCGGAGGCAGGCGGGTGATGATGACCCGGCCCAGCCGCACGCCCTCGACCCTCCGCATCAGGTCCAGCACCAACGGCCGGAGCTGCGGCAGGCGCTCCCAAGCCGGGTATGGGATAACCTCACGATCGTTCGCGACGTCGCCGGATGCGTCATTGAACATGACCCAGATATCGCTCACATCGGAATGAGCGGTGCCGGGGTGCGTGGTGGGCAGGGTGTTCTGGTCCCATAGATCCGCGTTGCGGATGAGGGCGTCGAGGACCGGAACCACATCGACGGCCTCCGCGATCTTCTGAAAATGGCGCATGGGCGGCTCCTAGTACGCGCCCAGGGGGTTGTTCAGCAGGGCGTTGTAATTCGACATCCCGCCGTAAGCAGCCGCCGTTCCGTTCATGCCGTTGCCAGTGTTCCCGTACATGCCTCCGCCGAGAAACTGCATGGCTGGTTCTGCATGTAATTGCCCACCCCGTTGGCGGCACTCGCAACACCATTCGCCCCGGCCATGTAAGCGCCTGCTGTAGCGTTGCCCGCGCCAATCGTGTTTTGGCCGATCTGGTTCGCTGTCGTAGTGCCGAACGACCCGGTCTGCGCCGCCGCGTTCTCCCCAAGCTGCGACGCGCCAAGCAGTTTGTTGAACGTATTTGTTTTGCCCGTCTGGTCCATATTGAACTGAGACTGATAAGTGCTGTCCGCAAGCCCCGTGGCGTACGTAGCAGCGCCCTTCATGGCTGCGCCGGACAATCCTAGCCCGCGAGCCGCCGCGCTGTTCTGGGTGGACTTGAGGCCCTGCGAGAGATTGAACTGATAGCCGGGTGTGGCTTCAAGATTCGCCTGCGTCATGCTGAATGGCGCGGTCAGGCTATCGAGTCGCCCGGTGAGTTTGTTACTGTGGTTACTCGCCTCGTGAGATCGCCGAGGAGCGCCCTCGGCCGAAGCTGGAGGCAGGGGCCGAGGGGCTCACCAGGCGCGCCGGGGCTCGTGAAACACGCGCCGCACCCGCAGCGAACGTCGCGGGCTACTTTGGGTTTCACCGGGCCATTACCTCAGGCCCCCCAAGGGTCTGCTGGCAACAAAAGGCAGGATGTGGCGAAGGGCTCAACTTCTATCACTACTTGGGGGGCGGCTACTCCACGGCGAGTATCCATCGGCTGGTTTGCGGCAACCAATTTGGGAAGCGCAAGTCATGGAAGTGGGTACCGATTCCATCCCGACCGCATACGACGCGATACGCCGGACGTGGGGAGCAATGCAATGTGTCTGCTCCGGCCGCTCAGCAGCAGGAGAGGCGTCCTGTCCCGCCAATCTGGCTTGCGTTAGCGGGAACGTGATCGGTGACCGCTAGACTACGCTTAACTGGCTGATACTCTGCTAACTGCCTCGGCAAATGCAGTCGTTAGTGTGGGAAACTCAGATGCCATGTGGATATCATCGTTTCCAAGCAAAAGACATCAAGACGATTGAAGTCGATGTCGATGAGACGGATGATTTCTCGTTGGTCCGGATTTTTGCGATTTCCGGTGGCGGGGAGAAGGTAGCGTTCGAGCTGACGCCTCAGCATCTTGAGGTAATCGTCCAGTCGGCCCAGCGCGCTATGGCGAAGTTCCGCGCCGGTGTTCGTGAACACTAACTTGAATAAAGGACCCCACGGGCGGTGCGTGATCAGTCTACCGCCTCGGCGAATAGAAAATCCAGGACCACTTCGCCCGCGTCGTCGACGACTTCGAACTTCCAGTGAGATGACCGCCTCCCATCCAAAATTCTATTGCTCATGATCTCACGGGCGCCAGCAATGGCCTCTCACGGGCAGCTTCAAGGCTGGCCAGCTGCTTTCCCTCGACGTCTTCGATCCGTCTGTCCTTGTCAATCATGGAAAATAGAAGCGCATTATACCCACTCCTGATTGGTTTCGCCCGGTGGCGGATCGCGTTCAGCATGGTGATCGATAGCGGCCAGTTGTTACGCCTGAGTCCACATCTAGGCAATGCGATGAGGCTCACGTGGGGCGCACAAACGTGCTGCTTTTCAGGTTTTAGGAGGCCTGGGGACGGGCGATTCCCATTTGAGTTACATTGCCCAGCCTCAAAGTTCGCCCATAGCTACGGCCCCTCCCAGCGCCAAAGCGGCACTGCCTCTTAGGCTTGGCGGCGGGTTTGACCCCGCGGGGGTGTACCCGAAACAGCCTGATGCCTGTCAGTAGCTCTCTACCCAGCCTTTTTCTGGTCGAGTGCCCTTGCTGCAGCGCATGCATGCTGGACCGCCCTAAAGGACCTTCGTGACGAGCCGCTCGATTTGGTGCCAGCTCCCATCCGTCAAACAGTTGCGGCGCCGACCAAAGCCATACGCAAGTCGGGCGCGATCCGCACCTAATCATGCCTGTCGCTACCATTTCGCCGGTGCGAACCCTGGCGTCCGAACTTCGGCGGAAGCGTGTGCCGGCCAAAGGACAGACGCGGCAGCATTCCAATCGGCGTCAGCCGGGCCGTGCTGGCACGCTTCTCGGGCAAAGCAGTGACCGCTTTCAATTCAACGTCGATGTCAGCGAGCGAGGTGTGTGCGCAGTGAACGTTCGCCAGCCTCGGTCGGCGAGACTGCTAGATGTTTGTGTGGCCTTCGAACGGCTCGTTGATGCACGGCGCGTTGATGATGGCTTAGGTTGCCGGAGCTGTGTGGGCTCGTGGCCGACGGCG
This sequence comes from Hyphomicrobiales bacterium, assembly GCA_028290285.1. Lineage (GTDB taxonomy): Bacteria > Pseudomonadota > Alphaproteobacteria > Rhizobiales > Beijerinckiaceae > Terripilifer. Next base: position 25,939 of record JAQGKD010000073.1, read on the forward strand.
CAATCCGATCCAGAAGGTCCGCAAAGAGCCCATCTTTTTGACCAGGTTAGAATGAAATCGCTCCCGCAGCACGACTTGAGATGCGAAGGCCGCGAATTGGCCATGTAACCAAGCATGCTCGAATCATTGGCGACGAAAGTCGGATGGAGGGCCTCGAGGGAAAGCACCTGCATGATTTGGCCGCGTCCGCGAAGAGGCGGTTGCCGGTGCCCGCGAGATCATGAGCCGCCGAATCCTGGGCGGGACCAGGTCCGCTCACTGGAGCTTCGAAATTGAAAACGAAGCCGGCCGACTAACACCGGCAGAGGTTACCTAGGCAGATGTACGGGTCCCGTTTCAAGGAACCGTTCAAACCGCTCGGGCTCCACAGTAGGGAGGGGAAGGACCGCTTTAGGCTGTTTGGCGTGAAAAAACATCCGGCTTTTGGGTGGATAAGGCGTGGCTCAGACTCTTCCTTTTGTTATGATATCGGCAATTGCTGGCCCGATGCCCTTCTCCCCAGAACTGGAGGAAAGGTATGTGTGTTATGCCCATATGCTGAAGGGCCATGAGACCACGCCACGAGCACCTGCATGATGCAGGCCGCCCGCCAAGTCTGTGTCTCAGCGCTGGAACGTGATCTGTAACGCGCTAGGCTACGACTGAGTGGCTGATACGCTGCTAGTTGGCTCGGCATGCTCAGTCATGCTCAGTAGCGTCAGGGTGGGGGGGAAAACTCAAATGACATCTGGATTGGGCCGATTCAGGGCAAAAGAGATCGAGTCGATTGAAGTCGATGTCGATGACAGGGATGATTTTTCGTTGCTTCGGATCTTCGCCATATCAAGTGGCGGGGAGAAGCTCACGTTTGAGCTGACGGCTCAGCATCTTGAGGCAATCGTCGCTACGGCTGAGCGCGCTCTGGCAAAGTTCCGCGCCGGCGTTCGCGGCCGCTAGACCTGGACCACCCAACTACTGGTCGGCGCACTGGAAGTCGCTTTCGAGGAGGTTGCTGCCTTGCACAACCGCTATCGACTCAGCCCGTGCCACCCGAAGCAGAGCCACCTGATATGCTTGGCAGCGACTCGGGCCAGCCGTGTAGCGGAAACGGCCCGAAGCCCGTCAACGGCCTTCTACTCGGTTTGCAGGTCGAGCCGCTTGCCTCAGTCGAAAGCAGGGGACGGCCTTCCTCGACAATGGCTCGCAACGGCTCGATTGCCAACCCGCGGCGGAGGACAGGCAGAGCAGACCCCTACAGCTGCGTGGCGGTTGCCGAGGCAATAGCTAGGATGGCGTTGACGCCCTTAGCGTAGGCGGTCTGTTCGGCGGGTGTCATCGGTCAGGGCTTGCGGTTTCGAGTTCGGGAGGAGTGTACGGTTATCCGAGGCTGGGATACCTCCCCAGGCGGGCGTCGCTTGCTGCGCCTCCCCGAGCGTGCGGACCACGGCACAGGGCGCGCCGAGGGATTGAAGCGTGTCCATTCGACCTGTTCGGGCGAGGGCTTCGTGGTGCGGAGTTTGCACTCGAGCAAGCAGGCGCCGCGTGGGTGCACAATCGCCAGATCCGGCAGGCCGCGGACAACCTCGGTCCACTTTCGCAAAGCGACCCCGCGCGTGGTGACTAGCACCCGTTCATTGGTGAGCCCCCATTTTTTCTGTATTCAAGCGGCCGCCTTCGACATACGAACGCCCTTTGGCCCGATGTGAGCGTCGGCCGCTCTTCCTGCGGAATTTGGCCGGCGAAGGTTTTTTGGGTTCTCGGCAGCAGCCTTGGCACAAGTGCGGCAAGCGCCGAATTGCTCAGAGCTATCGGCCGTCTTCCACGTATTGCCCGGCTCGAGGGGGGCAAGTGCGGACATTGCGCCAACCGGCACTGAGGCGATGAGTGCCTACATGGCAGCCTACGAAGACGATTTCGCTGCCGCGTCGGCTGTGGTCATTCCGGGCCCGCGCGAGGGGCTCGGCCGCAACGCGGTTAAAGCGCTCGGTTATTCGCCGTCGCTGTGTGACCCGGCAGCAGGTTCCGCCTTCGGGGCCATGGAACCGGGTGGCGCCCAGAGGCGCGCTCCTGAGCAGCGCGGCTGGCAAATGTGGGGCGCGGGAAAGGGCGGGCAGAGCGACATGCTCGGCGCGCAGGGTCGGGTTCACGGCAGGCGCCGAGACACGTGTCACGGCCGATAGCAAAATCGGCTTTGTTTTTGGCGGCGGGGCCGGCCGTTTTGGTGTTGCCGACGCACTTGGGGGCGGCCGCAGTGACATGGTACAGACAGCGCTCTACAGCCCGTCGGACTTCCGCTCAGCCTATGTGACCTCCACCGTGGCGTAGGCGTGGCGCCATGTGTCCACCGGCCGCAAGCTGACGATGTCCCGAAATGAACCACCTAGGGCCGCCTTCAGCGCGAACAGCTTTGCCGGCCAGGGAAGCAGGCTACCGATCAGGATGGCTCACACTGTTCGCATAAATGGGGTGACCTTTGCGGTCCCTTCGTACAGGGAACAGGGGGTCAGCGACCCTCCATTTTCGCTCTCGATTGCGCCGCGCGAACGACAACGTCGACGCAGAGCCAGCTCGGGTTCCGGACTGATCAGACTATGGCCGCCTTCCATGGAATGACTCTACACCTGCGAACCCGGACTGCGTGGAGCACTACGTCAAATCACCCTAATCAGTCTCAAGGGCGCTGACTTCGGAGCGAAACCGTAATATATTTAGACGAACAGAATCAAAGCAATCACATGTGCAGGCGCTGTCTCCCAAGCTAGCATCCGATTCATTCCTGAGACACTTGGCCGACGCTCCAATTCACAGTGCAGTTCCATAATCTATCTTATGCGACTCTATCTTATGGAGAAAGACCGACGTCAAAAAAGCGCCGGTGTTGATTGCCCACCATCGGTGCGCCCTGGCTGCCCTGTCCAGCGGCAACCCGGGGGGACCCCGCAAACGCGCGATCGCGATCCCCGCGGAATCGCATACCAGTCAACTCGACAGTGGACGTCACCGGCATCTCGTCTCCATAATGGAGATTGTCGCAACGAGGTCATCGGGTAGTTCGTGTTCCCGTCCTTCCATTCCGAGAACCGCGGTTTGATAGGTCTTGCGTTCAGAATCCCACCCGCGCAATCCAACGTGATGCCGTTCGGTCCCGTCCTTATCATGGAAGGAAGCGCTATACGGAAGAAGTACCTCGGGTCCCTTCAGCCAAACTTCCACATCGTCATAAGTGTGAGCCCCTTTCTTATGTGCCTGACGCCAACCGGCCGCAGTGAATTTGTTGTCCAGCATCAAGGTAAGGGGGCAAGTGCACGTTGCGATGGCTCATGCCAGCAGGCGTGCATAACGCGCAAGCCTCCCAGTTCGAGCCAGACGGGCGGCGTCTGAAACCATGAGATGGCTGCTTGATGATCGGCAGATCCACCGCCGGTTTACGCCCGACATTTTTCATGCTGCTTCTGGTGATGTGAGTTGAATGGCTTGTGTTTGAGAGTCCATCCAACGGCATTGATTTCATGATTGCGCATTACGGCGCGCGCAGTTCCGGCTCGACACATTGACTGAGCAATGTGTAGGACGTCGGTTCGATGTGGACGGCGATCAATGAAGTCACCAATGAACGCGACCTCCGGTTCTCATGCCGATAGACGCCCTCGACCTTGCGATAGTCTATTTTGGCGAGCAGACGCCGAAGGGCATCGGCATGACCGTGAATGTCACCGATTACGCGATACCTTTTGTACCTCATACTCGCTCCGTCAGATCTATTTTCATGTTAGATTTTAGCGAGAGAAACTGGCAGATTTGCGCGTGGGGACCCTCGATTTCGACGTCAAACGTCGAACCGTATTGACTCTTGGAATCCGGCAACGGCGACATCAGTCATGCTGCCGTTTTTTCAGGATAGCTTAATCTGAAAACCCAAAGCCTGGTATCGTCGAAACGCCATGATAAGTTTTGGCGTTGATCGAATGCGAGCCGCATGCACTTTGCCGCGCATCGCCTCGATGGTGCGCCCGTTCAGCGCCGCGTCCGGCTCCGTCTGGTAGCCCCAGTCGTGCAGGCGATGGTGGTGCATCTTGGCGAGGCCGAGCGAAATGTGGATCAGCGGATCCCGGTCACGGCCGCCCGCCTCCAGCACCAGCATGCGGGCGGCGCCGTCCGCGCTCAGACGATCGGCCAGCACGCAACCTGCCGAGCCCCCGCCCACGATGATACAGTCGTAGTTTCCCGCAGCCTGGCGCCGCTTTTTTTTATTGTCAGCAGGTCGCACAGCGTTGCATTTTGCCGGCGCCGCTCGTCCTCGAGCCAAGGACGCTAGCTCGATTTTTCTCCGCGGCCGGGCTAGCGCCAACATTCACGGTGTCCGCGTCGGAGGCGCCGAGCACGCCAATGGTCCTTGTTCCAATCCCAGGATCGTTCCACGGGCCGCCAGACTTCATTTTGCCCCCTGCCCGGCCGTGGCACGACGTCCCACCTGCGTGTCGATCAGGCGCTCAACTGGCACGTTTACGCCGGGGTTGAGTGTCTCGACGAACTCCTTGATTTTTACGGCATCCTCCATGCCGATCTGTGGCGTCGTCGGCACGAGCAAGCGCACGTCGCGATAGCCGCCTTCGAAGGAGGCATCGTCGAACGTGTTCAATCTCTTGCGCAGCAATGCCTTTGCGGCTTCAGGCTCCGCCTTGATGAAATCCATCGCCTTCTGCAGGCCCCGATACACCGCCGCGGCCGCATCTCCGTTGGCCGCCAGCCAATCCGTATTGCCAATCAGGCACATGTAGGGCTCGCCCTTGAGAGGAGCCCACTCGCCCTTGGCGCCACTGTAGAGCAGGAAGGCGCCCATCTTCTCGACAGCTTGCAGGGATGTCGGCGCCGAGAGCGCGAAGGCGTCGATGCGCTTGTTTTCGAGAGCCGCCAGCATCGGCGCCGATGGCCCGATCGGCAGGATCGTCATGTCCTGGTCGGCTTTCCAGCCGCGCTTGGCAGCGATGAAGCGGATCAGCATGTCGGACGAACCCCCCGGGGACCATGCTGCAACCTTGAGCCCCTTGAGCGCCTCGAAGCGCTCCTCGACCGGCATATCCGCCCGTAGTTTGAGGCGCGTGGCAACGTCCTTTGAGACGACGATGTCGCTGCCGTATTCCTTCGTAACGATCGCGAAGGTTGCCAGCTTCTCGCCCTTTGCGATGGCCAGAGCGGCCGTCTGGGGCAGTCCGACGAAGAAGTCGATGCTGCCCGCGATGGTGGCCGACGCCGCGGGGCTGCTGCCTCCGAGCTGGATAGCCTCGACGCTCACCCCTTCGGATTTGAAGAAGCCCTGGTCCTCGGCAATGTAGAGAGGGGCGTAAGTGAAACTGACGCTGGCGATGCCGTATCGCAATTTATAGTCCTGCGCCTGCGCGCCGTTGCCGGCCGCGAAGAAGCCGACAAGTGCGATCCCCAATAGTGCCACCTTGCTGCGCATGCCATCCCCCCATTTCGCTGCCATCTTCAGATGGTCACTTCCTGCGTGTCATGTTGCGCCTGCCAGGGCATGAGCGCGACTTCCGCCACCCGAACGAGCCCGTTCAAAGCCATGCTGAGGGCGACGATCACCACCAGCGTGGCAAACGTGCCCGCCGTGTCGAACGTGCCCGCCGTGTTGGCCAGAAGAAAGCCGAGACCCTTGTTGGTCGCCATCATCTCGCCAAGGATCGTCCCGATGAGCGCGTAGGGAACAGACAGGCGCAAGCCGGTAAAAACCCAGACGAGAGCCGACGGCAACACGACCTTCAGCATCAAGTCAGCTTCGTTCGCGCCCATGAGGCGAAGAATGGTGAGCTGGTCCCGGCTCACGTTGCGAACGCCCGAATAGGTGTTCAGGAAGACCAGGAAGAAGACGACCACAGCAACGAAGATGATCTTCATGCTGGTGTCGACCCCGAACCACAGCACAAAAACGGGCGCCAGAGCCACCTTCGGCATGCTGTAAAAAGCCATCAGGAAGGGATCCAGGACCTTGGCTACCTGTGTAGCTCGCCCTAGCACCAGGCCAACGACCAGACCTGCCAAGGAGCCGATGAAGAAGCCGACGAGCGCCACGTAAAGGGTCGCCAACAGATGCCCTGCCAGCGTCCCGTCGCCGACCCACACCACCAGCCGCGTGTACACGTCAGTCGGCTTGCTCAGGTAGAATTCGAGATGTCGCTGCGTGGAGAGCAGTTCCCAGCCGATGATCAGGGCGGCAGCCAGGCCAAGACGAGCGAGTATCAAACCGAGACGATTCATGCCCCAGCCCCCGCCGGCCTGAGGTCGGGGGTAAGCGTCTCCCAAAGCTGATGGGAAAGCTCAGTGAAGCGAGGATCCACCCGCAGATGTGCGAGGTTCCGGTTGGCCGGAAGGCCGGTTTCGATGACCTCCCGGATCCGTCCCGGACGACCGCTGAAAACGAAGCACCGGTCGGCCAGAGAGATGGCTTCATCCGGGTCGTGTGTGACGAAAATGACCGTCTTCTCGAGGCCGGTGCAGACCTTGCGCAGCTCCGCCTGCATGGCGAGACGCAACTGCGCGTCGAGCGCCGCAAAGGGCTCATCCATCAGGAGTGTTTCAGGGTCGCTCGCAAGCAAACGCGCCAGCGCCGCGCGCTTGCGCATGCCGCCCGACACCTGACTCGGGTAGGATGTCTCGAAGCCGCTGAGCCCAACGAGGTCGATGAGCTCCTGGACTCGTCTCTTTCGGGCCGCCGCTTTCATCCGCTGGATCTCGAGCGGCACGGATATGTTGCCGGCAATGCTGCGCCACGGCAGGAGGTGATCGCTCTGCGTCATGTAGCCGACACGGCGGTTGATCCCATTCACCGGCACACCTGCGTAGGAGACGACGCCGGTGGTCGGCTTCATCAGGCCCGCCGTCATATTGAGAAGGGTCGACTTGCCGCATCCGGAGGGGCCTACCAGCGTCACGAATTCCCCCGTGCGAATGGAGAGCGTGAGATCCTCAACCGCGACCAGGGATTTGTCTCCCGACTTGAAGACCTTCGAGACATTCTGGAAGCTGATCAACGGCACCGCGACCGCCGCGCTCGCGCATCGGCGGGCCAGCGCAACATGCTCGCTTTCGAGGGAAATTGTCATTGGGCATGAACTCTCACGCGAAATCGGACCTGAGCTCAGGACGGCCTGGCATCGCCCTCGATCGTCGTGCGCAGCATCAGGCGACGTTCACCGGCTGGAAAATCAGTGCGCGCGTGCATCGAACATCTGTTGTCCCAGACCAGCAGGTCGCCCGGCCGCCACACGTGTTCGTAGGTGAATTCCGGCTTTTCGGAATGATCGAATACGGCTGCAAGAAGCGGCTCGCTCTGCGCTTCGGTCATGCCCGCGACACCGGTCGTCATGAGGCGGTTGACATAGACGGCCTTGCGGCCTGTCTCCTCGTGCGTCCGGAATACCGGGTGGGTGGATTCGGAAAAGGCAGCCACGCCCTTGTCGTCACCCTTTTTGGTCGAACCATAATTGTAATGATGGGTCGCACGCTGTCCCTCCAGCGCGTCCCGAACGTCGGCAGGCAGCGTTTCATACGCCGCATAGCCATTGGCGAACACCGTGTTGCCACCGACAGGGGGAACCTCGACGGAGTAAAGACAGGTGCCCTTATGGGGTATCGCGGCGTGCAGCATGTCATGATGGAACATCATCTCGCCATCCGGCAGGGAGCCGATCGGCTCGCCATTTTCGCGGATGTTCGAAATCAGCATGATCCCGTCGAGCATGGAATCGAAGCCAGACGGCCGGAACGCCTTGGGCCGCGCGAGCTTGCCGACCTCGCCGAACACAGTGGTCGCAGTAAGGAGATCCTGCTGTGTCAGTTTCTGGCCGCGAAACAGAAGCACGAGGTGCTTCAGCCAAAGCTGATGGAGCTCGTCGGCGAGTTCCGCCGACACGGGCTTGCTGAGATCGACGCCATGCACTTCCGCGCCGATATGCTTCGACAACAGGGTGACATCCAGAGCCATCTTGCATCCTCCCATCAACACGACGCCCTCGTAACGCGGGGCATCTGCGTCAGCGTCCACTAGAACCGTTGGCCGATTGAAATGCAAGTCGCGATCTTGATCCATTTCGGGATGCGACTTGCTCCCAGCAGGCAGAGAACCCGTCCGACGGATCACAGCAAGACGCAGACATCGACGGCTAGCGGGACAATCCCAAACCGCAAGCATCAACAAAGCGGCCGTAATTGATCTTTCCGTAGGGAGCCCCGCGTATCGGGGGCTCCCTACGGCAGGTAGCTCTAGCTTGGCTTGCCTATTTCGGTTTGACGCTGGGTACCTGTTCGAGCGGGTGCCTAGTGCGGGGCAGCGGCGTTGCGTTCTGCCAACGACTGCATTCACAAAGGCTTCGCGCGCCCACAAGTCGAAGCCGACCACGCGAATGGCCAAACCGATCCTTGGTGTCGGGACAGCATTGCCATGCAGGCGGCGGCGAATGGTTGCGCCACCTCCTGGCCCACACCACATCGTGGATCGAACGTCGCGTTGCGAGCCTGCCAGTACCGCTCGGTTCCTCAGAGTATCTTCTGTCCTCCGTCACCGAGATGTGGAGCAAAGATCCGGACCAAACCGAGGCATCGTCCTTGGGGAAATGCCGGTCTGAAGGGGTCAGCTGTCGATGCTCGCCCGAGAAAGGGCCATCAATGGCAGCGAAGGTGATGAAGCCACTATTCAGGAGAGTAGTGAGCCGCTCATACGGTTCGCCCACGCCTTTGACCGCTCCAACATGGGTCACTTTCTCAAGGCGGATGTTCGTCCTCGAGAGGGAGCCTAACCAGGCCAGACGTTCGAGCGTTTGCACATCCTTAGACCACATCGAATTGTCACCCGAGTCGATCCCACACAATGTTTGCGTCTCGCCCTGCAACTGCGCTGCGGGGTCGCAAGGGCCTCCTTCAGAAGACGCTTGAAGTCGGCGAAGGTTTTCAGGAGTGCTCGACCTCGCTCGATGTGTAATCGAACTTCTCGTCGGTAAAATATTCGCCCGACGCATAATTCTCGCTTTTAAGAAACGGCTCTGCCAAACGACCAACGGGCGTTAGCCTAATCCACCATCCAGACAACGTGGGAGATCAAACGCCTCTCGTCGAACATCCGTTCAGCCATCCACATCTGCTCGCGGCTGGTAGGTTCGGTCCGCCGATGCGGTCCAAGAAGCAGTTCGCAACCCGGGGCGGCGCCTGTGAGCGCTTCCATCCAGGTCTAGCCAGCACAATTGAGCGGCGCGTGTTCATATGCCTCGCTGTATCAGCCGCACGGCTGTAATCCGCGCGACCGATCAGTGCGCTCCTCGCCCTCGAATTGCCCGATGGACGGCAGGACAAGGTTCACGACAGCAAGACAGGCGATCATCGCCGCCTTGAGCCAAGGGTGAAATCATGGACTGGAAGATATGCGTGTCGGGTGACGCGCTCAGACAGGGCACCGTCTTGCGGGCGAGGCCATGCGCGTACGTACGGGGACGTTCACCATCGGATTTCAGATTCGGAGAGCAGATCGTCCTCAGCTTTCTCCCTGAGGGGATCGCGCTGGGTGGAGTTCTTGCCGGTTCGCCGGGAAAAGCCACCGTCCGCATCGATGAAGATCAGATCTGGGAGATTTTCCGTGTTTTCGAAAGACCGGACCTTCAGAACGGATGGGAGACCTGGGCCGTTGGGCGGCCTGTGTTTCGCGCCTGAAGCTAGGCGATGAGACGCGCCCCTCCCCCGCAACATATGCGCAAGCTGATGTTGACCCTGCTCTGCGGTCCAAACCTGCAAGGCCATTGCGTAGAGGAGCTTCAGAATGACCTTCCGAGATCTGCATCACTTCTGGCGGCAGCGTGCAGGCAGAAGAAAGGGACGGACGAGAGCGCCAGTCCGGACGACGATCGGCGGATGGCCTGGCGTTTCTTCCCGGAACAGCGGCGGGGGAACGAGAGCAGGCAAGAGCCGCTCGTCGGCCAGTCGACGCGGAAAACCCTGCGGGTGACCGCCGGTCAGCTCGGCGCAAGCTACGGGCGGCTTAATCCGAGTATGCGGCGTGACATCGACAAGGTAGAGCAGGATCATGGCACTTCAAAAAATTGCGATACGCAAAGGGGAAAAGCTCTCCGTCAATGGCGCGACAATCCGCGCCCACTGGGCTGTTAATCTCGAAATTCTCAACGACGCCCACTTCGTGAGTGGACCGATGGTCATGGAGCAAGCAGACGCCAGCTCGGCGCTGGATGCCCTGTATCTGTTCATTCAGTCAAACTTGATGAATCCGATCACCCCGGCCGATGAGCGGGCGCGATTCGGTCTGATGCTTGCCGCCAGCCAAGCCGCCACTCCCAGCGACTATATGCAGGCGATGCACAGGGAAGTGGAACAGAACGTGGCCCATGGCTTGCTATCTGCCGCGCTGCGCGTCCTCTGGCCGCATACGTCCCTGCCCCAAAACGCCCACCGAAATTGTTAACCGTGTCAGCCGGTATGCTCCGCAAGGTCCAGACTTTCCCGCGTCACCGGTCGGACGGAAACCTTTTGTTCAGGTCTTTGCTGGATGGTGATCTTCGGATCAGGTCAATGCGACTGCGGTCCCACACACGACAGATTGCGCTATCCTTGCGCGCAACGGTATGATGCCGTCTGTCTCGCCGGTGCTACGTCCGGCATGTCCCCAGCCTTGTCAATTCATCTGGCTTCCATGGGAGCCGGCCATCGTAGCTTTCACGCTGCAATGGGTTAACTGGGACAACAACAATGTCTTCCTTGCTGACAAATACCTCCGCCTTGACCGCCCTGCGCAATCTGTCGATGACGCAGCAAAGCCTGCAAAGCACGCAGAACCAGATTTCCACGGGTCTGAAGGTTGCCAGCGCCGCTGATAATGCCTCCTACTGGTCGATCGCCACGCAGATGCGCTCTGACAACGGCGCCCTCGGCGCCGTCAAGGACGCGCTGAACACGAGCGGCGCCCTCCTCGACACAATGTCGGCGGGAATCACCAGCAGCATTGGGGTGATGAACAAGATCAAGAACAATCTTGTCGCCGCGTCCCAGCCAGGCGCGGACACGGCCAAGATCGCCACGGAGCTGAAGTCGCTCGGCGCGCAGCTGGCCAGCATCACCTCCGCCTCTAATTTCAACGGGGTCAACCTGCTGGATGGATCGGCCGGGACAACGGTAAAGTTCGTCGCCTCGTTCTCGGCCTCGACGGTCGGCACCATCGACGTTGGCACGAAGGACCTGGTCAATGCCGGCGCGGGGCTGCTGGATGCAGCGACAGCCGGCACCACGACGACTGACTTCACAGATGGTTCCGCCGACCTGACCTCCGCAAATATCGCCGACACGATCAAGAACGCAGACAAGGCCATTTCGGATCTGACCAGCTACGCCGCGACCTTGGGTGCAGCGCGCTCGCAGGTTACCGACCAGGGCAACTTCATTTCCACCCTCTCGGACTCGTTGACGAAGGGCGTGTCATCGCTCGTCGACGCCGATATGAACGAAGCCTCCACCAAGCTGCAGGCCTTGCAGACACAGCAGCAGCTCGGCGTACAATCGCTGTCGATCTCCAACCAGAACACCCAAATGATCCTAAAGCTGTTCCAGTAACAGGAGCGACTGTTTCGTCCTGAGGCCACGCTCCGAGCGAGCGTGGCTTTTTTTTTGTGTTGAACGGCCGGGCGCGTCTCGCCGAAAGGGGCTGGTAGGAGGGCTGCCGAACGGGCCGCGGACGGTCCTACCTTGTGGTGCCGGGCAAAGGGCCACGCTCCGCTTCAAGCCTTCGGCGGTCAAGCATTTGCCCGAATGCCGCAAATATTTGCAGCATATGCTGCTTCTTGTAAGGGAAGACCTCGACCGGGTCGAGGGAGTGGACGATCATGGCGGTGCCGATCTCGAAGATGAGCAGCTCCCCGCCGATCTCGGCGCAATCGAGAAGCACGTAGTCCAATTGCGTCCGCTGATGGATCTCATGGAACGCGCCGGCGTGCCGACGGGCAAAATCGACCTTGAAGCGCGACATGAACAGCTCCTCTTCCAACCGATTGGATGGGTTGTTGATCATGTCGGCGTTGAGATAATGGATCATCCAATGATCCGAAATCGCCATATGGACCGGCCACGGAACGCCCGCGATCAGGACCACACGAAATTTCCGATAGTGACCATCCACGCTGCGATAGTCGATGAACGGCGCCACGTAAAATTGCTCAGCCGACTGCGTCGAGAGGTAGTCTGCGAGGTCAAATTTATCCTCTATTTTCGCCAAACCGGCACCCGCGTGGGAATCCAGAGGTCGGACGATCAGCGGATAAGTTATGGTCCCTAAAGGCGTCTCTTGAGTAAACGCACGCGGCAGGTCGCTGACGAGAGTGCTGCGGTCGCAGCGAAGGTTCACCGGATAGCTGATCCCGGGCGCCTCATGCAGAATTTGCCAGGCGCCGTCACGTGTCAGCCGGGCAATGTTGTGAGGGGCATTGACCATTGGTCGTGGCGGTGAGAGAGCGACCTCACCGACGCGCCTTAATAAGTCGCGGTTGTCATCGGATTCGGCGACTGCGACGAACACTAGATCACAGTCCGGCAAGGAAGCGGGGAATTCGACATCAGGGCAGATGTAAAGGACGTCCAAAACCGTGCTCGATTCCTCTAGAAGGAATTGGAGCGGTGTGTTCGCCATGAAGTCGCCCGGCGCCATCACAGCCAGCAAGCGGATCCGGTCTCTGGCAGGGGTTGCTGGATAGTGGGTGTAATGCTGCTGGCGGCTGAGCGCGGCAGCCTGCAACGCGATCCCATTTTCCCGGTTGCCACGAATTTGTTCAATCGTTGAGAGGTCGAGCAACGCGGCGGCGTCGTTCGCGTCCGCCGCGAGCCGAGCTTGCAGACCGAATACAAGCGGCGCGAAATCTTTACCCTCGAATGCCATACGCGCGATGGTGGCCAGCCCGGTGAGCGGAGGCAAAGGCTGCATTGAGAAAGATCGACCGTAGGACACTTTTCGTCTCCCGGCGCCGAATCAAACAGGGACGGGTTTTCAGCGCTAAGAAGACTTGACTGAGCTGACCTTGCTTGGAGCTTGTGTTTGCCGGACAGCTTGGAAAGAAAGTCGCCTCGACGCAGCCAAGCGCCCTGAAAATGGCGCGTCTGGGCCCGCTGCGGCAGCGGCCGCCTTTTTCCGTGCAGAGGCGGCGAACCCACACCCCTCTCCTATTTCCTCGACCGCGCAAGGATCGGTCGCTAAAACCTTCAACGGCAACTAGGCGTATCCCGCGACGGATTTTCCAGGTCTTTGTGCTCAGCAGGCGACCGATCAGTGTCCGCTGCGCAGATGAGTGCCGCGCCTTCGTCAGGAGAAGACGCAGCCCCTCTTCTCGCACTCGAACCTGGGTTCGCCAGGAGCTGACGCTTGTCAGTCGGAAGAGCAAACTCGCGGAAGCAATCCGATGCCCTTTGTCGCGCTGGGTGGCCCTCACGCGCTTCATTGAAGGCGGCCGGATCGAGACCGACTACGACCATCGTCGACGGCTCTATCCGCCCATCGCGCGGCGAAAAAAAGCTTGCTTCGCGGGCTCATATGGCGCGATGGCCCCGGGCCGTCCTCGTCTGGCTGGTGGAAACCTGCGAACTCTACGGTGTCGGCCCACACGCCCGCCTTGCGGACACAACCGTGGATCTCGTCGGCGGTTATCTCAACAGCCAGCGAGACGCCCTTCTCGGGGAGACGCGCCACCCGCAATGGTGAGAGATGTCGCCTAACGAACAGGCGCTTACCACCGATGAAGTCATGTCCATAAATAAACACGGTTAGTTAACACTGCCAACGGGGTGACGACAGGCGCTCTCGAGGGATCGAGTGGCGGCGATCATAAAGGGCGCCGCTAGCTTGTGCGTCTGCGTACCGTTCGGCCTCCGGCGCTTGACTGTACTGCAATCGCGTCACACGCTTTCGCCAAGATGTGAGATCTTAGGAACGGTGTCGACCAGTGCTTTGCCGGACATTTTCGATCGCGTTCAGGAGACGGAGATGGATCGGTCCTCCCATGACAATCCTCCGAGAGTCCAGCCGGGGTATTTGGCCGATGCATCCATCCCGCAGTCGCCGCCTATGGGCCTCGAGCCAGCCTTGCCATCCGATTCGGTGCGGGAAGATGATATGTGGTCTGCCGTCTTGGACGCCATGTGGTTTGAACTTGTAGGTCCAGAAGCCCATGGTCGTCGGGCGCCTGCTGATCTGGCATGAACACCGATCGGGCGCGAGCCGGGCCATATCGGTCTGGAACGAATGACTTGAACCTATGACGGCCGCGGGCATCCTCTCCCCGAACAAACGCCCTGTATTTCAGCTGCTTCTTCCGGGGTTACTCAAGCACCGAATGCGACGCGTTTCGATGACTTTTTTTTTTATGCTCTCGGCACGTCCGTGGCCGCTCAGCATGCTGTGCCCGTCGGAGCGCGGCTCGCGGACGATTCGAGGCGTGATCGTGGAGCGCGGGCGCAGCGTGCAGGCAAATGCGTCGAGAGCGTCCGGTCTGCATCGTGCGCCTGGTCAACAGGCCCGCCTCAATCACGGAACAGGGCGAGAACCGTCCGCTGCTAACGTATCCATGCGCGCCTGATCGCAGACCCGGAAAGAGCCGGGCGGCCGCAAGCAAGCCACGTGAGCGCCACACTCACCCCCTCGGCAAAAGGCTTGCGCGGTGCATGAAGTCAGGAGACCCAGGACCAGCATCCCGCGCAGTCCGGGCACGCCAGGGTTCCCTTAGTCCTGACGTCCCGCTCCGACGCGGAACCTTGGGGTCGGCAGGTCCAGGACAGGCCGGGCAGGCTCGATCCGCAACGGTTTGCATGTTGCGCGTGGCGCTGGCGCGGTGCTGGGAAAACCCGCATCATGGTGGATGTGGACATAATCTCGGCCTGCACCTCTCCCCAGCGGACGCGAGCTGTAGTCGCCCCGCCGCGAAGGCTTTGGGGCCTGCCCCGAAGCCAGTCCACCGACCGCGCCCAAGCAGCGGGCTGGCGCAAAGCATCCGCCAGCGTCGCGCGACGCGGGAGCGCTCCGTCCGTCACCCGGCGGCGCGGCCGCGTGCAGTGCGCCATGCGGAGAAGGCCCGGCCTTGCTTGCCCCACATGGGCGACCGTGCAGGGGATTGCAGGCAGAACCGCAGGCCTGACCATTGCGGCGATGTACACAGGCGTTCCCGGCGGGCCGAGCCCGGCAGATGACCGATCGGCGTGTCCGAACGGATGGCACACCGACTTTCGCGTTTGTGGCCGACGCATGCTTGTCGTCTGCACGCGAACGCTGAACAGCGGCCGTGGACACAGCCGCCTCATGATACGACCTTCCGGCGCAGCGTCCCGGCCCACGGAAGCTGCGCGGGCGCTGGGGTTCTCGGGCCGAGCTGACGAGCCGGCGCGTCGGCGCGGTCAGGCCGCAAGGTACGCTGTTTGCCGTTGGGGCACGTGCGCTTATGCTGACGCCGTCGGCAGACCGCGAGGTGCAACACGCTTGCCCTGGCGCCGTGCTGCCGTCGTGCGGCCAAACCGCGCGCGCCGTCGTCCAGATCACGATCCCCGCACGAGCCTTCACAGGCCTGCCTGAGCACGGGCAGGCGGCGCGCGAGAAGGACTGCCCTCTTGCCCCCAACGCGGACGTCTTGCCAAAATGGGGTCAGGCCTCACCCTTCCTTAAACATCCGATGACAGGTTCAGGGCTTATGCGGAGTTCCGCAGCACAGAGTTGGCGAATGCACGATGACCTTGCCGCAGCCACCCACGCCGACCTGGCCGATCAGGTGCGCGCCCAAGCCGGCGTGATCCGCGCCCAGGCCGCCGCTCTGGCGCACAGCATCACAATCTTCGAACGCGCCGCATCGGTGGCGAAAATCGGTGTCTGGGAATGCAGCCTCGCTTCACAGGCGCTCAATTGGACCAACGGCGTCTATGACATGTTTGAACTGCCGCGCGGTGCGTTGGTGACGCGGGCGCAGACCCTGCAGTTTTACAGCGATGCGTCGCGGCAGGAGCTGGAGCGCGTCCGAACCCAAGCGATCAAGGACCAAAGCGGCTTCACCCTTGACGCGCAGATCACGACGGCAGCGGGCACCTGTCGCTGGATCCGGCTCACCGCCAGTGTGGAGAGTGAGGATGGGGTCGCGGTCCGCATTTTTGGCATGAAGCAAGACATTACGGCTGAAAAGGCCTTGTCGGACCAGACCCGCTTAATGGCCGAATGCGACGTGCTGACCGGGCTTGCCAACCGCAGCGTGTTTCAGAGCAAGTTGGCGGGCCTGCGGCGGCCAGAGGGCAGCGTGGCCGGCGCCGCCCTGCTTCTCATCGACCTCGACGGGTTCAAGCAGATCAACGACACGTTCGGTCATGCGGCGGGGGACCAATGCCTCAAGGAGTTCGCCGCCCGCCTCAGCCGACTGTGCGCCGCGGCGGACCTCGTGGCACGCATCGGCGGCGATGAATTTGCAGTCCTCCTCGGCGGCCGTGGCAGACACATGCCTGTCGAAGATCTGGCGGCCGCGATCGTGGGCGGTGCGCGACAGCCGATCCACTGCGGCGGACAGTCCTTCCAGCTCGGGGCATCCGTCGGCATCGCCGTGCAAGCGGGGCCCCCGGGCCTGGCCTGCGAGTTGTTCACCAATGCCGACACCGCCCTCTATGCGGCCAAAGCGGCCGGCCGGAACCGCTTTCGGCTGTTTGCGCCGGCGATGAAAGACCAAGCCGATCGCCGCTTGCACACGGTCCGTGAATTGAGCAATGCTCTCCGGGACGGCCAGCTCGAGCAGCATTATCAGCCGCAGTTCGAGCTTGGCGACGGGACAGTCAGAGGGTTTGAAGCACTGCTGCGCTGGCGCCGGGAGGATGGCGACGTGCGGGAAGCCGCGACGTTTGCGGCGGCCCTGGAAGATCCCGAACTGGCGCGAGGGCTGGGGGTGTGGAGCCTTGAGACGGCGCTCCAGCAAGCCCAGCTCTGGGCCAGAGCCGGCCTCAGCTTTGGCCACTTGGCGATCAACGTCGGGTCCTCGCATGTAAACGACCCGCTGTTTGCGGAGACCCTGACGCGGCGGGTGGCAGAGCTCGGCCTGCGCCCTGAGATGATTGAAATCGAGGTCACCGAAAGTGTCTTTCTTCGCCCGGATGATGGTGAGATCAAACGCGTGCTCGAGCAGCTCAAGGGGCACGGCTTTGGCCTTGCGCTGGACGATTTCGGGACCGGCTACGCCTCGCTCGTGCACCTGCGCACCTACCCGGTCGACACGATCAAGATCGATCGGTCGTTCGTACAGGGCCTTTTGACGTCGCGGCACGATGGCGCCATCGTGGAGGCCATTTTGCGGCTCGGCTCGGCTCTCGGGATCGAGGTCATCGCAGAGGGCGTCGAAACCGCCGAGCAAGTAGAGCGGCTCGTGGCGCTGGGTTGTCGCTCGGTGCAGGGCTATTTCTTCGCCAAAGCCATCCCCGCCGCGGAGGCGGAACGATACCTCCGCGCGGCCCCGATCCGCAGCCGCCAGGTCGCGTGACGGCCTCGGCGGTGCCATTGCCGCCGCATCGCCTGGGCCGTGTGGACGCAGGCCATCGACGGACGGATCGACGACGCCTGAACCTTGGCGCCGTGTAATCGTCAGCGGAAAGTCTCTCGTCGACCGCATTCCACGCACCGCGGAGGGCAAGGTCATGCCCAACAGTTGCGCATGACACTTCGCGACGGCACGTAAAGCGCCATCTTCCACCCGCGCATGGCCTTCAAAGGAGGGCAGCGCGCGCTGGGTCTTCGGCGTCCGGCTCTGCTTGATCCGTAAGCCTTCACCATCTTTTCGATCCTACGCTAGGCCACTGGCGTCGGCGTCCCTCTCTCACACCACGTCAGCGGCCGGCGAGGGAGAAGACGCGATGGTGCACGGCATCTGTACGGGTGCTGATGAGAAGGACACTGCTTGTTCCCTCCGAGGCTAGTTTGCGCCATTTCGAAAAAGCTTGTTAACACGCAAGACGTTAAAGTCTTTTGGAAGAATCACGATTCGACGGAAATAACGCTTGCGACGCGACGCGCCAACGGAGAGTAGCATGGGCAGCTGGTTGGTGGTCTTCTTCGTTCTGGCGAGCACACTCTGTGCGACCGCCCAAACGATCAACGGCAATGACAACGGCAACAACAATGCCGGGCTTGGCAACGGCAACGGCCGGTTCACACCGGGAAGTCGCAGCTTCTTGAAGGCGCAGACGTGGTTTTGGCGGAACGGCGCGCTTGAGGCCGGGCCGCTTGCCACTACGATTAAGCGGATCACACGTGGCTCGGGGAGCTGATGCCTGAGCGCGTGGGAAACGGGGACTCCTTCCGAGCGCAAGTGATGATCGATTGAAGCGATGACTCGACCGGCGCAGGTTCGGGATGAGTGGGCCCGGTTCAATTCCGCCCCGTTTCAGACGCAGGCCTGGCGTTGACGGGCCGGATCGACGAATTGCATCTTGCATATCCGTTTGCCGGCAGCCGGATGCTGCAGAGCCTTCTGTTCGCGAGGGTCCTGACGTCGGGCGACTGCATGTCGCCACGGCGACGCAGTGGATGGGATTGCCGCCATCTATGGCCATTGCAACGGCCGGTCTGGCCCAAATCTGACGCGGTTTATCTCCGGGCATACGCCGCTGTCCGGAGGCGCAGTCTTGTCGCAGGCGAAAGATCGACGGCTTCTACAAGCCCTGAGCCTCCTTCGAGCCGTGACGGCAGGCGCGCCACGAGGACTCCTTCGAGGCTGCAGCCCTCCCAGTTGCGCCGTAACGACGGCAGACACACTGAAAGCCCTCGAGGCTTTATTCGTACAAACCGAGCCACCTCCCTTTCCTGCTGGCGGTAAATAGTCGTGGCTGAAGCATGGAGCTACCGACGCCCGTAAAGGTTTGAACCGCGGTCGGAAGGCGAACCGGCCAGAGAGCCCGGCGGAAGTCGCAAGCCCCAGTTCGGAAAAACGTTATTGCGGAGCAATCTCCATGCGTGGTGTTTTTAACCTATGTGGACGATGTTGCGCGAGTGCTCGTGCCCGCAGCCTGATCAAGAAGCAAACTGCGGCTCAGCGCCGAATTGATCTGCCTTCCCGGCGAAGGCAATGTTGAAGACGTCAATCAGTTGAGGGTGCAAAAAATGTCCATGTCCCCGCGAGAAGTCGCCAAAGTTCGTAAGATTATTGACCTCGCACAGGAGCTGCTGGCCAAACAGTTGGTGACTGAAACGCCGAAAGCAAAAGTTAAGGGTCTAAAAAGGGTGGTCGGCCCAAGCATTCAAAGGCGACGTTCAGGTAAGGAGCTCGCATCGTTTCGTAAGATTCTCAAGGCCGAGCGCAAGCACGGTATGCCTGTGGCCGAGATCGCGGCGAGATACGAGATCTCACCCGCATACATTCACCAGCTAAAATGAAGATGGATTCGGCGCTTGATGCGCGTGCAAGTGCGCTGAGGCGGGTTGACAGACTCCGGTCCGGCCTTCGCCGCGCGGGCCAGACGCGCGCGCCCCGAAAACCCGCCCCCCCGGATCTTTGGCAAGGTCTTGGGCAGGGAAGCCAGGCCCGCCGTTCTGCGTCATTCCTCGACTGAGAGGCGCTCTGGTCTCATCATCGCTGCCTGCTCAAGGCCTGCCATTAGCTTCCCCGAACGCAGGGCTGCTCTCGTCTCTGTGGAGACCCGCGCCGACGGTCTGACGCTGGATGGCGCCAAGGGCCATGACGTTGCGAATTTTGGAACAAACTGAAATCGATAAACGTGCTCCGGCGATTACGGAACACCGGCGGACCGCCGCTGGCCATCGACCCCGCACAACGTGCCACCCCCGGCTACGCAGCAAGGCAACGCATCCACAAGCGCACTGAGAGGGCTGCGGCCCGGGTGAAGGGCACCGCAGCACAAGGTGAAGATTTGCAGCGCCGAGGAGGTCCTTCGTGATCGCTGCCGCGGCCTAACAATCTGGTGAGCTATTGGAATCGGTAGCAGCAATGCCCGGATGACCGATGCATGGCGGGTTGGTTGTATCATGCTGCCGCCCCTCGGTGGCGCGTGACTGTTTGCTTGCTTTCAGACGATGGCTCGAAAGTCGCTGCGTGCCGAAAGCGCATGGTTCCTCCAGCAGCCTGCTGGACAGAAGCGGCGGGGGACGGCCTACTCTGGTTTAGCCGGAGCCCATCTGGAGCCTCAGGGAGGGATGTAATGCATCGCTCGCAGACGTGTTGCACACTTGCGCTCGCGTGCATGATGGTCCTGAGCCTCACGCGCCGCCTTTCGGCGGTTGGCTCGGCTGCGCGCGCCGTCCGAACCGGCCCGAAAACTCTCGTTCCACGGCGATAAAAGTCGGCACGGGAGGTTGGAGAAGTTGCCTGGCGTGCCTGCGGCGCGACAGCGCGCGGTGCTCCTGGCCGTCGGGCGTCGACTTCAGCGCGCCCTCCCGACCTGGATTCGAAGGTCGGCGACGCGAAGACGTGGGATTCCGGTCGGGCGGCGCTGTCACGCCCTCAGCACCGTCCATCGACGTGGCGCACGCAACTGACGAGCGAGCCCGCCCGATAAGCCCTGCGGGCTGTGCGAGCTGAAAGGGTGGAAAAAAACACTCAGGTTGCTGCCTGCCGATCCTTTTCCTCGCCTTTGCTCTGAAAACAGGCAATAGCTTGACCAAGAGCTGAGCAGCTGAGAAGCAGCGCTCGAACGGTGGGCGCCAATGAACTTGTGGACGAAGGTCGGCCTAACCGGGGGCTACGTGGCTGCAGGTATGGCTTTTACCGCGCTTATTCGCTGGCTCTATGCTGAGACACCAAACGCCAGAAGAACCCTTCAGCTGGATTGGAGCTGGTTATCATTGGTGGTGATCCTGGTTTGGCTGCCTTTGGCCGTTTTGCTGGGAGCTGGGCTCGGCATGGAAAGAGTCGGTGTCCTGATCCGGGCGACCAAGGCGCTTTGGGCGCGGACCATACAGGCCTTCCAAGATATGGTCCCGTGAACCAAGTTTACCCCGCGCGAACGTTAAGCGTCCGCTTTGCCCAGGTGGTCGCGCGCCGTGGTCTCTCGACGAGCGATCATCCGACCGAAGGCACTTTCTGGACTGCTGGTTGCTGCCGCTGCCCGGGCACGGCGGGTGGCGCCTTCGCCGACGAGCGGTGGCGAGCCGCGGAAACCCGTCGTCCGCCAATTGTCGCCCGAATTGGGCTCATGCATTACGGACGGCGATAAGGAAGCTGAGTTCGCGTTTGCGATGAGATGCAGCGAGCGGCGGGCTACAAGACGGAAGGCTAGGCTTTCGATAGTTTCAGCATAGCCGCTGCCGCGTTTGCGAGATGCGATATTCTATGGCAGGACCATTGGATTGCCGTGACTGAACGTCGAGACTGCGGTCCGGCGGGACGCTGACGGCGCGGCGTCGGTCAAGGTCGGAAGAGCAGTCAAGGGCGCGGAGCCCGCTCGAGCTGGCGTCCGCCGTGGTTGGAAACAACCAACGCGTCGACGCCGAGATCCGCTACTCGAATTGCAACTAAAGGGCTCAGGATTCCACCGTGGCGAGGGCCCTAGGACGAGGCGGTACAAGGTTCACACCAGCAAGAGCGACGATCCTTGAGGTGCGTGTACTCAGCATTCTGCCTGAGGGGACCGCGGCTGGAGGAGTTCTTGCGGCAAGTCCCCAGCCTTCCTTCATTCATCCGGTTCCGATTGCGGGGCTGGCCATTGCAGTTGTGACTGCTGCAATGCGTTAACTGGGACAACAACAATGTCTTCCTTGCTGACAAATACCTCCGCCCTGAACGCCCTGCGCAATCTGTCGCTCACGCAGCAAAGCCTGCAAACCACGCAGAACCAGATTTCCACGGGTCTGAAGGTTGCCAGCGCCGCTGACAATGCCTCGTACTGGTCGATCGCCACGCAGATGCGCTCCGACAACAGCGCCCTCGGCGCCGTCAAGGACGCCCTGAACACCAGCGGGGCCCTCCTCGACACAATGTCGGCGGGAATCACCAGCAGCATTGGCGTGATGAACAAGATCAAGGACAATCTTGTTGCCGCGTCCCAGCCGGGCGCGGACACGGCCAAGATCGCCACGGAGCTGAAGTCGCTTGGCGCCCAGCTGGCCAGCATCACCTCCGCCTCTAATTTCAACGGGATCAACCTGCTGGATGGATCGGCCGGGACAACGGTAAAGTTCGTCGCCTCGTTCTCGGCCTCGACGGTCGGCACCATCGACGTTGGCACGAAGGACCTGGTCAATGCCGGCGCTGGGCTGCTGGACGCAGCGACAGCCGGCACCACGACGACCAACTTCACGGATGGTTCCGCCGACCTGACCTCCGCAAACATCGCCGACACGATCAAGAACGCAGACAAGGCCATTTCGGATCTGACCAGCTACGCCGCGACGCTGGGTTCGGTGCGCTCGCAGGTTACCGACCAGGGCAACTTTATTTCCACCCTCTCGGACTCGTTGACGAAGGGCGTGTCATCGCTCGTCGACGCGGATATGAACGAAGCCTCCACAAAACTGCAGGCCTTGCAGACACAGCAGCAGCTCGGCGTCCAGTCGCTGTCGATCGCCAACCAGAACACCCAGATGATCTTGAAGCTGTTCCAGTAACAAAGGTACATACATGGCCTTGAGGCTGCGCCCCTGCTGGGCGTGGCCTGTTTTTTTTAAGAGAGATCGGTAGAGCGCTAGGTGCAAACCGCTGTTACGGCCCGGCCAAAGCACCAAAAACTCGGGTGAAGGCCGTGCGACAGGCAGCTCTCGAGGAACTCCTTTCCAAATCCTCCGCTCAGGCAGCTTCTGACGGCGTCGGTTAGCCAACATTCCCCAACGCCATCCGAGGGCGGGAGCGCGTAACTCAGTCGATCTCAGCTCTCACGGATGGCTCTGCCGGTTTTTCTATGCCTCGCGGACATTTTCCCTCTTGCATAGCGGACCCTGCGACGTCCCATCTTTGGCGGCCATGAACCAGATGGGGTCGAGCTTCTTGCGCGTGCGAACCCGCGCCCGTTTGGAAACCATCGTCGGCCTCCTGCTCTCCCGGATGGCTCGCTCTGTCCACGAGGTCCGCGGTCCTCCGGCCGGCCGGAGACTGAGCGTCTATGAAGGAGAAGGTTGAGGCTGCCGCCGTACCAGATCTCGTCCCGGGTAAATGGGTCAGAACAAACGCTTGCTGCGACGCTCGGAAATCCCATAATCGAGGGAAGGGGTGCACAACGACACCATAAGGGGGGGGAAATGACTCGCTGGCTTGGCTTCTGCCTAGGACTATTTTTAGCTTTGAACGGTCCGGCATCCGCACGCGCTGACGACAGCGTCCAGCGCTTCTTCGCCGGCAAGACGGTCCGCGTCATCGTCGGTTATCCGCCCGGCAGCACGTTCGATACCTACGCGAGGATCCTGGTTCGCCATATGGGGCGCCACCTTCCTGGCAATCCAAATTTGATCGTGCAGAACATGCCTGGGGCAGGAGGCCTGACCGCGACGTCCTACGCAGCAAACGTGGCGACCGCGGACGGATTGACCCTCGCGATGCTCAACCCGGTCAATACGACCGAACCGCTCCTGCAGCCCGAAGTCGCCAAGTTCGATCCGTCGAAGTTCAGCTGGATCGGCAGCATGAATCGTGAGGTAGGAACCTGCGCCTTCTGGGGCAGCAAAGTTGCCAATTTAGCCGATCTCAAGACCAAGGACGTCATGCTCGGCGGAACAGGGCCGGCCGCCGGTTCTACACTAGACGCCAAAGCCATTCAGGCGTTGTTGGGGCTCAGGTTCCGCATGGTGCTCGGGTATCCGGGCCTGCTCGAAGTACGACATGCGGCAGAGCAAGGGGAGGTTGACGGCTTTTGCGGCCTTCTAGTCTCGTCCTTGAAGGTGGATGTGTGGGACCAGTTCAAAGCCGGCACGTTCAAGGTGTTGCTTCAAACCGGCTTGACCCGACACCCCGATCTGCCCAGCGACGTGCCTAACGTCTTCGATCTGGCGCCAGACGAAGAAACCAAAAATATTATGCGGCTTGTCTTTGCTCCCTGGGCCTACGGACGCCCCGTGATGGCTCCGGCGAATGTCCCGTCAGACCGCCTCGCTGCCTTACGGCAGGCTTTTGCCTCAACCTTGGCGGATCCCGTTTTCAAGGAGGAAGCGGCTAAGACCAATCTCGAAATTCAGGAGGTCGGGCCGGACGAAATCGCCCGCATTGTCGCAGACATCTACGCCACCCCTCAAGCGACGGTGGAGCGGACGCGGTCGATCCTGGGCATCACTCGCTGAACCCGGGCGGCAGAGATGCGTCTCACAAGCGCGGTGGCAAACGGTTGTAAGACGCACTCAGTCAATCCACCGTGTTTGCAAGGTCGAGTTTCTGAAGATTCAACTTGGGCCCCGCGGGATTAGCCGATTTGCGGGAAGGAGCGAGATGACGGGCGTTCAGCCAAAGGATAGCTCGTCAGGATGGGGATCAGCCGGTTGGCTGCCAGGTCTGGCGCGCTGTAATCATTAGGGACTTGCGCGATGCTCACTCCACAGACGCGGCACCCGCAATGCAAGCACAATGTTGGAAAGGAAGTTTCCTTAACCTTAGCCTACCGGTGGCGCCGAAACCCCAGATTCGATCTCTGATGGATCAGGCAGTTTCGTGTGCTCAAATCAGGGGACATCGATGGACCTCCAGGCACGGCGAGATAGCTCAGCGCTGCGCACAACATCCATTCGAGATCCCCGATACGCGTGACGGCCGCTGCCGATTTGGCTTACAGCGGAGCGAGCCGGATCGCGAAATCATCCTCCGTGAGGCCAACTGAACCACTGTGCGTTGCCCCCTCATCCACCACGAGCACGATCTTCAGTTCTGGATGCTGCGATGCAAATTCCGCCACTGCAGTCGAGAAATGCATCTCAGCAAACACTTCGGCGCAGCAAATGGTCAGTGATCCTCGGGGTTAGTCTGTCGGTGGCAGTTTCAGCAAGGAAATGCTCGCGGATTTGGAGAGGAAATTGCCCGCCGTCACGAGCTGCTGACCATGGTTTCTGACAGCGACGGACCCCCGTCGCCGCTGGCATTGCTGCCACCTATATCGACGGCATACGCGCCGTCGACGTTACAGCGGCCGAGCGGAGGTGAAGATCTCGCCACCAGCCCCGTTGTTGACCTCGACCACGCCGCCGCCTTCCGCCAGCGCTTGCTTGGCCGCTGAAAGCACGGTCAAAAGCTTCCATCTCCAGCCCGAGGACAGCACACCCTGGTCAGCAGCGTTGGCGGCGGCGTCGTTCCCGTCCTGATATTCTAGGTAGCGGCGCGTAAGCTCAGAAAGGTATACCTTCAATTCAGCGCTCGCGTGCAGTTAGGAACTCGTCATAGTTTCGGTAATAATCGGCCTCATCGTATCGGTTGGAGGCTAAGACGAGGCAGACTGAACCAGAAGAGAAGTTGTCCAGCTCACGCCAGATCATCGGGCATACGTAGAGCCCGTAGTAGGAACGGTTCAACTGAAAGCGTTGTTTCCGGCACCCGTCGTCCAGTTCCACATCGAAGCTGCCGGACATGGCAATGATGAGTTGATGTAGCGCCTTGTGTGCATGGCCACCCCGAGAGCTGCCTCCAGGAACATCATATAGATAATATACCCGTCGGATCTCGAATGGCACGTGCTCGCCGCCTTCGACGAACGTCAAGTTGCCGCGTGGATCGGCGATCTTTGGCAGTGAAACGATTCGGCAGGCAGTTAAGTCGAAGGTGGAGGCGTTGCCACTCATGGCCTTGCGCTCTTGATCGCGCCCGCCGGAGTTCCCACGACGGCCGCGCGGGCTGGAACGTCTTCGGTGACAACGGCTCCTGCGCCGACCGTTGCGACGTTACCAATTCTCACGCCGGGGAAAACCGTGGCGTCGCTGCAAATGACCGCTCCCTTATCGATCCATGAGTTCAGGCGATCGAAACGTTTGTCGCCACTTATCGGGCACTTGTCATCTCCGAATGCGACGTTTAAACCGACGAATACATCGTCAACTATTCTCGAGCCGTCGCATAGCTGCACGCCGCCATTCACCCGGAAGCGGTCACCGACCATCACATCACTCTCGCTAAGACAATGTGAGTAAATATTGCAGTCTCGACGAATCCTTGCGCCCGCCAACACAACGACGAACTGCCAGATACGGGTACCCAATCCAATCGTCTCCGACCGGACCTCAGCGACAGGATGGACGGACGCGTCAGTCATTCTCGAAACCCTTGCTTACGACCAGAGTGGCTGAACTGTTTGATGCCTGAATGCGTCTCGAGCTTGGTGGCTAAGATACGTGCTCGCAGGCGGCCCTGCCCGGCCGCAGGGATGTGCCCCATAGGGCAGGCGTCCGAGCTTAAGGCGTCCGTGAAGCTATAACCTACACTGTCGTCGCGCAGCTGCAAAGCGTCAAAGAAGAATTCAATTAGGGAGAGGCGCCCTTTGACGGGCACTGAACTTCGGTGGCAAGGCTGGACGCGAGTAGGACCTCGTCTGCCGTAGGGGTCGTCCAAGTCCATTGCCGGCACACGCGCCAGCACCGTGCCACAGTCCCAAAACGCATTCTGCGTCTCACCGACTGCGCCTTCGTGGGCCAAATGGAGCCAGAGATGAGTTTATAATGGCTGCCACGGCCCAAAACTTGAGGAAATTGGCGAAGCTGATGCGGCTCCAGGCGCGGATCTCAGCAACCTGAGGCGAGCCAGCCTCCTCAGCTCGCGGAGGCGGCAGCAAGGGGCCTCCTCGTCCGCTTTCAACAAGCGGGTTTTTCAACGAAATCGACCCAAAGCAGACGTCATTTGGGTCTGCTTCCAGCGCTGATTGGCGCGCCTCAGAAATTTGGCTCTCGCTTCTCCCAGCGGTGGCGCTGGACTGGATATTCGACGGTCTCGAAACGACCCGCTGCACCTGATGAACCCCGGATGGAGGCGAGATCGATCCGCAGCGCGGGCTCCCGGAAATGCTTCGGCTGAGGGTGACGGGATTTCAGCTAAAGCCGCTAAGTCCGGCCACCCGCCTCTGCCTTCGTCGGCTTTCGCCTCCGGTTCCGGTGTGGGCGGAACTCGATCGATGACTGAATATTCCGTCTCCAGTCTTCCTCGTACATCACGCCAGTTCGAGCCTCGTAATCCGTCCGCATCAGCGCGACGGCTTTGCATCAATCGACTACTGACGAGCGCCGGCGCACTGGAGAGCGCCGCTCATCACCAGGATTCTGTTCAACGTCAGAAGCTCCAAGTATGCCCGTTGATCAGTATTTAAATTCGGGAATTTTCGCATCGCGCATTTTCGTCGTAATGTTCTTGCTCCTTCCTGACACACTCAGCTGGAACGGAATTTTTGCGCATAGAGGATGCACGTCCAGAATAGGCATTGGCGGCGAGGTCGTGCTCTGGGCGAGCGCGGACGTGCTCGCGACGGTCAGCATGGCGGTGATCGATAATGCTCGCATTTTTCCTCGAAGTTTTGTTTGCGCGCATTTGAAGGCCCGCCATCCGCAAGAACGGTGGGCCAGGTGGTGATCGACTCAGCCCGGGACGACTCGGAAGACGTAATGCGTCAGGGTGCCATGGAATTCGCGGTTGAACTTCGTCGCAAGCTCCTTCGCCCTTCCTTCCGACACGCCGTCCTGGTCAATCTCCAGCGAAGTGTGGCGCCGATAGTGCTTGTTGTGGTTCTCGTCTTCCAACCACAGCTCGCGCGAGAGGGCGTCGATCAGTTCTGGATTATCCTTCATGGAACACAACTCCGACACCCCGCCTTCATGGCGGGTCAAGCCGCATATAAGGCCCGTGACGACCGCAGAAGGCGTCCGGGCAGCATGGCAGTGGGTTCCCTACGAGCTTCGCGGTGTGCGGCGTCGCTCCAGCTGCGCACAGGGCCACAGCGCCTCTCTTCTCAAACGCAAAGCAGAGGTGCATGATTAGAGTTGTCTCTCAGCGAGTTAGCTTAGGAAGAAGAGTTCTGGGGAGGATCGGAATGAGGTGGCTTGTCGCTTGCTCGATATTTGCACTTGGCTGCATTCCTGCGTCGGCCGACATCCTTGTGGATCAGGCAATGATCACTGGTGGCGAGTTGCGCGTCGTGGGCCGGGTGAACCCGCCGCGTCAGGTCACGGTCAGCCTCGACGATGAACACAAGACGAATACTGACGCGGGCGGCCGTTTTCTATTCCGGCTGGTGTATCATCCAGGCACATGCGTTGTGACACTGCAGGCAGGCCAAGAGCAGCGGCAGGCTGTGGTTGGCTTCTGCGGCCCTCGCGGCCCCGAGGGCGCCAGCGCCGCGGGGCCGACCGCGCAAAGCGCCTCCGTTGCTTCCGCGGCGCTCGCTGCGGCAAAGGGCGACCCAGGACCGCCCGGACCTCAAGGGCCGGCAGGCGTGCGCGGGAACGATGGCCTGCCAGGTCCGTCCGGACCCAAGGGCGATCCTGGCCCAAAGGGCGCTCCCGGACCTGCCGGACTGCCCGGTCCCGGCCCCGCTGCGTCCCTCGACTCATCGACGCTGCAAATGCAGACGGGACAACCTGGGCCGGAGGGGCCTCCGGGCCCGCAGGGGCCGCAGGGCGTCGCCGGCCATCAGGGGCCACAGGGCGCGCAAGGTGCGTCTGGACCGCGCGGCGAAACAGGCTCCGCCGGCCCGCAGGGCGCCAACGGACCTCCCGGCATGGACGGAACGGCCGGCGCCACTGGCCCCGCCGGTCCGCAGGGTCCGGCCGGCCCTGCTGGTGCTCCTGGTCCTGCTGGTGCTCCTGGCGCGTCCGGTCCTCCCGGCCCGCAAGGGCCGGAAGGCAAGCCCGCGGTTCTGGCGACCATGCTGCGCGCTTTCGTCGAGACCTGCGAAAGCGGAACGCGGTGCGTCGCGCGTTGCGGGAGCGACGAATTTGCCGTGAACGGAACCTGCAGCCGGGGCGATCGTCTCGAAATGGACGAGGGCTCGGTCTATTGCCTCTCGCGCGACGAACAACCGAGAGGTCTCTTTGCACGCGCGATCTGCGCCCGAAAGTGAATGTGAACGGCGCGGTCGTGTCAAGTTGGAACCCTGACGGCATGAGAGTGCCCGCCGGCGTTCCGGGCCGTTTTGACAATCGCGTTTCGGAGGCGTGACACCTACGCCGTCCATGGGGTCACGCGGCTCGCTGTGAACTGATGTCTCGTTCTGGCGCAGAGCGGTCCCAGGCGACAAGTGCACGACGTGCGCGAACCAAGGCGCGATAATGCGGGGAACCCCATGCTGACGCTATCGACGGGAGAAACACAGCTGGGCCTGCGTATCCAGCGCGTGGGGTGATGTCCGCGCTGCCCATCGGCTGCTTTGCTGGAGCCCTTGCCACCGACGTGGTGTACCAGCAGACTTCGGAGATCCAGTGGGCGAATTTTTCAGCATGGTTCCTGGCATTTGGAATGGTGCTGGGTG
>JAQGKD010000090.1 GCA_028290285.1 Hyphomicrobiales bacterium
CAGCGCCGCACCGTCGCGCAAGAATATCTGCAGCGCCAGACCATCGAGAACAAGAAGAACATCGAGCAGAAGGACCCCGAACAGCAGGAGAGGTTCTATGCCGAACTGCGCGGCATCGTGGCCGATCCCGATAAGCTGCGCACCTATCTCATGCGTGTCGCCATGATCGAAGGCATCCGCCGCGCTAATTCGATTACCTGAGTTCCGCGCCCCCACGCTTCAAGGACACCAGATGAAGATCGCCATTCCGGACCTGATCTCGAATTCCTATTTTCCTGCCGTCGCCGCCGTGGAACTGGGCTTCTTCCGTGAAGAAGGCCTGGACATGGAGCTGGAGCTCATCTTCCCCGTGAACAGGACGCTCGAGGTCCTGCGCGACGGCGGGATCGATTTCGTCGGCGGCTCCGCCCATAGCGTGCCCTTCGCCTTCCCCGGCTGGAAGGGCGGTAAACTCATCGGCGCGCTCGCGCAGAACACCTATTGGTTTCTGATCCTGCGCTCCGACCTGAACGCGGAAAAGGGCGACATCAACGCGATCAAGGGCCTCAGCATCGGCGCTGCGCCCTTGGTCGATCTCGGCCTGAAGCGCCTGCTCATCGAAAGCGGAATCGATGTCGAGCGCGACAACGTGAAAATCGGGCCGGTACCCGGCGCCTTCCTCGGCGAGAACAAGAACTTTGGTGTTGCCGCCGCGAAAGCCCTGCAGGCCGGGCTGATCGACGGATTCTGGGCCAATGGCATGGGCGCGGAAGTGGCCGTGCGCAGCGGTGCCGGAACCATGGTCATCGACGCACGTCGCGGCGATGGTCCTCCCAAGGCCATCCACTACACGATGCCCGCGCTCATCACCTCCGACGCGCTGATCGCCAGAAATCCCGATGCAGTTGCCGCCGCCGTGCGTGCGCTCGTCAAGACGCAGCAGGCGTTGAAGGCCGACGTGACGCTCGCGACCAAGGTCGGGAAGAGGTATTTCCCGGAGGCCGAAGCTGACCTCATTGCCGATGTCGTCGAACGCGATCTGCCCTTCTACGATGCGTCGATCTCGCCTGAGTTCGTCCAGGGCATGATCGAGTTCCAGCGCAACATGGGCCTGATCGATCATGACGTCGCCTATGAAGATGTCGTCGCAACGCAGTTCAGCAAATACTGGACGCCCTGAATGACCAGGATCTCTGGAGACGCGAGATGAGCGACAAGGCTATCTACGAGAAGCAGGGCTTCGGAAACCGGTCGGGATTCGGCAACAGCGCTGCTCTTCTCATGGTGGACTTCGTAAATGGCTTCAACGATCCGGCCCTGTTCGGCGGCGGCAACATCGGGCCTGCGATCCAAAGCACCCGGACGCTTCTGGACTTCGCGCGCAAGGCCGGTCTGCCGATCGTCCACACCCGCGTCGTCTATGCGGAAGACGGCTCTGACGCGGGCGTTTTCTGCCTGAAGGCGCCAGGTCTCAAGATCCTGACCGAGGACGCGGCGGCGAGCCAGATCGTGTCGGAGCTGACGCCCGTACCGGGGGAGTACGTGATTCGCAAGACTCAGCCTTCGGCCTTCTTCGGCACCAGCCTCACGCCCTGGCTCGTCGGCAAGGGCGTGGATACTTTGCTGGTCACAGGCTGCACGACATCGGGTTGCGTGCGCGCGACTGTGATCGACTCCATGAGCTCGAATTTCCGCACCATCGTCGTCACCGATTGCGTGGGCGATCGCGCCATGGGGCCGCACGAAGCCAACCTCTTCGACATGGGCCAGAAGTACGCGGACCTTCTGACATCCGCGCAGGTCATGGAACATCTGGAACGGAGGAGCTCAAGTCAGGCGCTCGGAAAATCACGTGCGACATAGGTGGCGAAATTCGTCGGCTCGCGACCGAGCAGCCAGTGCAGCACATTGGAGTTTCCGAGAAGCCCATGCGCATCGTAATGCGCGTTCATCTTCGACATGGTTTCGATGCGGGGTTCCGGCATTCCCGCTTTACGCGCATCGCCCAGGAAAACCTCCAGCGGCTTGGCTTCCGCGGTGATCGTTCGGCCGAGATGCCGCGAAAGGATTTCGGCGCAATCGATCTGGCTCAACCGCTGGGGACCGCAGAGTTGATAGGTGGCAAACTCATGGCCCGCCTGCGTCAGCACGTTGCAGCTCGCCTCAGCGAGATCGTGAAGATCGACGAGGCTGAACGCCGCGTCGGTTGCGAAGGGCATGCGATGGATGCCTGTTGCCACCACCTCTTTCCAGATGGGTGCCAGATGCTGCATGTAGCGGCACGGCTGGAGGATCGTATAGGCGAGCCCTGAATCGATCAGCGCCCTCTCCGCGATCAGCTTGCGGCGATGATGGGGAACATCGATCATCGGATGCAGCACGGAATAGAGGACGAGCCGCGAAACTCCCGCGTCGCGCCCATGTGCGAAGATGCTCGCGGCGATCTCGTCTTCGGCCGGATGCATGGGCGGGCAGATATGCATGATCTGCCCGGTGCCCACGATTGCGCTGCGCAGCGCATCGTCGTCGAGCAGGTCGCCCAGCACCATTTCGGACGCACCCGATGCAAGAAGTTCGTCGCCGGCTTCCTGCCGTCGGACGAAGACCCGCACCTTTACGCCGCCGGACACGAGGCGCGAGACGACGCTGCGTCCCGTCTTGCCCGATGCGCCTGTGACGAGAATGGGCCTGCTGAGATCGACGTTCATGCTTACTCCGTAACAAGGGTGGCGGTCAGAGCGGCAGCGCCGAGGAATATTTGATCTGGTCGAGTGCGAAGCTCGACTCGATCGAGGAAATGCCGTCGAGGCGCGTCAGCTTCTGCTTGAGAAACCGCTCGTAGGCGCTGAGATCCGGCACGACGACGCGCAGGAGATAGTCTCTGTGCCCCGTCATCAAATAGCAATCGAGAACCTCGTGCCACATGGAAATCGCACGCGCGAAGCGGTCGAGATCCTCTTCCTTCTGTCGCGCCAGCTTGATCGATATGAACACGCTTACCGGCAGGCCGACGGCCTTCTGGTCGACCTTCGCGATATAGCCCGTGATGATGCCGCGCTCTTCGAGAAGCCGCACCCGGCGATGGCAGGGCGAGGGTGACAGGCCCACCTTCTCTGAGAGCGCCTGCATGGAAATCCGACTGTCGAGCTGAAGCTGTCCGAGGATCTTTCGGTCGATTTCGTCGAGAACGGTCACTGGCATGAAGTCCTGAATTAAAGCCTGAAATTAGAATTTCATACCAAAGCGTCGGCGCTGCAAGCCTGAATTTGGGGAAAATCACCATGCCGCCTCCGGTAAGCTTTCGCATCAGACAGACTCGATTGAGGACGCAGCGCAGATGACTGATTCCGCCCAACGCCTTCTCATGCTGAAGGCGCTCGAAAAGAAGATTCTCTGGCTGTCGTCCTGGATGATTCACCAGGCCAATCACATCCGCCCCAACGAGGATGGATTGAAGGTGGGAGGGCATCAGGCCTCCTCCGCATCGCTGGCAACCATCATGACCGCGCTTTATTTCGCGGCGCTGCGGCCGCAGGATCGCGTCGCGGTGAAGCCGCATGCGAGCCCTGTGTTTCATGCGATTCAATATCTCGCGGGAAACCAGACGCGCGACAAGCTCGAACGCTTTCGCGGTTTCGGCGGCGCGCAATCCTATCCCTCGCGCACGAAGGACATCGATGACGTCGACTTCTCGACCGGTTCAGTCGGTCTCGGTGTTGCGCAGACACTCTTCTCGTCGCTGGTGCAGGATTATGTCACCGCGCATGGCTGGATGAAGGATCGGCCGGAGGGGCGCATGATCGCGCTCGTCGGGGATGCGGAGATGGACGAAGGCAATATCTACGAAGCGCTCATCGACGGCTGGAAACATGGCATTCGCAATGTCTGGTGGGTCGTCGACTACAACCGTCAGTCGCTAGACGCCGTCATCCGCGAAGGTCTCTGGGAAAAGCTTGAAACCATGTTCCGCAACTTCGGCTGGGATGTGGTCATCGTCAAATACGGCAAGCTGATGGAAGCAGCCTTCGCCGAGCCCGGCGGCGAGAGGCTGCGCCAGTGGATCGATACCTGCCCGAACCAGCTTTATGCGGCGCTCTGCTTTCAGGGCGGGGCTGCATTCCGCAAGAAACTCGAGGAGGAAATCGGCGATCAGGGCGACGTGACGAAGCTTCTCGCCACGCGGGACGACGCCTCGCTTCTCGCGCTCATGTCCAATCTCGGCGGCCATGACATAAGCAGCGTTCTCGAGGCTTTCGAGAGCATCGACCACGATGGTCCCGTCTGCTTCATTGCCTATACGATCAAGGGCGTCGGGCTTCCCTTCCAGGGGCACAAGGACAACCACGCGGGGCTTATGACGCCGACGCAGATGAACGCTTTCCGCGAGGCGCAGAACGTGCGCGCGGGCCATGAGTGGGACAAGTTTGAAGGCCTGCCCATGCCGGCGGAAACGGTCCAGGCGTTTCTCGACGAGGTGCCCTTCTTCAAGAAAGGCACACGCAGGCTGGAAGCGCCGCGTTACGATGTGCCTGCGACGCTAGCATATCCGGCAGCGCCGAACATGTCGACGCAACAGGGCTTCGGTCTCGTGCTGAACGAACTGGCGCGATCGGATGCTGCGATCGCAGACCGTATCGTGACCATGGCACCCGATGTGACGGTCTCTACGAATCTGGGAGCCTGGGTCAACCGGCGTGGCCTGTTCGCGCGCGAGAGCAAGGTCGATCTGTTTCGCAAGGAGAAGATTCCCTCCACCTTCGCATGGGACTTCTCACCGGAGGGCCAGCACGTCGAACTCGGCATTGCCGAGATGAACCTGTTCATCCTGCTCTCCGCCTTCGGCCTGTCGCATGCGATCAACGGCGAGCGTCTGCTGCCGATCGGGACGCTCTACGATCCCTTCATCCAGCGTGGCCTCGATGCTCTGAATTATGCCTGCTATCAGGACGCGCGCTTCATGGTCGTCGCCACGCCGAGTGGCGTCACGCTTGCGCCCGAAGGCGGCGCGCATCAATCCATTGCGACGCCGCTGATCGGCATGGCGCAGGACGGCCTGGCTTCCTTCGAGCCCGCCTTCGTCGATGAACTCGCGATCATCATGCGCTGGGGTCTCGATTATATGCAGCGCGAGGCTCCCAAGCGCGAGTCTCCCGAGGATAGCCAGATCTGGCCGCGCGACGCGGGCGGCGGCTCCGTCTACCTCCGGCTTTCCACGCGCACGATAGATCAGAGCCTGCATCAGATCAGCCCGGAACGTGCCGGCGACATCATCGACGGCGGCTACTGGATGCGCCGACCGGGGCCGAATTCAGAAATCGTCATCGCCTATATGGGCGCGGTCGCTCCCGAAGCGATCGAAGCCGCCGGCCTCCTCGCGGAAGACCGGCGCGACATCGGCCTGCTCGCAGTCACCTCCGCCGATCGGCTACAGGCTGGATGGTCGGCTGCGGAACATGCGCGGGCATCTGGGCGCGGAGCGCAGAGCCATGTGGAAAAGCTGCTCGAGGTCGTGCCGCGCAGTTGCACGCTCATCACGGTGCTGGACGGTCATCCAGCAACGCTCGCCTGGCTCGGCGGCGTTCACGGCCATCGCGTCAAGGCGCTGGGGGTCGAACATTTCGGCCAGACGGGGACGATCGGCGATCTCTATCGGCACCATGGGATCGATACCAATTCGATCATCGAGGCCGCGCAGAGAGCCGCGCCCAGCCATCCCATCAGGCACAGAAAACTCGCCGTCTGAAGAACGCCGGGCAGTTGCGTAACCGTGTCGCAGCTGCGATCTTCACGCGCTCGCCGGAACGGGCGGATGACGTTTGCAAAAAGCTGAACAATGCAGAGGAGTGCTCACATGCCCAAGGGCTACATCATCGCGCGCGTCGACGTCGCCGATCTCGAGGCATACATGCGCTATGCGAAGGCCACCGCTGCCGCGATGGCCAAGTATGGCGCGAAAGTGCTTGCCCGGGGCGGCCAGTATGAAGCGCTCGAGGGCACGGCGCGCAGTCGCAATGTCATCCTGGAATTCGCAAGCTTCGAAACGGCCCAGCAGTACTTCCATTCTCCCGAATATCAGGAAGCACGCGCACACCGTGTCGGCGCAGCCACCGGCGAGTTCGTCTGCGTCGAAGGCTTCGACGATCCCGGCCATTGATCGGATTTTGCTGAAGTATCGGCACGGGCCGTGCATGCACATCGCGCATCAGGGGCCGTGCCGGCCAGCGAGTTGAGGAGAGACACACATGAAGCGGAGCGGACCCGACACCACCGCCACCAGCCTGACCAGGCGCAGTCTCACGATGGGCCTTGCCGCAGCCTCGCTCTGCGCCTCTTTGCCTGCCTCCGCCGCGACGGACTGGCCCAACCGGACCGTCACCGTCATCGTGCCGTTCCCCGCCGGCGGGAACACGGACACGATGGCGCGCCTCCTGGCGGAATATATGGGCCGCAAGTTCGGCCAGACCTTCATCATCGACAACCGGCCCGCAGCCGGTGGGACGCTCGCCACGGGCCAGCTCGCAAAGACCAAGCCCGACGGCTACAACCTGATGTTCGGCTCCGCCGCGCAGCTGATCATTCTGCCCATGCTGCAGAAGGTGACATACGACTCGGCGAAGGATCTTGCTCCCCTGAGCATCTTTGGGACGGGCCCCTTCATTCTCGGCGTCAAGCAATCACTTCCCGTGGACAGCCTCAAGGATCTCATCGCCTACGCGAAGGCCAATCCCGGCAAGCTCAACGTGGCTTCGGCAGGCACCGGCTCCATCGGTCATCTCTCCGCAGCCCTGTTCGCCAAGCGCGCGGGGATCGACATCGTGCCCATCCCCTACAAGGGCGGCGGCCCGGCCATCGCGGCGCTGGTCGCGGGCGAAGTCGATATGTATTTCGGCAACGCGTCCGAGCTGCTGCAATTCTCGACGGGTGGCCGGCTGAAGCTGCTGGCGGTATCCTCGCTCACGTCGATTCCGCAATTGCCCGATGTGCCCCCGGTCGCGTCCCTGTATCCGGGTTTCAAGACCTCTTCCTGGAACGGGCTGATCGGGCCGCTCGGCATGGCGCCGGAGCTGTCGGAGAAGATCATCGCCGCGACCGTCGAGGCCTCGAAGGATCCGACCATCGTGCAGCGCCTGCAGACACTAGGCATCGAGCCGACGGGCTCGACCGCGGCGGAGTTTCTCTCGATTCTGAATGCCGAGCGTGTGCTTTACCGCGAGGGCGTCGACGCCGCCGGATTGAAGATGGAGCTCTGACGCCCCGCATTGTACGCTCATGACACACGAAAATTTGTGCAGCGCGGGAGAGCTCTCGGGTGCATATTATCCAGGTCGATGACCTCCACATTGACCCGGAAGCGAGGGTAGGGGATTGCCGAACAGGCGAGCCTCTACCCTTCGCGGCCACGGAGGGCCGCCATGAAACGCATCCCTGAACTGATCGGTGTTTTTCTCGCACTAGGTCTTTTGCTCGGAGGATTATTGATCCTCCAGGTGGAGACGTCCGGCAATCCATCCGAGCACGCGTTTTCCTCCGACGAAGACGCACGCTGAAACGATGACCTCCCGCTAATCAGTCAGTCAAGTTCGAGGTCCTTGCGCGTCCTGACCCAGGCGCTCGCCCCTCTGTGCGGTACCGTCTCTAGAAAAGCACACCAGCTTGTCGTTATTCAAAACGGCAGCGGCAGCGAGACAAGAGTACTTCCGCATAACGTCCAGGCGAGCCATGTCTCATGTTCCCGTGAACAACAGGGTCCTTCTCCGACCTCGTGAGGATCTGGCGCAAATGATGCCGCTCCTCGAAGAGGTTCATGTCAGCCTTAAGCAGGTGTTAGTGGAAGCTGGCTCTGTAATCGAATACGTCTATTTTCCTGAGAGCTGCGTTTGCTCGATTCTTGCGCGCACGGAGCACGTCAACCCGATCGAAGTCGGCATGATCGGCTTCGAGGGCATGACGGATATGGTGCTGAGGGAAGGCGACAGGACGCCGCTGCGCGCCATCATCCAGCTGTCGGGCACGGCGTGGCGAATGAAGGCCGCGGATTTCGCGCACTGCGTCGAAGCCTACCGGTCGCTCAACCACCTCGTGCTCCGCTTCAAGGAAACGCTGGCCATCCAGTTTGCCTATACCGCGCTCGCGCATGGCAGCTTCACCATCGAAGAGCGTCTCGCCCGCTGGCTGCTGATGTCGCATGACAGGGCCCGCAGGGACACGATGCCTCTCGTCCATGAGTTCATGGCGGCCATGCTGGCGGTGCGGCGTTCCGGCGTGACCACGGCCATTCACATCCTGGAGGGCGCGGGCGCCATCCGCGCCTCACGCGGAATCATCACGATTCGTGACCGCGAGAAGCTGGAAGATATCGCGTCGGGGAGTTACGGCGTCCCCGAGACCGAATACGAACGGCTCATGCTGGCGTGACCAACTCCTGATGCGTGACCGTCGCGGATGCCGTGCAGCTGTGTCCGTGACGGCATCCGCCGCGCCGGTTTGCCTCAAGCGACCTCTTCCGTGACGACGTCGAAGCGGGCCAGGCGCGAGGGGCCGAAGTTCGTGGATAGCGCCACATCTGTCGCATCCCGGCCCGTCGCCATCAGGATTCGTCCGATGCGGGGCTTGTTGTGGCGGGCGTCGGACGTAATCCAGCGGCCGCTGAGATACACTTCGAACCAGGCGCTGAAATCCATCGGCTCGGGCACGACGGGCACTCCGATATCGCCGAGATAACCAGTGCAATAGCGGGCGGGGATGTTCATGCAGCGGCACAGGGTGATCGCCAGATGCGCGAAATCGCGGCAGACGCCCGTGCGATCCGTATAGCCGCCATGAGCGGTGCGCTGCGGATTGGCGTTCTGGTAATTAAAAGCAATGTGGTTGTGCACGAAATCGCAGATCGCCTTCACGCGCGGCCAACCGGGGGGCGTGTGCGCGAACAGAGACCATGCGAGATCCGCGAGGCGATCTGTATCGCAATATCTGCTGCCGAGCAGGAAGACGAGGACCTCGTCGGGAAGGTCCTTGATCTCATGCTGTAGAGCGTTTTCCGGCACGGCGTCGGGCAGGCCCGTGTCATAGATCTCGAAGGCGGTGGAAATCGTGGTGAGGCCGGGTGGC
Organism: Hyphomicrobiales bacterium; assembly: GCA_028290285.1. GTDB lineage: Bacteria > Pseudomonadota > Alphaproteobacteria > Rhizobiales > Beijerinckiaceae > Terripilifer. The sequence goes on from JAQGKD010000090.1 coordinate 9,088, forward strand.
GCCACGATGCGCGTGCAGGCATTGCCGAACCCGTCCGTGTAGTTCCAGGCTTCGATGGGCTGATCGAAGGTCAGAACCTGCTCGGTCAGGAGATCGACGCGCCGTGACGGATGAATGTTGAGGACCAGCATCATCGGCGTGGGCTGCATGCACTCGTAGGCGATGGAAAAACCGGCCCGAATTTTCATTAGGCACATCCGATGGTTTGAGAGCGCCACGTGCGTCGAGCAGGAGCAAGACTTGCGCCGGAACGGCCTTGGGCTGAAAGCAGGGCAACGTCAGCTCCGGCGCACAGGTTCCGCAGCCTAACTTTGCGGCATTTCGTTCAATAGCTGCGCGTTTGTGGCGGTCGTCACGTTCACCTGGACGCTCATGCCGAGATCGTCCTTGGCGCGCCCGTGATAGCTGCCCGTCAGCGGGATGGCCTGCCGGGGATCGCGCGCGACGGCCACGCGGATCAGATCGCGGTTGCCGACAATTCCGTTGGTCGGATCGAACTCGACCCACCCGGCGCCGGGCAGATAGATCTGAACCCAGGCGTGAGTCGAGCCCCCGCCCAGCGTCGTCGAGCCGTCCCGGTCGGCGACATAGATGTAGCCGGTGACGAAGCGCGCGGCGAAGCCGAGCAGCCGCGCTGCCTCCATCATCAGCACGGCGAAGTCGCGGCAGGTTCCCCGGCGCAGGCGCAACGTGGTCAGCGGCGCCTGTGTGCCGGCTTCCGTGCGGCGGGAATAGGAAAAGCCCTCGTGGATCGCGTAGCACATGGTCATCAGCAATGTGCCCGTTTCCGTGGGGCGGCCGACATTGACGAACTGCCGCGCCCAATGAACCACCTCGTCTGTCGTCTCGGAATAATGACGCTCCACGGTATGACCGAGATCCTTCATCTCGTCGGCATCGTAGACGAAGGGGTAGGTGAGGGCGGCGTCGTCGATCTGGAAATCGGGTGTCGCCTGCGGCGTATGGTCGAGCGTGATGTTGGTCTCGAAAGTGAGATGCGTGGACGCGCCCGCAATGCGTACGAGAGCCACGCAATTGCCGAAGACATCGTGGATCCAGCGAACGCCGCTGGCCTCGGGCGTCGTCTTCAGCGTCGCCTCGAGGAGGCGCTGGTCATAGCTGTCGCGAGGACGGAACATCACGCGATGTTCGCCAAATCTCACCGGTCTCGCATAGCGATAGGACGTCACGTGTCTGACTGAGAAAATCGTCATGCAATAACTTTAGGCCTGACGTCGCGGCGACCCCGCGGAGACGGCAGACTACCGATGCGGCAGTCGGGATGCCAGCCTGTCCTGACGATTCGATGAGCAGTAAATATGCAGTCCCGGCGTGGCCGGGACTGCCTGTTTCAGGTTGGCCCGAGTTTTCAGCGCGGCCGCGTCTGCTGGTTCTGCGAACGCTGCTCCTCCGCGTCGTCTCTCTTGTTGGCATTGTGGTGTCCCACCGCGCAGCCTGCGACCGCGCCCATCTTGCCATGGCCGACCAGGTGTCCCGCGACTCCCCCAACAATTGCGCCCTTGATGCAACCTTTGGCCTCAGCCGGAGCTGTTAGGAGCAAGGGGACGAGCAGGCCCGCGCAGGCGAGGCTGAAAACCCTGAATCCGTGGATCGACTTCATATCGTGACCTCCAGTGTGCGAGGGGCAATCCCGCACGAGGAGTTTCGTTCGGTAGGATCCCGACATTTCAGACGCTAAGCATACGCAGCCGAACCTGTCATACTAGGGCTTTGCCATTCTTTTAGCGAAGCTTCCGCATTGATATCGCTTACAAACACCGCACAGTTGAAGCAGGCTTGCGCGGAACCAGGGGCCCCCTGGGGGCTGGGAGGAGCGCATGTGCCCGCTTCCTTTAACTTCGTTGAGGAAAAGCAGATGCCTTCGCAAGGTCAACAGCACTTGCCTCAGCTAAAGGAGGCAGGGATCACACGGCTCAACCCGATGAGAGGGATCTTCGCTTCAATCTGCAAAATGGTCCACAGCAAGCGCCCGCAGGACCATCTGGGGGAACTCACCCGTCTGTCCTTTCAGCTTATGTACAGGGCACGCGATCCGCAGGAGGCAGGCGCCGCCGCCGCATTCGCCTCCATGGTGATGATTTATGCGCGCGGCGTAGACGGCAGTTCGGCGGAACTGACCCAGCGCCGGTTGCTCGATCTCGAAGAGAAATCGAATACCCTCGCCGCTGTCATTGTGCTGCGAAAATGCCGGATCAAGAGCTACCTCAAAACGGTCGCTCCCGATCCGAAGATTGTCAGCCCGATCTAAAGTTCGCGCCCGATCTTGCGGTCGAGGGAAAACGGGCCGCCCCCGCGCAGCGCAATCGCCAGGCACATGAAGCCCCAGAGCAGCGTGTATTCGTAGCCCCTCTGGAGCCACGAAAATCCCGTGCCCCAATAAAGGACGAAGGTCAGGAACCCCATCTCGATCGCATTGGCCGCGGCGAAGAAGCGGGTGAACAGGCCGAGCATGATGCAGAGACCGCCGACGCCTTCGACGACCGTGAGCAACACGGAAAGCCCATAATTGTACTGCGAGAGGTAGGGCACGCTGATGTCGAGCGTTTTCGCCTGCGCATCCATGCCTCGCAGGACCTTGCCCCAGCCGTGGATCAGCAGGTTCCAGCCGACGCCGATTCGCACGATCGTCCATGAGAGCGGCAGCACCCGGTCGTAGAAACCTTGCAGCCCTGGAAAAATGCGCGCGGGCTCGTTCGGAAATTCGTTTTGCATGTTCCCCCCAAGACTTGTTTTTTTGACAGGCTAGCGAACTCGGGACCGAGCGCAAGCGCGATTGTTCAGGGAAGCCGCGCCGTCTCGTTGTGAACAGCGGACGTTCAGTGGCGCGCGAAACCAGCGTTCGAGTGTGTGTCCGAAATACCGCGTCCGCCGCGTAACCGATTTGTAACAGGGAGTGATACGTCCTGCCGTCTATCTCGTTGGCCCAGCTTCAATAAACGGCATGAAGGTCATATGAAAAAGCTCCTGTCCACCACCGCTCTCTGCATGATGTCCTTCGGCGCCAGCGCCGCCGATCTTCCCTCGCGCGTCCTCGCGCCGGCACCCTATGCGGCGGTCGTGCCCTTCGACGCCTTCGGCGCACTGTCGGTCGGTTACAATTGGGCCACCATCTCGCAGGGCGGTTTTAGCACCGATGCGAATGGCATCGATATGAGCGCCCGCGCTACTTTCGCGGCCCCCGTGTTCGAGCGTTTCGGCTTCCAGGCCGACGGCGAATTCAACCGCAACGTCTACAAGATCTCGACCGGCCTTGGCGATCTGAAGCGCAATTCGGCCGATCTTGCTGGCCATGCATTCTGGCGTGATTCGTCGGTTGGCCTCCTCGGCGTGATCGCTCAGGCCGTCAGCAACGAATCCAGCCTCGGCATTCTTTCCGATCGCCGCTATTTCCTGGGCGCCGAAGGCCAGTACTTCATCGGCAACGTGACCCTTTATGGGCAGGCTGCGTACGAAAACGCAAACTTCGGCTTACCCTTGGCGAGCGGCGTGACCGCGGATGGCGTCATCGTTGCCGCGCAGGCCCGTTACTTCGCGACGCCTAACTGGTCGGTGGCTCTTAAAGGCAGCTACGAGTCCATCAAGGCAAGTTTTGTCGGCAATAACATCAACCACAAGGGTTGGCTGGTCGGCGCCCAGACCGATTACCGCTTCGACAACACGCCCTACAGCGTCTTCGCGACCGCCGACTATCGTGACGGCAAGTTCAGCAACAACGGCGGCAAGGACCACGAGACGCGTGTCATGCTCGGCGGCAAGCTGAACTTCGGCTCCAAGACCCTGTTCGAGCGTGATCGTTCGGGCGCCTCGCTCGACCCGATCCGGTCGCTGCAGGCTGTCATCCCCCTCGTGGGCGGACAGCAGCAGCAGCCCTAATCGGTCCTCAACGATCGGCCCGGCGGCTCACGAGCCGCCGGGCCATTTTTTTCAATGGCTCAAAGATGCTCTGCCATCCAGTCCGCCGTCAGCGGCCGGAATTTGTAGGGAATATTGAAGCAGACGTGGTTGCCTTCCTCGTAGACCACGAGGTCGACGGGCCCACTCACCGCGGCAGCCAGACGATTGCCCTCGCTGGCCGGGATGATCTTGTCCCCCGCGCCGAAGACGATCAGCAGCGGACACCTGATCTGGTCCGCGACCTTTTCCAGACTGAGTTCATGCGCGTAGGCGAGCGCTTCTTCCCGCGTCTCGAGATGCGCGCGAATGCGGAACAGATCCTGCGATACCTCGGGCATCTGCGGCAGCACCGGCCCGAAATTGAAGGGGCCGCAATTGGCCACGCACGCCTTGATCCGGGGTTCGAGAGCCGCCGATAGAGGCGCATAGAGCGCACCCAGGCTTTGCCCCACGACACCGATGCGCGCCGCATCCACATCGCGGCGTTGCTCGAGCGCATCGACGACCGCGCCCATCACGCGCCCCCAATGCGGCGTGATCGGCATGGTCGCCGCGCATTCGCCTTGCCCGGGACCGTCGAGCGTCAAGGTCGCCATGCCCCGGCTGACGAAGGAATCGCTCCAGCTGTGTAGCTCCTCCTTCGCCGCATCGAGGCCCGGAAGAATGATCGCGACCGGAGGCCGCTCCAGTCCCGTCGGTCGGCGCAGATAGGCGTAGAGCTGGTGCTCGCCATAGGGAATGACGACGCGCTCCATCGCCGGCTCGATGCCGCCCGGAGCCGACGCGGCGGCGTAGCACCGAAGCATGTTGCCATGCGCCGCCTGATACTCGGCGGGCTTCGCGCCGAACAGATGCTTGGCGTAGTGATAATAGATCGCTGCCCGCAGCCATGCTTCGGACGCAGTCAGCGCTCGCCCCCTCGCAGCCGCCTCCGCCGCGAGGGTTTCGTGACGCAGGGCCTCGTCAGACCAGATGCGGCACCAGTCGTCCCAGCGATCGATGCGGGCCACCAGCCGCTTCATGTCGTTGGGGTCGACGCCTGTCGCAATATAGCGGGGCGTGAAATGCGCGAAGATGAGATCGACCTGTGGATCGCTCGCCATGGTTTTCTACTCCCGTTTCGCCGAATTCACTTCGCCTTCGGCAGAAATTCCTCGGTGTAGAATTTCGAGAGGTCGGGCTTGCTGGGGAACGTGCCCATGTCGACCATGGATTGCGAGATCACATCGAGCGCCTGCTGGTCGAACTTGCCGGTGCGGTTGTAGTGGGGCATCAGCAGGTCGAACAGCTTGCCCGAGAGAGCCTCGGACATGTTCAGCGTCTCGCCGGCAATCTTCACGGATTCCGCGCGGTGGGAGGCCATGTAGTCGAGCCCGTCGAACCAGCAGGCCAGAAACTTCTTCACGGTATCGGGATGATTCGTGATGATGCCGTTGGTCGCGAAAATGACGTGGATATGAAAATGCGGCACGATATCGCCGAAGCGCACGAGCGTCAGGCCGCTGCCTTCCTCATCCATGTGTCCGGCCGTCCCCGCCTCGACCACCATGCCGTCGATCTGCTTCGTTTTGAGGGCGGCCGTCTGCGCGCTGAAGCTGCCGAGCGGCACCATCGTCATGCCGTCCTTGCCCCAGCCCTGCTTGAGCGACAAAGAACGCGCCGCCCATTCGGTGAGGGACCCGCGCGTGGACATGCTGATCTTCCGGCCCTTGAGATCCGCGACGGTCTTGACGGGACCGTCCTTCAGAACGACGAGCGCCAGATCCTCCGGCGCATCCGCCATGGCGGCGATCGCCTTCTCAGGCGCGCCCTTTGCGAGGAAGCCCATCTCAGGCCCCGCGCCGAGCCCTATGTCGACGCTGTCGGCGGAGAGCGCCTGATGCAGCTGCGAACTGCCGCTGAAGACGGTCTTCTGGACGTCGAGATCCTGCTTCTTGCAAAGCCCGGCCTGCATGGCGATGTCGAGCGGCACGAAGGAATAGGCGGGCTGCGAAATGCCCACGCGCACGCTGGTCGCGGCCATGGCCGACGATGCAAAGACGAGCGCGGTGACGCTGGCGAGAAGACGGACGGTCCTGGAACTGGCGTTCATGAGGTTCACTCCCGGTGTTTTTTTAATGCGTTGAAAGTTCAGAGGCTCGCGAGCGCTTCGCGATAGAAGCTCTCGTCGATGTAAAGCTCCGCCGGAGCGGGAATCGGGTTGCCCTTGAAGGCGGCGCGCAACGCGAGGACCTTCGCCATGCCCGCGTGGTCGATCCGCGCGTCGACCGAGAAGCCGAGCGCGGGGTCGGACATCTGCGCGAAACAATCGGAGGCCATCTCGGGCGTCAGCTCCATGCGCTCTGCCAGCAGCGCGATGGCCTGCATGCGGTTCGCCGGATCGAGCACCCATCGCAACCCCTCGACATAGGCGGCGAGATAGGATGAGAGCGTAGCCCGGTTCGCCTGCGCCCAGGCGCGCTGCACGAAGCCGCCCGTCGATTGATAGGCGCCGATGACCTTCGCAGGGTCGTCGAGCACCGCGAGACCCGAACGCTGCGCCATCAGGTTGAAGGGCAGGTTGAGCATGGCGAAATCGATCTTGCCGGCCTGCAGGGCTTCGAGCCGGAAACGCGTCGCCCCGATCGGCAGCACCTTGTAGTCGCCAGGCTTCATGCCGTTGCGCGCGAGCATGTCGTAGACGACGAGCGCGAAGGCCGTGTCGGGCGCATCCACGCCCAGGATCTTGCCGCGCAGATCCTCGTAGGACGTAATCTCCGGCCGCACGACGAGCTTGTTGAAGGCCTGGTCGAGGCCGATGACGATGGCGATATCTTCGCCCGCCACATCGACCATCGCGACCGCATTGTCGATGGCCGCGTGCGCGATGTCATAGAGGCCCTTGCCCAGCCCCTCGCGCTGCTGTTCCGAACTCGTGGTGAACGTGGTCTCGACGCTCAGGTCCCGTTTGGCGAAAAAGCCGTTCGCCTCGGCGGCGAAATTCGGCAGGTTCTGCACTCCGGGGAAAACGATCAGCCGCATCTTGTCTGTCATTGCCACGCACCCTTCGCGGTCACGCGGGCCTGCACCCAGCGCAGGATTTCATTGAAGGCCATGGCCATGGCCGCCGCCACGAGAACGAGACCGAACAGGCTCGTCGGATCGAAGGTTTCGGTGAACTGCCGCGTGAAGAAGCCGATGCCCCGCGAGGACGCGTAGAGCTCCGCCAGTAACACGCCGAGCAGGGAGGCGATCATGGCGAGCCGCAGACTGGTGAAGAAACTCGGCAGCATGTGCGGGAACAGAATGTAGCGAAACCGCTGCCACGCGCTCGCGCCCATGGATCGCGCGCTCAGGCGAAGAATCGGCTTCACGTCGCGCAGGCTCGCAGCGACCGTCAGGATCACCGGAAAGACGCCATGCGTGATGCCGAACGTGATTTTGGAGGCGGTGCCGACGCCAGCCAGCAGCATGACAATGGGCAGGATCGTGATCTGCGGCGTCCCGTACAGCAGCAGCACGATCGGCATCAGGCTGCGCCGCGACAGGTCCGTCGCGCCGATGATCAGTGCGATCGCGAGACCGATCACGACGGAGCAGACGAAGGAGATCGCCAGTTCGCCCATGAGCATCAGGAAGGCATCCGTCATGCCCGGGCGCGCGAAGAGCTTGCCGAGCGATCCGATCACGCGCGACGGCGGACTTAGGAACATCGGATCGACGAACCAGCGCGCCGCGATTTCCCAGACAACGAACATCAGCAGCACGACGCCCGCGCGCGCCAGCAGCACGGAGGCGCGGTGGAACCGGACGGAGGAGCGCTTCTTCATCTGCGCGCTCCCAGCCGTTCGAGGACGGTGAGGGCGAGATTCAGCAGTGTTGAAACGCAGATGACGATCAGGATCCACGCATACATCAGCTCGGAATCCATGGCCTGCGACGATTCTGCGATCTCATGCCCAAGTCCGCCGAAGGAGGCGATGGTCTCGCCGCCCAGCACGGAGAGAAAGGCGAGCGTCAGCCCCATGCGCAGGCCCGCCAGCAGCACGGGAATGGCAGTCGGCAGCAGCACGTAGCGCAACATGTGCCAGTTCGACGCGCCCATGGAGCGGGCGGCGCGCACATGCACCGGATCGACGCTGGCGAACGCCGTGATCGTATTGAGGACGATGGGGAAGAAGCTGATCGTAATGCCCAGCGCGATCTTCGAGCCCGGCCCGAGCCCGAACAGCAGCGCGAAGAGCGGAAAGAACAGGATCGCGGGCACCGCATTGATGCTGGTGAACAGCGGGTCGAACACCTCGACCAGCCACGCTGAGCGCGTCACGAGATAGCTGGCGACAATGCCTGCCACCGTCGAGATCGCGAAGGCAACGGCGACCTCGTGCATCGTCGTTCCCAGCGGCTCCAGGAAGGTAGCGTTCGTCACGAGCAGCGCCACGCGCTGAAAAACGCCAGTCGGCTCGGGCAGCAGGATCGCCGGTACATGCCAGACATGCGTCGAGGCGTACCAGAGCGCCACCAGCGCGCCCACGAAGACGCTCTGGGCGACGACGCCACCAACAGAGAAGAAAGACCGTTCCTGGTTCACGGGGCCACGCTCCCGGCCTTGGCCCGCCCGCCGTCGGCGGCGGCCGCGGGCAGGCGCGCATCGACCGCGAGTGTCTTGCGGATTTCGTCGTGCAGCAGGCCATAGAGTTCGTTGCGCAACCGCGAGAACTTCTCGGAGGTGACGAAGGACTGTGTGCGCGGATGCGGCTCCTCCACCGCGATCACATGCTTGATCGTGCCGGGCCGCGCGGAGAACACGGCGACGCGGTCGGACAGGAATACCGCTTCGCCCAGACTGTGCGTGACGAAGACGATGGTCTTGCCCGTTCGCGCCAGCAGCACCGAGAGATCCTCGCCCAGCACCATTCGCGTCTGCTCGTCGAGCGCACCGAAAGGCTCGTCCATCAGGATGATGTCCGTCTCCAGGCTCAAAGCACGGGCCAATGCCGCGCGCTGCCGCATGCCGCCAGACAATTGCCCGGGATAATGCTGCGCGAATTCGGACAGGCCGACGGCATCGAGCGAATGGCGTGCGCGCTCGAGCCGCTCCTTCTTGGGGACGCCCTGGAAGATCAGCCCCACATCGATGTTTTCGAGAACCGTATTCCACGGAAACAGCGCGTTTTCCTGGAAGACGAAGGCGATCTGGCGCGGCATGGGGCCCTCGACGGTCTGGCCCTCCACCCGCACCGTGCCACCGCTGGGGCGCATCAATCCGCCCATCACGTTCAGCAAGGTGCTCTTGCCGCAGCCGCTGGGCCCGATCAGGCTGACGAGTTCTCCCCGGGCGATGTCGATCGACGTATCGAGCAGCGCCTTCACATAGAGGCCGTCGCCTTCACGCCCGAAGCCATGAAAAACATCATACACTTCGATAGCCGCTGGACCTGCGCGCATAGAAACTCCGCCTCCCCGTATTTTTTTCAAACTCGTCTGGTTGTCCGGCGCGGTCAACCCTTCGCGGAGCAGTCGCGCATCACCGTCGCGAGAAGGCCTGTGTTGCGTCCACCATTGCGAACAGGCGCAACTTGAGCGAGCAATAGACTTAGTGATTCGGCAGCGTCGATTTTGACTTAAGATGATTTGCTAAATTCATCATACGGATTATAAGAAAGGCCTCGGCCATGTCATTGCGCCCCGGAGACCCCGTGATCCCGTCCAACCAGCATTTCCGCTCTGACTCGCTTGGCATGCGCGGCGCAGTTTTGGCCGCGTCTTTCATGCTCGTAATGTCCGCTGCCGCGGCTGCCGAAACGCCGGAATGGCTGCTTGAGGGATCGCTCGGCATTGGCATGCCCACGCTCGCCAATCCCGCCGGGCTGCGCAGCGCGCTCTGGGAGCGCGGGGTCAAATTCCAGCTGAACTACATTGGTGAAGTACAGGGCAACGCCAGCGGCGGGTTGGCGCGCGGCGTTCGCGCTGGCGGCCGACTGGAACTCGTCATCGACGCGGACCTCGAGAAGGGCGCCGGCTGGACAGGCGGGGCGCTCCACGTGAATGCCTACCAGATCCATGGCACGGGCCTCTCGCGCTACAATATCGGCAACCTCATGCCGGTGAGCAATATAGAGGCCTTGCCGTCCACGCGGCTCTATGAGGCCTGGTTCGAGCAGAAGCTGCTGGACGGAAAGATAGGCGTGAAGGTCGGACAGATCGGCGCGGATACCGAGTTCGTCACCAGCAACTATGCTGGCCTGTTCATGAACGGGACCTTCGGTTGGCCGACACTGAACGCGAGCGACTTGCCGAGCGGCGGTTCGGCCTATCCGCTGGCGACGCCCGGCGTGCGCCTCGGTCTCTATCCTACTGACAATGTCACTGTGCTGCTGGGGCTTTTCAATGGCGATCCCGCCGGCCCCGGCCTCGGCGATCCGCAGAATCGCAATCGCGCGGGCCTGAACTTCCGCGTCACCGATCCCGCCTTCATGATCGGCGAAGCGCAATATAAATACGGCGACCCAAAAGATCCGGCCGGACTGTCGGGCGTTGTCAAAGTTGGTGCGTGGGGGCACCTCGGCCGCTTTGGCGATGGACGGGTGGGGACCGATGGCCTGTCGCTCGCCAATCAGCTGAGCAACGGGGTCGCGGTCAGTCATCGTGGCAATCAGGGCATTTATGGCGTCGTCGATCAGCAGATTTATCGACTGGCGGATGATCCGACAAAGGGAATTGGCGTTTTCGCGCGCGTGTCCGGTGCGCCGGGCGACCGCAACCTCGTCGATTTCTATGCTGACGCAGGCATCAACTTCACGGGGCTCGTGCCGGGCCGGCCCGACGATGCTTTCGGCGCAGCCGTCGCCTACACGCGCATCGGCCGGTCCTTCGTGGGCTACGACCGGGATCTCGCCGCGCTCAGCGGCGCGCCGTCGCGTTCGTCCGAAGCGATGCTGGAAGTAACCTATTCGGCGCAGATCGTGCCGGGTTGGACGGTGCAGCCGAATTTCCAGTACATCGTTCGCCCGTCTGGCGGCGTCGTCGATCCGCAAGACCCGTTCGGAACGCGCGTGTTGAAAAACGCGGCTGTCCTCGGCCTGCGGACCACATTGAAATATTGACCGGCGCCTGACTTCGGCAGTCGGGAAACCCAGCAAGCGCAGGCGAGGAATTATCGCCTGCGCACGACAATCAACCGAGCTGGTAGATGTAAGACAGCGAGACGCCGTGCTTCTGCGCGATGTCGGCAACCGGCACGCCCTGCTTGCGTTCAGCCTTGAGCATTTTGCGGAAAGCAGCAAGTTCCTTGCCCGTCCGGCGTCCGCCGGTCGAGGCCTTGGCGGCTGTCTTTGCACTTGCCTTGCCGCCCTTTGCCGGTGCGGGAGCCTCGGCCTTCGCGAGGAGCTTTTCAGCAATCGTGATGATCTGGCGGAGTTGCGTGATTTCGCGAGAAGAGAGTGACATCTGGACCTCGTGGAGAAGAATTGCCTCTATGAATAGATGCATGACTACAAAATCAAGCTTTTTTAACGTGCACTGTACATAGAGACGTTGTTGTGATGGCTCGCGAGACATGAAGCGCGCGCCAAGTGTCGCAATGATCGTCACAAATCGCTGTCTCTGCGACGAGAATTCGTCGGAGTTCACGCCGGTGTATTATCGCTCGTGATTGCCCAAAATAACCATCGTTCGCTCAATCAGGGCGCGTGGCGTTGCATAAAGGGTAGCGAGGACACCCGACAGGTCATCGGGTCCCATCGCCGAAATCTCGATCCCCGCGGCGGCCGCATCGCCGAGGAACGCAGGATCCGCAAGTGTTGCGGCGAACGCTGTACGAAGAACTGCGAGGCGTTCCGGAGGCGTGCCTGGCGGTGCTGCGACGGGCTTGCCGAACGACCATGGCGCGAAGACAAGCCGCAGGATCTGCCGCGCCTCGTCGTCGACAGCCAGATCGAATACGTCCGGTATGCTCGCGGGCAGGCTGGGATGCGCTTCGAGCCCGGTTTGCAGGACGATCCTGAATTTCCCGTTCCGCAGATCTTCGCGGGCGCTCGGGTTCAGCGATGAGACGAGAAGCCCGCAGAACCCGTCGACCTCGCCCCTTTCGGCGGGATGCCGGATGTCGAGCAGGCTCGGATAGCCCAGGATAAGGCGGAAGTTCAGGCCGAGCAGGGCTTTCAGAACCAGCGCATCGCGCGTCGAACTCGCCATGGGGCCGGTGCCGCCGAGCACGACCTCCTGATGTTTCAGGTCGTCCAGATTCTGCACCTTGTCGGCCCAGAAGGCGCAGGTGCCGGCCTCCCTGTTCATGCTCCCGAGCCAGCCGAATGTCCTCGCGTCGAATGTCGCGAGAACGGGGTTGAGCAGGGGCTCTATTGAATTCGTTGGGTTGAACAGGGCGAGGGTGAGCCCATCGGGTGCCGCGCCTCGCGCCATGTAGGTCATTAGCGTCAGACCACCCGCACCCGGCATGTTCTGCACGATCACCGAGGGCGCTCCCGCAATATGGCGTCCAAGATGACGTGCCAGCAGCTGCGCGTAAATCTCGAACGCGTTGCCCGCTCCCGCAACCAGCGGCCCGGCGGAGCGCGGCAGCACGCGCGGATCTCCATCCGCGCTGCCGCCGGGCGCATAGCCCACGAGAATCCTGATCGTCCGCCCCGCATAGAAGGATGCGCCCGTGTCCTGCGCGACAGCGCCCGGCAGCGGCACGAAAGACATGAACAAGCCGAACATAAAGTTGCGCAAGCGACCCATCTGGCGAGCTTATCGGGCGGGCTGCGTTCCGCTACCTCTTTTCGATCGTCAAGCCGCCGGGGCCGACGTTGATCTGCACGCCGTCAGGCTGCTTTCGATCCTGGTAGAGTTGATATCCAAGTATCGCGACTGCAATCGCGAGGACGCCGATCACGACGGGAATGAGGCTGCTTCGGTTCACGTTCTATCCTTGAAAAGTCGAGATAAGCCAGATGCTTCCCCGAGTCGTGTCGGATGGTAGGCGCTTTCCCGGCGCAATGTCACGCCAGCGCCCGCAGGTCGCTCCGCAGCCGTTCGGCATCGCCTCTTGCGAGCCGCGCTTCGACCTCCGCATGCGTCTGCGTCCATACGGGCACGGCGGCGGCCAGCAGCTTCCGCCCCTGGGTTGTCAGGCCGATCAGGCGGCCACGCTTGTCCTCGGGATCGATCTTCACCTCCACGAGTCCCCGGCGCTCCAGCGGCTTGAGGGCCGCCGTCAATGTCGTGCGGTCCATGGCGAGCAGGGAAGCTACGGAGCTGATGCCCGGAGCCGTCGGGCGGTTGAGCGACATCAGCAGCGAGAACTGTCCATTCGTCAGCCCGAGCGGTCGCAGGGCTTCGTCGAACCTTCGCGCGAGCGCTCGCGCCGCCCGCTGGGCATGCAGGCAGAGGCAGGTGTCCCGCACCAGCAGGGTTGTTTCAAAAGGGACGGCGTCGGTCTTTGACATGGGGATATAACGTTGATATCAACCCAATGTGTCAAGAAAAATGGCGGCGCTTGCGATCTGAACCCCGTGGAGACCTTAAATGTCGGCTTCTCAAGGCAATTTCGTCTGGTACGACCTGATGACCACGGACCCGAAGGCGGCCGAGGCCTTCTATTGTGGCGTACTCGGCTGGACCGCGAAGGACTCCGGCATGTCCGGAATGGCCTACACGATCCTGTCGATCGGCGAGACCATGATTGGCGGCCTCATGCCCCTGCCGCCCGAGGCAGCCGCTGCCGGCGCCCGGCCGATGTGGACGGGCTACATCGGGGTCGACGATGTCGACGCGATGGCGGCGCGCGTGAAGCAGGCGGGCGGCTCGGTTCACAAGGGGCCGGAGGACATTCCGGGCGTTGGGCGTTTCGCCTACGTTGCCGACCCGCAGGGCGCGGGTTTCATCCTGTTCAAGGGCGCGAGCGATGCGCAGCCGGTGGAACCCGCGAAGGGAACTCCTGGCTTCCCCGGCTGGCGCGAGTTGCACGCGAGCAACTGGGAGAGTGCTTTTGCTTTCTATTCCGGCCTCTTCGGCTGGACGAAAGACGAGGCGATGGATATGGGACCCATGGGGACCTACCAGCTCTTCGTAACCGGTGGAGACCCCGTCGGCGGCATGATGACCAAGATGGAAAACATGCCGGCGCCATTCTGGCTCTACTATTTCTACGTCGAGAACGTGGATGCGGCTGCGCAGCGTGTGACGGGTGGGGGAGGGCAGGTCCTCAATGGTCCGCACGAGGTTCCGGGCGGCGCGTGGATCGTCCAGTGCCTCGACCCGCAAGGCGGCGCATTCGCGATCGTAGGCCCCAAAACCTGAAGCCGGACATCTGGAGCCGGAGATCGGAATCTCGTGATTTCTCTGGCCCTGATGTTGTTCCTGGCAGGCCTCTGGGCCGGCACGCAAAATGCGCTGGCCGGCGGAGGCTCCTTCGTCACCCTCTCGGCGCTCATTCTCGCCGGGATGGACCCCCGCGCCGCCAATGTCACCTCGACGCTCGCGCTCTTCCCCGGACAGGTCGCGACGGGCTGGGCCGGCCGCTCCATGGTCACCGGCACGCCAACCGTTTCTGCACGGGCGCTGGTCATCGTCAGCCTGATCGGCGGCGTGCTGGGCGCGATCCTGCTGCTGGAAACGCCCGTCAGCGTCTTCGCCCGGCTGGTGCCCTGGCTCGTGCTCTTCGCAACAGCCGTCTATGCCTGGGGCAGCTTTCGTGCGGCACCGAAGTCCGACGCACGGCCCAAGCCGCGCTGGCTCGTGATCGTCAGCCAGTTCTTCATCGCCATCTACGGCGGCTATTTCGGCGGCGGCATCGGCTTTCTCATGCTGGCGGCCTTGACCATCGCGGGTCTCCCGGTGCGCAGCGCAGGCGCGACGAAAAACGTTCTCGCGAGTGTCATGAACGCTTCCGCCGTGCTGATCTTCGCCTTTTCCAGCGACGCGCATTGGTTGCCGGCAATCATCGTCGGGGCAGGGGCTATGGCGGGCGGACTGGGTGGCGCCTGGGCCCTGCGACGCATGGATGAAAAGATCTTGCGCGCCATCGTCGTTGTGATCGGCGTGTGTCTTACGGTTGGCCTGTTCCTGCGGCCCATCTGACGTCCCGCTACGCTCACCCATCAGGTTTTTTCGAATCACCCGTTTGCGTTTTGCGCGCGAACCTACAAATTGATTTCGCTGTTCTCCGCAGCCTCAGTTCAGTGAACGACCGTCACGCGCCCGCGCCTGACGGTCGTTTTCGTTGGGGTCGCCGAAGACGAAAAAGCCCGGCCGTGAGGCCGGGCTTCTGTGTCTCTGATGCGGCTTCTAAGATTAGAAGCGGTAGTTCACGCCTGCGCGGACCACGTCGAACTTGTTGTCGTTGCGCACGGTGATCGCGTTGCCGCCGTTGTAACCACTGCCGCCAACCGGGGCGGCGAGGGTGGTGAAGGTGCGGCTGTTCCGGCCGAGGTCGACGTGCAGATACTCAGCCTTGATCGACCAAGCGTTGGACAAGGCGTATTCCATGCCGCCACCAAGTGCCCAGCCGATGTTCGAGCTGCTGTTGCCCGTGCCGTTCAGAGGAACGGTCGTCTGACCCCAAGTAGGGACACCAAGTCCAACGGCCGGTACAATGTTTCCATAATCACGCTGGTCGACGTTCGAGCCGCCGCCCTTGCCACCGAAGGCGAGACCGCCTGTTGCGTAGATCAAGGCGCGGTCGAAGGCGAAGCCAAGGCGACCACGAGCCGTGCCGAACCACTTGCTGCTTTCGCTCTGGGTGATGCGGAAATCGGTGTTGGACGCAGGCGAGGCAACAGCCGGGAACACGCCGTTGCTGCCACGGTTGCCGCCCAGGTAGTTGATGTCGGCTTCAACACCGGCCACGAAGTTGCCGAACTGCATGTTGTAGCCAACCTGCGCGCCGCCCGTGAAGCCGAGGTCGCTGTTCCCGTTTGTACCACCGTAGATGGGGTAGTTCGCGGGGATGTTCGTGGTGTAGCCGCTCTTTTTGTTCCAGTCGCCGCCAGCGTTCACGCCGACGTAGAAGCCGGTCCATGTAAATACCGGCATCGCAGCGGCATAAGGAGCCGGAGCTGCTGTGCGATAGGGCAGGTCAGCTGCGAAGGAAGAGGTGGCAGCTGCGACGAAGACAGTGGAAAGCAGGATTTTACGGAACATGACTATCCTTGGCGAATCGGGCCCCCCAGCCCTTCTTCCTCGACGTAACACTTGAGGGGGGAATATCCATAGGGTTCTTTATTGAAATGAATGGGATGTGACTTTGCTAACACATATTTCAACTGATTAATTGATCGTTAATGCTAGTTTTGTTCTAGGCTGTTATTGAGTAAGCATGCGTAAAGTGGTGTGGGATCATCGCAGAGGCCCAGCGGGGTTCCCGTATTTCAGCGGCGCTGAATGGTAAAATACGGACAAAACGTGTCACGAACTGAAACATTCTTCCTCGCCGGGGTCCTCGTACAGGTATTCATCACGCTGATTCCGGGTCCGCGCCCGAACGCAACGCCATTTCGGGGCAGTTCCAACTTTCCAGGACGTGGCGGGAGGTGTCTTCGCGTTGTACTGACTGCCTGATGCCGGACGTACTCAAAGAATTCATGCGCAAACGGTGCTCTTGCAACTGCGGGTGGCTCCGATTGACTTGATCGCCAACTATCCTGCTCGGAGTTTCTTCTTGCGAGGACATGCGTATTGGCAAAGCATCCAGCTCGGCGAAAAGCATGTCCGGAGCGGCACCGAATGAATTGTTTACAATTTTAAAGTTAAGCTCAAGTATAGCGCGATCGTTTCATGTCGCTACTGCTGAACAGCCCTCGTCGCTGCGTGCGGCAATCCTCCCCCGTGCCAGACGCCGCTCGGGCTTCAGCTTACGTCGTACTCACACAAGCGTTCGAGACTTCTTCCCGGGATTGAAGATCTCTCAAGTCGCAGCCCTGCTGGTCGTCGCGGCCACCGTCGTGGTGCTCATGGCCGCGGAGCGCTGCGCTGGCGCTCGACACCACCGTCGTGGGTGCGCGTTGGACTTGCAGCGGCGCGGCTGGGCTACCCCGCTTCTAGCTCACCGAAAAGATTCGCGGGCGCGAAACAGCACGAGATGCAAAAAGCCCGTAGTTTGGAATGATTTTAGACTGTCCTAATTCTATTGACACTTCGCCCGGCGCGCGATTGATACGCTGCGAAAGCAGTAACTCTTGCCGCCGAGGTCCGAAGATGAAGTCTTTTGTACGCACATTCTTCTCTGCCGTGTCCATCGCCGCCCTGGGCCTCACGGCCAGTTCCGCGTTGGCGCAGGGCGCGGGTGAGATCGTCGTGTACAACGCGCAGCATGAGACGCTTGCGAAATCCTGGGCCGAGGCCTTCACGGCCGATACCGGCATCAAGGTCGTCCTGCGCAACGGCGGTGACACGCAGCTCGGAAATCAACTGGTGCAGGAAGGCGCGGCATCTTCGGCGGATGTCTTCCTGACCGAAAATTCGCCTGCGATGGTTCTCGTGGACAATGCGAAACTGTTCGCGCCCGTCGAACCCGCGACACTCGACCTCGTGCCGGAGGAATATCGCCCCTCGCATGGACGCTGGATCGGCATCGCCGCACGTTCCACGGTCTTTGTCTACGACAAGCGCAAGCTCGATCAAGCGAAGCTCCCGGCCTCGATCATGGATCTCGCCGATGCCTCATGGAAGGGCCGCTGGGCAGCCTCGCCGTCGGGCGCGGATTTTCAGGCCATCGTCAGCGCCATTCTCGAAATCAAGGGTCCCGCCGCTACGCAGGCCTGGCTCACCGCCATGAAGCAGAACAGCGTCGTGCTGCGCGGCAATGTCGCGGCGATGAAGGCCGTGAACGCGGGCGAGGTCGAAGGCGCTGTCATCTACCACTATTACTGGTTCGGCGATCAGGCCAAGACCGGCGAGAACAGCGGGAATGTCGGCGTGCACTACTTCCGCAACAAGGATGCAGGCGCATTCGTCTCCATCTCCGGGGGCGGCGTACTGGCGTCGAGCAAGAACCAGCCGCAGGCCCAGGCCTTCCTGAAGTGGATCGTCACAAAGGGCCAGAACATCCTGCGCACCGGCAATTCCTATGAATATGCTGTGGCCAAGGGCGCTGCGTCCAACGACCGTCTGCCTCCGCTGGTGGATCTCCAGGCACCCAAAATCGATCCCGCGAAGCTGAACAGCCGGGCCGTGTCGGACATGATGACCGCCGCCGGTCTGCTCTGAAGAGAACCCCACGACGTGTCGCAGTTGCTGCATGCAGACAAACGTAAGGCGCGGACGATCGACGCGGGCGCGGAGCGCTGGCGGGTTAATCCCGTCGTCGCGGCTGCGGCTGTCGTCGCGACGGCGTGTCTTCTGCCGATCGCGTTCGTCGCATGGCTAGCGGTGAACACGGGCTGGGAGACAGCGGTCGCGCTCGTCTTCCGTGCACGTGTGGCCGAGTTGCTGTTCAGCACGCTGCTGCTCCAGATCTGTGCGCTGCCGCCCACCATCGTCGTCGCCGTCGGCCTCGCCTGGGTCACGGAGCGCGCGAGCGTGCCCTGGCCGAAATTCTGGTCGTGGCTGGCGATCTCGCCACTTGCCGCGCCGGCCTTCCTGCACAGCTACGCCTGGACGACGATTGCACCAAGCTTCCATGGGCTCGCCGCAGCCGTGCTGATCTCGGTGCTGGCCTATGCGCCCTTTCTCTATTTGCCCGTCGCCGCGCAATTGCGCCGTCTCGATCCCGCTCTGGAAGAGGCTGCGAGTTCGCTCGGCCACTCCCCGGCGCGCGTCTTTTGGCGTGTGATCCTGCCGCAGCTTCGTCTCGGGATATGTGCGGGCGCGCTGCTCGTCGGCCTGCATCTTCTGGCGGAATACGGCCTCTTCGCGCTGGTGCGATACGACACGTTCACGACCGCCATCATGGATCAGTTCCAGTCCGCGTATAATGCGCCCGCCGCCAACATGCTCGGCGGCATTCTCGTTCTCTGCTCCCTCGCGCTTCTGCGGATCGAATCTCTCGTGCGCGGCGACGAGAGGCGCTACGCGCGCGTCGGGTCCGGCGCAGCGCGCGATGCACTGGGTGAACGGCCCAATTGGAAGAGCGCCGCGACGCTGGCCTTGCCGCTCGTCTACGGTGCGCTGGCGCTGGGCGTGCCCTTCGTCGTTCTCGGGCGCTGGCTGTGGCTCGGTGGACGCGACGTGTGGAACGTGGACGTGTTGTCGGCGCTGTCACAAACAGCAGTTCTCGCCATCGCGGGCGCTGTCCTGACGACGCTCGCAGCCGCGCCGATGGCGTGGCTTTCAATCCGCCAGCCCGGCCGCCTGCAACGCGCGCTCGAAGCCTGTCACCTCTACGCCGGCTCCCTGCCGGGCGTCGTCATCGGTCTTGCGATCGTGGCTTTCGCCATCCGCTTCGCGCACCCGCTCTACCAGACCGCTGCGACCGTTCTTCTGGCCTATGTGCTCTTGTTCCTGCCGCGCGCGCTCTCCGGGCTGAAACCCAGCCTCGCGCAGGCGCCCGTGGAACTGGAGCAGGCCGCAGCATCGCTCGGACGCACGCCTCTGCAAGCCTTTTTCGCAGTGACCCTGCGCCTCGCCGCGCCCGGCGTGGCGGCGAGCCTGTGCCTCGTGTCCCTCGCTGTTGCGACGGAACTCACGGCCACATTGATGCTGGCGCCGAACGGCACGCGGACGCTGGCGACGGCCTTCTGGGCGCTCGTCAGCGAGATCGACTATATGGGCGCGGCGCCCTATGCCGTGAGCATGGTGCTGGTGTCCGCGCCCATGACCTTCCTGCTCTATTCACAATCGCAAAGGATTGCCGGGCGATGAGCGACCTTCGTGTGAGCGGGCTCAGCAAGCGCTTCGGACAGACGGCAGCGCTGGTCGATGTCAGCCTGTTTGCGGTGTCCGCAAGCCGCACGGCTGTGGTCGGACCGTCGGGTTCCGGCAAGTCGACCCTGCTGCGCCTGATCGCCGGTTTCGAGCGGCCCGACGAAGGCGAGATCGTGCTCGGAGAGGACCGTCTCGCGCGCGGCCGGGCGACCGTTCCCGCCCATCTGCGCAACATCGGCATCGTCTCGCAGGACGGCGCGCTCTTTCCCCATCTCGACGTGGCGCAAAACATCGCCTTCGGGATCGACAAGAGCGCGGACCGTCATGCCCTCGTCCTGAAGGCGCTCGACATGGTCAAGCTCGATCGTGCGCTGGTTGAGCGCCGGCCGCATGAATTGTCCGGCGGCCAGCAGCAGCGCGTCGCGCTGGCGCGAGCCCTCGCCCGCAAGCCGCGCCTCATGCTGCTGGACGAGCCCTTCTCGGCGCTGGACGCCGGTTTGCGCCACAGCGTGCGCAACGAAGTGATGCAGACGCTGGACGAAGTCGGCATCGGCAGCATTCTCGTCACGCACGATCACGCGGAGGCTTTGTCCTTCGCCGATCAGGTCGCGGTGATGCGCAACGGCCGCCTCGTGCAGGCGGGAGCACCGCGCGATCTCTACCTGCGCCCGGTGGACCCCGAAACCGCGATCATGCTGGGCCACGCGATCATCCTGCCCGCGCGGATCGGCGAAGGCTATGTGGAAACCCCACTCGGCCGCCTCGCGGCGGTGACATTGGGGCGAACGGGGAGTGGCGAGATCATGCTGCGTCCCGAGCAGATCGTGCTCGAAGCTGCGAGTGGGGACGGTGAGGGGGGCTGCCGTGCCACGGTGGGAAGGATCGAATTCGCGGGGCCGACGTCTATTGTGTCGGTCGTGCTGGAGGATGAGTCTTTTGGGGGCAAGCGGCTTGAGTTCGCGATACGTCAGCGGAGCGATTCCGGGGCGGGGGCCGGAGCGCGCGTGAGCGTGCGGGTTCGTGGGGGTGGGCATTTGTTTTGATTGGGTTAGAGAGTCCGCGCGAATTTTCGGACCAAGGTCGACGAAGGCCATCGTGAACGGACCTTGTGCACGGGTGCGGCGGACTGAAATCCAAAGGCCGAGAACATGGTGCCGGAGCGATTTAACCTATTAGGAACGATCTGGAGGCTAGCTAAGTTCGCCGCACATTTCCCGGACGAGGTCGTATACAAGCGCCGACGAGATTGGTAATCATTATCTAACGAGGTCTCCCATCGCATACGCGCTGTCGAAACTGCGGCGTAAGAGCTAATATCTGATACAGGATCGTGCGCGCCAGCCTATAACTGGATGCCTGGCGTGATTGGAAGGGAGACCTCGTGCCATTCGCCTCGTTTTCCAGAGAGCCGATTAGAATAAGTATTCCCGCTGAATTCACGAACGAAACGGAACTGCTGAGATACCTGGGCTTGTCACAGGCAGAACTCAAGAAGATTTGGTGGTTTCGTGGCCGGATGTACAGGCAGTTCGATATCGCAAAGGCCACCGGCAAAAAGAGGCTCATAAGCGCCCCTGACCGCCGCCTCAAAATGTTGCAGCGGAAGATCGCCGCGTCGCTTGACGAGATTTACGAGCCTAGACACGCGGTGCATGGGTTCGTGCGTGATCGCTCGGTCAAGTCGAACGCGAAATCCCATCTTCGAAGCAAGTTCGTTTTGAATCTTGATGTCGAAGGCTTTTTCCCATCAATCTCCGAAAGTCGCGTGTCTGGCCTCTTCAATGCGTTGGGTATCAGCAAGCGAGTTTCGAATATCCTAGCGCGGATTTGTTGCAATGAACGAAGCTTACCTCAAGGCGCTCCCAGCAGCCCGGTGATCTCCAACATGATCTGCTTTCGAATGGACAAGGAGCTGCATGCCTACGCGAAGGAGGCGCGTTGCATTTACACCAGATACGCTGACGACATTACGTTTTCAAGCTATCAGCCCTTGAACGCACTATTCGAAGGTTCGCTCCCCGCAGTGGGAAACTTTCCGCCGGATTTGCTCAAGGTTCGACTACAGGCCATTTTTCAGAGCAACGGCTTCGAAATCAATCCCAAAAAAGCTTATTATGCAGACAAGCATTCGCGTCAAACAGTGACCGGGCTCAGGGTAAATGAAATAGTGAACGTCGACAGACGGTTCGTTCGCAACATCCGTGCCGCACTCTACACCGTAGAGAAGAAAGGGGTGGCGGTCGCACAAAAAGAGCTTGCAAACAAATACAAATCAAACGCGAGTCTCTTCGCGCATCTTCAAGGGCGAGTAGCCTGGGTGGGGCATGTAAAGGGCCGGGCCGATCCGATCTTCCGTAGCATCGCCTCACGCTTCAATAAGCTCTTTCCAGAGTACGAATTGAAAGTCCTGCCTACCGCCGTCGAGGTGAGAGATCGCGCCATATGGGTTGTCGAACACGACGAAGGTGAAGGTTCACAAGGGACCGCGTTCTTCCTAAGATCGGTCGGGCTGATTACTGCATGGCATTGCGTCGAGGGAGCGACCGAAGTCGAACTCTATCATCCAAGCAAACCATCAAACAAGTTTAAGGCGACGGTCCTCAAGCATCATGCGCACCGCGACCTAGCCATCTTGAAACATGAAATATTGGAGACTGAGTACTACGAACTGGAGATCTCAAGGCGTAATTTCAAAACAGGGGACAGCCTGACGGCTTTTGGGTATCCGGGATTCGGGCACGGAGACAAAATCAACGTTCGGCCTGGATCGATTAGTTCCCTGCCCACGAAAAGCGGCGTCCCCATGCTTGAGGTGACCCAGAAGCTCGTACCAGGCATGTCCGGCGGGCCCGTTCTTGATGACGCCGATGCAGTAGCCGGTGTTATCCATAAGGGTGGTCGCACCGACAATCGAGACTTCGCCATACATATAAACGCACTGAGCGCTTGGCTGCGTGAAGTGTAATCCGAACCGCTCCCCCCAGCCTCACCCCAACGGCACGCGCAGCGTCACCCGTATCTCATCCTCCGCGAACGACCGGAAAACCTCACTCCCGAACTGAGCGGGCACGACCAAATCAAGCAAGGTCGTTCCAAACCCCTTCCGGCTGCGCGTCCTCGCCTCGACCGTCCCGTGTTCGGCCCAGAAGAAATCCAGCCCCTCATCGTCGACAGTCCATCGAATTTCGATGGTCCCGGTGTCGCCCCTGAGCGCGCCGTGTTTGACGGCGTTGGTCGCAAGCTCGTGGATCATCATGGCGAGCGTCGGGGCCACCTGCGAGC
Organism: Hyphomicrobiales bacterium; assembly: GCA_028290285.1. Classification (GTDB taxonomy): domain Bacteria; phylum Pseudomonadota; class Alphaproteobacteria; order Rhizobiales; family Beijerinckiaceae; genus Terripilifer. The sequence continues at coordinate 32,068 of JAQGKD010000090.1, forward strand.
TCAAGGCGACGTTCGGCCCCACGGCGGCCACGCGCGCCTCGGTCACGAAGGGCCCGAGTTCCTGGTCGATCAGATCGGAGACGCAAATCGTTTGTCCCCCTGCCTCCGTCAGCCGGGAATGCGTCTGCGCCAGGGCGCCAATTCGCCGCGTGAACGCGTGCCGGAACTCGTCGATGGAGCTGCATACGCCCGCCGTGACGCCCGCGATTCCCTGCACTGTCGACAGCGTGTTGCGCACCCTGTGATGCAGTTCCCGAACCAGCAGGGCCTGGCGTTCTTCGGCGGCCTTCGCCTCCGTGCGGTCCTCATACACACCCGAGGCGCCGATAATGGAGCCGTCGGGGCCCAGCACCGGCGCAGCTGTGATCTTCACGGGGAAGGTGGTCCAGTCCTTCCTCAACCTCGTCGTCTCGGTGGTGATCGTCTCGCCGGAGAGGGTTCGCAGCATCACGCCGTCGGCGTTCGTCCGGGCGTCCGCAGGAATGATCATGGTGGCGAGTTTGCCGACAGCCTCCGCTTTCGTGTAGCCGAACATGGACACGGCCCCGTCGTTCCAGGATGCGACACGACGGTCTTTGTTCACGCTGATGACGGCGTAGGGCGTGGAGGCGACGACGGAGGCCAGGTAGGCATTCTCCAGCTCTTCCACTTTCCGCTCGGTCAGATCGATGAGCATGCCGGTAATCTCGGAGAGGTCGCCGGACCCATTGACGATTGCCTGGGCCCTGAGCAGGAACCAGCGGACCTGATTGTCGAAACGCCGGATCCGGAAATCGACGCGGAAGAAATGATCGTCGCTGGTCATTGCGGTGCGAACGCATGCCGAAATCCGCTCCCGCTCACCGGGCAGCAGCCGGGAAACGATCTGATTCAAGCTGGGGCGCTCGTCGGCTCCCAGTCCGAGCAGTGCGTTGAACTGGGGCGACCTCAATACGTCCTGCGTAGCCATGACGAAGGTCCACGGCGCCATCTTCGCGGCCGCGAAAGCAGCTGCGAGGTCTAAGCTGGGCCGGCTCAATTCCTTGAGTTCCAAGACCATTTCCCCCAACTTCCCGTTTTATATCTGGGCCTTAGGAGATCGTGTGCCCCTATCTTGACGGGCGCAAGGCGGCGTTTCGGGCAAGAGCCATCGGTACCAAAGGGTACGCGCTGCATTGGCGTGCTTGCGATGAGTCGTCATCGGCTGCTCATGCCCATGAGCAGGTCCGGCGGGCTCAAATCTTATGGGCGTGGGAAATGGTGCTGCGAGACAGGATTGAACTGTCGACCTCTCCATTACCAAAATAGTGCCTTTAAAAGGAAAACAGTTACTTAGCCCCGAAACAGCCCTCGATATTCCCCGTTTGTCCCGCCTGATTCCGAGGTTTCATGGGCGTTTCATGGGCCGTTCACAGGGCGTTCGCGGAGCCCTTGAGGAAGTCGGACGAGTGGTGCCCGTAGACTTCGCTTATGACCTGCTCGCTGGTCCCGAGATAGCCGGCAACCTCCCAAAGCGGGCGTCCCTTTTGGAGAAGCCAAGTCGCGCACGTGTGTTTCAAAACGTGGGGCGTCACGTCCTCGGCGAGGCCAGCAAGCTTGCGCGCGCTGGCCCAAGCCTTGCGCTCCTTCAAGATCGGCTTGCCGCGAAACTCAACCACATGCTCGGCCGAATTGCGCCGCCAGCCGCGCACGTGAGGGGCGAGAGACCGGGGAATCGGTAGCGGTGTCCGCCGCTTGTTCGTCTGCCGCTCACCGTAGCCACGGCGATAGATGAGCCCGTTTTCGATGTCGATCCAACCGCCGTCGACGTGCGGCATCCATCGGAGCTTCAGGATGGCGCCATGCCGGGTGCCCGTGTAGAGCCCGATCAGAATGAACCGAGCGACGTGGCGCGAGATCTTATCGTGATTCCGCCGCCAGCGCGTCCCGTCGTGCCAAAATCCAAGAGCCCCGGCCAGCAGCCGCGCTGCCTCCGACCTTGTGAGCCAACGGACCCGGCCCTCTGATGCGTCCGGCAGGGTGACGGGCACGATGCGGGTAATGACCCTTTCCTTGAAGGCAAAGCCGATCGCCGCCGACAGGGTGGCGAGTTCCCGCCGAGCCGTTGACTCGCTGATGCGCGGCGCGCTCTCCGGATCCTTTGTGTAGCGAGGGTCAGGCTGGGCCGTGCGCCAAGCCGTATAGGCCCGACACGTTGAGGCGTGAATATCGTCGACGTTCTTCGTGCCCCAGAACGTCAGCAGGGGGGCCACGGTGTAGCCGGTCAACTCCGGCCGGGACGTCTTGGGCGCGTGTTGCTCGACGTAGACCGTCAGGATGTCCGAGACGGGGACGACAGACGGATCACCTCGGCGGATCGGCTCCCTTTTTTGACCGATGTATTCCGCGAGCTTTTCTTCAGCTTCTCTACCGCCATCTTCGCCGTGTGCAACGACCTGCTCATGGCCGTTATCGAGGATGACCCAGACGGTCTCTCGACCGGCGCGGCGGCGGGCGTAAAGCCTTGCGGGTTTCTTTGGACGCGGCACGCTTCCCTCATTTTCTCGATCGCAGCCAGGGAGGTGTATTCCTTGCTGGCGATCATTTCGACGTCCAAACGGCCCCGGTCGCGCTCTTTCCGGAGCCCGGCGACGGTCATGGAGCCGTCAGGAAAGGCCAAAGCTGCGGCGACGGCAAGTCTAAGGGGTTGATCCGGGCGGATTTGGTCCCGATCGGGCAGCCTTAAGGGCTGCCTTGCCCGGGGCGGGTTCCTTGGGCGGGTGGCTTGTTGCCGGGTCATTGTGCCGCTCCTTGCAGGGCGTCGTCGCGCGCCCGGTTGAGCCGCGCCATAGCGTCGTGCGAGCCGCCGGGCTTGTCCGGATGCGCCTCGGTGGCGCGCCCGCGGAACGCTCTCTCGATCTCGGCGCGCGAGGAGCGCGGCTGCACACCGAGAATTTCCCAGCATGTCTTTGGCGCGGGGAGTGCGACGAAGCCCGAGAACATCTCCGCGACCGACGCGACGCCATGGCGCTCGATGGCGCGTGTCGCCTGAATGTGCGCAGCGATCGCAGCGATATTATCGGCTACGCGCCTGTAGGTATCGCAGGGCAGGCAATGAGGCTTGTCTGCAATTCGAAAATAGACGGCGACGCCGGGGTCGGCGGGCTCCTTCTGGCCGGACCGCGGCAGACCATCGAGGCGCGTCTCGAGGTTGCTGCTCACGACCACATAGCCCGCACGAATGGAGTCGAGTTCCTTCTGCAGCCGGCTGAGTGCGTCGGCGACGGTGATCTGGTTTTTCTCGGTCCAGGAGCCGCCCATCAGATTGCTCCGTGCAACCGCCTTGTTGAACTGAGCAGCCTTTCGGCTCTGCGGCGCGCGGCGCGGCCGATTGGACGGCCACGCGAGAGGATAGGCGGTCGTCATGCTGGCCCCATCTGTTGGACCACAGGCACACCAAGCCGGGCCGCTATCGCCTTGCATTCCTCGCGCGTGAGCAAGTCTCGCTTGCCGGATGCTACGGCTAGCAGCGTCTCCTCGATAGGCGCACGCCGCGCGAACATCTGGCAGAGCATCGCGTCCAGTTCAGCCACCTTGTCGCTCATGCCATTACTCCCAATCTCTGCGCGCAGAGCCACGTTCTCCGCCTCTGCGGCCTCGGCCCGCGCCCGCAAACGGTTGTAGCCAATGGCCCGGCGGCTCTTGCCGGACCCGGCTGGGGGCTTGGAATAAGCCGCCGCTCGGCTCGCGGGCATCTGCATCGTGTTCTCGATCGCGCGCGCGGTGTCTTCGTTCCAGATTTCGCGGACGGAATCGGTCATAGGATCGTCTTCTTCCTGCACTTCGGACACTTGCAGCTCACGCGCGGCCGGTTCGTTTTCGCCAGTTCAATCGTGCTGATCTTGCCGCAGAGCGTGCATGTGATCTGGTAGGTTCCGGCCTCAAGCCAGCGCGAGTCCTGCGCCGCCTCGAGCTCGACTTTCCAGCGCGGCTTGTAGTCGGGGCCGGGCACCCATCCGTCGCGCGTAGGCATGCCCATCACGCGACCGCGGTGGAGGCGGGAGCGCGCAGCTCGGGCGGAAGCCAGCCGGTCTCGCGCGCAAGTTCTACGGCCTTCTCGACGAGTTTCGGCTTGGTCCCGCCGACCTTTGGAGCGCCCATCTCTGCCAGGGCGACCTTCACCACCGTGGCGCTGGCGCGGGTGAAGTAATCGAGCGCGGCGAAGGTCTCGCGTGCTGCGTCGGTGTAGTTCTTGCCGAGCATGCCGATCAAGGTCTCGGATCCGACCTGGTCGATGCCGAGCCGCAGATCGAGAGTGGTGGCGACGATGGCGGCGATGGCTTGCGAGACCTCCTCAGCAGGGGCCGCCTGCAGGTGCTGCACCCGCTCAGCGAAGGAGGCCGGCAGGTGATCTGTCCGCACCCCGTGGTAGCCGTCGTTGCGAACCCGGACCGGGCCGCCGATCGTCTCCAGCGCGGCCACGAGCGCGATCAGGGCGATCGCTGGCTGGCAGGCCAGGGCGTCCGCGGCAGCCTTTGTCCGCTGCTCGCTCAGGCTCATGGCGAGCGCGGCGCTGATGGTCGGGCTGGCCTCGATCGCGTCGCCTGTCGCGGATTGGGGCGGGACACTCTCGGACGCACCCGCTGTCGACGCCTGTTCGGGTAAGAAATATCCGGTTTCCACACGCAGGCCGTTGTGACCGCTCCACCAGACGAAGCACCCGCATTTGGCGCGGTCGTCGGCGGTCAGGACAATGTCCTCGTTGTCCTCCATCGCGGAGATCTGATCGGAGAGAGCCTCGGCCTGCGCGCTCTCGTCGCCATGCTCCTTGCAGGCGGTGGCGTAGGCTGCCTCGAGATCGCGGAAGGCCTGCTCTCGCGCCGGGGACCAAGGCGCGGCATAGGGTTTGAACTTCCAGCGGTTGGTCGGCGGGCGCACGGCAAAAGCCCAACCATCGGCCAGCAGCTCAGCAACCTTTCCGTCGACCATCTCCTCGCCAAGTTTTGTGATGATCTCCGGGCTTTTGATCAGCACTCGTTCGCTGAACAGATCCTCGACCAGCTCGCCGCCCGCGGCGATGTACCTGTCTCTCCCAACCGCCTCGAGCAGCTCGACGTCAACCTCTTGTCCCAGGCCGAGGGCATCCTCCACCTGCCAGGTCAGGATCTGGCTTTCTGCTTTGTGGTACCGCAGGCTCAGATCCTCGAGGACTTTCGCTTGCCGGTCCTGGTTCTTTTCCAAGGCGAACATCTGCGCCGCGCGCAGCTCGATCCGTCCCGCCCGCCATGCCTTGCGCACCTCGGGTGCAAGATTGCCGAGCGCGATCCGGGCGCGCACCAGTTTCAGCGAGACGCCAAACCGCTCGGCAATCTGCTCGGGCGTGAATCTGTCGGCCAGTCCGGAGAACGTCTCGACCTGATCGACCGGGTGCAACGGCACGCGGATGATGTTGGCGGCAAGCGACGCCTCGATGTGGTCGCCGGCCAGCGGCTGGATTATGACCGGCACCCGATGATCTTTGGGCAGACGATGGTTCTTGACCAGCCATTTCAGCCCGGCGAGGCGCCGATTTCCGTCGATCGTGTAGGCGACGCCATCCTCGGTCACGACAACTGCCAGGGGTTGGATCAGGCCCATGTGCTCGATCGAGGCCGCCATCTCCTCGATCTTCTCATCACGCCCGGTCGAGCGAGAGTTGACGCCGCCACCGGGAGCTCCCGCGTCGTGCCCGAACTTCAGGTTCGACACCTTCATCATATCGAGCTCGATCGGCGCGACCGGCTCTGCTTTACGGCTGGCCATTGTTGGTTTCCTCATCGGGTTTGTCGGGCGCAGCTGGTCAGGCTGCTCGGTCGCTGATGGCGCGGTTGTGGGCGTTGGTCCGCTTCTCTTGGCGGTAATTGCGGCTGACGATCGCGATCAGTTCCTCGATCGCGTCGTCCGACAGCGCCGCGAGTCCGCGCCGCGCCATCAGTTCGCTGAGGGCCCAATTGACGCGTCGGTCCCCGTAGACCCTGAGGAGCTTCTCGTGTCGCTTCACGGCCTACCTCCCGAGAGCTGACTTCGCGGTGAACCGCACGTCGCCGTCCATGTCCTGCTGCTTGACGATCCATTCGAGATAGTCGCGCGGAACCTCGGTCCACTTCTTGCCGCGGTGCTTTCCGAAGTTCACGCGAGGCAGCAGGGACGGGGAATTCGTCCATGCAATCATGTCCGTGAGCGAAGCGCTCTGAAGCGCGCGCACCAGGATGTGCGCCGTCGTGAAAGCGTCCGGTGCGGCACGGTGCGGAGGCATCGCTTGCGCATCCTCCAGCTCGAGGCCGAGGAAGTAACGCAGCACCTGGTTCGAATGCGATGGTGCATCCGGCCAGAGCCGTCGACCTACTTTCAGCGTGCAGACCCATGGTATAGAGCCGCCTGCGAAGAACTCACGTTCGAAGGCCGCGTTGTGAGCAACGAAGGCGTCCGGAGCGCCTGCCATGAGCGCGCGGAATCCGTAGTCGATTGCGGGGGCATCGATAAGTTCGGCGTCCCGGATATGGTGCACCGCGCGTGCCTCGATTGACATCTCGCGACGTGGGTTGACGAACATCTCGCCCTTGCTGGACTCATCGACATCACCGTCGATGACGTCGTACCAGCCAATTTCACAGACCGATGCTTCAGGCGGGAGGCCGGTTGTTTCGAAGTCGATGACCCTGATTTTCATGCCTCAGCCTTCCTGCTTTTCGTGAGCGTTGAAGCCATCCAGCCACGCCGCTTTTTCATCGTCCCGTCCGTCGCGGTATTCAGCCGGGAGAGCGCGGGCCAGCTGCCCGTTTGCTTTCGCCTTTGCGCCACGCTCGCGGGCGACCGCGATAGGATCGAGCTTTGTCACCTCGCTCGCGCCGGTAGGCTTATCCCCGGGAATGTCATCGCTGGCAGTCTCGGTTTGCACGTCTGACCGACTCTCCTCGATCTTGTCGCCCTCGGCGATTTCGCCCGTTTCCGCATCATGCGGCGGGGCTTCGACCGTGGTCTGACCATGATCGGTCGGAGCGCCAGCCAGCATGTTCATGCGTGAAGCGAGCGTGGGCCGCCTGGTCTGCTTCGTGTCGGCCTCTGCGCCCTCGCGGTCATAGAGGTGATCGTCGGACCGAACGAGGTCGTCCAGGTCGCTCGACATTGGCAGGCTCTTGGAATGCCGGCGCGCAACAGTTTTGCGCGCCATCTCGTCGAACCAATCGACCCATGGGCCCTTGCTGCTTGAGCGGCTGGAAGCCTTCACCTTATCGATGTCGTGGCGCGACATGATTTCGCGCGATATTCCGCCATCCTTCAAATGGCAGATCGAATATGCCGCGATGACCTTGCCGGGGTTTCCAGCCAGATAGGGCTTGTGCCGGATGAATGCCTGGTCTCCGAGTTCATATTCGAACTCGTCCTTCTCGCGAACCACCTGAACATCCCAATCGAGTATCTCGCCGGAGTTGCGCGCCTTCTTTCGAATGCCGAGGATCATCGGCATCCAGGCAACCTGTCCCTTGAAGGGCACGAGTGCGCCCTCCCGACCATCTGGCAGAAGCCCGTCCTGCGCAGCCTTGATAGCTGACCGGAAAAGCGATGCGCGGTCGCATTGCGTCAGCAGGTCGAGGTTAGATTGCAGCGCGGTCATGACCACTCGGACGAACCGTTCCGGAGGGATGTGCGGGGGCAACGCCCGCATGATCTCCGGCATTCGCTTTTCGAGGCCGTCTTTCGTATCGATCAAGCCTTGGCTGGCGGCGTTGCGCGCAAGCGGCTGTGCTTCTTGCTGCGTTGCGACCTCGCGTCCGGCCGTCTTTGCTGCTTCTTTTGCCACGTAACTTTTTCCAATTCGATTTGAGGGCGATCTCAGCGCGACTGTGCGACGCTGTTTTCAAAGATGTGCACACCGTCGAGGCTGCGGACGCCGTTGCGAACAGCGACGCCGATTGCCTTCTCGATCTCGGCGCGGGTGAAGTACGGCCACACGGCGGAGGGGCTCAGCGCCGCGAAGTCGGTCAGCTGGAACTCCCAGCGCGTGACCAACGTGGTCGTGCCCGATGCCGTGCGGGTGCGCGCCAGCTCGGCGGGCTTGGCGGCTGCTGCGGTCGCTGCCACGCGCGCATCGATGTCGGCCTGCTGAGCCTCCTCGAGCACCTGGTCAGCCTCGGCGCGCCGGTTTGCTGCGTCGAGGCGCTCGGCCTCGCGCATGGCTGCCTCATGGGCCTCGCGTGCAACCCGTTCCTGCTCCAGCCTCTCTTGACGCTCGCGGTCCGCCTTCGCGCGGAGATACAGCGTGTTACGCCGGTTCATCTCGGAGATGATCCGCTCGGCGCGCGTCTTGTGACCCGCAAAGAACCCGTCGACTTCGCGTCCGGCAGCGAGATGCGGCTCTTTCTCCGCGACCCGCTTCGTCTCCAGTTTCTTGGTGACCGACTGCGTATCCTTCACGATGGCAGCGAGCACGGAGAGCCCGTCATCGTCCTCGATCGTTTTTGGCGCGTCTGTGGCGCGCGCGGCGATCTGCTCGAGCTGCTCGACCAGGTCGGCATGATCCATTGCCAGCCGATCCTTGAGCGGCGGCTCGTTGTGATAGCGATCAATCACTGCGGCTTCAGAAGACATCGATGGCCTCATGTGCTTGCGGGGAGTGCGCGCCGTCCTGGCGTCGGTCGTTCACGCGCAGGACTCGCGTGATGCTTCCTGGGCCGAGCGCCGTGCGGGGCTTGACCTGAGTTTTCCAAGTGACGCGCGCCCGGTCGAAGGTCAGACCAGGTGCGTCGCCGATCGCGTTCTTCAGGATGGAAGTCGCGCGCTGTTTCAGATCCTGCCCCGTGGCGATCATCGCCTTGCCGCAGGCGTGATCCTGCAATGCGGCCTCGACAGCCGGATCGCCCATAGCGTCGAGCAGGTCGGGCCGACGTTCCTCGGCGAACAGCTGCCCGATCAGACCTTCGTCGCGCAGCCAGTCGAAGGGCGGCGGCACACCGGTCGCGATCGAGGCCCAGAATTCCGCGGCCTTCGCATACATATTCTCGACCACGCGCGGCTCGCGCGGCACGTCCACAATGGTCAGATCGAGCCCGTCGCTCATCTCAACCACAGCGACGCAATCCCAGCTCGCGCCGGTCAGATGACCTTCGAGGATCGATTGCGCCATGATCCATGCTGGCGGCACGATCGTGCGGACCGGGTCGCCGTCCTGATCGATATCCGGTTCGTCATCCTCAACGATCCAGCTCTTCTTGAACGCCCACTGACCCGCCGTCTTGATTTGGCAATTCCCGAAGCCTTCGCGATCCGGACGGATGATAAATGCGTCTGGAGTCGCGCCCAGGCGCGCTTCCGGATCACGATAGTAATGCGCGCCCGGAATCACCTGCCATGTCGGGTGATCGTCCATGATGATCTTGCGGACGATCGGTTCCATGAGACGGCCGCGCAGCAGCTGGCGGTTGTCCTTGATGCGCTCGCGGATATGACCGGCCTTTACCTCCCAGAGGCGGCGAGGCGTCCGATAAGGATGCGCGTCGACCGAAAGCAGGGTGGCGATGTCGGATGCCGTCACGTCCTGGTCACGTAGGGCCAGCCATTCGGCCTTGCGCGCTTCGGTGTCGACGGGGATTTTCTCGATATTCATTCTGCCGCAACCTTCCGCGCGCCAGCAGGAAGTGACTCCGGCCGGTCTACGTAGGTTTTGTGCAGACTGATGTTTGAGATTGTGTCGAGCGAAACGCAGTATTCTTTGGCCAACGACTTGAGTTGTTCGCCTGATCTCCGTCGGCTACGAATCTCATGGACCTGCAAACCCGTGAAGCGACGAACGCGCGCCTGGAGCTTGCGAATGAACTGCGGCGCGTTCAGATTTTCTTTCTGCGTCCCCCACTTCAGATTTTCTGGAGCGTTGTTCGTCTGGTCGTCATCGATGTGCATTACGACGGCATTCGGAAACGGAGATGGTCCATGAAAAGCCTCGCAGATAAGCCGCGACATACGAAAGTTGCGCTTCCGAAAGATGAGCGTCGGCCGATCGCCGTTGCCTTCATGACACTGGCCTCTTGTCGGCTGGCCACCGTAACAGCGGATGCCACCGTAAGGCATAGGCTTCTCGTACGGAATGCGCATTACACGCCCCTTTGAGCTTGCGATATACTCAGGTAATGAAGGGATTACTTTCCAAGTCTCAGACACGTTCATTCTCTCGATTTTTCAAAAAGGTATGTCGTCGTCTATGGCTGCGGACGTGCTGCGGCGCGTGCCGCTGCTCGATGCACCGTCATCCCGGCTGGTGCTGCGCTGCTCGCGCGGCGCAGCATCGTCGCTGCGTTCGTCCTTGCCGCTCAGCAGCTTCAGTTCGCCGTTGAACCGCTGCAGCACGATCTCGGTCGAGGTCCGCTTGTTGCCATCTTTGTCGTTGTATTCGCGATGCTCGATGCGACCCTCGACCATCACGCGCGAACCCTTGCGCACGTACTGTTCGGCGATCTTCCCGATACCCTCGTTCCAGATCACGACGTTGTGCCAGGTCGTCTTTTCCTTGCGCTCGCCGCTCGCCTTGTCGCGCCAGCTTTCGCTGGTCGCGACGGAAAAGCTGACGACGGAATCGCCGTTCCCGGTCTTCCGGACTTCGGGATCTCTGCCGACGTTGCCGATGAGTGTTGCGCGGTTGAACATGTGACCTCTCAGCTCCAGACGCGGCGGCTAAACACGACAGCAGGGCCGACAATTTTCGGGAGTTTCTCGGCGTCAAGGTCGGGGTTCCGAAGAAGCGAATTGGCGCGATATATCTTCGTCGCGGCGACGTTGACGGGCAGGCCCTTGGACATCCCGTCCTCATCGACGAACATGTCAGTCGGGCGCCCGTCGATGAGCACGGAGACATGCTCCAGGTGCACGTCCTCGCCGAGCCTGCCCTTGACGCAGAGCGTGCGCCGAAGCCGATCGAGACCCGGCCAGATCGGCAGGTCGGGCATGTCGAGCGTCTCGGTTTTCATGCCGGGTCGGATGATGGTGAGTTTGGTTTCAACCACGTTCATCACCGTTCGCGACGATCCGCAAAGCCTCGGTGACAGCCGCCTGGCCGACGTCGCCGGCCGCATCGTGCGTGGGCTCGCCGCTCGAAACTGCGATTGGAACGACCCGCTGCTCAGGCTCAAACACCGGCTGCGCGGTCGGCATCACGGGACGAGCCACCGGGGCAGGGGCGCCGCGCTGTTCCCGGAACACCTCGGCGAACATGCGGCCAAGAGCTAGCACGCGCGTGTCCGTCCAGCCCGCCGGGTCGCGGCCCATGGCCGATTCCTTCATCGCCTCAGCGTTCATGAAGGCCGCGATGACGCGCGCCGAGTCGTAATCGTCGGCGGCAGCGGCCGCCTTGAGCACGTCGTTTATTGCCACTGCTGTTCTCCGTTTTGGATTTTCAGGAAGGTTCGAACGCGCGGGCGCAACAAACGCGAGGCGCGCGGAGGGTTGAGGCGAAGGGCTTCCAAGAAGCCGCGCCAGCAGCGAAGAGCGCATTTCACTTCGCTCCCCGTGTGAAGTCGGGGTGATCTTCGTAGGTCGTAACGGGCCGGCCGGAAGCGGTAAGCCAAGCCATGAAGGCGCCGCCGATGTAGGCGCCGACCAGAAGGGCGACCCAGACGCTGGTCGAACTCCATGTGCCGCTGCTGGCCGTGGCGAGAGCGTCAGCGGCCATCGCGTCGGTCGGGAGGAGGGTGGCGAGGCCAATAACCGGGATGCCAATCAGGAAGATCGCCGCGGTCGCGAGCAGATCACCAAACCGACTAGAGTCCGCCAGCCGGGCGCGCTGAATGCGCGCCTGCTCGGTCACGTGGTCGATCAGATGATCAATTGATTTCGGGTCGAACCGGCCGGCGAGGGCCACGATGATCGCGCGCTGGTCGCCGATGTCGGTGTGGTCGGGGAGGGTCGAGACCATGGCATGGACCAGGGCCTGGTCCATGCCGCTGAGACCGCGCAGGTCGATGAGGATCCGGCGCATCGTCGGGTGCTGCCGGTCGCCGCTTTCGGCCTGGATGGAAGTTGAAGATCGCATGTGGCCCTCCGTTCGATGGAGGGATGATGATGCGGTAAGAAACCCGCGTCAAGGGTTATTTGCGGGAAACATACCGCTCATGCGGCTTGACGCGGATTTTAAACCGTGCGTTAAAATGGGGGGTAAGGGGGGTGTCATAGAGCTCAGTCTCTCTACCCCTTACGACGAAGGACGTTGATTATCCTGAATCCCTATACGACAGACACGGTTGAATGTTGGGGGTCCCCTCAAGGGGCCCCCCATCCACAATATTTCTGTAAAGATCGTTACTTACGTTGAGGTTTTGAAATCTATTAACAGCGCGCGCGGAAAATTTTGGCTTTCAGGCATTAAGCCGATATCCTGACAAAAATACGTCGGGAGGTTGAATTGAGATCACGAATCGCGCTTGTCCTAATGCTGGCCGGTCTCTGCATGCCGGCCTCCGCAGAGGGCACCAGAAAGGTCGACGCGCCGGCATGTACGGTCGCAACAGGGAAGTTGGTCCAAGCTGGCGCCGCCTTTGACCATTTTTCACCGCTCGGAGAGACCGTCTTCCTTCGTCACCCTTTGATCCCCGAACTCACGTTGTTGTGCGCAGTCATTTCAGGGCCACACGTCAACGCAAATTGGGATCAAAGCGGGTTTCCACCGAACGCATGGTTTTCTGCAGTCGCAAACCTCGGGACTGCAGTTACGAGGCTTCCCGCAAAGCAGATCCTGCAGCTCGTGAGGCGGTGTTACCAGGCTGCGCAGAAGGACGAGTCGGAAATGAGCGATCTTAACCTTCCGGGTATCCACATCGAGTGCCAGGCAGAGACAGATGCGGTAAGCGTCGGGATCTCAACACTGAACTGAAAACGCGGGTTTCGCAGTTGGGCGCGAAGGAAGGGCAATCAGCCCATCCATTGGCCGATGCCACCATGGCGAGAGCAGGCACCACGACGATGATGCGAAAGGCTGTGCGTTCCGTCACGGCAGATGGCGGAGATATGGCCAAAGTCTTTTCCGGAATGGGTCGGACGGTGAACGATAGAGCCATCGCTGGATCGGTAGTACCTACTTCCTCCGTGGGAGCTTCGCGCAAACGCGGTGCTTGAAAACACAAGAGAAGAAATGGCGAAGGCGATAGAGAACAAACGATTCATCGTAAGGCCTCGGTCCGCATCCAGACGTCCGTGATCACCTCCATGTGCCATTCTCAAAGACAGACACAATCTGGATGGATCCCCCACCGACGACACAGAGGCGCGGAGTATATTTGTCCTCCCCTTCGTTATAGCCGCCGAGCTCAACGACAGCCTTCCCGTTCTTGAGCCACGACTCCATAGCCTTGATCTTCGATTTTCCCGCAAAAAGCTTGTCTCTGTTGGCTTCCGCAAACTTCACGCATTCGGAAGATGCGTCAGTCCAATAGTGGATGAGTGTGCCGGGGGACGGAAATCCGGAGTAGCCCCAGTAGGCCAGAGGAATTGCAAGTGCGATCAACCAGCCTTTGCTGCTCTTGCTGGGCGCTGAACCGCTAGCTGCCGGCGTCGCCTCTGAATTCGCCATCTCCATCCCCTATGTATTTTTTGGCTTCATCCGCGGTGAAACTTACCAACCACCTTGAAGCATTTCTGCCATTCCAATTTTTCGAGCTTCAGTTCCAACGGCGGATTGTACTGCTTGACTATCCAATACTCGCCGTTCGAGCGCACAAATTCCTTGATGAGCGCGCGCATCTCCCCGAGCCGATGATCCTTGGCGTAGAGAACGCAATCGTCACCGCCCAAGGGGGGCATCTGCGGGTTCACCCAAGCCTTGTCGCCCGGCTTAAACGCTGGATGCATCGAATCGCCCGTAACGATGATGGCGTAAGCCTTCTTCACATGGGCGAGAGTGTATGGGCGCTCCACCCAGTCAACCGGATCGGTATCGACAATCAACTCACCCTCGCCGCCTTCGGCCGAGGCGTAGACCGGCATCTTGTTGGATTTGTCGAAGAACTCTGGCTCTGGAACGGAAGAAATCTGCGTGGCGGGTTCTGATCCTACGCGAGGCGGCTCTACGTCAGCGTCAGGCTTCCGGCCTGACAACCACTCGGGTGTCACCTCAAGAGCAGATGCTAGGCGTTCAAGGTTCTGCCAGCGCGGATTGTACGGTTGACCGGCGTCGGCTCTGCGAGTGATATTTCGGATCGTATCGCGATGAAGACCGGCCGCCTTGGATGCCCCCTCCGGAGAAATGTGGAGTTGCATTAGCCGCAAGCGTATCCGCGCAGCTAGCTCTTTTGTCGCGGCGACTCGATCTTCGGTCATGCGGGAAATATACCTCGACTCAAAACCGCATGCTGAGCGGTAAATAACCCGTTGACAGATGCGGTATTCATCCCGCATCTTTACCGCATGAGCCAGATTGAGAGCATGTTCGCGGTGGCAACCGCATTCGGGGAGGCCCGCCAGATCGGCGAGGCCAGGATCTCAACCATCGTGTTCAACGACGGGCGTCGCTTGAAGCGGGTTAGGGAAGGGGCCGACATCGGCGCGCGTTCCATTGAGAAGGCGCTGCAGTGGTTCTCGGACCACTGGCCCGTAGGAGCCGAGTGGCCGTCCGACGTCCCGCGCCCCGAGCCGCATGCCCCGGAAGCCCAGAGCGAGGTCGCGTAAAATGTCGGCGGTCGCATTCCCATCATCATCACTCCGTCCTCGCCGTCTCCCTTCGACGCTGGCGGGAACATCGCGTGGCTTAGCTGAACACTCCACAGGTGAATACCGGACAACTGTCGGTTCTTGCCGCACAGCCGTCGAGGATAGGCTCATCCAGTTTCTCCGGTCCCGGCATCCACGGAAGACCGCTGAGAACGTTGCGATCGACATCGGATGCTCAACGGCTGCCGTGGCGAAGTGGATCGAGCGCAGAAGTCTTCCAATGCTTCCCAGCTTTCTGCGGCTGCTGAGTGCCTACGGGCCCGAGTTTCTCGCGGCGATCATGCACCAACCGGATGGTTGGTTGGTCGAAGCTCGACGTTCCGTGAGGCAGGTGGAGCTAGAAGCGCAGCGTGCGCGGATCGACCGTGAACTCGAAGCTTGCAGAATTCTCTAATCATCGAATGGGCGTGAGCCACGGTGATCTGACTAAGCGTAGGCCACCCGTGATCGGCGCGTAACAGCCGACCGGACTCTGATCTGTCACCGAAAGTTTTTCTATGCAGCGGCGCGGCATCCAGCGGCTCTTTTGGGCCGCTCTCTCGACGAGCCTTCACTGGCTCGCGCGACTTCTCCTCAACGGTGCCGATCGCTGCCTCAAGCTGGCTCTGGCCTGCGGTCGTCGCGCGCGGGCAGGTGGCCCATGAGTGCCGCTGACGACGCATGGCGTCTCGTTCTGAAAAGGAATGAGCTGACCGCCTCCCTCAACATCATCGAACACGCCTCGACCTACGGCTCGATCAGCGGCGGCCAACTCGCACAGAGTTTTCTTCAAGGCGTCATCTTCGCCCTGGTCGAGATTATGGGCGAAGAGGCCACCTTCAACATCGTGACGCGCGCCGCCAACGGGATCGGCGCGCGGCTGGTCGCCAATGTCCCGCCTATTGGAAAGGAATGAACATGTCGAACACGATCGATAGCAGTATCGCGAAGCAGTTTGTGGGCGATATCCAACGGCACCTCGCCGACAAAGAATCGTTGCGCGGCGAATTCATGCAGCGGTGCAAGACGATCAACGAGCACATCTCCGATGTGAAGGATCGCGCAAAAGAGGCAGGAATACCGCGCAAGGCTCTGAACACCATTCTCAAGAAAATGGACCTCACGGCCAAAATCGAGGGGCTGACCGACGGTCTAGATGAGGAGGAAATCGAGCAGGTCGAGCTCCTCGAGGCCGCGCTTGGCACATTCGCCGACACGCCCCTGGGCGCCAGCGCCGTCGAAAAGGCAGAAGCCCGCCAGCAAGAGCGCGCTTCAAAGGTCCGCAGCCTGACAGCTGATCCGTCTGCCGAAAACGTCACGCGCCTGCGTGACGGGATCAAGCAGCTGAAAGACGAGGGCTGATCGTCATGACCGAGGCCGCGCTCATCGTAGCTCTGGATATCGCGACCACGACCGGCGTCGCCTACGGGCGCGTCGGTGAGGCGCCGCGGTTCATGTCGCAATCCTTCCGCGCCGACACGTCGGATATCTCCGGCCATGTCGACGCGAGCGCGAAGGCGCAGGTCTGGGCGATCGACTTCCTCAACACCGTCCAGCCCGACTTCCTTGTGATCGAGGCGCCCCTCGAATTCACGCCGCACGGCGGAAACGCGAACACGACCATTCGCCTCACGTCCCTGGTTTCGATCGTCGGCGCCGTCGCAAAAAACCTCGGTTACGCGGTCCGTTTCGGCAAGGTCTCGACGGTGCGCTCGGCCTTTCTCGGTCGCGGCAACGGAAACCTGCCCGGGGATTTCGCGAAGCGCGAGGTGATGCGGTTCTGCCTCGGGGCAGGGTGGAAGCCCAGCACACTGGATCAGGCCGACGCTGGCGCGCTCTGGTGGTGGTTCGGCAACGAGCTGCAGCCACAGACCTCACAGCCGATGTCGCCCCTGCTGCTCAAGATCCTGCCGGTGCAGCGCCCCGTGAAAGGCGAGAATATCCGCCGCGCCCCACAGAACTTCCGCCGTCCGGAGAACTTTGACGGAGGAGCGTTCTGATGGACCTCGGGCCCGCTCTCAATCTGACGCAAATGCACGAACTGCTCGGCGCGGTCGAACTGCGTGCGACAGGTTCTGACGGGCGTCCATCCGCCGAAGCTTTCGTGCGGCTCACGCAGGCCGAGATCCTGGGTCTTCGCCGAACAGCGAACCTCATTCTGCAACTCACCCCGCATGCCGATCGCGTGCGTGACATGATCTCACCCCGCCAGAGGAGGAGCCGTTGAGCCGGTCGCGTTGGGATAGACAGCGGGATGCACGGCTCGCGTTTCTGATCGGATCCCGTTGGAGCATCGAGCGGATCGCGGCCGATCCGATCATCGACACGTCAGAGGTCAACGTCCGCCGACGCGCCTGCGTTCTCGGTCTGTCGATCCGCGGCGAAAAGGGCATCTGGATTTCGCTTCCACGAGACACGGCCGAGGCCTTTGGGCGCGCGGCCACGCGGCGCTCGCTCACGATCGAGGGCATGGTCCGGCTGTTTGTGCTCGCCGGTGGGCAGGACGCGGGCCTGATCGACAACGTCGTGGACGATGGAGCACCGGCATGAACGACGAGCACCGCATCCTCAACGCAAAGATCTGGGACCGTCATCCGGACGACTGGTACGTCGAGCCGGAATGGGTTTCCGAGCGGCTGTTCGCAACCGAGAAGTTCGAGGGCAACGTCTATGACCCGGCTTGCGGCATGGGCCGAATTCTGAAAGCGGCAGCAGCGGCCGGGTTGGAACACGTTGGAAGCGACTTGATAATGCGGTCGGAATCCTGCCGGATGCAGATGGATTTCCTCACGGAGGCGTTCTATCGCGCCGACAACATCGTCAGCAATCCGCCGTTCAAGCATGCCGAAGCCTTCGTCGTTCGCGCGCTAGAGCGCGCGACGGGAAAGGTCGCGATGCTGCTGCCATCCAAATGGATGCATGGCGATAAGCGTTCGCGCTGGCTTGAGACGACACCTCTGCGTCGTGTCCTTTACATCACGCCGCGCCCATCCATGCCTCCAGGGCCGGTCATCGAGGCCGGGATCAACCCGGGCGGTGGCAAGGAAGACTTCGCGTGGTTCATTTGGCTGCGCGGTTACGATGGCCGTCCTGAGAGCAGCTGGCTCCGGAGGGAAGCATGAGCTCGCTCTCCCGCTTCGATCCCGTCGAGCTCGACGATCTGCGGCTACAAAACCCCGTCTCGCGCATTTTCCGGGAGGCCGGCGTCACGCTCGACTCGCGTGGCATGTGCCGCTGTCCCTTCCATGGCGACAAGACCCCCAGCTGCGAGGTCAAGGACAAGATCCTCCGGTTCCGTTGCTACGGGTGCGGGGAGCGCGGCGACGTCAT
Source organism: Hyphomicrobiales bacterium (assembly GCA_028290285.1). Lineage (GTDB taxonomy): Bacteria > Pseudomonadota > Alphaproteobacteria > Rhizobiales > Beijerinckiaceae > Terripilifer. The sequence continues at coordinate 50,062 of JAQGKD010000090.1, forward strand.
CGACGCCGTGCGCGCCTTCACCGGCAAGAGCTTTCCGGAGGCGGTTGCGCACCTCGGCGGCACGCGGCCGCTGACCCCTGTCCAGCGGCAGGAAGTGATCGAGCAGGCCGCGCAGGCAGAGACGGAGCGCGAGGTCGAAAACGAGCGCAAGCGTTCGAAGGCACGCCGCCTGTTCGGTGGCGGACTGGCGATCGCGGGCACCCACGCAGCGAAATACCTCGAGCGCCGTGGAATCGCGGTGGTGCCGCGCATGTGGGGTGATCTGCGCTTCCATCCTGCGCTGAAATATTACGCCGGCACGCCTGAGCCGATCGGCGAGTTTCCGGCGATGCTCGCCGCGATTCGGGATGTCGCCGGAACGATTATCGGGTGCCACCGAACCTACCTCGACCCGATTGAGCCGATGAAGCTTTCTGTCCCCGGGGGCGGCCCATCGAAGAAGATAGAGGGCCTGGCAGAAAACGGAATGATCTGGCTTTCCCCGCGCGGCGAGGGCTCATCCCTCATCACAGGCGAGGGAATCGAGAGCACGCTCTCCGGTTACCAGATGGCCGGCGAGCTCGGCGCTCCGGACGACGCGGCGGTGATCGCTGCCATCTCGCTCGGCAACCTCTCGGGCAGCTCCGTCGCACGCATCCCGCATCCGGTGAAAGCCAAGTCCACCATCCCAAACGGCATCCCCGATCACAACCGCCCCGGCATGATCCTCCCGGACCATATCGACGACGCGGTCTTCATCCTGGTCGACGGTGACAGCGAAGCTTTTGTCACGCGTGCACACGCTGCCACCGCCGGCCAGCGATTTTACGACCTTGCCCGCCGGGTTTTCTTGTGCCCCGCGCCTGCGGGCAAAGACCACAACGACGTGCTCCTGCAGCTGATTTCGGAGGATGTGTGATGAGGCGAATTCATGATCGTGAGAAGATCCTCGACGCATGGAGTAAAGGCCTGCCGACGGCTGAGATATGCGCCGAATGCAACGTGCAGCCGCGCACCCTCTACAGCTTCGTTCAGGTGGCCCGCGATCGTGGCGATCCGCGCGGCACGAGCCGCATTGGCGCGCAACCGCCGCGCCGGGGGAAGCAGTGCCACGACCATGAGGCGATTCTCGCACTGCATGCAAAATACCCGGAACTCACCCTAAGCGGGATCGGCGAGCGCATTGGTTGCAATGCGAATTACGTGCGGTCGGTGATCCACTCCGCACGGCGAAAGGAAACATCCGAACCCTTCGCGTATCCGTACGAGCCCGCCGCTGCTCTCCGGCCTCCGGAGCTCCAGCCGCTGCGCCCGCATTCCGGCGAGCAGCACGATGTCGTGGTGCGAAAGGGAGTCAGCCTTCCCCGTCTGCGCTGCCTCGAACACGCCATCTCCCTTTCCGCCGGCTGAAACGGTTTCAAATGAAACTCCCGCCCACCATCAGCATCGCTGATTATGTCGAGGAAACGCAGCGGCTCCTCAAGCCGCCGCGGGTGTCGCGTTATCGCCGCCTGCCGTTTTCGCGCCTCGACGAGCCGGGGCCGGAGCTGGAATACCTCGTCGACGATCTCCTGACCGCGAATGAGAAGTCGGTCGTCGCCGGAGCCAGCCTGTCTGGGAAGTCGTTCTTTGCGATCGATCTCGGGATGTCTCTGGCGACCGGGCGGCCGTTCTTCGGGCACAAGGTGCTGATGCCTGGTCTGGTCATCTACCAGGCAGGCGAGGGCGCTCTCGGGATCAAGAAGCGTCTGCGCGCCTATCGCCAGCACTTCGACCTCGACCCCAACGCCGACATCCCATTCGAGCTGCTGCAGGCGCCAATCGATCTCTACCATCCGGAGGCGGACACCACGCCGCTGATCGAGGAGATCAACTGGATTAAGTCGGAGCACTCCCTGCCGTTGCGCGCCGTCTTTATCGACACGCTGGCGACCGCCACCGGCGGCGCCGACGAGAACTCGGGCAAGGACATGGGGACCGTCATGTCAAACATCGACCGGATCCGGCGCGAGACCGGCTCGCACGTCTGCCTGGTTCATCACATGAACGCCGCCGGTCTGAAACTGCGTGGCCACACGTCGATCTTCGCCAACGTCGACCAGGTAATCACGGTCACACTGGAAGAGGAGAACGGCTACAAAAAGCGGACCGCCATCCTGTCGAAACAGAAGGATGGCGAGGGCGGGGTGGCGATGCGGTTTGAGCTCGCGCAGGTGAAGCTCGGCATGCGCATCGATGGCAAGGAGATCACGTCCTGCGTCTGCATGCATGTGGGCGAGAAAGAAGCCGAAAAGCAGGCGCGCGAATCCGGCATGGCCGATCTAAAGCCCGGCCAGTTGAAGATCTTCAAGGCTCTGAATGAGGCGATCCACAGGCAGGGTCGCAATCCGCCCGCCGATATCCGCGCTCCAATCTGGGCCTCCTGCTGCACGGTCACTGAGTGGCGCGACGAGATGATGCGCACAGCAGCAACCCCGGACGAGGACCAAAGCGCTCTGGTCGCGCGGGTGAAGAAGGCCCGCGATCGCGCCGAGGAGATGTTCCTGGCCAAGAACCTGATCGCCAAGGACGGCATATGGATCTGGCGCACGAAGCGCCGGGTGTTCGGTCTCGATCGCAGTTCGCACCCGCGTGAGGCCGAGCCCGAACAGATGCCGCTCGACCCCGAACTGGACGAGGTGACGTTTTGACGATCAGCCCGGTTTTGTCGCTCCTGTCCCTCCCATCTTCCCGCACCTGTCCCTTAGTTGTCCCTGTCTCTGTCCCTCTAACGATAGGAGAGGGACATGGACGATTTTGAGGATGGCGCGTTTTTCGACCCGCTCCGTGGTCGCGATGAGGAGGTGCGTGTGCCCAATTGCTGGACCCCCGAACATGTCGGTCTGCGGCTGGTCGAGGCGTTTCAAACGCTCAACGCGCTGCCCGAGAAGCAGGGTGGATCCAGCGCCTGGCCGCCCTATCCCTACGAGCAGGAAGACATCGAGGCGCAGCGCGAGCAGCGGGAGAAGGAAGCGGCCACCCGGCGCGGCCGTGGCGATGGTCCGCGCCAACGCATCGCGCCCTCGATGCAGTCGATCACGCAGATGCAGCGTGCTTTCGACTGGCTGTGGATCCTCGACCATCAGTCTCCCGGATCGGCGCGCCGCGTCGTGCATTGGGCCTCGTCGGAGAGCCAGAGTTTCAACCCGGTCGGCCGCGTACGGCTGGAGCTCAAAGATGCGCGCATGGGCCTCTCGCTGATCGCCAGTCACCTCGACATTCGTCGGGAGCCGGTATTTTGACGAAGATCGCGAGCATGCCAGGGCATCACCATCCATCGTTGGTTCGCCACTACGTCACCGAGTTCGGCCTCGCCGCGCTCACCGTCTCCGGCACACCCCCGCGCATTGTTGTCGTCAGCGATCCCTTCAAAGTCGCCGATGGCGCCTGCGCGTTCTGGACGACGAGCGAAAACGCCGATGCCCTCCTGCGTGCCGCAAGCCAGATCCTCGCGGCCAGCCCGATCGTGGTCTCCGCACCCCTCATCGAAGACCTGATCGCGGTGGCCGCCCGCGCCCTTTCGATCAGCCTCACACCTCATTCCGAAATGCTCCCGCGCGTCTATCGGGGGCTCGACAAGGTGGAGGGACAAATGAGGGACATGAGGGACAAAGGCGGCTTGAAACACGCGAACCGAAGATGGCGCGAAAACCGTCTCGCAGGGGTCGCTGGACCCAAAACATACTCAGGCTTTGCCACAGTTTTATTACGTAGCTTTATCTCAGAATTGGCGCGTAAGGTATTGGAAACAAAAGCAAAATGATCGTTAAAGCTGCTTCGCCCTATGTAATAACGTGCAAAAGTGCCATTTTACAGCCCCTAAAAAATCGGCCATACACGCGGGCAGTTAGGGGGAACTGTGTCTGGACCTAAATCGCTCCTAACTCCGGTTGACGGGGGCCGCCCCAAGCGGACCCCCCAGGCACCAGAGATTGAGTATGTAAGAATCTCTTAGACAGCCTCAGTTTCGTAGATTGTGCTCTACGATCTCGCGCGAGAAATCCGCACCGTAAAATGCCCAACGCTCAACCCCACCGGTTGGGCGTTTTTTGATTCGCAGCTGCGCACGAGACGCCCTCGCATCCTCCAGATTGTGAGCTGTCTCGCGGCCAGAGCGCCAGGGTCGATGATCTTCTACGCGATCTCCCCTGGCGCACCACACTCGACCATCACCACCGTCCCAGAAAGCTGATCCGCTATGCCCCACAACTGGCATCCTCGTGCACGCTCGCTTCGCGAGCGCGGACACACGATTCGCTTCATCGCCGGTCAGCTCGGTCTCGAGTTCGAAAGCGTCGCGGTCTTCGTCGAGACCATGGAACGCCGGAAGGATGCCCGTCTCGATGTGCAGATGCAGGGAACGTCGGACCGCATTGGTCCAAGTAGCCGCCTCTCTCGCCCATGGGGACAGGACCGCACTCGCTGACCAAGGCCGCGTGATTGTAACCACCGTGCGCGCCGACCTGTCCGAGATGCGGGCTCGCGTTGCCGCAGCCCGATCGAGGCTCACATGGCGGAAATAACCTGCACATGGAACGGCATCAAAGAACTCGAAGCCCTGCTCGACAAAGCCGGCCTTGCCGCTCCATACGCTATTGCGAAAGCGCTCGATGAGGTCGGCAACAAAGCGCGCACCCAGGTCATTCGCGCCACGGCCAAACAGGCCGGCGTGCCCTATGGCGCGGTTAAGCAGGTGATCATCACCCGCCAGGCGATGGGCAACGGCATGGGTTCGTACGTGATCATTGCTCGCGACGTCACCCTGTCACTCCGGCAGTTCGGCGCTGTGCAAAGAGGCGCGGGCGTGTCCGCCGCGCCTTGGGGCGTTCGTCGCATCTTCAAACACACGTTCCTCGGTCTCAACGGCCAGGTATTTGTGCGCCGAGGTAAGTCGCGGCTGCCGATCAAGAAACTCTGGGGGCCGAATATCCCGAAGGAAATGGTCAAGGAGACCGCCGAAAAGGTGTTCTACCAGATCACCATGGACCTGCTTCCCTTCACCCTTGAAAAATGGCTGCTCAAATGATCGCGCTGATCTTGCTGGCCTACTTCGTCGGGTTCATCGCTTCGTTCGTCTATTGGCAGACCAAGGCCGAGCGCGAGGATGAATGTCCCGACACCGTCAGCTCGCTCATCCTCGCCGCTCTATGGCCGATGATCTTCCTCGTGTTCATCGTCGGCCTACTCAGCGGTCTCGCCTTCCGCACGATGCTGCGCGCAATCGGGTAATTGCGTTCCGTCTGATCGCAGCCGTCCACCGAGGTCGAGCGTTCCGGGCATGCGGGCATTCCACCCGTGCCACATGCCACCCCCATCAGCCCGACCGGCCCGTTGCCAATGGGCACCACCGACGCATGATGCATGCCGCTCGCACGCCAGAGAACGGCCGGTCGCACCACCGTTCTGTTGCTCATCGGTAACGCGGCGCAAGGCGCTCACGTGGTCACACGCTGGCGCGTGTTGCGAGCGTCATCGCGCGGGCCGCACGTGTCGTCATGCCAGCCACGAGCCCTCTCTGTGGGGCTGGTGCGCCATCCCTCGCGCCATGGTCCGTGCATCGCGGGTCCTCCCCAGGGGGTGGTGCCCCCTGCGGGGCGCGGCCTCCCGCGATTCGGCTGGGGCAGCTGTTTTTCAATTCGAATTTGCCTTGGACCCTCGGACGCAGGAGCGACCACGTGCCGAACGACGAAAACGTGTACCCCGACCAGCCCGGCTGGGCCGAGTTTCTCGTTCGCGAGGAATACGACCGCGAGGGCGACGGCCCATCGGGGGCGATCGCCTGGGCGCTCGGCGCAATGGGTCTTGCGATCCTCGCCGTCGGCTATTGGTTGCTCTGATGAAGGTCCGTGATCCCGACACCACGCCGATAGGACCGTGGCATTCGTGGCGAGTCGGCTTCTGGCCGAAGCGCACCTATGACGGGCGCTGGCTGTTCTATGGCGTCGTCGAGCGCCGACGAGTCATGTTCGCGGCCTACACCGTCGAGGAGAACCTTTGTTTCCCGGCGCGCGATGTGCTGGAGCGCAAGGGCTGGCAATTTGCAGATCTCGATCAGGTTCTCAGTTCGGCTCCGTAGCTGGTCTGAAGAGACGGGCTGGGGGGCCCAATCTCCATGGAGGTGAATATGCGATTCTCAGTTGGCAATATCTCCGGTCGACCCTTGTCGATCGACGGACTCGATCTCGCCGAGGGCGAGCGCATCGATCATCTTGAAAACGTCTCCGACGAGGTGCGCGGCGCTGCCGATCGCGGCGAGGTCATGATCCTCGAGACGCCGCGGGCCGAAGACCCGCAGGGCCTGAACCGCATCCCGGCACCCTCTGCCGCAAGCCCGACCCCGGTCGAGGCGGCGAGCAATGACGGCGTGCTGCACAACCCGGCCAACGGCGACCCCGACGAGCTGCAGGCCACAGGCCTGCGTCGCGACCCCGCTGGTGCCAGGGTCGACCCGGCTCGTGCCGACGTCTCGATTTCGGACCCGGCTGTGCCCGGTTCTGTTGCGGCCGCCGAAAGCAAGCAGCCGATCGCCAGTCACAGCGACCTCGCGCCCGGCTCCAACGCCAGCCCGTCGCCGCTGTCGGCCCAGATCGCAGCCGACAACCTCGCAGAGGCGGACCGCGCCAGCAGCGCCTCTGCCAATGCGCCCGGAACCGAGGCGCCCTCGAGCAAGAAATAAGCGGGAGCCCTCGGGTTTCCGCCTCGTGAGAAAGGGTCGCTCCCAAGCCAGGGCGGCCCTTTTTCGTAAGAATTGTGAGCGCAGCCGCTTGTCTCCCAAGGTCATCCTCGCGAAGGTCGGCAGGCTCACGATGAACGCCCTGCCTCGGTTCGGTCTGGGGCAGGGCACTTCCTCCAGGATATTTTCCAATGGCGCCGGCCGATCCAGAAACGCCCGGGCTCGGCGACATCATCGCGTTGCGCAACGAGCACCTGATCAGCATCGCGAACGCAGCCGGCCTTCTGATGATCTCGGACGAGCGAATCTATCAGCTGGTGCGGGACGGGCTAATTCCCAAGCCGCTCCGCAAGGGGCTCTATCCGCTCACCGGCGTTGTTCAGGGCTACATCAAGTTCTTGAAGGACGAGCAGCGGACCTCGACTCGCGTTGCTGCCGACAGCGGCATCAAGAGGGCGCGTGAGCTCGAAATCATGCAGCGGGTTCGCGAGCGGTCCAATCAGCTCATCGAGGGATCTGTCGCAGCCGAGGCGCTCGACGACGTGGTCTCTGTGGTCGTGACCGAGTTGGACGGGCTTCCGGCGCGCTTCACGCGCGACGTGAAGGTCCGCAAGCAACTGCAGGTCAAGATTGATGAAGTCCGCGCCCGAATCCACGCTGTCCTCGATGAAAAAGTCCTCGCTCTTAGAGCGGGCGAGAGCGCGCTTCCTGCCGAGAGTGGAGACGACGCCTGACGTCTGGGCTCGTGACCACCGCTCCTATCCAGCAACGTCCGGAATGCCCGGCCCGCGTAACCCCGGCGTCACGCCGTATCAAACACGGATCTAACAGATAGTTGTAAAAAGTTGGTCTCCTGCAGCGACTTTCCATAACTTGACCCCGCTGCGGCGGGGTTTTTCTTTCGGCGCGGGACGCACAACTAAGTCTCTGATCTCGCTTGTAGCGGACATCGGCAAACAACCGCGCTCGGCTGGGCCATGGCGCAAGGCCGCAACATGAAAGGACGCATCATGGCGTATGAGAATGATCGATCGGACCTCCTCAGTGGGTACGAGGAGATAGGCGCCTATCTGGGATGGACGACGCGACAAGCGAAGCACCGCGCCGCGACCGGCGGGCTGCCGACCTTCAAAATCGGAAACATCGTCTGTGCCCGTCGCTCATCGCTCGATGCCTGGATTGCGGAGCGCGAGGCCGAGGCGCGGGGCGCCGCAACCCAGGAGGCGCGCTGAAACAGCGGCGTGCGTTGGCCGCGCAGAGAACGTGCGCCTTATCGGCTTCGTCGCTGATCAGCACGCGACGTTTGGAGCCGGCACATGCAGCGATTAGGGCAGTGCATGGTTGTAGATTTTCTTCATCAGGACCTGGGCCTGCGCGGAGGCCGCGACACGTTCCACCGCATCTAGACGCCCGCATTCGACACGGAGGTTTCCTGTGTCTGTCGTGTCGACCATTGAAAAGCCAGAGCCAACAATCACCATGCGCCAAGCGCAGCCAAGAATCGGGTTCGTAATAACGGCACGGTCGCACCCCTGGGAGAGGCAGAATGCGATATTTCTCTGCGCCTGGTAATCCCGTCGATACGCTTTCGGGTATTCGGCTTTGAATTGCTTCTGGCTGAAGTCGCACATCTGCTCGTCTGGTCCGACACACATGGCAAGGTGAGCGGAAGGGCTTTGTGCACGGACAGCTGACGCTGACAGAGCCAGCGCGATCCCGACGCCGAATAGGATCCTGAGAAAGAGACTGGACGACATTCGTGACCCCCTGTGCCTAAAAACTAACTTGCGCGGAAAGCGCGCCCCGCGCTCGTGACGTCACTATCCGTGCTGATTACTCAGTTCTTGCGGGAAGCGAATATTCCGGGAAGTCCGTTGGATCATAGGCGCGCCAGTGCCGCCAAAAACGCTGGGACGGAGTGATGCGGCTCCGCCGACGGTAATCCATGTTCTGAGCCGCGCCGTTGAACGCAAGCGCGTTTGCCGCGTGCAGAATCGGGGGTTCGTCGACCAAGGTCCGGACTATGCGCTGCCGCATCTGCCTTGCATCGCAATCGGCGTCTTCGCAATCAGCAAGCAGATCATATGCTTGACGCTTCAGCGACGAGTGGAGGCGAGCTTTTCCGCTGACGTCCCAAACGATATCGACGGTGCCGGCTAACGTCGAAAGCAGTGAAAGAAGAAGCGCCAGGACAGGCTTGCTCGGCTCCGCCCACGGCCACCAGAGGATTGGCTGTGCTGGGAGCATATTCGCAGCGGCGGCGGTTCCGGAGAAGATGACGATGAACATGATCCAGCGATGCAGCCGCGCATAATGGCGTTCGAGATCGTCATGGTACATGGCGCCCCGGATTATCTCGAACCTCAGGTCATCTAACTCATTCATTGCTCATCTCTCGGCGGCCGCGGGCGCAAGGGAATCTTGCGGGTCCTCTTTGGGGCGCTTTTCTTCGGAGCAGAATAACCAACTTTTGCGGCAACCTTGCGCACGATCTTCTTCGTAGTAGCCTTCTTGGTGCCCTTCTTCGGGGGCTTATCACCTATCGCCATCGTCCGAGCGCTCCTTGCGCGATCTATGAACATTTACGTGCAGCTCGTGCCGAAAAGGGGAGCGCAGTCTGCGCCCCCCGGTTGCTGCTCACTTTGCGTCGCGCGGGGGACGCGGACCGAGCGGGATACCCCTGGTTCCTGGGCTCGGATCCCAATCCGGTATCTGGGTCGGCCGGGGTGCTGGCTGAGGCGATGGCTGAGGATGTGGCGACGGCTGAGGCTGCGGAGGCTTCGGCTGATCTTTGCTCGCGGCCAATGAGGTCTGCACTTGCATTCGTGGTCTCCACCGTCTGCGCGGTTGGGGTTGCGACGCCCGGGTCGCCTGCCAGCGGCCCGGGCCATCTCCTGAGCACCTATACTGCCGAGCCTGCGCCGCGCAAGGTGGGGCCTAATCCCAAGGTCGTCGATGATCGAACTTCGCCCATACCAAGCGGCAGGGGTGGCGGAGATCCGCGCCCACTTTTCGGCTGGGCGCCGGCGGGTCGTCTACGTGCTCCCGACGGGAGGCGGCAAGACGATCTGTTTCTCGTTCGTCGCGGCGTCTGTCGTCGATCGCGCCAAGAGCGTCCTGCTGCTCGGACATCGGGACGAGATTGTGCGCCAGATCTCCGGCGCGCTGTCTGCCCTGGGTGTGGAGCACGGCGTGATCGCCGCGGGCCATCCGCTCCGGCCTGGTCCGGTGCAGGTCGCGTCAGTTGCGACACTCGCCCGGCGGCTCGGTCCGGACCTGCCGAAATTCGATCTCGTCGTCATCGACGAGGCGCACCACGCGGTTGCGGGCATCTGGCGGAAGATTCAGGCGGCGCTCCCGGATGCGTTCGTGCTGGGCGTCACGGCAACCCCCGAGCGCCTGGACGGGCGCGGGCTTGCCTCGACCTTCGATGCCATGGTGCAGGGACCTACGGTGACCGAGTTGACCGCTGGCGGCTTCCTGAGCCCGTTTAGGCTCTACGCGCCGGCCGAGCCCGTCGACCTTTCCGCCGTGAAGGCCAAAGCCGGAGACTTCGAGGCCGGCCAGCTGGCGCGCGCCATGTCACGTCCCGTCATCATCGGTTCGGCCGTCGACGGTTGGGAGCGGATCTGCCTTGGCGTGCCGACGGTCGCATTCTGCGTCGACCGGGCGCATAGCCAGCTGGTCGCCGAGCGATTCCGCGCGCGCGGGCACCGGGCGGTCCATATCGACGGTGAGACACCCCCGACGCAGCGCCGCGCCGCGATCGAGGCGCTCAGGACCGGCGACATCGATGTCCTCTGCAACTGCGGACTGATCTCGGAGGGCGTCGACGTTCCAGCGATCGGCGCCGCGCTCCTGCTCCGGCCGACACAGAGCCTCGCCATGTACCTGCAGCAGGTCGGCCGCGCGCTGCGTGTCTCACCCGGCAAGGAACGGGCGCACATCCTCGATTTCGCCGGGAATGTATGGCGTCACGGCGCGCCGGATGCGCCGCGCGCTTGGTCGCTTGATTCAAAGCGCAGGAAGGCGCCCGCGACGGCCCCGCAATCGAACTTCCGGCGGTGCCAGGCATGCTCGGCGCTCAGCCAGCGTCGGTCTCGCGGATGCACGGCATGCGGTGCAGAGATCGCCATGACGCCGGCCGAGCGCGCCGAGATCGAGGCGGAACTCGTCGCCGCCGAACGCCTCCGCATCATGGATGAGGTGCGGGGGCTGCCCTATTCGGCGCAGCTCGCATGGGCGGGCGCGGACGAGCACCGGTTGCGCATCATCGCGTCTGTTCGGGGCTACAAGCCGGGCTGGGCCTGGCACCGGCTGCAGGAATTGGCTGAAACTGCCGAGAGCTGATCACCCGGCGAGCGGTCCCTTGTCCCGGAAGCGTCGCTTAAACTCGGCGTCAGCTTTCTCGAAATTTGCAATCACATTCTCCCCAGTGTGGAGGGTCGTTTCTGCGATCCGAATTCCATCCTCCAGATGGCTGAGCGCTACCTTCTCGACGGTCTTTTTTTGGAGATCTATCGATTTAAAGAGTTTCGCGGCTGCCGTGGACGTCAACACGGCTTTTCCGCGATCAATTTCAAGCAAGCTGTGAGCCGCCACATTTCTGGCGCGATTCACCTTTTCGACGGCCTTCGCGTAATCCACGAGCGATTTCTTCCATGATGGAGAAGAAATCTTTTGAGCAAGCGCCTTCAGAATCTCGACCTTCCGCGCGCTGTCCAGAGACGCGACAACTGGCTCGAGCATTGGTGTTTTATCCAACCCGAGCGCCGTTATGCAGACGACGTTCATTTGATTGTCCAGCGCAGAGGCGAGCATGACGAGTTCGCCGACTATTGCGTATGCGCGCTTGATTTCGTCGGTCTCGGCCGACGATGCGTCTGACTTGTTGCTCATGGTTGCTCTTCGGTCGCACCGGTGATCTGCGCGGCTGCGAGACGCCGATAGCCTTCACGCTCCTCGTCGCCGATCGACGCCATGGTTAGGCCACCCGGCGTCCGGATGACAAACAGGACATCCCAGACGAGACCGGGCGGCGCCTCTTTCTCGAATATCGCGCGCGCCAGCTGCTCGATCGCCTCCGCATCGGTCTTGTCGCTCATCGTTCGCCCCCTGTTTGCTGCGGCTCCGTCGATCCTAGAGCACTTTTGTCCCTCCTGTCCCCCGGTTGTCCCTCTCCGGTTCCGGGCAGGGCACGGGCGGACGCCGCCTGAGCGGCACCGCCGACCATCAGTCTGACCATTCCACGAAAGGAGACGCCCATGGCGATCATCGTTCCCTTCCCCACAATCCGCCGGCGCGCCTTCATCGAACGTCAAGCGCATCGTGCGTCCTGCCTTTCTCCGGAATCCGGCGAGAAGCACATTCGCCGGCAACTGGACATCCAGTCTGAAACCATGGCTCGGAAAGGGATCCATGCCGCTCAAATCGAGCACGAACGGATCACGCTCGAGGCCGCTATCAGGGCCGAACTGGTGCGCGCTCGCCTGTTTCCGACGGGTGCTGCATGAGCAAGCGGAGCCGAAGGAAGCCGGCCGTCGAGGCGTTCATCATGCACCGGAGAGAGATGCGCGAATCTGTTGCGTGGTGGGCATTGCCGAACGACGCGCGAAGGGTGCTCGACCGGCTCGAGATCGAGCACATGCGGCATGGCGGGTCCGAAAACGGCTCCCTGATTTGCACCTACTCCGACTTCGCCAAAACCGGGATTCGTCGAGCATCCGTCGCTCTCGCTATCAGGCAGTGTGTCGCGCTGGGCTTTCTGAAGATCGCGAAGCAGGGCGCGCGCTCACGGGCCGAATTCCGCGCGCCATCGCTCTACCTACTCACTTATGTCAACGGCGGCGGGAAAAGCCCCCCACCGACAGATGAGTGGCGCAGGCTGGCCTCTGAGGAGGCCGCCGCGCTCGCTTTGGTGCAAGCGAGGCGGGTTCATGAGGAGCACCGCCAATCAAGGACCCTGGACCAAGATATAGATAGTAGGCTCGCTGGCGCGTCTAGACCGTAGGCTCACCAGCGAGCCTAGGCAGGCCCTTTCTGTAGGCTCGCTGGTGAGCCCGGGGCCGGAGCGCTGGTGAGCCCGGCTTTTTAAATTTTGAGCCGTCGGAACGCGGCCTCCGCTTTCCCCCAAACGCCACCTCTCGACAATCCGGAATCCTGCAATGACCAGCTCCTCTGAACGGGGCGGGCGGCCTCGCGGCCGTCCCGCTGGCCGCGTGCCGTTGTGTGAGGACCGGGAGCGACATGAGATCGTTATTCTCGCCGTGATCCTCAAGATCGCCGGCCACCTTCGCAAGCACCCGACCGCCCTCGGCGTGTTCGCACTGCTCGACACCTGGTCCGTTGTTAGCCGCACCATCAACCCAGGGACGCCGATCGAGATCATCTCGCGACGAACCGAATCCTACGCGCGCAGCCGTCAGAAATATCTCGTTCGAAAGTGCGATGTCGTGCGCGTGAGCCGCGCGTCGAGATGTGATGCGGGAGCGAGCTGGCTCCGTCACTCGGTGGCGATCATCACTGCGTTTCTGAACGGTGGTGCCGACGAGGGAATCCTCGCGGAAGCCGACTGGCGCGCCTTGCTGCCCGAACTCACCATGATCAGGGACGTGCTGAAGTCGCCCTGTCGAAAGATTTTTTTCGTCGCATTTTATTTGGAACTGCGCCCCTTGGCGAACGGGTGCAGTCTGCGCCTGAACGACGAAAGGAGCCGGCCGATGCGAATGGCATTTCAGATCGATGATGTCCCAGGGATGGTCTCGCTTTCGCGCGACGCGATCGACGATGCGATCCGCACCGGCGCGCTCGTCGCCAAAGAGGCCGGCGGCCGTCAGGTCGTCCTCACGACCGATCTGCAAAACTTCATGGACGGGCTGCCTCCCGTCCGCATCGCGAATGCGAAATCGAAGAAGGGCACGGCGCAATGATGTCTACATCTGCGAGGCCGATCTCGTCGAACCCGCTTTTATGCGTTGCTCACGAGACGCTTGCTCGCGGGAGCGCAGCGTCTCTTGCCGAGATCGCAGTTGCGCAGGAGATGGCACGTCATGGGCATTCCGCTGCCACAGAGCAACTCGCTGAGGCCATGAGCGCCTTGGAAGTCGAGAGGACAATGCATGAGCATCGCTTCAACGAGCAGATGGCCAGCCTCGGTATCTCGACGCGCATGGCCACCGCGATCGGCGAAATGCACACAGCCGCAGCGATCCTGGCTCAGCTAACCGACCTTCACGACGCTGCGGCCAACACTGCGCTGAATCGTTTAAACCACGAGGTTTCTATCTGATGACCAAAACGAAAACCGCGCCGATCGCGATCGGCAACACCGCGCTCGAGATCCTAAACCGAGAGAACGTGCCCTCCGCCGCATTGGCGGCGGCGCGCGACCAGGCGCGCGAGGCGCAGCGCATTGCGACCGACGAGACGGCCGCAGCGGAGAGTGCCTATCGCGCATCGCTCCTTTTGCCAACGGCGACCGCCTCATTCGAGGCGAAGACCCGGCTCGATGCGGCAGTCGTGGAACGGGACCGCGCAGCCGCCTTGGTTGATGAGCTCACCCGGCGCCACGACGTGGCGATCGAGGATGAGAAGGAAGCCGCGCGGCGCTTGGCCTATGACAAGGCCGCGTCGGAAGTCGCGACGGTCCAAAAGCGGCTGCTCCTCGAGTATCCCAAGGCGGCTGCGCAAATAGCCTCGATCCTGGAGGACTGCCGAACCGCAGAACTGCAGATCATGGTCATAAACCGAAATCTGCCGCGCGATGCAGAGCCCCTGCGTTGGCCGGATGATTGCCGGAACGTGGCCGCTCAACCCGAGGAGATCGTTTCGAAGCGGGCACGGTCCGTCCCCTGCTTTGTCCGCTCTGACAAACCCGACTTTTACAACCCGGTCGAAGAGAACGAGATTGCAAATATCAGGGGCAGTTTTCTGGTCACGTCTTACGGCCAAACTTACCCGGTTGCCTGGCTGGAGTTCGACGAGATCACGAAGCGGCCCGCAATGCCGGCGGCGCATGCGCCGCCGCTCCACCTGGACGTGATGCTGCCAGGCGCCACCGCCCGCGATCTCCCGATCTGGGACGGCAAGGCGCAACCGCGATTTGATCGAAACGGCGATGAGCTCGAATCCGGCCCCGGTGCAGGGCTCGAGACAGTGCTCGTTCGTCGCAAGTAATTGCCCGGCTGAACGAAGGCAGTCGGGCATGAGCGGCCCACCTCATCACGCGGAGGGAGGCCGAATGGGAGTGGTGGGCGAGTGTCCATGCGACAGCACTCGCCCGCCGCTTTCCGAAAGTTACAGAGGATCACGTCATGGCAGCGGTCGATTTCACCATCAAATGGAGCAATGACCTCGCCAAGCTCATCGAAGAGGCGGGGCTGAAGGCACCCTATGCGATCGCCAAGGCGCTCGACGAGGTGGGCAGCAAGACAGCAACCCTCGTAATCCGCGCGACCGCCGCGCAGGCGGGCGTCCCGTACGCGAGCGCCAAGAACGTCATCTCTACCAGGCAGGCCATGGGTGGCGGCGCAGGCGAGTACGTCATCACGGCGCGCGACGTCACCCTATCGCTGAAGCAGTTCGGCGCCCGACCTGGCACCACCGGCGTCTCGGCCGCGCCATGGAAGCGACGCCTCACGTTCGGCCACTCATTCATAGGCCCCGGCGGTCACGTCTTTGTCCGCATGGTTCAGGGCAAGGGTGCGAAGGCAGACGGCGTGCGGGCGGGCTTCCTGAACGTGGGTAGGCGGTCCAGCCGCCTGCCGATCCACAAGCTCTTCGGCCCGAGTATCCCTCGCGAGATGACGAAGGATCGCGCCGAGGAAACCTTCTACACGGTGACGCAGCAGCTCCTCCCATTCACTCTAGAGAAGTGGCTGCTCAAATGAAGCCGAGCGGGCAGGCGCACTCCCGGTCATCAGCCGCCGCACACCAACGTTCGGCGAGGGCCGCGTCCCTCACCGCCCCGCGTGCTGTCACTCACGCATCATCTGCTCTCACGCTCGCACGCCGAGCGCCTTTGCTCTTCGCTCCCGCTGCGCATGGCCGTCACGTGGCCCGGGTGGCACCGCTCCCGCCCACCGGCTCCGACGACCGTCGCGTGCGCTGGGGGCTGCCAGTGGGCACGGCAGGGCCGCCCGCGCTTGCGGCACTGCACCATCGGTCAGGGTGCGCCGCAACATTCAGGGTCCTTCCCCGGGGGGGCCTCTCCTGCGGGGCGCGGCACCCCGATTTTTGAGTGGGGACAGTGGAGGAAAAAACGCGTTTTCGTTTCCGTTTGGGGGGCCAAAAGTGACCAAAATCAACCCTTCGACCGAGATTTCGGGCCGCCGGCTGGCTCAAATTCTCGGTCTTACAGCGGCGCGTGTCCGGCAACTCGCCTCTGACGGCGTCATTCCGCGCAAAGGCCGCGACCTCTTCGACCTCGAGGGAGCGATCGCCGGATATGTCGGCTTCCTGAAAGCGGACCAGCGGCGCGCAAACGCCAACCCTGCCCAGGACGCGGTGCGCGACGCCCGCGCGGAGGAAATCAAGCAGCGCATCGCAGAGAAGGCGCGAACGCTTATTCCCGCGGCTGAAGCCGCAGAGGCTCTCGACGAGATCACTTCGGTCTACATCAGCGCACTGGATGGTCTGTCGGCGCGCTTCACCCGTGACGCAAAACTACGGCGGCAGCTGCAAGAGAAGGTCGAGCAGATCCGCGCGGAGATCTTTGCAATCCTGGACAAGAAAATCATCGAACTGCGGAGCGGCACATCGTGACGCACGGTCGACATTTCATTCAGCCCGCCAGCGGATTGCCGGCGACGACACTAATAGGAAGGGCAGCACATGAAGACGATTGAACTCTCGAAGCCGGTCGCAGGACACCGCGGGCAGATCAAGCAGATGCGGTTCCGCGAGCCGAATTACATGGACTGGTCTGCCCTCGGCGAGGTGGAGAGCCCGATTTACCACGAGGGGTCCGCCACGATTCAGCAGCACCCGGCGATCATCGCGCAATACGCCGAGCGGTGCCTCGTCGATGAGGACATCAGTCTCCTCAACCTCCTTGGCCTGCGCGACACCTTTGCGGTCAGGGACGCTGTGCTGTCTTTTTTCCGCGAGGCTTCGGAGCCGGCCAGCTCGCCGACGTCGCCGACCAGCTTGTCTTCGTCCTTCGTTGGGACGCCGGCTCAGTCGGAAAGCTGACCTTTCGGGAGCTGGTGTTCTGGCATGGGCGCGCCGTCGCTTGGCAAAAAAAGAACAAGTCATAGAAAGCATCGATCATGGCCGTGAAGACAATTGAAACGAAAGCCATAATCTCGGCCTCGGACCGCACCGGCAGCGTCTTCGCGGGCATCGTTGGGAAGATGCGCTCCTTGCAAATGCAGAGCGATTCCGTATCGAAAAGCATCGGGCGCACCACGCAAGTGGCGGCCCGGGCGCAGGCCACGCGAGCCTCCGGCATCATGGCCGGCGGCCAGGCGCTCGTCGGCGCCGTTGCCGCGTATGGCGTCGTCGGTCAGATGAAGGAAAGCGTCCGGACTTGGGCCGACCTCGAAGCCGCCGTGACCCGGCTCGGCAACACTGGCGAAGTCACCGACGACAAGATCAAGCAGGCGATCGGCGACTTTCGCAAGCTCGGTCCGGCGATGGGCATGACGGCAAAACAGGTTGCGAGCGCGGCGGAGATCTACGTCGCCGCCGGCATCGATTTCGACAAAGCAATCGAGGCGACGCCTGCCGCCCTCAAGGCGGCAAAAGCGTCGGGCGCCGATCTCAATGACATTGCGAGTTCCGGCGTCGCCGCGATGAACAATCTAGGCATCCAGGCAGGCGGTCTCGACCGAGCGTTCGACATCATGGCCAAGGGCGGCAAGCTCGGCTCGTTCGAGCTGAAGAACATGGCGCGCGAGCTCCCGGCCGTCGCCTCGCGCGCGAAGGCGTTGGGGCTCGTTGGCGAGGAGGGGCTGACGAAGATCGTCGCCATGCTCGAAACGACGCGCAAGACGGCGTCGACGGGCGAGGAGGCCGCAAACAACCTTCTCAACTTCTTCGACAAGATCGTTTCCCAGGACACCACCAAGCACTTCAAAAAGATGGGGATCAACCTCGAGAAAGAGCTGAAGGCCGGAGCGACGAAGGGCAAAGACTACATCCAGACCACGCTCGAACTGGTCGAGAAAGTCGCGGGCACGGATCCTTTCAAAATCGCGCAGCTGTTTCCTGATCGGCAGGCCCGTGAGGGCATCATGGCCCTGATCAAGTTCAAGGACACGTACCGCTCGACGGTCGCGGAGCTGAAGGCCAACAGCATCGGCACCAACACGCGCGACTTCGACAGGCAGATGAAAACCGCCGACGAGCAAATCAACAAACTCTCGTCCTCGTGGGATCGATTTCGAGGAAATGTCGGCGAGCGGATCGGTGTTCCGGTTCTTCTGCCCATCATCCAGAAGCTCAACGAGACCTTCGACCTGATTCGCAAATACGAGGACAAGCAGGCCAAGGGCGATAACGGGCCCTCCGACGGCCAGAAGCGGTTCAACTCGTTCATGAACGGGAGCTTCAACCGTCCCGGCGCGGGCACGTCCAAGGGTTTCAATGAACCCGACCTGGTCGCGGCGCGACAGACACGGGACGCGGGCAATCTTGAAGACAGCCTGATCGAGCGCATGGAGGACAACCTAAAAAAGATCGAGGCGCTCAACAAACGAGTCCTCGATCTTCCGCAGGCGAGCCCTCTGGCGAAAGCCGGGAAGACGGAGCTCGAGCGGATGGGTGCTGAGGTCGATGCGTTGCAGGCGCGGATCCAGGCCCTGCAGGCCACGCGCGAGGCAATCGCGCGGCTCACGGAAGAGGGCGCCGCTGGCGCGGAGCAACTCCGGAATTACAAGGGCCGAATGATGAATCAGCCCGTAGGCGCCAGCACCGGCGGTCCGACGAAACTGGCCTTTGGTCGAAGCATCCGCAGCGGTGGCGGCGTGCCAGGCTGGAAGGGCACGACCGCATACGCGAACTTTCCCGGCGGCACGCTCGGCGGATCCCACCCCATCCTGCAGCCACCGGGACAAGCCGCGCAGATGGTCCAGCTGGATCCAAGTTCGAAGGCGCAGGTCGATGTGACGGTGACCGTGAAGGCCAGCAACACGCTGATCGAGGCATTCACGGAGGCGCAGAACGCGCGATCGAGCGGAAACGTCAATGCCTCAGTCGGCGCGGGCAGCGTCGGAAAAACCGGCGTGGGCCAATAAGGGAGACGGGATATGAGTTTTTTCAATTCCTCACAATCGGTGCTGGCCTCGGTTTGGGCCGCGATCCGACCCGGCACGGAGGCGCCGGCGGCGGACGATAGCGGCCTCGCCGCGCCGCATACGTCGCTCGCTGATGAGGCGCGCGTCCGCGACGCGCTAGCTGTCGTGACAGCGGCGGCGGCGCCGATCGTCGCTGCGCTCGGCGCAGGCTCCTCGTCCCTCGATGCCGGGACGATCGAGGAGGTGCGCGCAGCTGCGATTTCGGCAGAGCGGCAGCGATGTTCCGACATCCTCCGGTCCGACGCCGCGAAGGGCCGGATGCCCCTGGCACTCCATGCGGCCTTCGGGACGAATATGTCCGCTGCCGAAAGCATCGGCATTATCTCCATGGCGCCATTGGAGCAGGCGGCTGCGCCCGCCGCCGACCCGCTTGCGGGTCTCAGTCCGCTCGATCGGCACATGACACGGCTGGGCATCGTCGTCGCTCCCGTTGCGCAGCCCAAACCGCCAGTGGTGGTCAATCTGAGCAATGTCTACGCGGAACGCGCAGCGGCGGTCGGTCCAGGCCGCACGAATAGCGCCGGGAGCCCCCCTACGAGAGAACAGGCGCCGCAAGAGGCAACTTCGAGCGAGATCTACGCCAGCCGCGCGGCAGCGACCGCACGCGCGAATGCCGATGATCTGGCGCGCCGGCCGAAAGTGCGGGGTGAGAGCGATGACGAATGAGCACGTGCCCTACATCGAGGTGCGGATTCGAGTTGGCGACGAGGACGCGGGGTACCAGCTCGGGCGCCAGGTCGTGAGGAACGTCGCGACCGTGTTTGGACCAGAGCAGCGCGATGGGTTCGCCAAGGCTCTGATCATCGGCGTGGCTGAGGAAGTCGCCCGACGCGCCGGCAGCGAGAATGTCGTTGCCGAGCTCCTCGCCCTCGCGAGCGTCCTGACCAAATACGTCAAGGCGAGCCCCGAGTCCTTCACCGATCGTCCGGCTCTCAACTGAGCCGGACGGCGACCGGGGGCGAGCACGGATGTACTGCCGCCCCCGGCGCTTCCTTCAGACCGCCATGCTGCTCGCGAAAGTGCGCAGTCGATGCGCGGGACGAGGATCGGAGATCGACGATATGGCACGAGTCACCTATTACGTCGCGATTCCCTTCGTCTCGAACGAGGAAGGCTGCCTTTTGCCTGGTGAGGCGAAGGAGTTTCAGTCCTCTGAGTCAGCGAGGCGAGCCGCGCAGCGGTTCGCTTCCGAGAACGGCGCAGGGGGCGTCGCCTTCTCCCGCACTGACGGCCCTGCGACAGGCGACTTGGACGAGGCGGTCGTTATTGCGCGCTACGGCTCTGTGCTGGACGAATCGCCGAGCGGCTGAAGTACCCATCACGACATATTCCCTAGGGCTCCCACTGAGATATCCTTGCTGCTGTGAGTGCGCTGCATCGACATGGGAGGTTCAAATGCGTTTCATCGATCGTGAGGGGAAAGAAGTCCAGCAGGGAGCAAAATGTTTGGCGGTGCGGGACAACGGCGACGGCTCCACGACGGTTTATTTCAAGTCAGAAGAAGACCTGAAAGTGCTAACAGCGAACATGGAATCATCGGGAATTACCGGCCCGGAGACGACACTGGACCATTGGCGTCCTGGTCTCCTTTCTCAGTGTTCCTATACGGTGCCTGATGGCTGCGACGCGGGAACTTGTTCTGTTGGCAGTTGCACGAGCGTCGTACGGGGCGATTATCGATATTGCATGTGCCTTTAGAATTTGCGACGCGGGAAATTGACCCGCGGAGAGTTTCCCGAAGGGGCGGGCTATGCTCTCTCGGGCATCTTTCAGCGCTTAGCCGAAACATGTCGTGAGTCCCAGCGGGCCCGCCGCGCGGCAGCATTCCGGCTGAACCGCTCGCGCCATTTGGCGTGGGCGGGCTCCCCCTCCATACGGCCGGCGCACTTGGAGCCGCACGTGAGCGTCACAGGGTGGTCAGGGTGCCCCATGGTATGGGCGTATCTGACCGACTGCCGATCGCACATCTCGCACGTGATCTGTTCTTCGCCGAGATCTACAAAGCCGACGCACTTCCAGCCGTCGTGAGGCACTCCCGGCTCGTGCCATTTTCCGTTTCCGTGCGTCCGCCTCTCGATGACCTTCGTCATTGTGTTCCCCTGCCTGTTGAGAGTCTAGAGTCGCAGAGCAGGTCGGTGGTCGGAAGCTCACAAACACGAGGCACTGAGTAGTGACCTGCATTTAGCGGAATCCGACGCGTAGTTATTTCCATACGAGACAAGGGAACACCATGCCTGTTATCCGCCACGAACTCTTCCAGCGCATTTTCAACTCGCCCCTGATGATGCACCCGGGCAAGGCGCAAGCGGGCCTAGAGGGCATGGGCGGCCGCGTAGTCGACGAGCAGCTCGTCATCGTTTCGGAGGGAACGTCGCTCGACCACGTCGCCGGACGGAATACCTTGGTCGCCGGTGCGCTCGGTGATCCCCTGGGCGCGCGCTACGACGCAGCGCGGCGCGCGCCCTATGCCATGATCGGCAATGTCGCGATCATCCCGATCGAGGGCACGCTCGTGCACAAGGGCGCCTATGTCGGCGCCTCATCGGGTCTGACCTCCTACCAAGGCATCATCACGCAGGTGAATCGCGTTCGTCAGGATCCGAAGGTGGCAGGCGTTGTCTTCGAGGTGGACAGCTTCGGCGGCGAGGTGGATGGCGCATTCGGGACCGCGGCGATAATTGCGCAGCTCTCGAGCGAAAAGCCGACCATAGCCATCCTGACGGAGAACGCGTGCTCCGCCGCGTATCTCCTTGCCTCTGCTGCGCGCCAGATCGTCATGCCGGAGACCGGCACCGCCGGGTCGATCGGCGTCATCACCATGCACACCGATGTTTCCAAGGCGCTCAAGAAAGAGGGCGTCAAGGTCACCATCATCACAGCCGGAGCTCGGAAGGCGGACGGGAACCCGCTCGGTCCGCTGCCGGACGAGGTGCAGAGCCGCATGCAGGAGCAGGTCGAGAAAACCCGCGTGATCTTCGCTCGCGTTGTCGGCCAATACCGCGGCAAGCGTTTCACGGCAGCGCAGGCCCTGGCGACGGAGGCAGCGACCTTCGACGGTCGCGACGCATGCTTGATCGGCATGGTCGACGCAGTCGCCTTCCCCGCGACCGCGTTCGAGGCGTTCGAGCGGGAGATGCGTGGGCGACGGGCGTGAGCCCGCCGAGGCTCACCCGTTTACAGAGCATTAGCCAAGAAACCACAATGTACGTCGTCGAACCCATCCGCAGAGCCATCTCAGCCATTGGCTGAGTCTATCGGCGGGAGGTTCTCATCATGACACCTATGCGCCAGGCATTCGTTATCGCCTTGATGTTGGTGGAGCACGAAGACTCGATCGAGCGGCTCCTAATCAACAAATGGCTGATCGCAACCATGGACTGCGCCCGTGACGACGCGGAGGCAGGGGCGGCGGCGCAGTTCGTCGCTGCAGCGATCCTCTACCTCGACGCCCGCCATATCGGCGACTCTGCCGAGATCGCGGCAGCCCTTTTGGACCTTGAGGTTTTCACGCAAAACCTGGCGGCCGTCATGCTTCTGCGCCGAGGGCGGGTCAAGGTAGCCCCTCGTCGCGGGAATATCGCAAATGGCCAGCGAACCTCCGGCGGCATTTCGCTGCATTGACGGGAACCGCTGATCGGCGCCGTCGCGCCTTGAAGCCCCGGCATGCGCCCCCAGGCGGCGATCGCCGCCTGGGGGCGCATTGCGCAGGATCGCACGGGCAACCTGCCCCCACTGCCTGGCGTGTTCCCGGACTATGCCGCGCCGATCGAGCGCATGGGCGAAGACGGCCGGGAGCTCGTGCTCGCCCGGTGGGGCATGCCGCCGCCCGCCTCAGCGCTCAAGGGTCGCACCACGGACCAGGCGTCACGAACGTCCGCAACGTGCAGTCGCCGCACTGGCGCCGGTGGCTGGGGCAAGGGAGCCGCTGCATCGTGCCGTTCACCTTTTTCTGTGCTGCGCGCCCTGCTACCACGCGCGCGTGACGAATCACGCGCGGAGGTGCTGCTGCCCGAACCTCAGTTCACCTTGTCCAGCAGTTTGAACATGATGTTTGTGATGCGAACGTAGCAAAAGACCGCGGCTGCGCCGAAAAAAATCCATACTGCATTGAAGACGCCCGAGACCTTTGGATCACCGCCGGCGCTGACAAAGAACCCGAGGACTGAGAGGCACGCAAAAGCCACTGCAGTCCAAATCCCAGCCCGCAGAAACCGAAAGAGGTCACGCTCGCGTCCGTACTCGCGGAGCGCCTTGTAAATGGGCGTGTGCTTTATTGTAAGGATGATAGCCTTCGACACGCCGAGGAACGACGCAAGGATGGATGCGACAGTCGCAGATGAGCTGAAGAGATTATCCGGTGTTTGCGGAAACGGCGAGCCCAGACGGAGCCAAGCCACCACAACGGCCGCGGCTACCAGCCACGGCCAGAATAACTCCCACGTCCGACCGGTGAACATTTTTCTCATCCGAGTTGCTGGTTGGCTTGCCAAGCTTCGAAGGCTTGCCTCAGAGCTGCAAAACGCTCTTTCCGACCGAACCGACGCCCGGTCTTCTGCACCGGGATGTCTGCCTCGAGGCGTGCGCGCAACAGATCAATCGGCTCGCTCGGTGCGTCTTCGTCTTCTCGGGCCGTAATGCAGAGGCTAAAGACGTCTTCCTTTATTCCCAGCAGGTCTGAGATAAATGATTTTGCTTGCGAAAGGTTAAGTGTTGATGTTTTTCCGCGCTGGGCAGAGATCGAAAACGAGAACTTCTCGGCGCTTCCTACGAGCGGATTGCTCAAGAAGCTGTTTAACGATGCGTCCTTGAGAGCTCCGTTCGCGACAACTCCGGGCACGTACATCGAGACCTCAAGCTTTTTGACGAGGCTCATATGCATAAGCCGAGCGGCTGCATCCGTCGATAACACAGCTGAAAATCCGTAGCCGCTCACTTCGCCATCCGCTCCATCTCCCTCGATGAAATCACGGCAAAACCCGGAGAGATAGGTCTGGATCCTCGCTACCCTGGGCCCAGAGTGATTGTACTGAAGGATCGCTCGCGACGTCTTGGAATACAGAAGGGCGGTTTCGTGCCCAAAGCCCTCAGTGTCTTCGAGTTCGAAATCTTCGATGGGATTGCTGACGCTAGCTCGACCGGGCCCCTCATGTCGAATTGTGGCGAAATCGGCCAGTGCGTAATCGCCAGCAACGAGCAGGTCTTCGAGCCGAAGATCGACCCCAGAAATCGTACGAAGCCGCTTATCGAGCGGCAAAGCGGCGATCCTCTCCAGGACCTGCCGCATATCGAGGGCACCGAGTTGATCTACCTTGAACGCGTGAATCTTCATTCGGCCCCCCGGCTTGCTTTCGTTCCCAGCTCTTGCCTTCCGCGAGGCATTTTGAGCTTGTCGTCTCCAGTATCTACGACACTTCGGCAGTGGAGTCTTTTCGATGACATGGGTTTGGGGGGCGGATCCGCGAACGCCTGAAGCTCCGAGTGCCCATAGGACCGAGTGACCGCGCGTGCCCGACCGGTAAGCCATCTCCCCGCCGCTCACCGTCTCGCTTCGCCCAGAAGCTTGTGCGCGCGTTTCCGGATTGGTTCGCTCCCGAGCGCGGCCAAGCGCCCGAGGTGCGCGCAGACCAGACGAATTTCTTTGCCGCCCGCCCACATTACAGCGATCGCGTGCCCAGCCTCTGCCCCCGTGGGACGCATCCTGCCGCACCAATAGCGGAGCAAGTCAGGGTCGAGAGCTTCTGGCGGCAGCTGCGTGCGCGGATCGAGCTGAAGTCGCTCCTCAGCAAATGCGAGCAGGATCGCAATCGACGCCTCGCCGGCGACAATATCTGCCCGGGCAGCCCAAAGCAGCGCGGTGAGCCCGGGCTTTGCACGCTTGAATGCGCGCCGGTGATCAGGGTGCGTCAGGCTCTCCCCCGACACGAATTGCTGAAAATGGTCGGGGGGGCGTTCGATTACGTTTCCGGTGCGGTGATCCGTCAAGCCAACGATGCGGCTGGCCCGGAAAGTTCGCTCGCCGTCTCGGAGGTAGCAGTGTCCTGATATGAAGAGATGGCTTCCGTCCGGCCTGACGTCGTCAAGACGCAGAACGCGCGAGGTTATCTCACCCTGCGAGTCCCCGTACTCGACCCCGTAGACCAGGCCGGACAAGGTGCCTATCGGCGGCAGTGGGTGTGCAAGGAAATCCGGATGAGCTGCGTGCGTAAGTTCGGACTGCGGATCGGCACCGCGAAGCACTGCGGCAAAGGCGGACGACGAGAACAGGTCGCCGTCACGCGACCAGCTGTGGCGATCGTCGGCCGCGTACGTGCGCTTAGCACCGTCTTCGACGACATTAACGTACGTCCTGCCGCTCGAGCCGGTCGCGAGGGAAACCAGAGTGCATTCCGTTTCGCTTCGGCGTGAAACCCGCCGCACCAGAATGCCCTGTAGATCCGCGCTAGCCCGCTCCCACATGGCGCGGACGAAGGACGCATATCGCTCCTCGTCCTCGTCGAGTTCGCCCGCGTCCGCCTCGCTACGCCGGCGTATGCCAGAGTCGCGGCTGTTGGAGGGCTCCCGGCGGTCGAGGTTCATTTCTTGGGGCGAAAGATCCGGCGCCGCGCCGTAAGCCGGCGCGGGCTCTCTCAGAGTGCGCCACTTCTGCGCCTGCGACTCGGGAGGTGCCGCCCGTGCCATGCGACGGAGCATGAGCCAAACGACCGCGGTTAGCGCTAGCAGACAGATGATGAGAATCCCCATAGCGCACCTCCCCCGAGCAGGGGAGCACGGCCGGGGCGGGGAGTCGAGATCTGCGAGGATGTGAGACGATCTGCGAACGCGCGAAAACACCGGTTGAAAATTAACCGGTTCGCGTTCATGCTGCCCGTGGGTGTAGCAACCCGGACCAGTGATACGCCCGCGACCCTTTGGCGAGGGAAGCCGGCGAAATAGCGCGAGCCCTAGGGCTCAGCGATGGCGGCGCCTTGGCGGGCGCGCCGAACCCGACCTTTATGGCCGGGGGCGGTGCGACATGTCCAGAGGGAAACCTTAAAAGCGCGCCGACCTGTCTCACTGGCAGGTTGCTACCCCCCGGCTGCCAGGTCTGACACCTGGCGGGGCTGTAGCAAGCCTTTTCCAGTGAGCAGCAGTAATGATCTCTGCAATTGTGGCATCGGAGACGCCAACGGCGATCTCCGCGCGTGATCTCGTCGTGCAATCGTTCGACGAGCCCCGTATCCCCGACATCCTCCTGGCCGTCCGTCTCGGCTTCGAGCGTCCCCGCAAGATCCGCGAGCTGATCGAGCGAAACCGGGCCGAGCTCGAAACCTATGGCGAACTCCCGGTGCGCGTGGGTTCGCCCCACGGTGGGGCAAACCCCAAGGGCGGCCGCCCGGGCAAGGCGTACTTCCTCACCGAAGGGCAGGCGCTCGTGATCTGCGCCTTGGCACGGACGCCGGTTGCGGCGGCAATCCGGCGTGAGATCATCGTCGTGTTCCAGTCCTACCGCGCCTGGAAGGTGAATGAGACCGAGGCCCCAGATGCGTGGCGCGACATGATGGTCGTTCGCGGCCTTCTCGAGCGCGGGGTCGAGACCTTGCTCGATTTGCTCAACGTCATCGACGCGAACCCTGACGACGAGGACGATCGGGAAGGTGATTCGGTCGAAGAGGAAGGTGAGCCTTCACTTGGCGCTCCCGAGCTGGATTGCAGCTACGTGGGGGACCAGACCAACTGGGCTCGAGGCTCGGGTTGCGACGCTGAGCAGGACGACACAGATCATGAGCCCAGCCTCGCCTCTTCAAATGAGAGGTCCGATCAAACCTCGTGGGGTTGGTTCGGAAACGATCGTGACATCGAGGAGGAACACAACGGTCGAGAGCCCGACACCGACGGTGAGCCGACGCTGGGGAGCACCGAGGACGTCGCCAAGAAGGGGCTTGGTCGATCGATTCCAGGGCCGTTGGTCACATGGCGTGCGACGGGGAGCACGAACCGTCCCTAGGTTCGCAGAACGTCGACATCGACGGGGTTGCTGTCACCCTCGAAAACGGCAGGCAGGTGATCCTCCCGAACCGGACGTTCGACCAGGGCCTCTGGGCCGAGGGCGGTTCCTCTTTCGATGGGGAGCTGGGCGACAATGAAGATCACGAGCACGATGGGCGCGAGCCCGACAGCGATATGTGCGATCCGATCGAGCGTGACGAGCGCGAGCAAATTCCCGCTCACACGCGCCAGTGGATGACCTTGTCGGACATCGTGGGCATGCGCGCAGCCGGTGACTCGGTCGAGCGCCTGCGTGTCATCCTCCTGAAGCTGCGGGGCAGGGCGGATCAGCCCGGTCCGCTCTTTGCCGTTAGCTGAGAAAAGCAACCGGCCCGGCCCGCACCGCGCGGCCGGGCCTCTTTGCATGGAGAAACCAATGTTGACCCTGAAATCAGTCGCCGGTGGCTCGGATGATCGGCCAGAGGAAAAGATGACCTCAATTGAGATCTCAAAAATTAACGTCGGCGAGCGCTTCCGGAAGGATCTTGGCGACATCGAGGGCTTGGCCCGCAGCATCGAAGCTGAGGGCCTGCTGCAGCCGATCGGGATCACGCGCGAGCTGCGCCTAGTGTTCGGCGGACGCCGCTTGGCAGCGTGCTGGAGGGTGCTTGGCTGGACCCACATCGAGGCGCGGTTCGTCGACGTGTCGAGCATCGTCGCGGGCGAATATGCCGAGAACGAAGTTCGCAAGGACTTCACGGCAAGCGAGCGCGTGGCAATTGCAGAAGCGGTCAGGGGGCAGCTCGGTGAGCGGCGGGGCGGAGATCGCACCGAGAGCAAACGGCAAAATCTTGCCGTTTGCTCCGATCCGCCTGCTCGTTCCCGTGATATGGCCGCCGAGCGCGCGGGGTTCGGCAACGCCGAGACCCTGCGTCAGGCGTCCGCCGTCGTGAAGCTCGGCACGCCGGAACTGGTCGAAAAGATGGACGCCGGCGAGATAGCGATTGCTCCGGCTGCCGAGATCGCGAAGCAGCCTGCAGAGCGGCAGGCGAAGATCGTCGCCCTCCCGGACGCCGAGCGTCGGGAGGAGCTGCAGCGGATCAAGGCAGAGCAGCGGCGCGTGCGCGACGAGGGCGCCCGGTTCGAACAGGAGAAGGGAGCGAACGCCTTCTCAGGTTTTCTTCAAAAGAACGGGCGCTACCCCAACGCAGAGGAGGCGGCGACGATCGCCAAGGTCGACGGGAAGATCACCCCGTCGGCGGACGGTCAGCGTCATACGCCGCTCCGGCCCGACACGAAGGAAGGCCGCGCGCGAAAGAAGCAGGAAGCTGCATGGAGCAACGAACTGTGGCGAGTGCGCGAGGCGCTGGCGCTTCTGAGCTGCAATGAAGCCGATCCCGCCGACCTGCTCGCCAACGCGGGCGAATTTTCGAAGGAATTGATCGGCGAGAACATCAGCAAGGGACACGCCTACCTCAACCGTTTCGCAAAGGAGTGGAAGCGTCATGCCGAATGAAAATCTCCACCTCGTGAAGACGAAGCTGCAGCAGTTCATTGACAGCGCGCCAACTGGAGCTGGGTCCACGCGACTGCTCGCTGAAAGCTTTCTCGCCGACAACGAGGACGCGCTGTGCGAGGCCGGTACTGAGCTCAAGGTGCTCGGCGTCATGAAGCTATTCGACGGCATCAGCCGCCGGAGAAGTCACGTGTTTGCCGAGGGGCAAGGCGATCTCTTCCATGGGTTCAGTCATCCCCAGGCGATCGTCGTGCCGATCAACGTTCGCGGGAAGTGCGTCGGGTACGAGCGGAAGAGTTTCCACGCGGCGACCTTCTGCGAGGTCGCGGAATGGCTTCGTCGGCGGACGAGGCAGCGAAGCGAGCCGAAGGCCGACACGGGCGTCATGGCGATCGTCGACCGGCTCAAGCCGCACGTGACCTCTCCGGACATGACGATCGAGGAAGCGCTCGCGGCCGCCGTGGCGGCTGCTGCTGCAGAACACACAGCGGTGCAGTCATGAGCGCGGGGATCACTTCGCCGGAGGCCGACTTGCTTTACGGACTCCCCTCGATCGCGCGCTATCTCGGCCTGAAGGTCACGCAGGCGCGGCACCTCGCCGACACGAAGGCCGTCCCGACATTCAAAGTCGGCCGGTTGGTCAGCGCACGCAAGTCAACCCTGCAGGCCTGGATGAATGAACTCGAAGCGGGGGCGCTCGATCAGAGCGCAACCCGCTCCGATCGATAGGAGAGAGGAAAAGGCAAGTCTGTCTCAACGGAAATGGAAATGGAAGGGCGACGAGAAGTCGATAGCCCAGCAGTTCGGCAGATAGGAGAAACCAGCATGGCTACCGTTACGAAGAGAGAATGGACTTACAAGGGTGAAAAAAAGAGTGCCTGGATTATTCGGTACACAGACCGGGGTGGGGTCCGTCGGCAAGAGACCTTCGAAAAAAAGAAGGAAGCCGACGCTCGGCGTCAGAAGATTGAAGCTGAGATAAGTGGCGAAGTCCATGTAGCGCAGGCGGCAACAATAACTTTCAAGGAAGTTGCAGACCTGTTTCTCCGGGAATGTGATCGTCGACGGCTCGTGAAGGACGGCATTGGCCGGGCCACAGTCAAAAATTATGAGGCATTTATTCGAAAACACATGTGCTGTGAAATTGGCGCGACAAAGTTGACCCAGATATCTCCGCAAATGCTTCGAGATTTGGTGAACGGCTTCTCTGTGCGGATGAAGCGGAACACGGTGCAGCGAGCGGTGACGGTCCTCGGGCTCGTCCTCGACTTCGCGATCTCGCGAGACCTTTTGAAACGCAATTTGATGCGCGACCACAAAATCAGAGCCCCGGCACCGACTGGAGAAAGGATTGCGGTGCCATCAATCGAAGAAATCCGGAGGCTTTTGTCGGTGGTTTCTGAGCCCCGCTTATTTAAAGAAAGAACGAAGACCCGCCTTCACAAGCGGGCATTAGTCGCCTTGGCTATATTTTGCGGACTACGTCGGGGGGAAATCAACGCGCTCAAATGGGAGAATATTGACTTCGCGATGGGACGAATACACGTGAAGCTGAGCAACTCCCAATACGATGGGGTCAAGCTGCCGAAATCGACGGCTGGAATTCGAGTGGTGCCTATAACGCTGCCAGTGCTGGACGTTCTATTAGAACTTCACAAGTTCGCGGGAAATCCGTCCCACGGATTTTTGTTTATGTCGAAGTACGGGGGGCTGATGAAGCCCAGCCAGTTTAGCGAGGGCCTCTGGAAACCGGTCGCGCGAGAAGCCGGATTGTGCGACGAGGACGGGAAGGTCAAGTATCATCTTCATTCTCTTCGGCACGCCGCGGTTAGTCTTCTGATTGCAGAAGGGCTGTCGCCCCTGCACGTGAAAACAATGATTGGGCATGCCGACATCGCGACGACGTTAAACGTCTACGGGCACTTATTCCCGGAAGACGAAAGCGTAAAGACATCTGCAGAAGGCGTCGCTGCTCGCTTCTATGCCGCACCAAAGCAGCAAAGAATTATAACCATCTGATTTTACTGCACATTCCACTTGACGCCGTATATGATTCCATTCGTACGCGCTGCGGGCAGCGCAAAGCGCGTGGTGATGGTCTGCGGCGCCCAGATGGGCAAGACCGACAGCATCCTCGATCTGATCGGCCAGCGGCTCGATCAGCGGCCGGGCCCGTTGCTCTACGTCGGCCCTTCGCGGGATTTCGTGACGCAACAGTTCGAGCCCCGTGTCGCTGATCTCCTCGAAACGCCCTCACTGCGCGTCAAGATGGCGAGCGCCCGCCGTCAGAAGCTGACCAAGAAGATCGTCGCAGGCGTGCCGCTGCGTCTCGCGCATGCCGGCTCCTCGACCGCCTTGAAATCCGACCCGGCATCGCTGGCGCTCGTCGACGAGTACGACGAGATGCTGTCAAATATCAAAGGACAAGGGGACCCCCTCGGCCTCATCGAGGCGCGCGGGTTCACCTATGCGGACTTCTCGACCGTGATCACATCGACCCCGAGCCAGGGCAATGTCGAGACCGTGATCGACGAGGCGACCGGTCTCGAATTCTGGAAGTATGCCGATCCGGAGGAACTGTCCTCGGCGATCTGGCGACTCTGGCAGCAGGGCACCCGGTACCATTGGGCATGGCAGTGCCCGCATTGTGATGAATGGTTCATCCCGCGTTCGAAGCTGCTGTCCTATCCCAAGGGTGCGACTCCCGCTGAGGCAAAGCGGAACGCTTGGCTGTCGTGCCCGCACAATGGTTGCGTGATCGACGAAGTCTCGCGCCTGCGCTGCAATGAGACCGGGGTTTACGTAGCGCCCGGGCAGCGAATCACGAAGACCGGCAAGGTCGTCGGCGACCCGCCCGACAGCCCGACGATCTCGTTCTGGGTTTCGGGTCTCGCCTCGCCGTTCGTGACGCTGGGGGATCGCGCGCAAAACTATCTTCTCGCGCTGAAATCGGGCGAAAGCGACAAAATCCAGACGTCGGTCAACGCCGACATGGGTGAGACCTACATCGCAGGCGGCGGCGAAATGCCGGCCGTCTCGGAAGTGAGAGCGCGACGCACGAACTACCAGCTTGGTAAGGTCCCGACCGGTGGTCTGCGGCTCACCATGGCCGTCGACGTGCAGAAATTCAGGCTGATCTACGGCATTCGCGCCTGGGGCGCCTTCGGCACCTCATGGCTCATCTCGCAAGACGAAATCCATGGCGATACTTCGCAAATCGAGCCGTGGAACGAGCTGGACGAGGTGCTTAATGCTCGCATCTGCGGCATGCGCATCGAATTGTGCTTCGTCGACAGCGGCTTTCGACCTGGTGATCCGAAAATCATCGACGTAAACCGCGTTTACGAGTTCTGCCGGACGCGGTCGCCGCGCGTATTTGCAACGAAGGGCTCGTTGACGCTCGCAGCGCCACTCGTCCGGCGTCAGATCGAGGTCAAATCGAATGGCAAGCGGGCGGGCTGGGGCCTGTCGCTGATCTCGCTCAACACCGACCATTGGAAGCGGCAGGTCTACGACGTCCTGCGGCACGATCCCGATGACGGAGGCGCGGCGTGGTTTCTGCCCGACGACATATCGGACGAGTACTGCGAGCAGGTCGTGTCCGAGGCGCGCAAGATTACGCCAAACGGCAAGCCGCAGTGGCTTCGCGTACGGCGTGAAAACCATGGCCTCGACATCGAGGCCATGCTGCAGGCGACGGCGTTCATGAAGGGCTTTCACAAGCTGCGGCCCTCGAGCCGCGCACGTGTCGCGTCCGACTATGTTGAACCGGTCGAGGAGGGCGTGGTGCAATCGTCCCATCCCGTCATCCCGGCACCTGCCATCGTCGCCGCCGCGCGACCGCGCTCTATGCGCTCGTTCAACCGGCTCAATGGAGGCGTTAAGTGATTACACCGACCCCGACACCGACCGAGATTGCGGTCTGGACGGCTCAATTGACCGAGGCCGAGGCTGCATATCACGCCATCCAGATCGGCGGGCAGGTGACCAAGATCAAGCTCGGCGATCGTGAGGTGACGACCTCGGCGGGCAGCATCGCGCAGCTGCGGATCTACATCAACGATCTGCGCTCTCGCCTCGGTTTGCTGCCGATGGTCGTCGCGCCGCGCACTCGTGCCCGAAGGGCTGTGTTTCTATGACCGTTCCCCGCATCCTCGACAAAAACGGCGACCCGATCGCGTCGCGCGCTTTGCAGCAGGTTAAGGGTGCGCGCTCGCGTCAGACGATGGGCGGCTTTCGTGGCGCGTCTTACACCGACCCGGATTTGGCCGCATGGACGCCGCCCTCTTATTCGGCCTACTCCGCTTATTCCTCGGATCGCGTGCCGCTCGGCGCGCGCATCCACGATCTAGCGAGAAACGACGGCTGGATTGCTTCCGGTCTGACGAAAAAGGTCGACGCGATCATCGGATCGCAATGGCGGCTGAACGCGCGCCCGAACTGGAAGGCGCTCGGGATCACGCGCGACCAGGCTGAGACGCTCGCGGACCAGATTGAGGCCGAGTGGCGCTCGTTCGCCGAGGATCACGAGTTCTATATCGACGCAGGCCGCAAGATGAACTTCTCCGGCTTGCTCGCGCTGGCGTACCGCCATCGCATGCTCGATGGCGAGGCGCTCGCGATCATGGATTGGCGCGCAGCGCCGGGCTGTCCCTATTCGACCTGCGTGCAGGTGATCGACCCGGAGCGGCTGTCGAATTCCTACCTGGGGCAGGACACCGACGACATTCGCGACGGCGTGAAGCTCGGCCCGCGTGGCGAACCGATCGGTTATTTCATCCGCGACGTGCATCCCGGCGACTTCTATGTCGGCACCACGACCGACACCTCGCGCTGGACCTATTACCCGCGCTCGTTGCCCTACGGGCGGCGCGTCATCGTGCATGCGTTCTTGTCAGAGCGGGCGGGGCAGGTGCGCGGCACCTCGATGATGGCGTCGCTCATCAAGAAGATCAAAAACCTCTCGCGCTACGACGAGGCCGAACTACAAGCCGCGCTGATTAACGCGGTGATGGCAGCTGTCATCGAGAGCCCGTTCGATCATGAGCAGTTGAAAGAGGCGCTCGATGGTGGCGAAGGCATCGAAGAACTGTCGAAGTACCAGGAAGCGCGGCTCAACTTTTACGAGGACACGCCGATCCAACTCGGTGGTGCAAAAACGATCTTCACCTTTCCGGGCGAGAAGCTGCAATTCACCAAGCCGGAACACCCGAACGCTGTATTCGAGAATTATATCCGCTCTGGCCTGCGCAATGTCGCTTCTGTGCTCGGGCTCACCTATGAGCAGCTGTCCGGCGACTGGTCGCAGTCGAACTATTCATCGGCCCGCGGCGCGCTCATCGAGGCTTGGCGCGGCTTCTATACCGAGCGCGATAGCTTTGCGCTGCAGGCGGCGCAGCCCGTCTATACGTGCTGGCTCGAGGAGGCGATCGACAAGGGGCGCATTAAGCTCCCTGCGGGCGCACCGGACTTTTACGCCGGGCGCGCGGCATGGTGCCAGGCATCCTGGACCGGGCCCGGCCGCGGCTGGGTCGACCCCTTCAAGGAAGCGCAGGCGTCGGGCTTGAGGCTCGCGCTCGGCCTCTCGACCTACGAGAAGGAATGCGCCGAGCAGGGCGAAGACTATCGCGAGAACATCGCGCAGATCGCGCGCGAAAATGAGCAGATGGAGGCGCTCGGGCTCGATCCGACCGAGTTTCGTCGGGCTGGCCTGCGCAATTCGGGCACCGCTCCGGCGCCTGAGGATCCGAAGACCGTCGGCGAGCCCCAGGCGGCTCCCGCCAAGGGTGGAGGGGGTCCATGAATATCTTGCGACACGAACTCTATCAGCGGGTCTTCAATACCCCGCTGATGATGCACCCGGGCAAGGCGCAAGCCGCCCTCGAGGCCATCGGGGGACGCCTGGTCGAAGGCGGCGTTGTCATCATCTCTGATGGCGCGCGCGTCGACCATACCGCCGGGCAATCGGCGGGGCGGCTCGGCGACCAACTCGGCGCTCGCATGCAGCAAAATGGGCAGGTGCCCTATGCCATGGCAGGCAGCGTCGCGATCATCCCGATTGAGGGCACGCTCGTGCACAAGGGCGCCTATGTCGGCGCCTCATCGGGTCGCACGTCCTACCAAGGCCTGCAGACGCAGATCGCACGCGCCGCGCGCGACGACACTGTTTTGGGCGTCGTGTTCGAGGTCGACAGCTTCGGCGGCGAGGTCGCCGGCGCGTTCGAGACCGCGGCGATGATGGCCGAATTGTCCCGGCTCAAGCCGACCATGGCCATCCTGACCGACCATGCCGCCTCGGCCGGCTATCTGCTCGCATCCGCTGCGCGCCAGATCGTCATGCCCGAGACCGGGACCGCGGGGTCGATCGGCGTCATCACCATGCACACCGATGTTTCCAAGGCGCTCAAGAAAGAGGGCGTCAAGGTCACCATCATCGCGGCCGGCAAGCACAAGGCCGACCGAAACCCGCTCGGCCCTCTGCCCGAAGACGTGCAGAGCCGCGTGCAGGCGTCTGTCGAAAAGTCGCGACAGATTTTTGCAGACACCGTTGGCCGCCATCGCGGCTCCCGGTTCACGGCCAAAATGGCGCTCGCCACCGAGGCCGAAACCTTCGATGGCGCGGACGCAGTCCGTATCGGCCTGGTCGATGCAGTCGGGCACTCTGCCAGCGCGTTCCATGCCTTCGTCAGTGAAATGAGCCGGCCGCGTGGCCGCTAACCACAGGATCTGTCTATGTCTCATGATCAGTTGATTGCCTCGGTGCTCGCTGCAGCCCGCCCCGCGGTCGCGGAATCGCCAATCGCCTTGGCCGCCGTGCCTTGTGCTCCAGAATCCGCTGCCGGTACCGCAGCTGCTGCGCCGGCACCCGCGCCGGTGGCCGCCCCGGCTCCCGTCGCTTCCAGCGTCCCTTCCGACCAGCGGGCCGAGATCGTCGCGGGGGAGCGCGCCCGCATTCGCACAATCCTGTCGTGCGAACAGGCCAAGGGCCGCGAGGCCTTCGCTACTCATCTGGCCTTCGGGACCAGCATGAGCGCCGAGGAAGCGTCGGGCTTCTTGTCCTTCTCCCCGGCCGTGCCCGTCGCCGCCTCGGCGCCTGCTGCTCCCGCTGCCCCAATCTCCCCGCTCGATCGCGCAATGGCTGCAGCGGCTATCCCGGCGGCTCAGAATGCCGCCGCCCCCGTGCCACAGCCGAATCCGAAGGCAAACGTCGACCTCGGCAGCATCTATGCCGACCGCGCCAAGGCTTACGGCAACCAGTAACCCGCCCCGTTCCCAGTTTCGCTTGTAACCGCCGGGCTCATCCCGGCCCAAAGGATCGCATCTCATGACCGTTCTTACGGAAAACCTGAAGGGCGCGCATTTCGTCATCTCCGAGGCGAATTTCCACCGCTCCCGCGACAACGTCACGGTGCTTTCGGGCTCCGGCGTGATCAAGCCGGGCACGGTGCTCGGCCTCATCACGGCGTCTAGCAAATACAAGCCTGCCACCGACACCGGCTCGGATGGCGCGCAGCTGGGCACCGTCATTGCCCTGCACCGCGTCGATGCCACGTCGGCTGACGTCGCGGTCGCGGTGATTTCGCGCCATGCGGAGGTGTTTGCCTCCGGACTCTTCTACGATGCCAGCGTGTCCGACTCCGGCAAGGTTGCCACCAAGGTCGCGCAACTCGCGGTCTCGGGAATCATCGCGCGCACCTAAGCCGCCACTTCCCTGATCTCCTGATCTGAAGCAACCGCCGCCGGAACGCCTGGCGGTGGCCTTTGCGCGCCTGTAGGCCGCCCGCCGCCCTTTCTTCCACCTCCCGTTCTGAAGTGACCGACGCTGGGCAACCGGCGGCGGCGCTTTCGCGCGCTCGCACAAAGGTTCCGAGCATTATGGAAGCCATCGATATCTTCAATTCGGACGCCTTCGCCTTCACGACGATGGTTGCCGCAGTCAACAAACTGCCCATGGTGCCCGGTCGCATTGGCCAGATGGGGCTCTTTACCGAGCGCCCGGTTGCGACCACGACGGTTGCCATCGAGGAGCACTCCGGCCAGCTTTCGCTCGTCGCGCCGACCCCGCGCGGTGGTGTGGGTGAAACCCGCCCGAAAGAGACGCGTCTCGCGCGCAACCTGACCGTTCCGCATTACCAGCTCGACGATGCCATCATGGCCTCAGAAGTGCAGAACGTGCGTGAGTTTGGCACGTCCTCGATGCGCACCATCGAGACTCTGCGCAACATGCGCATGGAGATGCTGACCAACCAGCTCGACGCCACCCTCGAGCACCAGCGCATCGGCTCGATCAAGGGAATCATCGTCGATAAGAACGCGAACACGATCTACAATCTCTTCACCGAGATGGGCGTTACCGCGAACGCCGATGTGACGTTCACACTGTCGTCCTCTACGTTTGCGCTGCGCGCTGCCTGCGCAAGCATCATCCGCATGATGGCGATGAATCTCGGTCAGATGCCGCTCAGGGGTGTTTACGCGCTGGTCGGAGATCAGTTCTGGGATGCACTGGTTACGCATGCCAAAGTCGAGGCGACCTACCAGTATCAGGAAGGCGTGCGCCTGCGCGACGGCATCGCGTACCAGACGCTCGTCTACGGCGGCATCACCTGGGAAAACTACCTCGGCTACATCTCGCCGGCCGATGGTGGCAACACCAATCCGCCGACCGCGACGCAGCTCATCGGCGCTTCTGAGGCCCGTTTCTTCCCGACCGGCGTCCCGGGTCTGTTCGAGACCTACTTCGCCCCCGCCGACTACATGGAAACGGTCAATACGCTCGGGCTGCCGCGCTATGCCAAGGCGTTCCTGATGCCCAACGACAAGGGCATGAACATGGAAGTGCAGACCAACCCCCTGTCGCTCTGCCGTCGTCCTCGCGCACTGTTCAAGGGCGTGCTGGCCTGATCTGAAATTGCGCGTGGCTGGCCACTGGCCGCGCGCATAGGCCCGCCGGGGGACTTGCTGCCCCTTGGACCCCGGCGGGTTCTGCCTTGTGCAGGCTTTATCAAACTCCCATCAAACTAAGTGCCGGAAAGACCGCCCGATGTCGTCATTCGATGCCATGTGGAAGACCGCCACACGCGCGATCGACACGACATTCGGCGATCCTTTCGTCTTCATCCCGATGGCAGTCCTGAAGGGGCGCCCGGTACCTGACGCGACGCGCCCCGAAACGCCGCTCGTTGCTGCCTTCATGTCGCACGCCGAAGAGCTCGACGCCGAGGGCAAGCGGGTCGCGGCGAACACGGTCTCGCCATTCTCGACCGAAACCATCTCGATCGACTTCGCAGCCGATGCCTTGCCAGAGGCGCCGCGCCTCGGGGACCGGCTGCAGCACGTTGCGAGCGGTCGGTTGTTTGAAATCTCATCTGTGCGTCCCGACGAGGTTGCACGCATCACTGTCGGCGTGTTCCGCAAAGGGTCTGGTCAATGAGCGCCCTTTCGCGCACCTGCCTGCGGCTCGCCGCGGTTGCCGCCATTCGCGACGTGACTCTGGCCGTCGATAACGTGTTCGACAGCCGCATCGGCGAATTGCCGACCCTTGTCGAGAACGAGATCAAGCCCGTGGTGACCGTGTTCACCGAGGAACAATCTGGCGATTCGGTTTCTCATCAGGCAGGCGGGCCACCGTTCCGCGCCACAGTCGATCTGATCTTCGAAATTGCGATGGTGATCGCCCAGGTCGAGGCCACCGACGAGAGCCGCATGACCCTCGCCACTCCGGCGACCTCGGCGGATATGGAAGCCTCGCTCGATTTCATCGAGGCGCAGATCGGCATTGCGCTGTTTGAGAGCTATGCGCCGGTCTCAGTGGCTTTCCGAAAGGCCTACAACCGCATCCATTCGGCATCCTCGCAGCGGTTCGTGCAGCCGACAGCAGGCGACCGGGTCGCCATGCGCTACGTCACCATCAAGGCCGAAGTGGTCGACAACCCGTTGCTGTCCTTTGATGCCGCGCGCACGGGCCTTGCCCGGCTGCCAGCGCCTTTCGCTGAGATTGCGGCGTCTTGGGCGCTCGATAGTCCTGAGGGCGTCACAGCAGCGGCGCTCGCCGCGCAACTCGCGCAGCCGACCGTCCCGCTGCTCAAGTCGATGCGGGTCAACCCGACCACCAACCCGGCCTGGTCCGGCTCTGTCGAACACTGGACCCCGCCCATCCCGCCAACCCCTGCCGCGCCGACCGGCCCGGTCATCAGACAAGATTGGACCCTTTCATGAGCGAGCCCCTTTTCGTGAAGCCCGCTGCTGGCGCGATCCTGCCAAACCCCGACCGCATGTTCGCGCCGCTCGCCGCCGATGGCGAGCTGGTGCCCGACACGGCGTTCTGGCGTCGCCGGATCATCGCGGGCGACGTCACCCGCGAGGCAGTGCCCGCTGAGACACCGGTACCCGAAGCGCAGGCTGCTGAATAAGCCCCACCCTCTTTTCCTCGGAGCCTGACCTCATGTCTGTCGCTTTCAATCGCATCCCCGGGACGCTGCGCGTTCCGCTCTTTTACGCCGAGGTCAACTCTGGCCTTTCCTACTACTCGGGCAATTCCAAGCTGTTGCTCGTCGGGCAGAAGCTGTCGGGCGGCACGGCTGTCGCCGACACGCCCGTGCAATGCGTCGATCCGGTGGGGCAGTTTGGCGCTGGCTCGATGCTCGCCGAAATGGTCCGCATCGCCCGGCTCAACGCGCCGTTTGCCGACCTCTGGGCTCTGCCGCTCGCTGATCCCTCCGGCGTCGCGCAGATCAAGTCGATTACGGTCGCTGGCTCTGTCACGCCGGGCACCCTTACATTTTATGTAAACGGTAAAAAACATCAGATCGCGGTGCTCGCCACCGACACCGTGACGACGATCGCCGCGGGCATCGCCGCCTCCATCAACGCTGGCTACGTCGGCACCGATGGTTTCGGCCAGAAGCATGTCTGCTCGGCGACCTCCGCAGCCGGCGTGGTCACAGTCACCGCCGCCCATATCGGCGCGCTCGGTGCGCAGATCGCCATCGACAAGGACCTGGTCGGTGACGAGGGTCCGCTCGCTGCCCTGCTCACCATCGCCTCGGGCACGGCCGGCACTGGCGTGCCGTCGCTGTCGAACGGCCTCGCCAACTGCGGCGCAACCGAATTCGACTTCATCGCCATGCCCTACGCCGACACCACCTCGCTCGACACGATGAAGGGCTTTCTGTCCGACGTCGGCGGGCGTTGGGATCCGAGCTATCAGATGTACGGCCACGCGCTGGCGGTCTCGTTCGGCAATCTGTCGGCGCAGACGACGCTCGGCGCGGGACGCAACGACCAGCACATGACAATCATGGGCGTTGCTGACAGCCCAGACCCGTCCTGGCGCTGGGCTGCCGCGCTGGGCGGCCAGGTGGTGCTGCACAAAAACCTCGGCGCCGACCTGACGCAGGCGGGCGAAATCTCCCGCCCCATGCAGACGCTCGTCCTGCAGGGCATCAGGGGTCCGAAGCTGAAGGCGAACCAGTGGGCGCCGGTCGATCGGCAGACGCTCTATTTTTCTGGCATCGCGGGCTATGCCGTCGCCAACGATGGCACCGTGACCATCGACCGTCTGGTCACGACCTACCGCACCAATGCGGGCGGTCAGAACGACACCACCTGGCTCGACATCGAGACGCTCTGCCAGACGGTCTACACGGTGCGCTTCCTGCGTCTGCAGATCACGCAGAAGCATCCGCGCGACGCGCTGATCCCCGACAACCCGAACAACCTGCAGGGCTTCACGACGCCCGGCGAGTTGAAGGCTGACGTGATCCATGCCTACTCGCTGCTCTGCCGCGCGGGCATCGCCAAAAACCTGCAGCTGTTCGCTGACAGCGTGATCGTTGAACAGGCGGCGGACCCGAACCGGGTTAACGCCTTCATCCCGCTCGACGTCGCCAACCAGTTGCGCGTGTTTGCCGCCAACGTCACGACCTCGCTCAACCGCGCGACGGTTTAAGTCCGCTTGCATCCGGCGCCCCTGGCTTCAAGCCGGGGGCGCTTTGCTTTAACCCCTCGCTGAAAAGGACCGGCCATGTACCAGGCAGGTGGACGCATTTCGATCAATATCGGCGGCAAGCGGTTCACGCCGCGCGCCAAGGCCTCAATCAAGCCCTCGCAGATGCAGCACTCGCATCAGGTCAACCACGACGGCACGGTGTCGCGCTCGACGGTCGCAACCGCCGCAACAGCCGAACTAACGTTCGATCGCGGCGGCGACGGTTTCAAATGGGACAGCGCATTCATGCTGCCGTTCTGGGATGTGACGATCACCGAGCGCGATGTCGGCATCATCCACCTGTTCACGCAAGCCAGCGTGATCGGCGAGCCAGTCATCGACACCGAAACCGGCGAGGTCACCGGCCTGTCGATCGCCACCGGCCAGTACACGCAGACCAAGGCTTAATCAGCCTGACGCAAGGGGCAAACTTTCATGGCAAACACTGTCGTTAAACTGCGTAAGCCGTTCCAGGGTCACCGGGGCATGGTAACCGAGTTGCGTTTTCGCGAGCCGACGTACCGGGATGTGATGTCGCTGGGCGAGCCGGGAATGCTGGTCCAGACGGCGGACGGTTCCAAGTTCGTGCAGGAAAGCATCGGCATTATCGATGAATACGCGCAGCGCCTGCTCGCAAGTGAGGACGCAGATCCCGCGATGCTCGACCAACTGTGCCTCGCCGACGCGTTAGCAATCAAAGAGCTTGTGCAAGGTTTTTTTTACTCCGCACGGACGGAGGAAAAAGCCCCGCCCGACAAATCGCCTCCGCCCTCGTAAACAACTTCCGAGTAGCGACGGCTGGCGAGGTCGCGCTGATGACCTTGCGCGAAATGCAAGTCTGGCTCGAAGACGCCGCGGAGTGGCGCAAGATCACAGAGAGGGCGAGCGGTCGTGGCAACTAGGACGATAGAAACACAGGCTATTATCTCGGCGAAGGACCGCACAGGTTCCATTTTCGCTGAGGTCGGCCACAAACTAAAGGCGCTTGAGAAGCAGTCAATCTCGATGGGCAAGCGCACTGAGGCTGCCTCGCGCGCCTCGTTGCAACAGGCGGCGCGCCAGGTCGCACACGTTTCGGCCACCCCCTCATTTGCAAAGCAGATGGTGATGACCTCGGCAGCGATCGCCGGGTCTTACGCCATCAAGCAGGTAACCGCTCGGATCATCCATCAAGCTGCTGCCGAGCAGCACGAGCGCATGCGGATGAATGTTGCCGGGATGAGCGGCTCGGAAATTGAGAAGGCACAAACCGTCGCTGAGGCGCTGCAGTCGAAATACAAGCCCATTGGGCAAACTAATATCATGCATATGCTGCGCAACGCGCGCTCGGTTGTCGGGTCGTTCGAGGAAGCGCAAGAAATCATGGAGCCGCTGCTCAAGCTGCGGATGGTCGCGCAAGGCGCGCAGCCGCATGCAGCAGTCGAGGAAATTAACGAGGATTTTGACAAGCTGGTCAAAGGTCTCGAAATCAAAGGCGTCACGCAGAACCTGCCGAAGTTCAAGAGCTACATTGAGGGCATGGGCAAAGCGCTCAACCTGTTCGGCGACACGCTGAAGCCTTACGAATACTACCAGATGTTCAAATACGGCCGCGCATCGACGCAGGGGCTGTCGGAAAAGTACATGATGACGGTTGCGCCTACACTGGCGCAGGAACTTGGCGGCTCGTCGGCAGGTAAGGCGCAGTCAGCGTTCTATTCGGCGATCATCGGCGGAAAGATGAGCAACCTCGCTGCCGGCGAATTCGTCAAGCTCGGCCTCGTTGACCCGACACAGGTCGTCAGGACCAAGACAGGCAGCGTCAAGGGCATCAAGCCCGGCGGAATTTCAGGTTCAGAACTGGCGCGCACCAATCCTTACGAGTGGGTGCGTCAGTACCTTGTCCCGGCGATGAATACGCACGGCGTCACCAGCGAGGGTAAGCAAGCCGAAATGATTGCGCATCTGTTCGGCAACGCCGTTGCCGCGCAACTTGTGACATTGTTCACCACGCAAAGCAGCCGTATAGACAAGGATGCTGCGCTGATCGGCCATGCCAAGGGGGCGGATGAGGGCGCCAAGGCTGCGGCGCAAACCTACGACATGGCCTCAAAGGCGCTTGTGAATTCCATCGACCGCCTTTCTACCTCGCTCGGGCGCCCGTTTATCGACCCGCTTACGCGCGGCATCAATCGTCTCGCCGATGGGATCGACACTTATGCTGCGCGGCTTGACGACGCGCAGCGCAAGCAAAAGAACGGTGATTTCACACCATCGACCGGCCAGCAAAAATTCAACATGATGATGAATAAGGCCGCTGGCGGTCAGATGCGCGGATCAGCACAGAGCGCATTCGATCCCTCTGTCGAGCGTGCGCATCAAGATATGCTCGCGCGTGATTACGAGGACAACCTCGGGACCGATATAGAGCGCACGCAAAAGCAGATCGACGAGCTTTCGTCCAAGCCCGTTAACCCGTTCCTGGGCACGCGCAACGATCAGGGCAAAATCGACAAGTTGAAAGCGCAGCGCGACCGACTTCAAAAGCAGCATGACGCGGCGACCGAAAACCGCAATGCCATGTCCAGTTTGATCGCGGCTGGCGCCAAGGGGGCGCAGCAGCTGCGCGACTATAACGGGTTGATGATGAACCAACCGGCGATCGAGCCGAGCGGTCACATCAGTAAGCTCGCCATGCCGCTGTCGCGTGGTTACGCGGGCGTACATGGTGGCATGCTCGGGGTCGATCATCCGGCAGTCGCCGGACCTGCCGAACAGAAACAGCAACTGGTCTCGCTGGACCCGAACTCTAAGGTCGACGTGCATGTCGCCTGGGAGGTCAAGGCGGGGTCTCCGCTGATCGAGCTTGTCAAGACAGCACAGGAAGCCATCGCGGCGGGCAGCGCGCGCGTGTCTGCCGCAGCGGGCGGCGTCGGAAAAACAGGCGTCGGCTCACCTGGCTCTGGGGACTGAACATGGCTCGCAACTGGTACTGGTCGCCGGGGTCCTATCGCGGCGCCTCGTTCTATGTGAACACGGCCACGCCCTCGGGCGGTCGCCGCCTGTCGGTGCAGGAATATCCGGGGTCTGAGACGCACGACGTCGAGGACCTCGGCCGCTGCGCCCCGCGTTTTTCGGTCACCTGCTATTTCGTCGGCGAGAGTGCCGACAGCGACCACAGAGCACTTGTCGCCGCGCTCGATCAGGAAGGGGCGGGTTCGCTCACCCTGCCGATGTTTGGCACGAAGCAGGTGCGGCCGGAAAAGTGGGACCCGAGCTGGACCGACGCGAAGCTCAACGCCGTGGCGATGACGGTCTCGTTCGTTCTGGAAGGCACGGCAGGCGCCCCGACCGCGTTGGGCCTTGGCGAGCGCATCCTCTCTGGCCTGCTCGCCGACCTGCCGGGCGTGCTTGGCGCGGCGCTCGGAGGCTCGCTGTCGGGCTTCCTGCAGGGCACGCTTGGCGATGCGCTGTTGGGGGCGCTGGGCGTCAACGCGTCCAATCTGTTGCCGGGCTCTGTCCTGGCGCTGCTTTCGGGTGGCGCAGGCGGGCTGTTTTCCTCAGTGCCGGCCAATTCCTTCGCGTTCAAGGACGCCGCCGACGCGCTGGTCGAAATGGGCTCGACGGTCGAGAGTATCCGCACCGCCGTGCCGACGCCCGACAATGTCTCACGCACCGCGCAGATCGTGGTCTCTGAGGTGGTCTATAATCTCAACGGCACCAGCCTGCCCAATCCAGGCGACGTCGCGGCGCTGATCCTCGTCCAGCTCGACAACCTCATCGAGGCGATTCCAGCGGGCGCCGGCGCCGATGTCCTGGCCGATGCCACGTCCTACGCGGTTCAGGTCGCCAACGGCGCGAGCGACCGCGTGCGGGTCTCTGACGAGGGTGCCGCCGTGTTTGGCGCAACCGCGATCATGCTCGCTGCCGAGACGATCCGCATTTTGGCAACTTCACCCTACGATGCCAGGCCAGACGCCATCGCCGCGCGGCGGCGCATCGGCGAGGTCGCAAGCCAGGTCCTGCCGCTCTATGGCGCGCTCGGCCCGGATGTCGTGCGCGCTTTCAACGACGTCTGGGGTCAGGCGGTCGACCATCTGGCGAAAACCATCACCACGCTGGCGCCGATCGTGCTGATCGAGGTCAATCGCTCGCTGCCCTCGACCTTCCTCGCTTATCGGCTCTATGGCGACCCGGCCCGCGCGCCGGAGATCGTCGCGCGCAA
This sequence comes from Hyphomicrobiales bacterium, assembly GCA_028290285.1. Lineage (GTDB taxonomy): Bacteria > Pseudomonadota > Alphaproteobacteria > Rhizobiales > Beijerinckiaceae > Terripilifer. The sequence goes on from JAQGKD010000090.1 coordinate 94,723, forward strand.
CCAGACCGGCACGCCGTTCCTAATGCCGACCATTTTTGAGGCGATGTCCAAATGACCCGCGAAAACGTCTCGGTCATCGCAGGCGGAAAGCAATTCACGCAATGGCAGCGGGTGACGATCACGGCTGGCGCGGCGCAGGCCGCGCGCTCGGCCACCCTTGAAACCACCGAGCCGGGGTCGCTTTTCGGCAGCGAGTGGACGTTCAAGCCCGGCACCAAGGTTGAGATCCAGGCGGGTGGCGACCAGCTGCTCGTCGGTTATGTGGACGACTATGCTCCGCAGTTCGATACCACGTCGCACACTGCATCAATCTCGATCCGCTCGAAAGCCAAGGACGCGATCGACAGTTCGGCGGTGCACGATACTGGCGAAATCCGCGACAAGGACCTTGAGGGCATCGCGAAAGACCTCGACAAGTTCGGGATCGGGTTCAAGGCCGCAGGCATCCAGCTCAAGAAGATTCCGCTGCACCGTATTGCGCCGGGCGCGACCGTCTTTCAGGAACTGGAAGTTCTCGCGCGTCAGCAGGGCGTGCTGCTCGTCGGCGAACCGGACGGCTCCGTCGCTATCACCAAGGCTGGCAAGAACGGACGCCACGCGGGTGCGCTGCAGGAAGGCGTCAACATTCTGCGCGCCTCCGGCCGCATTTCCGAAAAAGGCAAGCACTCCAGCGTCAAGGTGAAGGGTCAGCGCGGGTTCGGCACCACCGCCCAGGCGCTGCGCATCGAGCACGAGGAAAAGGACGACACCGTCGAACGGTATCGGCCGCTGATCGTGGTCGCCGAGGGCGACACCGACCTCGACCGCGTGAAAACCCGCGCCGCCTATCACATCGCGCGCTCGTCGGGTTCGTCGGTCTCGGCCTCGATCACGGTCAAGGGCTGGCGCGACGAGGCGGGTGTTCTTTGGGACCCGAAAAAGCTCATCTTCGTCGAGAGCGAGCGGCTGAAAATATCGCAGGACATGGCCATTCAATCGGTCTCGTTCAATCAATCGGGCGAGGAACACGGGCTGGGCACGCATTGCGTGCTGTCGCTGGTCGATCCAAAGGCGCTCGGCGCGGACGGCAAGGCGAGCAAGGGCAAGTCGGCGAAAGCCTGGAAAACCGGCGGCGGGGACGAGTGAATGCGCGGCTATTTTCCCCAGATTGCGCGCGCCGAGGTCATCTCGACCGACGATAGTGCCGGCGAGCAAACCGTTGACGTGTACGGCATTGCCGGCGAGAAGTTTTCCAAGGTCTACCGTCACCAGATGCACGGGCTTGCCGGGCATGCTCCTGCGCAATCCAACGGCCTGCTGTTCGCGCTCGGCGGCGAGCGGTCCAAGGCAATCCTGTTCGGCGGTGAGGCTGCGGGCAAGCGCCCGACCGGCATCGCCGAGGGCAATACCGTGCTCTACGACGCGCATGGGAACGTCATCTATCTCAAAGGGACGGATGGGCTGCAGATCAAGGCCAAGGACGGCCACGTCTATGTGACGCCTGGCTCGGGCAAGAAGGTCTACATCGGCGGCGATCCATCGGGCGGCGGGACGTTTGCGGCGGTCGCGACGCAGTCGGGCTATTCGACCGTCGTGTTTGCAAAGGTCTGAGCATGGTCGCGCTGAAAATCATTGAAAACACGATCGCCGCGCCATCGTTGTTGCCCGATACGGTCTGGGATGGCTTTGTCGGCGACTACGCGCGCGGCAATCCCATGGAGCCGTCCAATCTCGGCGGCCTGCGGGCCCAGGCACCGTTGCAGACGGCGATCCTGCTTTGCCTGATGAGCGACGCGCGGGCACATCCTGGGGACGTCATACCCGACGGCTCGGGCGATCCCCGCGGCTGGCTCGGCGATCTGGTCGACCCGACCATCGCCCCGATCGGCTCGCGCCTCTGGCTGTTGCGCCGTTCGACCCTGTCGCAGCGCGTCGCCGAACAGGCCGTCATCTACGCCACCGAGGCGCTGCAGCCGCTGATAGATCAGGGCGCCATCGCCTCCGCCACCATCACCGCCGAACCGAACCTGTCCGCTGGTCGCCTCGACATGGCTGTCGCGGTTTTCAAAACCGATGGCGCGCTCGCGGCGTCGGTCAATTTCTCGCTTCTATGGGATAAGAACCGTGGCATTCAGTATCCCCTCGATCGGTGAAATCGGAACGCGGCTGAAGAACAGCTTCCGCGCCTATCTGCCCGGCACGGATGCATGGATCGAGCCGAATAATCTCTCGGTCACATCGCGCACGTTCGCGCTGACCATGTTCGAAGCCTATCAGCGCCTGCAGTTCCTCTACCGGCAGCTGTTCGCGTCGACCGCGGACGCCTACCATCTGGAATTCCGGCACGGCTACGAATACGGCATCACCCGCAAGGCGTCGCAGGCGGCATCGGGCTTTGTCATCATTTCGCAGGTGACGCCGACCGCCAACGTCGTCATCCCGGCGGGTCTGCGCGTGCTGCGCGGCGACAACGTCTCTTATATCACCACGCAGGCGGGCGTGATGGCCTCGGGCGCGGTGACCGTGCCGGTGCGTTGCGAAACGTCCGGCGCGAGCACCGACACGCCGGATGGCGTGCAATTCGCGCTCGAGCAGCAGCCCTCTCTGCCCAATCTGTCCGACACGGTTGTGGTTGCGGCAGGCGGCATCGGCGGTGGCGCTGACGCAGAGACGGACGACCAGTTGCGCTCGCGCATCCTCTACCGCAAGCGCAACCCGCCGCACGGCGGCTCGCTCGCCGACTACGTGATCTGGGCGACGTCAATCCCTGGCTGCACGCGCTGCTACGTCTCGCCCTTCACCAATTCGCCGAGCGCGGTCACGCTCTACCCGCTGTTTGACGACACGCGCGTCAACGGCATCCCGACCGATGCCGACCTCGCGGCGGTGCGCGATTACATCGGCGCATCAGGAACGGATGGTGTGCGGCCGGTAACGGCGCGCATTTACGTCGTTGCGGCGATCCCGACCGTTGTTCCGATCACCATCAGCAATCTATCGAACGACACGTCGGCGACGCGCCAGGCCATCGCGGTGCAGCTCGCGGCCATGTTCGTTGAGCGTATCGTCGTCTCGACCCCTAACAGTCCGTTTGTGCTGCCGATTTCGTGGATATCCGAGGCAATTTCGCGAGCCACCAACGAGAACCGGCACACACTGGTCTCGCCGCCCAGCGACGTTTCCATCGCGGCCGGGCACCTGCCCGTGCTTGGCTCGATCTCATTCGTCTAAGGGCCATTCATGACCATCGTCTGCACTGACCTGCCGGGGCCGACGCCGGTTACAGGCGACGCGCTGTCGAACCCCACCGCCGATAGGGTTCTGGATCCGATGCTGGCGCTGTTGCCGCGAGGCGCGGCGTGGCGCACCGACGAGACGGCCGATGCCGACCATGACTCGATGCTGCATCGGTTCTGGCGCGCGGTCGCTGACCCCGTTGCCGACTTTTACAGCAAGGCATGGGTGACCATGCTGGAAGGCACCACCGGCACCATCGTCGACAGCCTGCCCGATTGGGAGTTGGAATTCGGCCTGCCTGACCCGTGCGTCGACAAGGAGCTGTCCTACGCGCAGCGGCTGGCGCTGTTGCGCGCGAAGGTCCTGACGCCTGGCGGGCAGTCGATCCCGTATTTCACCTGCCTGGCGAAAAGCATCGGCTACGACGTCGAGATTCGCGAATACCACGCCTTCCGTACCGGGCTCTCGCGCTGCGGCTCGCTCACCGATCAGGTCTGCTCGATCAACATCGAGTTCTTCTGGCAGGTCCGCGCGCATCTGCCTTCGGTGAAATACTTCCACACGGGCGGCCCATCGCGGACCGGCATCGACCGGCTCGGCGAGCTGGGGCGCTATCCAGATCTGGAATGCCTGATGGAAAAGTGGAAGCCCGCGCACACCGAAATCGCGTTCCGCTACATCGCGTCGAACACGGGTGCGCTCGACCAGACCTTCATCTTGAATGTGACGGCCCTCGCCTAAAAGGAACTCCGCAAAATGGCGTCATTCACACCGGGGCAAATCCTGTTTGCCGCGCAGTTGCTCGCTGCCTTGGGCGAGAAGCCCGACGCCAGCTTGCTTGGCACGGCCAATGGCATCGCGACGCTCGGCGCGGACGGCAAGCTGTTGCCGGGACAAATCCCGGCGCTGTCGATTAGCGACGTGTTCGTGGTGGCCTCGCAGGCAGCGATGCTAGCGCTGACGGCGCAGCGCGGCGATGTCGCGATGCGCACGGACCTGTCCAAGACCTTCATTCTCGCCGTTGAGGGAGCCGCGACGCTCGCGAATTGGCAAGAGGTGCTTGTGCCGGCGGGCGGTGGCGTCTCGTCGGTTGCCGGGCGAACCGGTGCGGTCACTTTGACGGCCGACGATCTGACGGACGCAGGTGCCACCGGCAAGCTCGCCATCCGGGCCAGCTCGGCGGCGGTCTTGACCGCGCTGCTCAATCTGGCGACCTCGGCCAACAAAGGTCTGTTGCCGCCATTGAGCGGCAATTCCAACCAGTTTCTCGACGGCACCGGGACGTTCGCGCTACCTCCGGCCGCGACGCAAGCGCCGCCCGACTATCAGGTCTTTACGGCCTCGGGCACCTGGACCAAGCCGGCCTTTGCCACGGGCAACCAGGTCGTCATCGTCGAAATCATCGGCGCGGGCGGCGGCGGCTGCTCGGCATCGGCCTATGCGGGCGGCGGTGCTGGCGGCAGCTACGGGCGCATTGTGCTGCGCGCCGCTGATCTCGCCGCGACCGTAGCCGTCACGATCGGCGCGGGCGGCACCGCCGGAGCGACGGGCGGAACTGGCGGCACCACAACGTTCGGCAGCTTGCTCTCCCTGCTGGGCGGCACCGGCGGGGCAACGGCAGCCGATGCCCAGTCTGGCAACGCGGCGGGGACCGCCGACCTTCTCAATATCGGTGGTGCTGGCGCAGACGGTGCTGCTGGCTTCAACGCGGGGACCGTGTTCGGACGGGCGGCCGGCGGCGGTGGGGGGCGCCAGAATTCCCTCGTCCTGACCGCATCCAGTGTCCCGATCGCAAACTACGGCGGCAGCGGCGGCGCCGGTTCAACCGGCACGGCATCGGCCGGCACAATCCCGGGTGGGGGTGGCGGTGGCGGCTCGACGGGCGGTCCCGGCGGGCGCGGCGAAATCCGCGTCACCACCCTGCACTGATCAGCCGCACGCTCTCTCATTTCTAATTGGGACCAAGCCCTCATGAAATATATCAAGCCGGCGGATCAGTCCGACCCGAACGCCCCCTATGTTGACGCCAATCCGAGCGCAGGCATCGACGGGTCCATCGTGCCCGCGCGGGCCATCGAGCCCGCCATGCGCGAGATCACGTTCGTCATCACGCAGGCCGGCATCACACCCAGCGATAGCGATCTGACGCAGCTCTGGCAGGCGATCCTTAACGCCATCGCCGCGCATGCCGTCGTCGCAGGCAGCACAGGCGCTTATCTGCCGCTGGCCGGCGGCACGATGAACATGGGCGCGAGCATCAACCTGCTCGGCTCCGGTCGCGTGCTGATCGCGGGCCAAGAGGTATGGTGGCCGGGCAATGACGGCCCCTCGTCTGGCCTCGACGCCGACACCGTCGATGGCGTGCACGGCACCTCGTTTGTTCGCAACGACACCGACAGCGAGCCTGCCGTCCACGGCAAGGTGAAATTCGCCCGGCTGACGGCATCATCTAACTCGGGCGTCGTCATCATCGTGGCGAAGGACAGCCAGCTCGGCGGCGGGCGCATTCAGTTTCAGACGGATGCCGGCGCGATTTCGTTCGAGGAATGGCTCGACGACGATCGGCGCACCATGCGCATGAAAATGTGGTCGGGCGCTGGTGCGACTTACGAGGATCAGGCGCGCTGGCTCGATACCGGCGAACTGTGGTTGCGCAAACTCGGCAACGCCGCGATCTCGGGCGGCAATGTCGCGCAGGCGATCATCGACCTTTACAACTTCGTGCACACGTCGGGCGCCGGCACGGGCGGCGGCGGCGGCAGCGGGTCGCCAATCGGCACGACCTACACCGCTATCACGCAAGACGGCTATTACCCGGGTGTTCCCTTGCCGGGTTCCTGGGTCGTCCAGAGCAGCACCTTCACCGGCTACACTGGCGACAGCCATTCGCAGTTCTTCACCACCTGGCTCTGCGTCGCCTGATCGGCCGCGCGCGACCCTTTAGGGGCTTCCCATCATGCTCGCTTATTCAACAGTCACCGCCCCGCGCTGGTTCGACCAGGGCTTTACGCACATCATCTGCAAGGTGGTGTTTCCGCATGTCGGCGACACGCCGCTCGACTTCATCGCCGCCAAGGATGACCCCGCCGAGCACCGCCGCGATATATACAATCGCTGCCTTGCCGGGGAATTCGGCACCGTCGGCCCCTACGTTGCGCCAAGCCAGACGCAGGACGAAAAGGACCGACTGATCGTCTCGCTCGGGCGCCAGCGCATCGCCGACGCCTACGGGCCGAAGCGGCTTTCCTACCTGTCCTATTTTTCGCGCATCGCCAGCAAGGCGCCGGATGATCGGTCCAAGACAGAGATGGCCGATCTGGCGGTGATGGTTGCCGGCGACGAATGGGAGGAGGCGATGCTTGCCAAGCTCGCTGATCTCGTCAAAGCGCACGACCTGCCGGGCGCCAAGGCTGACGCATCGTGGCCTGCGCTGCCTGCCGGCATGGCCGCGCTGATCGCGGCCTGCTGAATCGCCGCCACGACCGACCCACCACCCATCGTTCAGGAGCTTGAAATAATGGCCACGCGCCTCCCGGCCGTGATTGCACTCTCGCGTCACGAAGACCTGCGTCTTGAGTTTGCCTTGGTCGACACAACAGGCGCGGCTGTGGCCGTGGCGGCGGGCGCCTGGCAGCTTGCCTTTGGCGCATCGCTGACCATCCCGGCAACCTTGAAGGCTGGCACCACCAACGTCCTGCAGGTCGTCGCGCTAGTCGCTGATCTCGACAAGGAGATCGCGGTCGGCTTTCGCGCCGATTGCGACCTGCAGCTTGTAGCGAATGGTGCGTCGTCGGTTTTCGCCTCTGTCACGATCCTGCGCGGCGAGGTGATGCAGTCGGTTGCCGGGACCGGACTGCGCGCCATCAGCGTCACCCGCTCGGCCGGGTTGACCGTGTCGGTCGACCTGTCGACCGTGGCAACCGCTGTCGCCGCTTACGCCACGCAGGCCGGGGCCGCGCGCACGGCTGCTGACGCGGATGCTGTCGCGACGGCGGCTGATCGGATCGCTGTCCATGCTGACAAGGTCGCGTCGGACATCAATGCGGCGACCGCCACCACGCAGGCCGGAATTGCCGCCGGGCACCGCGCGCAGACCGACGCAGACGCCGTTGCAACCGCCGCCGACCGCGTGCAGACCGCCGCGGATCGCGCCGCCACGGGCGCAGATCGTACCGCCGTCCATAGCGACAAAGTTTCGTCCGACATCAATGCCGCCACCGCAACGACGCAGGCAGGCATTGCGACCACGCAGGCCGGGCTTGCGGCGGCGAACAAGACTGCCGCCGACGCGGACGCCGTGGCAACGGCGGCTGACCGCGTCCAGACGGGCCTCGACCGGGTCCAAACCGGCGCGGACCGTGTCCAGACAGGATCAGACCGCACCAACACCGCGGCCCTGCTGGCGAGCTTCCGCAACGTCTTTCTCGGGGCCTTCGCGTCGGACGGCGCTGCGGCCTCATTTGCCACGACCTACGCGATCTCGCTCATTTCAGGCGTGATGTACGAGAACCAGACCTCGGGCAAATTCCGCATCTATTCGGGTTCCGCTTGGGGCGATTATGACGCGACCGCTGCCGCTTCGCAGACGGCGGCGGCTCTGTCAGCCAGCAATGCCGCGACGGCCAAAGCCGCCGCTGATGCGGACGTCGTGCTGACCCATGCCGACGTCGTTCTCACACATGCTGATGTGGTCTTGACGCACGCGGATGCAGCCTCGACCGCTGCCGACCGCGCGGCCGTCTCGACCGACAAGGGCACCACGCACGCCGACAAGCTCGCCGCCGATGCCGATCTGGTGATCACGCATGCCGACGTTGTGCTCACCCACGCGGACGTGGTGCTGACCCATGCCGACGCGACGCAGACGGCGCTTGATCGCGCCGCCACGCACGCTGATAAGCTGGCTACCGATACCAATGTGACCACGGCAGGCAACAGCGCCACGGCGGCAGCAGGCTCGCTCGCCAGCGTCACCACCTTGCAGTCCAGTGTCTCCACCCTCGCCTTGCAGGCACAGGGCTATATGGGCTCGGCAGCGGCTTCGGCGGCGAACGCGCAGGCGGTGGCGCAGACCAACCTCAACGCGGCGGCGCGCGCGATTGCTCTAGCAACCGACGTGACGGCGGTGTTCGTCTATGACACGACCAAGGACACGGATGGCGGCGCTTGGCGCAAGAAGGTTGCGCACACATCTTGGATGAACGAGACGCTGAACACCGCCACGCGCGGCGTGCGGCAGGACTTTCCGAGCAAGGCGCTGATTGTCTGCCGGGGCGCGATCTCGGCGGCCATGACGATCTATGACTTGGATGATCCGACTTGCCCGATGTGGATGGTGTTTGCGTCCGCGCAGGTCGGAGCTTCGTGGGCAACGAGTTACTTTCTGGCTACAGGAAACGGCACGTCAGCGGCGGAGTTTACCTCGATCTCCGCCCTAAACGGGATGCTATACGTTGGTGATGGTTATTCAGGCGGCGCGTTCGGTGTGGGAGGAATGCGCCTCGCTGACCTCATCGCTGACCGCATGTCGGCCTATAACTCACCGGGAACTGCCTACCAGCTCATAACCATGAACGGGGGTCTTTCCAGCCGCAATTCGCAGATGACGTGTACGAACACGACGGGCGGTCTTGCTTCTCAGATCGTCAACGACGTCACCGCAACCATCCTCCCTAACACGCCCCTGAACCCGCTGCGCGCGAACCTGCCGAACCCGACTGTGGCGGTGGCGACTGCTGGCGGCGTGAGCGTGATCCGCGCCGATGGCATGGTGTGTAATGGCAGCGGCACAGCCGCTCACAACAAGGTTAGTTTCGGCAAGGACAACAGTCTTCTCGTCATCACAGGCGCGATGCCGCAGCTCTGGACGCACCCGTCTTACCTCGCCTCTGGCGGCGGATATGCGCAGCTTTGGAACGCAGCAGCATTCCCGCAATCCAGTAACTCCCTCGCTATTTTGACTAAGGAAGGGTTTGCGACCAACGGCAGCAAAGGTCTTACTTGCGTCATCCTGAACCGCTTCTCCCTCGGTAATGACGTCGGCGCGCAGATAAGCGACAAGTACAATACTGGGTATATGCCTGCGTACACGACCAAACTCGCCCTGTCTGAAAGCATCGCCGATCTCTCGACCCTGACCGGCATTACCTACGGTGCCGAGAACGTCGCCAACGGCAGTTTCGGCACGGGCGATCTGACAGGCTGGACGCCGACACTGACCGGCACGGGCTCAGCGACCGTCTCAGGCGGCGTCGCCACCCTGACAGGTGGCACCGGCACCGCGCAGCTGGCGCAGACGCTCACGGGACTCGTCCTCGGCTCGCGCTATCGGTTCCGGTTCACCAACGGCACAGCGGCGATCTCGGCGGCGATTGGTCCGGTTGCGGCGGCGTCGTTTGCTGCGCAGGCCAATGCGTTGGAATTCACCGCGTCGGCCACGTCGCAGGCGATTACGTTCGCGGTTTCTGCTGGCGTGACGGCGACCGTCACGGCGGTTAGCGTGCAGGTTGTTTCGGGTCTGGCGTTCTTCGACGGGTTCGACCAGTACGCTGATACGGCGGCGATGGTGGCTGGTGGCTGGGTCGCCTATAACGGCCAAGGCACCCGCGCGCTCGTTGGCGGAAAACTCCGCTACACGGGCAACGGCACGGCGGCAGACGGCATCCAGCGGAGCAATATCGCGGCGTTCCTGACACCGGGCCGCACCTACGTCATGTCGATTGATTACGCAGTCGTCTCCACGCCAACGACGACATCGTTCAACTTCAACTTTTCCGGTAGCGGCTACTCAGTCTTGGACAACTCCAATGTAACGCCCTTGAGCACGGGGTCGGCAGGGACAAAGACTGTTCGCTTCACCGCGGGCGCGGTTATGAATCTCGCCATTCTCACGAACAGCGCCAACGACGTCATCGACTTCGACAACTTCAAAATCTGCCTGATGGCGAACGACCGTTCCGTTGCTGGCAACTCGCCCGTGGTCTACGGCAGCGTGACGCGCTCGGCTGTGGCGAGCGGCGCGGAAATGGTGGGGTATGGTGGGTTCAGTGGCGCGAACTTCCTTGAGGTGCCGTATAGCGCCGGACTCGACTTCGGCACTGGCGATTTCATGCTGGCAACGTGGTTCAACCAGCCGTCGAGTGCATTCGGAAATCTATTCACCTATGGGGCGGGTGCAACGGCTGGTTACTTCCTCGACACCACGGGCGCAACGGGCTTTCGTTTTGTTGCGAACGGCGTCAATCAGCCCATGACCGCGGCATGGGCTGTCGGCGCTTGGAATCATGTCGTATTCGTTCGCGTCAATGGCGTCAGCCGTCTTTATCTAAACGGTGTTTTCGCAGTCGCTCTTGCGCGACCCGAAAACTACTCGGCAGTTGGTGCTGTCTTGCGGATTGCAAACTCGGCTAACACTACGACGGGAGGTGGCAACAGCTCGAACAATGGTTCCATCGCCCTGCCGCGTGTCGCCGCCTACGCCCCGACGCCCGATCAGATCCGCGCCATGTATGAGTTTGAGCGCGGACGTTTCCAAGCCAACGATAAGTGTCTGCTCGTGGGCTCGCCCAACGTGCAGGCGCTTGCCTACGACCAAGACACGGATCAACTGTCGGTGGCGACCGCTGTCGGGACGAACGTGTTCAAGGGGTTGCAGCGGATCGGCTATCAGCAGAGCACGACGGGCATTAACTTGTTCAAGTCGTTCTCGGATCTTGTCACCGGCTCGATGTGGACTTCCGACGCCAACGGCGGCACGGGACAGGTCGTGACAGCGCGATCAATCACCTTTGCCAACGCTACAGCAGCGCGTGTCTATCAGAGTGTTTCTGGGCAAAGCGGTATCAAAGATTACACACTGTCGGCCAAATTCACGGCGGCTGACGCTGGTAAAAAAGTACGCTTTGCCGTCTGGTCGAGCACGCTAAACGGTGTCTCAACCGGGCTCTCAGCAGACCTCACGATTGCCAGCGATGGCACTGTCAAGTGCACATACCCCTCTGTGAATGGGCTCACTATCGCAGGGATTGTGAACGCCGCCGCTGGCACGAACCAGACGGTCACGTTCGCAGACAGCTACGGCATGTGCCTTGAGGTCGGCGCAGTCGCGACGTTCTCACCGGGTTTGTCCTACAACGACAACCACAAGTTCATCGCCGCGTCCGATGGCATCACGACCATTGGCACGGCGGCGGGTGTGGATCTGTTCATGCCTGCCAAGGGCTTGCGCGAGGCCGTGACGAAGCGGCTCCCCATGCCGGTCTATGATCCGACGTGGGGCGTTTATCAGGGCGTCACGACCGATGCCACCCCGACCGTAATTGCAGCGGTGCCCGTGCCGGAGGGAAAGTGCTTCCGGTTCCGCGCGACGGTTGCGGCGGCAATGTATGGCGGCACGGCGACGGAAAAGGCGGCCTACGACATTACCGGGATCGTCACGCGCGATCTTGCAGGCAATGCCGTCGTCGTCTCGACCACGGGCACGGTGAATGAGGTCACGTCAACGATGGACGCGATCTGCCAAGCCAATACGACGGCGCAAACGCTCGAAGTGAAGGCCACAGGCAAGGCAGCGACCCGGATCGCGTGGGGCGTTGAAGTCGAGTGGTACGATATCGGCCTGATGGGAGCGGCATGATGCTGGACGATTACACACGCACGGGCCTCGTCTACCGCTGGGCGCTCGTATCTGGCGAGCCGCGCTGCATCGAAGACGCCATTCCTGCCAGCGATCCGGGGGCACCGATTGCCCTCGGTCGCAATGGCGTGGTGCGGACACTCTGCGATTCGGCCGACGCTCTCGCATCGGCGCTCGCCGTCTCTGAGCCGACCAATGGCGAACCAGAGACGGTGAGCGTCTGGGATGCCTCAGACGATCTGGACGAAAACGGCGCGTCGGTCATGGTCGAGACGCAGAGCCCGAATCCGGCCTTTGCCCTTGCGCCGCGGATGATCGACGTCACCGATCCTGAAACCGGCGCGGTGACGAACGAAGCGAACCCGGCGTGGGAAGCTTGGGACGCGGCGCAACCCGTCATTGCCGGGGCTCCGGCGCTCGCGCGCGCGGTTCTCAGGCTTCGCGCGGCAACCGGGTTCGATGAGGATGACGCGGCGGTTACCTCGGCTCTGGACGCAGCTGCACCCGTGGCCATCCCGCAGGTCGTGCCGGTGCAGGTTGCCCTCTGGCAAGCTCGGGCCATCCTTGGCCAGCAGGGCATGTTGGAGGGGGCGGACGCGGCCGTTCAAGCCTCGGGCGATCCGCTTCTGCAAGCCGTCTGGCAATACGGCAACTTCATCACGCGCGCGTCGCCCGGCGTCGCGGCGCTCGGGGCGATTCTAAAAATCTCATCCGCGCAGATCGACGGACTGTTCATCGCAGCTGACGCGCTGACGGCCTGAGCCTTCGATCTATCCAACCTGTGCCACCAAACCATAGGCGGGACGCGGTCACAGGTCCGCATCCCGCCCGACCCGAGGGTCAGGGTCACCGGAGCAGCTGGAGGCCAGCCCCGGCGAGTCTCAGAACAGACCACCCGATCAAAAAGATCCAACTCAGCAACCCGCCCTCGTGGCGGGTTTTTTTATGAGGCGAGCCATGAGCTTCTACGCCGACGTCATCTGCAAAAGCCCGCTGTTCAAAACGACCCAGGTCGTGAAGGACCTAGCGATGCTTGAGCCATTCACACGGGCTGCAGTGCTCGCGATCATCAGGGACGCTGCGGCACTCGGGCACGACGTGCGGGTGTCAGAAACCTATCGTTCGTGCGAGCGGCAGGCGTACCTATACCGACGCGGCGCCACCAAGCTGAAAGCGGTCGGCTGCCACCATTACGGGATCGCCGCCGATCTCGGCATCTGGGACGGCGGCAAGTACGACCCCAACGGCGAGCACTATCGCATCCTGGTCCCGATCATCGAAAAGCACGGGCTCATCTCCGGCTGGGATTGGGGCGAGCCGAAAAAGCCGCACACCTTCCGTGACGCTGGCCATGTGCAGCGGGTCGCGATCGCACGTCAGCCAAAGCTTTTCGCCGGGGCCTGGTACCCCGATCCCAGCTACAGCGTGCTCGCTGATCTCGGGCGCGCTCCCGCCGTCATGGTCGCCTCGGCCGTGAAGTCCCCGCCCAAACGAGAGGTTTAAGCATGAAGCCGCTTTCCATCTTCGCCGCAATGTCGGCGCTCGCCGTCTCCGCCGGTCTCGCCGGGTGCAATAGCCCATCAACCAATGCGGGCGCCGGCCCGGTCCTGACCGGCGCGGCCGCCTATACCGGCTGCCAGCAGACGCAAGGCCGAACTGATGGCGACAACGGTTGCGGGCCTGTTCAGCCGGAACCCGTGGTGGTCGTCGAGGACGACACCGCGCAGTGATTTTTTGAGGGATTGTCAACTGCGGCAATCCCGCTTTTTCGACCATCAAAAACGAGGGGTTCCCGTATGTGCAAGTTTTTCGCACTTGGCCTGGTCGCGCTCTCTCTTGTCGGATGCGCATCGCTCGATGCGCAGATCACCAAGTTCAACACCGCCGTGAACAAATACGCGCCGATCATCGGCCGCGACATTCTGATGATCGGCAACATCATCGTGACGGCGGAATGCTCGCCCGCGGTCGTTCCAGCGACCGCGCAGGCGATCTCGATCCTCAACATCGTCGCGCCAACGAGCAACGCGGCGCAGACGGTCACCGCGATTTTGCAAACGAACGCTGACGTGACGCAGCGCATCTGCCCGCTGGTAGCGTCGATCAAGGCGACGGTGGGCGCGGTCAACCAAATGCAGATGCCCTCGCAGGTCATCCCGGCAACGCCGGTCGCCGCGGCGCTCTGAGCCAACCAACCTTTTCTCCGGGAGCAACTACTCATGACGCGCTTCATCATTCGCGCTGGCCTCGTGCTGGCGCTATTCGTCGTGGCCTTTGTCGGCCTCTCTCTCGTCGGTTTGCTCGAGCCCGCATTCGCGCAGGCCGTCGCGACCGTCACCACGCCGGGCGCGGCGACCGCGACCAACGTGCTCGTCCCGGCTGGCGATTGGATCACCTGGTCGCTGAACAACGTTCGCGACGTTCTCACCACGACGCTTGTCGGCGTGTCGACGTGGGCTGTTGCCCGTTTCACACCTTCGCTTGTTGGTGTGTTTCAGGCGGCGCGGGTCGAGCAGCTGATCGGCCGCGCAGTCGACTTCGCGATTGCTTCCATCGAGGGCGCCACCCACGGCCAGGTGGTTACAATCCCCGTTGCGAACGCCGTCTTGCAGAAGGCGCTCGAAATGGCGGTGCAATCGGCCCCGAAACTGGCGAAGTCGATCGAGGACACCATCCGGCCCAAGATCATCGCGCGCATGGCGGCCGCCGGCATTGTCCCGGCGACAGCGTCCGTGGGCATGGTGCTGAGCACGGACGGGTCGCTCGCGAGCATCGTCGCGCCGGTCGTCGGGTTCGTACCCTCGCAGGCGCTGTAGGCCATGCCAGACCCGACGCAGCCTGGCGACCGCGAGATCCCGTGGACAAACTTTCTGTGGCCGCTTCTCGGCGCGCTCGCGAAGAGCCTGTTCTCGGGCTGGCTCGCCAAACGAGCGGCCGACGCGACCAGCGCGGCGCGTGATGTAACCAACCAAGATATCGGGGCAGCACATGCTGAGAATGAAACGCTTTCGACGATTGGCTCCGTTGAGGCGAGCCGGGCGGCTCTGCCTGTTCCTGCCGACGATCTCGCTCTCGCTCGCGAGTTGCGCGAGCGCGCCCAGGCCGTCCGCTATCCTCGCCCCGGCGCTGTCCCCAGCAAGCCAGACGGCAAGCCCAGCGCAAGCTGACACGGCGCGGCGCCTGCAACTGGCGCGCATCTGTCCCGCACCCGCCAGCGCCGACGACCTCGACGGGGCGGCTGATCTTGTGACCAGCTACCCGCGCTCGGCGCCGGTCGTGCGGCGGTTTAACCAGTTCGACAAGGAGACCCGCAATTGCCGGTCGCTGCCGGTTGGGGGTGGCGCATGATCGTGCTGCGCATCGTGCGCGGCGTCACGACGCATTTCGTCGGACGTTGGCCAGAGTGGGTGCTGTCGGGCATCTTGTTTGCGATCGGGATGCGCCTGCTCGGCCCCGGCGAGACGTTCGCATCCGCTATCGGCTATCGTGTCATGGCGGCGTTCGCGACCGAGGAGCATTGGGGCTATTTCCTCTGCACTATTGCCGGCGCCCGGCTGATCGCACTGACCGTCAACGGTACGTTTAAGCCGTTCGCACGCATCTCCCCGGTTATCCGGTGTCTGCTCGGTGTTCTCTCCGGCTTTGCGTGGTTCACGCTCGCCATGGGCCTTTACCTCGCAAACCCTGTCGGCATACCGGCCCCGATATGTGCGGGCATGCTTGTCGCTGACATGATCAATGCAATCCTTGCCGGCGGCGATGCAGGCGTCACGGAGAGGAAGTATCGCAATGAGCGAGCCGCCAAACGCGCTTGAACAGCTTCCTTTCGCCTGGCAGGCGGTAATTGCTGCCGGGCTGTTTTGCACTACCGCGGGCGGCGCGATCTACAAATTTGTGATGGCGTTTAAGGCCGATCAGCCAAAAGCGGAACACGTCATCATCGAGCGTGCCGAGATAGCGGATATGCACGCGTTTCGTGATCTTGCGAAGGACCTGCGGCCCGCGCTCGAGCGGCTCAACCGCATCGACCAGGCGGTCATGCACATCGACGCCAACTCGACCAATCTGTCTTACCAACTCAGGGATGTCCTGAACCGCATGCAGAAGATGGAGGAGAAGGCGGAAATGGCGAAGGAGGTCCGCGATGAGATCGCGCGGCGCCTTGAGCAGGAACGCCGCCGCAACCATCGCAGCGGGCGGGACAGCGATTGACTTTCAAAGCTTGCGTCGGCCGCGGAACGGCTGGCGCGGGGCGGCACCTGCCGCGTTTCCTCCCTAGACTGGCCCCTGTCTCGCTGCGGCGGGGCAGGGGCCTTTTTGCGTTTTAAGGGGTCGGAGTATGCCCGCGGATATGCTGCGCCCCATACCAAGGAACGCCTCGGAGACGGCTCGTCAGTGCCTCCTGAACTGGAGTCAAAGACAGGGGTCCACTTCCAAGACGATCATCGCGCCCGGGTCCTGTGTCTTGGCGGCACCGATGATGTCATCGCAATAAGCCAGCGCCTCTGGCATCGAGCGAAACGTAGACCTATTCGCACACGTCTCGTCATCGAGGAACACGGTCACCTGAAATGAGGCGGCTAGCCCGCCGCGCTCGACCTTGATGAGCAGCCCAAACTCTCCGTAAGACGGAAGCAGCGGTATAAGGCGAGGATAAGCTTTCAAGCTAGTTTCCCGCTCGTATAGGGCCGGCGGAATCCACCCTGCCAGCGGTCGCGTATGGCTCTCAGAGACGTTCAGGTGAGCGCATTAGAAACGTTCGTAAACTTAGCTGTCAAGCTTGTTCCGACGGAGGAGACAGCAGCAATGATTACCACCGCGATGAGGCCTGCAATCAGACCATATTCGATGGCAGTGGCGCCCGACTCGTTGGTGAAGAAATTAGAGATCAGTGAACGCATGCGCAGGTCCTTTTCGTTTAGACGCGCAGGAAGAACATGGACCCCTGGAACATTCCGTGAAGTCAACCCGGCGAGTTTGTCGCTCTTTTGAATCAAACATGCTGACCGGTCCGCCGACTTGGGCGGACAGCAAGAAGCCCCAGCTGCGTTCTGAGACGGCTGAGGCTTCGAGTCTGCCGAGCTAGGAACCAAGCCGACTCACCGTATGCGACAACTGAGCTGCATTAAACAAAATATCGGCCTTGGCGCGGCACGCTGTACGAGGGTAGAGCAAGCCCCTTAGAAAACCTTGATCCCGCCCTAGTCTGAACAGTGAGCAGGACGTTTCCCGCCTGCCAATCCCCCCGCCTCGCTGCTTGCGCGCCCGCGTAAAGCGGCTAAGCTCAGCCTAGGAACAAGCCAAGCCATGGCGACCGCTGGAGGGAATGATGCCCGAGAACATCGTCGCAGCCGCACCTGAACAGTCACTGCGTCCGCTTACCCAACTGCTGGTCGGTTCATTGGAAGTCGCTTTTGAGGAGGTTGCTGCGTTGCGCAATCATGAAAACGGTCCGTGGGTCTATGACTTCGAAGAGCGCATAATCGCCAGCACTGTCGGCCTCGGCGGGAAGGGTGGGGACGACGCGAATGCTGTTCAGGTTGGGATCTCAGCTCTTCGGGCGTGCTTCCGGCATTTGCGGTCGCAGCTTCGATAGTGCGAACGCGCCCCTTCCTGAATTGGAGTAGCCGATGCATTTTCAGGCGTCCGAGCCCGATGGCACACACCGTTGCCCCCATTGCTCAGCGCATTACCGCGTGGTGGCTTGGCTAACGACCATCGCGCGAGACGCGGACAAGGAGATGTGCGGCTGCTGCAACCACATTATGGCCTCTTGGATTGCCACTAGCTATCCGAAGTTCGCGCTGATTGGTGAGTGCCCAGGCGATAAGGGCGGAAAGTTCATTAAGGGCGGCTCGGCCTAGCCCCCGCCCTGCGGGCGGTATTCAGTCCAATCGGGGGTTACCCTGAAGTCGCGTGCCCCGCATCCGGAGCATTTGAACCGCCTGATCGAGGCAATCTCGGGGAAAAGGGTGACGTCAGGAACGCCGGTGTCTGCCCATTTCAATATCCGGGCCCGGTGGCACTTCGAGCAGGTCACGTCCGCGCCGGTCAGGCCCATGGCTTTGAGATCGGCGACGGTCGGGGGCGGGCCGGGAGTTCTCAGTGCCCGCGAGCCGGGTAATGGCCCCACTCCTCCTGCGGCAGACGCGCCAGCGGCCGCTTCCCATCCTCGCGGAGCAGCCGCCCCTCGACAGAAGTCACCGTCCTTGGCATCGCGATATACTCGTGCGGGTCAGATGATGCCTGCTCCAGTTCAAGGGCGAGCGCCTGGTCTGGGGTGAACCCAGCGGGATAGTTCTCTGCCTTAAATTCGAACTCGACGACAGCACTGATCTGCAACCTGATGATCGTCATGACGCTACTCCACCATGGCGGATTCAGTGCCCGTCCCGCTGAAGGGTTCCGGCTTTGTTTATCCGATGTATCGTTGCGTCGACACTCTGCGGTTCATTTTTGACATTCGGCGCGGCGGCGTAGCAATATCCTCCGGACGTTTTTCCGACGGAGACTACGTTCCATGGCTATCCCGGCAAAGGTTCTCCTAATCGAGGACGAGCCTCTGATATCGATTCTTTATGAGGATATTTTAGAGTCGACCGAGTTCGTGGTCGTCGCCACCCTGATATGCAACGCGGACGCCCTTGAATGGCTTAAGCGAAACAGGCCCGACGTCGCAATAGTCGATCACACCCTCTCTGACGGTGTTTGTCTGCCAGTTATTCGCGCACTGCAGGCAGCTGGCATTCCATTCTTGGTCTCGTCGGGTTACTCGCGGTTCGAGGAGGCCGAGCTGGCCTGCGTCGTGCCACTGCCGAAACCATTCCGCGAGGAGGAGTTGATCAAGTTGCTCCGTAACATCATGTCAAAGTCGGTTTGAACGGCTGCGCTTACGCGCCGGGTGGAATGTAAGCCCTGCAGATCTATTACAGCAACTCGACTCTGCCGCGCGCCCGCGGCAGAGCGCACCGAGCGGTTTCATCGTTCCCTGCCAGCCCACGCTATCTGCCGGCGCGCCCACGGGCGCCTGATGGATTCACGAGATCAGGCGCGACGGGTACCGGCTGGTCGCCCGGCGTGACCCCGACCGGCAGCGCCTCTCGTCCCGGAACATGACGGATTACACGCGAGCCTTCGGCCGCATCGCCGAGGCCGTCGCGGCGCTCCCCGTGGACGTGCTGCTCGGCGGCGAGGCGGTGGTGCTCCAACTGTCGTAACCCGGCAGCGTTCGACCAAGGGGAAGCCGCGCGGCTTGCGCCGGCGTCCGCAGTTATTACTATGGCGCTTTCCCACCGACGGAATGTCCAATGAACCTCGAAGACCTTTATCGCCTTCTGCGCAGCGGCCATGTTCAAGCGCAGGGGATCGTCGACACCTTGGAGACTCCGCTTGTCGTTCTCGACGCCAGTCTGGCGGTCGTCTCGGCGAACCGGGCATTCTTCAGCACGTTCGAAGTCGGGCGGGACGAGACGATTGGACGCCCGTTGCTTGCACTCGGCGACGGACAATGGGACCTGCCGGACCTGCGCAAGCTGCTGCTCGATGTCATTCCGAAGGCCGCGGCTGTCATCGGATATGAGGTCACACATGACTTCCCTCGGTTGGGGATCCGCACGATGCTGGTCTCGGCTCGCCGGCTGGTCCATCCCGACGACCTCAGCACCACTATGCTGCTCAACTTCGATGACGTGACTGCCGCGCGCCACGCTAGCGCCGACGCCGACATACTGCTGGCGGAAACCCGCCACCGAATGAAGAACCTGCTAGCGACCATGCGCGCGATTGCCTCCCAGACGCGGACCGCGGGCCGCTCTGCGGACGAGTACAAGGAGACTTTCTTGGGCCGGTTCCAAGCCGTGGTTGAGGCGCAGGACCTCGCCCTGTCGGGGAAGCCAGTTACAAACTTGGAGAACCTCATCCGCACCGCGACGGACATGCTCAAGGAGCGCGTGGTTATCCCGCCGGGGCCTTCGGTCACGCTCAATCACACCCAGGTCCCACCCGTCGGCTTGATCCTGCACGAGATGGCGACGAACGCCATGAAGCACGGCGCGCTGTCCAGCCCGGTCGGGGTGGTGCGTATTCATTGGGATGTCGCGGACGAACAGGACAGCCGAATGCTGCGCCTGATCTGGCGTGAAGAGAATGGCCCGCCGTGCAAGATCGACGGCGCTCAAGGATTTGGCAGTCGGTTGATCCAGTTCAGTGCCCACGACCTCGGCGCTGCCGTGGAACTAGAATTCCCGCAAACGGGTTGCCGGATGCAACTGACGTTTCCGATCAACTGAGAGGTCCACGTGCGCCAGGTCGAACCGTCGCACGTGCCCGCGGGCGACACATCCCGCCTTGTACTCGTTGTCGAGGATGAAATTCTAATCGCGATGGAGGTCGAGGCCGTCCTGCTCGATGGCGGCTTTCGGGTGCTCGGCCCCGCGGCTTCGGTCGAAGAGGCCCTCGCGCTACTCACGGCCCAGCCACCGGACGCCGCAGTACTAGACGTCAACTTGCGTGGAGAGCTCGTTTCCCCGGTGGCGGAAATACTGCGCTACCGGAGCATCCCCTTTATCGTGACCAGCGCGCACGAACGTCCGGACGAGGTCGCAGGCAGTGCCGTGGCGGGCGTGCCGCATCTTGGCAAGCCCACTTCGCCCTTACGCTTGGTTGCTGCCCTCCGCGCGCTTTGGGGCTGAAGTCTGCGCGAACAACTGCGTCATACTCGGCGGAAAGCGGCTGGAGCGCAGCCGCGCCGTCACGGGCGAGATCCTGAGGGGTGCGCCCGCCGGCTTTGTGTTCAGCCAGACTATCGAGGGCGACGGTCAGTTCATCTTTCCGCAGGCCTGCGCGACGGGGCTGGAGGGAATTGTGGCTCAAGACAAAGAACTCATCGTTCGAGCGGCGCTGATGACCGAGCTATCCGACGAGACGGTCCGGTTTCTCGCTCACCGCCAGCGGGGGGGGTCCTGTTATTCATGTCGCGCGAGGATCCGCTAACTGCCGGTCTACTCGACCGAGGGTAGCTCACCGCGCAAGCGGACGAAGACCCCGAATATGAGACACTGCTGATCACGCAAACGAACGCGGGAGGTCCTATCGGTCCAAGGGGCGCGGGGAGGTTCGGCTGCCGCCGGTGCCATGGGAGTGAGCGCGAGCTGGCGCGCGGCTTAAGGCGCGGTTCAGCCCGCCTCGGGCTGCTGAATTCCCCCATGAAAACCTAACTCCGACTGGAGCGCCCGCATCAGCCTTTCGACTTCGGTCGCCAGAAACGTGCGTTCGGCTTCGCTTGTGACGTCGCGCGCGAATTCAACGTCATGGTAGCCTTCATCAAGCCGCGAACGGGCGAGCTCGATGGTCAGCGTAAGGTCCTCGGGCCGGATCCGCAGGGCAAGTTCTAAGGCCGCCAGACTTGCCTTCTCAAGAACGACAATCCGAGCTCGGAGCCGGAGGATTTCAGCGCGGGTTGGGTCAATAGAGAGATGTTCCATCGAGGCTCCTTCCTGACTCCCGGTGTTCCGCAACAATGAGGTAGACTGACAAGCGCGCCGGACTACGAAGCACCCCATATAGTTGCCCCCTGTCTCGTGTAAACCTCAGCTTGGAAGTGGTCCCATGAGCCTGGCGTATTCCGCTTCGGGAATGCCGTAGCTGCCCCCGCATAAATCAAGCAGTATGTCGCGGCTAAGCAGCTTGATCTTTGCGCGCGTAGCCTTGATGGCCCCGTGGCCTTCGATGCGTGCAACGGCATCTGATACGCCGGAACGGCGAACCCCAAGCATGACGGCGAGAAACTCGTGAACGAGCGGCAGGTCCTCATCATGGCTGCGGTCGAAGCTCATTAGAAGCCAGCGGGCAAGACGCTCAGGGATCGTAAAGGTGCCGTGGGACAGGGCGGTGTGGGCCGTCTGCACGATCATGCTCTGCTGATATTTGAGTATGAGCTTTAGCACTGCCGGACTCTCACTCACCCACTCAAGGTACCGCGCCGCTTCCACGGCCAAGGCCGTCCCTTGAAACTGGACGAGGAATTTCAGGACCGAGGTGTCGCCCGGCGCAGTTAAATGATCCGTCATGCCTTCATCGCCGATCAGACCGACCTCGATTGCCTCTGCTCCGGCTGCTTGTGCGATGACTGAGATCATGCCGCTTTCAGGAAACCAAACATGGGTGATCGGCTCACCGGGCACGATAATCTCCTGCTTCAAGGGGAGGGTAACGCGCTCAAGAAAGGGCTCTACGCGGAGGAAATCCTCACGAGCGAGCCGCTTGATGAACAGATTATGGATTGTGTCAGACACTGGCTGGCCCTTTCTCACGGCAGGAGCGCTCGTCCCTCAGCGCTCGCGCCTATTAACCGTAAGGCAGCCGCTCGAATTTGTAAGGGCGGACAGCGCACGCAGTGGCAGGTGAATACCGAGCTGCTGATCACTAGAGCGCGACGCTCGCATGGTCACTGCCCTGCGTGGACCAAGGCGCCGCGTTGGCCGTCGTGAGCTAGTCCACAGAGAAAAATAGGCGACGGGACGTTTATAGAATGGACTTTGCCCCGCCTAATGGCACCCCCATGAAGGACAGGGTCTGATGGGTAAGCGGGCCATCTGCAACCACTTCAACGTTGGCGTCGCGCGTCTGTTTGATGAACTCAACGGCTTCCGCTTCAACCGAGATATTGACAGCGAACACCTCCTCCATGTTCGGCGCAGTTATGACCCTCACCTGCCATCCAGACATTGAACTTTCCTTTTTCATGGGCGGTAACGTGGGCGCATCATCGAGCGCCCGAGCCGACACTAACATAAGTGATTGAAAACACTGGTGCTGCGAGACAGGATTGAACTGTCGACCTCTCCATTACCAATGGAGTGCTCTACCACTGAGCTACCGCAGCATCGTTTCGGGCGTTGCGCCGGGGGCGCTGTCGCGTCGAAGAGCGCGCCTTGTGCCATAGCCCGGGGGGGATGGCAAGCGCTTCACCGGCATGGGCAAGCCGGTGCTTGGCTTTTCCCGCATCTCCCTCGGCGGCTCTCTCACGGCCTCGTCTTGCCTGCAAGGGCTCTTGTGCTTACAAGCGGGCGCCGGCGGCTTGCCGGCGTGACCGCGCGGCGGGCAGCATGTCGGACGACGAATCGCAGACGCAGGCAACCGGGCAGGGGACGCCGGGCGCAGAGCCCAACCCCCAGGGGCTGTCCGCGCACGTGCTGGCCTCCAAGCGTGCGGAGGCGGCGCGCCTGGCGGCCGCGCTTCGGGCCAATCTCCAGCGCCGCAAGGCGCAGGCGCGGGGGCGCGCTTCTGCCGGGCCGGATGAGTCCGGCGGGCAGGGCGGGGACCAATAGCCGGGAATTCGAACGGCCCAGCCGCGCTTCTTCCTGTGGACAAGTAAACCGGGCCCGTCGGCCCTGCCGTGCTCGCGCCATCTTCGGCAGCGACAGGCTGAGATGGATGGGTCAAGGCAGCGGCTTTCCGCCAGCCCCCGATGTGAGGAACGATGGATCGCATTCGTATCGTCGGCGGCAACCCGCTGGTTGGAACCATCCCGATTTCCGGGGCCAAGAACGCCGCTCTGCCGCTGATGATCGCGTCGCTGCTGACGCGCGAGACCCTCACGCTGGAAAACGTGCCTCGCCTCGCCGACGTCAACCTGCTGATGCGCATTCTCGGCAATCACGGCGTCGATTACACCATCGACGGCAAGCGCAACGGCGATGGTCCCTACGCCGGCCAGACCATGCATCTGGATGCCTCCAACATCGTAGACACGACGGCGCCCTACGATCTCGTCTCTCGCATGCGGGCGAGTTTCTGGGTCGTCGCGCCGCTCGTCGCGCGCATGGGCCGGGCCAAGGTCTCCCTGCCGGGCGGTTGCGCCATCGGCACGCGTCCCGTCGACCTGCTGCTCATGGTGCTGGAAAAGCTGGGCGCGAAAATCGAGATCGAGTCGGGCTATGTGCTGGCCGACGCGCCCAACGGCCTGCGCGGTGCCGACATCACCTTCCCCAAGGTGACGGTGGGCGGCACCCATACGGCGCTCATGTCCGCCGTTCTCGCGAATGGCCACACGGTCCTGCACAATGCGGCGCGCGAACCGGAAGTGCGCGATCTCGCCGATTGCCTCGTGAAAATGGGCGCGAAGATCAAGGGCGCGGGCACCTCCACGATCGAGATCGAGGGCGTCACCAGCCTGCATGGCGCGCGTCATGCCGTGCTGCCCGACCGCATCGAGGCGGGCACCTACGCGATGGCCGTCGCCATGACTGGCGGCGACATCCTGCTACAGGGCGCGACTGCAGAAATCCTGCCCGGTGCGCTGGAAATCCTGGCGCAGACCGGCGCGGACATCTCGTCCACGGGCGCGGGCCTGCGCATCCGCCGCCATGGATCGGTCATCATGCCGGTCGATGTCACCACCGAGCCCTATCCGGGGTTCCCGACGGATCTGCAGGCGCAGTTCATGGCACTGATGACCCGCGCCAAGGGCACGTCGCGCATCACCGAGACGATTTTCGAGAACCGTTTCATGCACGTGCAGGAGCTCGCGCGCCTCGGCGCACACATCCGGCTGGAGGACGATACGGCCATCGTCGAGGGCGTTGCCCGGCTGGAAGGCGCGCCCGTCATGGCGACCGACCTGCGGGCGTCCGTGTCTCTGGTCATCGCGGCTCTGGCGGCCGAAGGCGAGACGCTGGTTCACCGCGTCTATCATCTCGACCGTGGCTTCGAGCGGCTGGAGCAGAAGCTCAGCGCGTGCGGCGCTGTCATCGAGCGCGTGTCGGATCCCGGCTGAGGTCAGCTCACCGGATCACGCGGCCGTAACCGCGCTTGGTTCCCGGCTTGTCGCATGTGCATTGCCGCCCGATCTGCTGGGTCGTCGCGAGCCAGCAGGCCTGCGTCGCCGTCTGGCAGCGCAGGCCCGGGTCGAACGGGCGATAATGCGGCGGCTTGCTGCGGGGGCGGGGTGCCCCATATTCGATAGCCACGGCGCTGCCAATCCCCAAGAGGGGCAGCACAGCGATTGCGGCATAGAGCGAGAGAGCCGGCGTGAGCCGTGATCGGCGGCGCAAGGCGTGGGCACTCCCCTTCATGTCTCGCGCTCCTCCCGATGTCGGGCAGACGCTAGCGTCCGGCCGTGGCCGTGGCAACTGGCGCGTGTCCCAAGCGCAACGCCGGACGGCGAGGCGCGTTGAACCCGCGACCCTAGATTCAAGGCGAGCGCCCGGGAGGCAACGACCGTGTCAGATCATCAATCCTCATCCCGCCCGGCGGGTTCGCGCGCGCCCTGGCGCGAATTCGTGGCGCGTCTGGGCTTCCGCACAGGCGCCTCACTCTTGCCTGCCCGTCTGGCTCCCGCTAACACGGGGGGAGAACGGGGATCCGATATGCAGACGACCAACGAGACCGAGGGGCAACCCAAGGCCTTGCCCGATGCCTTGCGCCTGCTCGCGCTCGATGCCGAAGATCTCGCGGTTGTGTCATGCAACCTCCAGGATGCGGTCGTGCGCGTCGCCGACATCGCCTTTCTTCCGCGCCAGCGCAGGTTCGCGCTGCTCGCGTCGCGCTTCGACTGGGTCGCCGCCGAGGCCGGGCGAATGGAGCGCTGCCGCGCCGGATTGCACTTCGAGCATGTGACGCGGGTCGCTTCCACCGGGTTCCAGCAGGGCGATACGAAGACCGTCCTGAATCTGCTCAGCATCGCCTTCGAGGAAAGCGAAGCGCCGGCGGGGACGATCGTGCTCACGTTTTCGGGCGGGTCCGGCATCCGGCTCGACGTCGAATGCGTGGACGCACAGATGCGCGACGTCGGCCCGCGCTGGACGGCGCATCACAAACCCGGCCACGCCATCGACGACGCACCGGCGGCGAGCCCATGATCCAATTTCTGGAGTACGATACATGGTGATGCGGCTGGATATGACGCATGCCGGCTTCAAGGCGGGTTTCGAGGCCCTTCTCGCGATGAAGCGCGAAGTGTCCGAGGAGGTCGACCACACGGTGCGCGACATCATCGCGGATGTCGTGGCGCGCGGCGATGCTGCGCTCGTCGATTACTCGCGGCGGTTCGACCGCGTCGATCTGGAGGCCATGGGCCTGCGCGTCACCGACGTCGAACTCGACGCCGCGACGGCTGCCTGCGACCCGCGCGCGCTGGATGCGCTGCGTCTCGCCCATGAACGCATCGTCGCCTATCACGAACGCCAGCGGCCGCAGGACCAGCGCTTCACCGATGCGCTGGGCGTCGAACTCGGCTGGCGCTGGACGGCGATCCAGTCGGTCGGCCTGTACGTGCCCGGCGGCACCGCAAGCTATCCCTCGTCCGTGCTGATGAATGCCGCGCCCGCCAAGGTCGCCGGCGTCGGACGCGTCGTGATGGTGGTGCCGGCGCCCGACGGCATTCTTAATCCGCTGGTTCTCGCAGCTGCGAAACTCGCGGGTGTCGACGAGATCTACAGGGTCGGCGGCGCGCAAGCCGTCGCGGCACTGGCCTACGGCACGAAGACAATCGCGCCCGTCGCCAAGATCGTTGGCCCCGGCAACGCCTATGTGGCGGCGGCCAAGCGGCGCGTCTTCGGCACGGTCGGCATCGACATGATCGCCGGTCCCTCCGAGGTGGTCGTGCTGGCCGACGGAACAGCCAATCCCGATTGGGTCGCTGCCGATCTTCTCGCGCAGGCCGAACAGGACACGGCGGCGCAATCGATCCTCGTCACCGACGATGCAGCGCTGGCCGATGCGGTCGCGCGCAGCGTGGAAAGCCAGCTCGCCTCGCTCCCGCGCCGCGACATCGCCACCGCCAGCTGGCGCGATTTCGGCGCGATCCTGCTGGTGCCTTCGCTCGCCGAGGCGATCCCGCTGGTCGACCGCCTGGCGCCCGAACATCTGGAAATCATCGCCTCGGACGCCGACGCGCTGTCGGAGCGCATCACAAATGCGGGCGCGATCTTCATCGGCGGCTATACGCCCGAAGCCATCGGCGATTATGTCGGCGGCTCCAACCACGTCCTGCCGACGGCGCGCTCGGCGCGCTTCTCGTCGGGCCTGGGCGTCTATGATTTCGTCAAGCGCACGTCGCTGCTGAAATGCAATGCGGAAAGCCTGCGCGCGCTGGGTCCCGCGGCCATCGCGCTCGGTGAAGCGGAGGGCTTGCAGGCCCATGCGCGCTCCGTCGCAATCCGCCTCAATATCGGTTGAACGATGGATGAACCCTCCGCTTCGCCCCGCAAGCGACTGGTGTCGGTGACGCTCGACGACAAGTCGATCGGCCGCGGCAATCCGGACCAGGAGCACGAGCGCGCCATCGCGATCTACGATCTCGTCGAAGAAAATTGCTTCGGCGTGCCCGATCACGAAGGCGGCCCCTACGCCCTGCACATCGCCTTGCACGAGGCGAAGCTCGCTTTCGAGATCCGCGAGGTCGAGGGCGACGCCGTTATGACGCATATCCTCTCGCTGACCCCGTTCCGGCGCATTCTCAAAGACTATTTCATGGTCTGCGAAAGCTATTACGCGGCGATCCGCACAGCGACGCCGAACCAGATCGAGGCCATCGACATGGGCCGGCGCGGCCTTCACAATGACGGCGCGCGGCTCCTGGCCGAGAGGCTGAAAGGCAAGATCGATTGCGACTTCGATACGGCGCGGCGCATCTTCACGCTTGTCACGGCCTTGCACTGGAAGGGCTGACGCCAATGCGGACTGGGGGCGGGAACGGGACGCGACATGGAGCGTGCAGCCCATGATCGGCGACGCCCCGGGGTCGATGGAAGAACCGAGGAAGCGGCCGCAATCGATCCTCTTCGCCTGTTCGATGAATACCGTGCGCTCCCCCATGGCCGAGGCCATGGCGCGCCATCTGTTCGGCCGCGAGATCTACATCCAGTCGGCAGGCGTGCGTTCGGGCGAGCCAGATGGATTCGCCATCGCGGCCATGGACGAGATCGGCATCGATATGAGCCGCCATCGTCCGCACACGTTCGAGGACCTCGAGGATTCAGGCTTCGACATGATCGTGACTCTTTCGCCCGAGGCGCACCATCGCGCGCTCGAGTTCACGCGCACCATGGCTGTCGACGTAATCTACTGGCCCACCATTGACCCGACTGCAGTGCAGGGCACTCGTGAGACCATGCTGGAGGCCTATCGCGGGGTTCGTGACGGGCTGCAGGGCCGGATCAAGGATCTCCTCGATTGGCGCCCGATGGGAACGCTCTGAGCGGTGCTGGCGAGCGGCGGCAAGACCGCCTCCCTTGCTGGCCAGCCGCCCAGGGCGCGTATCGTCCTGTCGGTGTTCGAAAGCATGGACAAGGCGCGGGCCGCCTATGCGTCGCCAGCCTATATGGAGGCGCGCAAGGTCGGCGACATGTACGGCACACTCCGCATCTTCGCAGTCGAAAGCCTTTCGCAGTTGAGCGAAGACGTTACGCGTGCAGGAAATAGGACCCGACGAAATAGCCGACCAGCGCCGAACTCGCTGTTAGCACGGAGCCCCATGCCATATCGACAAGGCTCATGGTCACCGGCCAGTTGCGCAGGGTGGCGAGATTGGTCAGGTCGTAGGTTCCATAGGCGATCAGGCCGAGCAGCGCGCCCAGCACCAGCGTCGTGCGCCAGCTGCCCTCCCGCAGTCCCGGCGTTACCGCGAAGACCACGATGCCGAAGGCAAAAAGCAGGTAGAAGCCGAGCCCGATAGCCAGCGAGGGCCGGTCGAGCATCAGCGTACCCAATTGGTCGCGATAGAAATTCTTGGCGATAAACCCGAGCCATACGAGGTCGATGGCCAGAAATGCGATGAGGGTCGCCCCATAGGTCCAGACGTAACGCATCATCGCCGCAAGCCCCGGATCGAGAAGAGGCCCCGATAATGGGGCTTCATCTCTCTACGGGGCTTGCCCGTGTCTGGATTGCTTCGCCCTCAGGCGTTGCCGCGGTCCTCGCGATAGAGGCCGAGCTTCTCCTGCACGGGGCGGTCCGAGAAGCTGAAGAGAACCGCGTCGCTGTCAGCCTCGTGCACGACGGGATGCCAGCTCGGCACGACGAAAATATCCTGCGGCTTCCAGTCGAACACCTTGTCGCCGACTTTCGTGCGGCCCGTGCCCTCGACCACCGAAAAGACGGTGGCGTCGGTCGCACGATAGCGGCTCGTGGCAAAGCCCTTCGGCAGCAGCTGGATGAACGCGCCGATGGTCGGCATCGCATGGTCGCCGGTTTCCGGATTGGTGTAGCGCATCTTCAGCCCGTGGCAGGGATCGAACTCCTGCGCGCGCCGCATGATCTCCAGCGCTTCGCGCGTGCGCGAATAGGGATAGTTGAAGACGGGCGACGTCATGCTGCGGCCCTTGATGTCGACCGGCAGCAGGTTGGCGCCGAAGCGGGCCAGCGAGTCGCCCTCCGGCTTCGTGACCGGCTGCTCGTCCGAGTTCCAGGCTTCCGCGAAGGAGGCGTCGAGCAGCGAGACGATCGGCACGTCGAGCCCGTCCAGCCAGAAGATCGGCTCATCCGACTCGTTGCCGTGGTCGTGCCAGCTGTTCGAGGGCGTGATGATGAAATCGCCCACGTTCATGCGCGTACGTTCGCCGCCAACCGTCGTATGCGCATTCGCGCCCTGCAGGATGAAACGAAGGGCGGCCTGGCTGTGGCGATGCGCGGGCGCGACTTCACCCGGCAGCACGAGTTGCACGCCGGCATAGAGCGAGGTGGTGATGCTCGATTTGCCGCGCAGGCCGGGATTTTCGAGAATAAGCACGCGACGCTCGGCTTCCTTCGCCGTGATCAGCTGTCCCGCCTCGAGCATCGCCTCGCGGATCTCGTCGAAATTCCAATGTGCCGGCTGCGCCGCGCTGCGCGGCTCCGGCGTGATGAGATTGCCCAGAACGGCCCAGAGGGGCGTCAGGTTCTTCTTGTCGATCTTGTCGTAAAAGGCGCGGCGTTCTGGAGTCTCGATCGCTTCACTCATGACCGTTTCCTCTCCCGGTGAACGCCGGGATTCTCCCGGCGCGCGCGGCGTTGACACCGCAATTCCTCCGTATACTGTCAATTGGTGAAGCGCATGACAAGCACGACCTTTTGCAGCCGGCGGCGTCGGGGCAGACTTCAGGGATCGTTGCAGCGCAACAAGGAGGAGACCTCATGCGGCTGCATGGCTTTTTCAGGAGCGCTGCGTCCTATCGCGTGCGCATCGGCCTCGCCCTCAAGGGCCTGCCTTTCGAGCAGACATCCTACGTGCTCCGCAAAGGCGAACAGCGGGGCGCTGCCTATCTCGAGAAGAACCCGCAGGGCCTCGTGCCGGCGCTGGAACTCGACGACGGTACTGTGCTGACACAATCTCTCGCCATTCTCGAATGGCTTGAGGAAACGCATCCCGCACCCGCGATCTTGCCCAAGGACCCATTGGCGCGTGCGCGCGTTCGCGCGTTCGCCCTCGCCATTTCCTGCGACATCCACCCCGTGCAAAATCTCGGCGTTCTGAACGAAGTCCGCGCGCTGGGCCATGACGACCCGCAGGTCAACGGCTGGGCGAAGCGCGTCAACGGCGATGGCCTCGCTGCCTGCGAGAAGCTGATTGCCAGGGGCAAGGGCCCCTTCTGTTTCGGTGACAAGCCGACGATGGCCGACATCTGCCTCGTGCCGCAACTCGGCAACGCGCGCCGCTTCGGTTGCGATCTGAGCGCCATGCCGCGCCTGCTCGAGGCGGAGGCCGCGTGTATGGCGTTGCCGGCCTTCAGCGAGAGCGTGCCAGAGCGTCAGCCCGATGCCGAGTGACACCAGAATGTTGGACGCGACGTCGAAAGGGATTGCCAATGAGGCACCTTTCGGCGGCATGGACGACGTCTATTCGAAGCCGGGTCACCTGATCCGCCGCTTGCAGCAGATCGCAGTCTCGGTGTTTACGCGGGAATGCGCCGACCACGACATGACGCCGGTGCAATATGCGGCGCTTGTCGCAGTGCGTGACAACCCGGAGCTCGACGCCACGCGCATCGCAGCTCTGATCGCCTTCGATCGCTCGACGCTCGGCAATGTGCTGGAGCGGCTGGAGGCCAAGGGCCTGATCGAGCGGCGCGCCAAGACGGACGACCGCCGCGTCAAGATCCTGCGCCTGTCGCGGCGCGGCTCGCAATTGCTGGAAGTGGCCGAGCCAGCCGTCCTGCGCGCGCAATCGCGCATGCTCGACCCGCTGGATGAAGCCGAACGAAACCAGTTTCTCCTGCTCGTGCGCCGCATCATCGCACGACAGGACGGTCCGCCGAGGGGAGAAAACCATGGCCCAAGTTGATTCGAAAAATCTGCCCTTCGTTATCGCCGGCGGGGGCATCGGCGGACTCGGAACTGCCTTGGCCCTCGCGTTGAAGGGGTTCCCTGTTCACGTGCTCGAACAGGCCACCGAGTTCAAGGAAATCGGCGCGGGCATCCAGCTCGGCCCGAATGTCTTCACGCCCTTCAAGAAGCTCGGCATCCGCGAGCGTGTTCTCGAAGACGTGGCGATTCCCACGGGCCTCGAAATGCGCGACGCCCTGACCGGCGATCTCATCACGCGCATGCCCCTCGGTGACGACCTGACGCGCCGCTTCGGCGACACCTATGCCGTGATCCACCGCGCCGACCTGCACCAGATCATCGTCGATGCCTGCCGTGCACAGAAGCTGATCACGCTGGAGACCAACGCCCGCGTGCTCGACTTCACCGACGAGGGCGGCGAGGTCGTCGTCTCCATGGAGGACGGCCGCAAGATCCGCGGGCGCGCCATGATCGGCGGCGACGGCATGTGGTCGAAGACGCGCGCGAAGATCGTGGGCGACGGAAAGCCGCGCGTATCAGGGCATATTGCATATCGCGCCGTCCTCAAACGCGAAGACGTGCCCGAAGACCTCTGGCGTCCCGATGTCGTGCTCTGGGCCGGCCCGCGCTCGCATCTCGTGCATTACCCGCTGCGGCGTGGCGAGCTTTACAATCTCGTCGCCGTCTTCCACTCCGATCACTATGTGGAAGGCTGGGATCAGGCGGGCGATCCGGCCCTCCTGCATGCACATTTCAAGGGGCAGGTGCCCTCGGTCCTGCGCATGCTGGACAAGATCGACACCTGGAAAATGTGGGTTCTCTGCGATCGCGAGCCGGTGAAGAACTGGTCGCAGGGACGAGCGACGCTGATCGGTGACGCCGCCCATCCGATGCTGCAATATCTCGCGCAGGGAGCGTGCATGGCGCTCGAAGACGCTGTGTGCCTCGCCGACAAGGTGGCGGAAAATCCGGACGATCCGGCGAAGGCTTTCCTCAACTATCAGGAGGCGCGCTATCTGCGCACCGCCCGCGTGCAATTGATGGCGCGTGTGTATGGCGAATTCTATCACGCACGCGGACCCGCTGCTGAACTGCGCGACCAGTTTCTGCGCGGCCGCACGCCGCAGCAATCGATTGAGGGCATCGCCTGGCTGTATGGGGGCGGGTGACAGCAACCTGGCCATCCACCATATTCATAACCGCGAGGTGGCCCGCTTCTCCCATTGGGAGAAGCTGTCGGCGGAGCCGACTGATGAGGGGTTACAATCCTTGTTCGGCGAGGTGGAGACCCCTCATCCGCCTGCGCGGCAGGCACCTTCTCCCATTGGGAGAAGGACAATATCCCTTTCGGGAGGCGCCGACGTCGTCATTGCGAGGAGCGCAGCGACGAAGCAATCCAGGGGTCGCAAGACCGTACTGGATTGCTTCGCTTCGCTCGCACTGACGGCACCGGGGTTACGATCTCGATTCTGAGACTGGGTAACCCCGCGTTGACCTAAACTCTCAAGCCTGTAAGCCAGCCTTGATGCGCGAGGGGATGAACGGCGTTTCGTGAAATCTCACGCCCGTTGCATCCCGCACGGCATTGGCGAGCGCCGCGCCGGTCGGTCCCTGCGAGGCTTCGCCAGCACCCAGGAAGGGCGCGCCGGGCCGCTCGATCAGCGCGATGTCGATCGGCGGAATCTCGCTGAACGTGAGGATCGGATAGGACACCCAATCCTCGCTGCGCACGCCGTTGGGATCGAAGCGCACACCCTCCTTCAGCGTCCACGACATGGACTGGATAATGCCGCCTTCGATCTGGTTGCGCACGCCGTCATGCGAGACGATGTCGCCCGCGTCGCTGGCCGATGAAACGCGCAGCACGCGAATGGCGCCAGATGCACGGTCCACCTCGACCTCCATTGCGACAGCCGTATAGGTCGCGAGATTCTTGTACCGCGCAAAGCCGATCCCGCGTCCACGCCCAGGCGCTGCCTTCCAGTTCGCCCAGCCGAACATCTCGGCCGTCTTCGTCAAGACATCGCGGCCACGCGGGTCCTTCAGATAGCGCAGCCGGTACTCGACCGGGTCGGCCTTGGCGCCGCGTGCGAGATCGTCGATGAAGCTCTCGATCGAAAAGACGTTGGCATAAGCGCCCAGACCGCGAGTCGACGAGGCACGCGCCGCGAAATTCGTGACGAAATGCGTGCGCACATGCTGGCCGGGGAATTCATAAAGCGGGATGCCGTTGCGATCCGCCGCGTAGTTCGGCGCGCCGCCGTTCACAGGCGTTGGCAAAGCGAAGGGCTTTTCGAGCATCTGCCCGGCCAGCAGATTGCCTGCCTTCTTGCCGGGGCGCGTGCCGTGCGAGGTCGACCAGATCGTGTAATCCCAGTCGAGAACGTCGCCCTTCGCATCCACGGCGGCCTTCAGCCGCATCACCATGGCCGAGCCATAGGGCTCCCACTTGTGCTCGTCATGCCGCGACCACTGGATGCGAACGGGACGCCCCGGCATGGCGCGCGCGAGCAGGGCTGCGTCGGCAGCCACATCGTCCGCACCGTTGTGGCCGTAGCAGCCAGCGCCCTGCTTGTGTTCGCACTGCACCTTCGCCGGAGGCACGCCGAGCATGTCGGCAATGGCCGCGGCCGTCTCGAATACAGACTGGCTGTGCGTCTGGATCAGCATCACGCCGTCGTCGCCCAAGGTGGCAATGGCGGTGGAGGGGCCGATGGTGGCGTGCATGTGATAGGGCCGGCGGAATTCGGCCTCGATGGTCGCAGCGGTGTTCGCTGCCGTCGCCGGATTGGTCGTATCCTTGATGACGATGTCCTTGGCGGGCTGCGTCTTCAGCCAATCGTAGACGCTGTCCTGCGTCGGGCCGTCCTGCGGCTTCGTCCAGCGCGCGGCACGGCGCAGGGCCTCTGCGGCATCGATAGCCTGCTCTTCGCGCTGCGCGATCACGCCGAGGAACGACCCGTCGCGCACCACTTTCACGACGCCCGGCATGGACGACACATCGCCCTCGATGGAAACGAGGCGCGCGGTGTAGGAGGGCGGGCGCACGATACGCCCATGCAGCATGCCTTCGGGCCGCAGGTCCTGAATGTAGATCAGCGCGCCGGTGGCCTTGGCGGGAATGTCGATCCGGGGAACCGGCTTGCCGATATAGCGACGCGCCGCAGCACCTTTCTGTTTCGCGAGACCGGTGGCTTCGAGTTCCGCCGTATCCCCGCTGATGAGATCCCAATAGGTGGTGCGCGCACCATTAGGCCCGGCGATAGCGCCGTCAGCCACCTTCAGCGCACCTGCATCCGCGCCGAATTTCGTCGCTGCGAGACCGAGGAGATGCTGGCGCAGTTCAGCCGCCGCCTGCTGCACGGCGACGCCGCCATAGGACATGGACATGGAGCCTGCCGTGACACCCTCGTCGGGCACGATGCGTGTGTCGCCGGACGTGATGACGATGCGCTTGATGTCGACGTCGAGTTCGTCGGCGGCGAGCTGCGCATAGGCGGTGAGGATGCCCTGGCCGAGTTCGACCTTGCCGACGAGCAGCCGCACTTTTCCGTCGGCTTCGAGCCGCAGCCACGAGGAAAGCTTGGGATAGGTCTTCAGGTCGCCGGGCAGTACCGGCTTGCCGGGGGTCGCGGCGTCTTCCGCGAAGGACGGGCCGACGAGGCTGAAGGCGATGGCGAGCGAACCGCCGGTCTTGAGGAGGTCGCGCCGATTGGTTTCAAGCGTCATGGCTCAAGCCTCCCGAGAGGCGCGCATCACGGCGCGAACGACACGATTGTGGACACCGCAGCGGCAGAGGTTTCCATCCAGCGCGAGCCGGATCTCGCCTTCGGTCGGATGCGGATGCGATGTGAGAAGGGCCTGCGCGCGCATGATCATGCCGTTCATGCAATATCCGCACTGGGCGGCCTGTTCGTCGATGAAGGCCTGTTGCAGGCGGCTCGGCTTGTCGATGGTGCCGAGACCCTCGAGTGTGGTGATCTCCTGTCCGCCGACGGAGCCGACGCTCGTCACGCAGGAGCGCACGGGCTGGCCGTCGATCAGCACGGTGCAGGCGCCGCATTGCGACAGGCCACACCCGTATTTCGGTCCATTCAGCTGGAGATCGTTGCGCAACACATAAAGGAGGGGCGCATCCTCCTGGGCCGCAACCTCATGGGCGCGACCGTTGACCTTGAGCACAGGCATTTTCCCCACCTCGACATGTCCCGAGAGATTCGTTGCGGGGGACCTGAAAGGCTTCGCCGCAATGCTCTTCTAACGCCGGACTCTGGGAAGTGGCCGCAGGTTTGTCAATTCGCCCGCGAAGAGTTGAAGCCGGAACCCGCACGGGCCCCGGCTTCGTTCGATCTTATTCGGCAGCGCCGATGGTGATCTTGAGCGAGCCGACGTTCTCGATGGAGCCTTCGAGCACGTCGCCCGGCTGCACCGCGCCGACACCGGCGGGCGTGCCCGTGAAGATCACGTCGCCGGGACGCAGGTGGTAGAAGCCGGACAGGTGGTTGATGATCTCGGGTACCGACCAGATCAGCAGCGACAGATCGGCGTTCTGCTTCTGCACGCCGTTCTGGCGCATTTCGATGCGGCCCTTGGAGGGGTCCGGAAGCTTGGAGGCGGGCACGACCGGCGAGATCGGCGCGCTCTGCTCCACGTCCTTGCCCAGATCCCACGGCAGCTGCTTGGCGCGGCGGGAGAGTTGCAGGTCGCGGCGCGTCATATCGAGGCCGCAGGCATAGCCCCAGACCTTGGAGAGCGCATCTTCCTTCGAGCAGCGGAAGGCGGGCTGGCCGATCACGATGACCAGCTCGAATTCGTAATGATAGTTCGACGTGCCCGGCGCGTAGGGAATCGTGCTGCCGGTCGGAACCACGGAGTCGGGGCTCTTGGTGAAATAGAAGGGCTCCTCGCGGTCGACCGTCATGCCCATTTCCTTGGCATGATCCTCGTAGTTGCGCCCGACGCAGAACACGCGGTTGACCGGGATCCGGTCGCTGCTGCCGACGATCTCCAGGGTGGGGACCTGAAGCGGTGGGAAGATCAGATTGCTCATGCGTATCCCGTCTTTCTTGTGGCTTGGGAGTCTCGCTCCGGAACGGCTTCGGGCGATGTCCGGCAGCCGGGTTCGCAAACCTAGCCGCGAGCCTCGTCCTGTCAATCGGCAAGTGACTAGAAAGCCTGGCCGTAACGCCCGGCAGACAAGCGCCTCCGGGCAGGCTATGAGGCGTGTCGAGAAAAGCGGGAACGGCGTGGCGGGGATAGGCAATGCGTGTAGATGGCCAGTTTCGCAGGACGATCTGGGCGGATGAGCCCGGTACAGTCGGAATCATCGACCAGACGCGGCTTCCCCACAGGTTCGAGAGCATACGCCTGACGAGCCTTCTCGAGGCGGCCCACGCGATCTCCAGCATGCAGGTGCGCGGCGCACCGCTCATCGGCGTCACGGCAGCCTATGGTGTCGCGCTCGCGCTGGGTGAAAGCGCGTCCGACGCAGCACTCTCGCAAGCCGTCGAGACGCTCGCCGCGACGCGGCCCACTGCCGTCAACCTGCGCTGGGCGCTGGAGCGCTTGCGCGCCGATCTGGCGCCGCGCCCCGAGGCTGAGCGCTCGGCCGCGGCCTGGCGCCTGGCGGGGGAGATGGCGGAGGAGGATGTCTGTGTTTGCTCCGCAATCGGCGATCACGGCCTGCCGCTCATCACGGAGATCGCCGAACGCAAGAACGGCGCGGCCGTGAATATCCTGACGCATTGCAATGCCGGCTGGCTCGCGACCGTGGATTGGGGAACGGCGACGGCCCCCATCTACAAGGCCCATGAAGCGGGTATCCCGGTGCATGTCTTCGTGGACGAGACGCGCCCGCGCAATCAGGGCGCATCGCTGACGGCGTGGGAACTGGCGCATCACGGCGTGCCACACACGATTATCGTGGACAACACCGGCGGGCATCTCATGCAGCACGGCATGGTGGACCTTGTGCTGGTCGGCACCGACCGCACCAGCGCGCGCGGCGATGTCTGCAACAAGATCGGCACCTATCTGAAGGCGCTCGCCGCGCATGACAACAGCGTGCCATTTTACGTGGCGGCACCGTCCTCCTCGATCGACTTCACGATCGAGAACGCACAACGTGACATTCCCATCGAGGAACGCGGCGCGCACGAAATCACGCATATGTCCGGGGAGACGGAGGCGGGCGAGATCGCGACAGTCCGCATTGCGCCCCGGAAAAGCCCGGTCCTGAACTTCGCGTTCGACATCACGCCCGCGCGGCTGGTCACCGGACTGATCACCGAGCGCGGCATCGTCGCAGCGACGCAGGAGGCGCTGGCGCATGCTTTCCCGGATCGGCTCTGATCAGGCGGCGCGCGTTTCCGCCTTCTCGATTTCGGCCCCCAGGCGCTTTCGCAGAAGCGCGAGGAGCGCGGCTTCCTCGGGCTCGAGATAAGCGAGATCGTCACGCAATTCCGCATCGATCTCCTCCTTAACGGCGCTGAGCACCTGCCCGTCGAGATAGGACTGAACGACTTCGGGATGGACATAGCACTTGCGGCAGATCGTGGGCGTATTGCCGAGCCGCGCGGCGACCCGCTCGATGGCGGCCTTGACGTTGCGCTTGGCCCGCGCCGCGCTGTCCACCGTCTCGAACTCGCTCAGCGCCATTGCCGCGAGCACGGTTCCCGCCCAAGTGCGAAAGTCCTTCGCCGTGATCTGCGCGCCGGATATCTCGCGCAGGTAATCGTTGACGTCGGAAGAAGTGACGGCCTGCCGCTCCCCCTGGTCGTCGAGATACTGGAACAAATGCTGGCCGGGCAGGTCCTGGCATTGCTTGACGACCTTCGCGATTCGCCGATCGCGGATCTTCAGGTTCCAGGACTTTCCGCTCTTGCCCTTGAACTCGAACCTTAACTCGCCGCCCTGAATCTCCACGTGGCGGTCGCGCAAGGTGGTGAGTCCATAACTCTTGTTGGTGCGCGCATAATCTTCGTTGCCGACGCGGATCAGCGTCGTCTCCAGAAGATGCACGACGGTGGCCAGAACCTTCTCGCGCTTCAACGAGCGCAAGCGCATGTGTTCGGCAATTCGCCCGCGAACAGTCGGAAGGACCTGCGCGAATGTCAGCATGTGCTCGTATTTCGCGCTGTCGCGGGCTTCGTGCCATTTCGCGTGATAGCGATATTGCTTGCGGCCCTTTTCGTCGCGTCCCGTGGCCTGGATGTGACCCGATGCGTCGCGGCAGATCCACACGTCGCGATAGGCGGGAGGAACGGCGAGCGCACGCAGGCGCTTCAGCGTGGCCTTTTCGCGGATGACCTTCCCGGACGTGTCGAAATAGGCGAAGCCGCGACCGGCGCGGCGGCGCGTGAAGCCCGGCTCGTCATCTGAGACGTAGCGCAGACCGGCCGCCTCCGCGGCATCGCGCGCGTCGTCCAGCGTTTCCTGGCGGGCTTCGTCGACGAGGGTCATGATGCTCTGCTGTTCGAGGGCCTTGCGGGGCGAACAACAGCATTCGAACGGGAGAGTTCCTGGTGCACGTGCGAGCCTAGCCGGCGCCGCCGTCGACGTCGCCGCCCGTGTTCTGCGCCGGCCCGATGTCTGGCATCACACCGGCCCCGGGTGTGGCATCGGGATTGGTGAGGCGCGGGTGCGCGTGCGGTCCGGCGGCTGGCATGGCTTCGGGGTCGGCGTCGGGCTCAGGCGGCTTTGGCGGGGGAGTCTTGGTCTTCTTCTCTGCCATGTGTTCCTCCCGCAGGGCGGGTTGACGTCGAGCGGATGCGGCCTCTGGCGGCACACCCACGGTGCGCGACGCGGCCTCGCCGTCTCAACGGATGATCGGGGCCCATGGTTGCCGCGCCGCACCCAAAACGTCGGACTGAACCATAAAATGAACTGTCGGGTACAACACTTACGCCACCGGTGCGTTGTGCTAGTTCGCTTAGGGCAGCGCTGGGGCGCAGTCCCCTGTGTCCCGTGGTGTTGAGGTCGTGAGAATGGTGCTGGAGCATCGCAATCTATTGCTCCGTTCGGCCGAGCCCGACGTGCTCGCGCGCTTTTCCGCTCGCCTGCATCCCGTGGAGCTGAGCAAGGGCGTCACCTTGCACAATCCGGGCGACACGGTCGACTTGGTCTATTTTCCAGAAAGCGCTCTCGTTGCAGGCTTCTCCGAGACGGCTGCAGGCGAGAGCGTGGCCACCAGCCTGATCGGCGTCGAGGGCGCGCTGGGCGTCTTCGAAGCCTGCGGCAGCCGAACCGCGCACATGCGATGCCTGGTGCAGGTGACGGGAAGGGCTTGGCGCATGCGGGCGGGCGCGTACCGCGAGCTCTACGATGCGAGCGCCCTCCTGCGGACCGCGGTCCACAAGCACATCGAATTTCTGCTGGCAGAATCGCGACAGTCCGTCGCCTGCAATGCGATCCATCCGGTCGAGGGCCGACTCAGCCGTTACATCCTGGAAGGGCTCGAGAGATCCAGGGCCTCGACAACGCTGCCTCTGACGCAGGAGGCACTCGCCCATGCTCTCGGCGTGCAGCGCACGACCGTTGCCGTATGCGTCTCCGCGCTGCAGAAGCAAGGCGTGCTGAGGAGCAGCCGGGGGGCTATCGAGGTTACGGACAGGTCTGGGCTGGAAAAGGTTTCGTGCCTGTGCCGACAGGCGCTCGTCGACGCGCGCCGGGATATCTATCGAACCCATTCCGAAAGTTGCGACGCATGATCGCGAAAGCTTGTTCGACCTCCAGCGCCTGGCAACGGCGATGAGCGGCCACGCGCGCGCTTGCGTGCTCCTGGTCGAAAACGATTCCGCACTCGCGGACACGCTGTCCCTGGCTCTCATGTCCCAAGGTCATAGCGTGGAGCGTTTTCCCGACTTCCGGGGTGCGCTCGCATTGATCGAGAGCGACCGCAAGATATCGGTCATGGTCACGTCGGTGCGACTGCCGGCGGGAACCCCGCACGGCATCGCGCTTGCGAACATGGCCGCGCAGAAGCGCCCTCACTTGCCGATCGTGTTCATCGCGTGCGATGCGGATGCGGCGCAATGGATCGACGAGCGCTGGAAACATGTGCTCATCAAGCCGGTGCAAAGCGGCCAGTTGCTCGAAGCCATCGAGCGCGCCCTCGGGACCCGGTCGCCGTCACACCGCGACTAACAACGCTCGGGGCTGCGGGACCTCGCCACAATCGGCCAGGTCCTCGTGATTTGCATCGACGACCTTGTTGCGGCCGCGCATTTTTGCGCCATAGAGCGCGAGGTCGGCGCGCGCGAGAGCGGGGAGAATATTGTTCTCATCGAGGGCCACTTCCGAGATGCCTACGCTGACCGTCACACGCAGGCTTGCCGGTGCGCCATCGACGCGCATGTTTTCGACCGAGACGCGCAGGCGCTCGCAGACGATGAGGGCTTCGTCGCGGGCGCAGCCGGGTAGCAGCAGGGCGAATTCCTCGCCGCCCAGCCGTGCAAGGTGGTCCTGGTCGCGCACCAGCGACCGGCAAAGTTCGGCGAAGGCCTGCAAGGTGAGATCCCCGGCGGCATGGCCGAAGGCGTCGTTGATCAGCTTGAAATAGTCCAGGTCGATCATGACGACGCAGATCGGCGGCTTGTCGCGATTTGCACGCGAAATTTCGCGTTCGGCGATTGCAAAGAACTGGGTGCGGTTCGCGACCTGCGTCAGCGGATCCTTGGTCGCGAGATTTTCCAGCCGGGCTTCCATGGCCTTGCGGGCGGAAATGTCGACTGCGCCGGTGATGATGCACGGGGTACCATCGAGATCGACTGTGGATCCCGCGAGAAGCACATCGCGCCGCTCGCCGCTGGCGAGGCGGATGCCGACCTCAAGGCTGTCGACACGTCCGTCCTTGTCGAGCAGAGCAAGAAAGGCCGCACGCTCGGCTGCGTCTATATAGATGCTGTCTGCCGTGTGGGGCTCGCCGAACGTCGGCATCCCTCCAAAATAGCAGATGGCGGCATGATTGGCTTGAATGAGCTTTCCGCTTTCCCTCTGCGTGACCACGAGAGGAATTGGTACGGCCATGAAGATGTGCTCAAGCATCTTGCGGCTCTCGGCCAGCTCCGCATTTGCCCGCCGCTCTGACAGGGTGGCAGACCATTCGAGCCGGCGCAGGCGGTTGCCCTGCGCCACCACGAGCGCGAGTGCGACATTCATCGTCACCATCGCCAGGATGAGCCCGGGCGTCGTTGCGCCCGGGGTCTGAGGCAGCATGAACCCGGTGAGCAGGACGATGCTGCATCCGATGCCGGACATCAGCTTCGAGCGGAAGGGAGTGGGCACCGCGAGGTAATAGATCGCGGGCAGCACAATCACAGCGAAGATCGCGACATCGCTGTGTGAACTGACGAGAAATCCAACGGCCAGCGCGGTTACGACCTCCCAGGCCACGATGACGCGCTGTGCCTGAGACGGCGAAGCACACCGTCGGAAAGCAAAAAGGCAGACCAGCGACACGGCCACGACGACGGCCCGAGCTGGAATGGCCACGAAAAAATGCGTTTCTCCATAGAAGCGCCAGTCGCTCGCGAAGAACAGTACATTCAGGATCGCGGACACGACGAGGAGCAGGCGTCCCTGTCGCACGGTCTCGGCAAAACGCTCGACGCGGAATGAATCCTCCATTCGTTCATCGACGTATTCGCCCGACAGTTCCGAAAGCTTGTTCGTTGTCATCTGGTGTCCGGCCGCGCCTGCCTGCGGTCGCAGACACGACCGGAATATGCCCCCGCGGTCCTGAACGGGCGGTTATGTTATCTGCGGAAGTTCCGGATAATCGAAAATTTGATGAACAAACACTAAGGATTCCGATCCGACAGTGCCTCCCCGTCAGTCTCGTCACCCGCATGGCCAGAAAGCTGGCGCCTGTGCGCGCGCCGCGCACACAGGACATGACGACCTATTCTCGGATAGCCTTCGCCGCCAGCTCCACGATCCGGTCTGGGGCGGAGTACATCTTCTTCACGACCTCCTGCACCTTTGCGCCCGGGGCCGGTGTAATGTCGAGACCTATGCGGCCTGCGTCGGCGAGGAGCTTTTCATCCTTCATGGCTGCGTCGAACGCGGCACGCAGGATGGTGACCGCAGCCTCGGGATTGCCTGGCGCGATCAGGAAGGGTCGCCCGAAAAATTGCTGGGCCACGATCAATTCCACGATGGCGCGGTTGTCGGCCCCCTCGGTGAAGCTCATCACATCGGGCACGCCCAGTTCGTCAAGCTCCGGATTGGGGTCGATGCCCGCCTGGAGAAGCACGTTCAGCTTCTTCTCTTTCACGAGCGTCGGGCGCTGCGCCTTGACGCTGGACCAGTCGAATCCGCAAACTGTGTCGACCTCGCCGCGCTCCATGGCGAGCAGGATATCTGCCATGCCCTTGTAGCCGGAGATCACTTCGAACTTCGCCCCGGAGGTGTTCTTGTGGAGATAGGCATAGTCGCGTGACGAGGCGCCGGTGCCTGCGGCCCCTGCGATCACTTTCTCGGTCTGGGCCTGTTTAAAGGTCTTGATGCGCGAGCCGGGCAGGGTGATGCACACGCGGCTTCCGGAGTCCGCACTCGCCAGGTAGACGAACTTCGTCGCGTCGTAACCTGCCTGCATTTTCTTGTCGACGAGCGGTCCGAGAATCGCGCCGGGCTGCAGCAGGGCGATGGTCATCCCGTCCTTGGCCGCCGAATTGTAGAGGTATCCGCCCGCGCGGGCGCTCCCGGCGCCCGGAATATTCTGCACGACGACATTCGGCTTTCCCGGAATATGGTCACCGAGATGGCGGGCGAACAGCCTGGCATACGTGTCGTACCCGCCGCCGACGTCGCTGCCGACCACCAGCGTCAGCGTCTTGCCCGCGTAAAACTCGTCGGCGGAGGCCGGCGCGGCCGAAAGGGCGGCCAGCAATGCGGCGACTGCGCCCATGGAGCCCAGGTTTTTCATGTCGTCCTCCCGTTTTCCGGCGCGCTTTTTCATGCGCGCTCAAACCAATGCTGCCACACCGGCGGAAAAAGGAAAGGCTTCGCGTCGGACAGGACGATCAGCGGCAGCCGGGCGGGAGCCGATAGTCCCATCGCGCGTAGAAGGTGCCCGGCTCACCCATGCCCCGCCGTCCCGGCGCAACGATGGTCGGGATGGGCGTGCAATCGACGACCATGGCAACCCGCGTGACGGTCAGCGCCCGTGCGGGGTGAGCGCGGCCGTACTCGAGGTCGGCGGCCTGCGCGGACCCTGCGGCCATGAGCGCCAGTACCGTCAAACATGCCTTCAATGTCATGGAACACTCCTCTTGCTCTCAAGCTAACGGCCAAGGCGGGCGCTGGTTGCAGAGGGGCTTACGAGGTGGTTAAGGCGCTCTCAGCCGGGCAGGTCAGTCTGACGGGCGGCCACTCGCTGGCGCAGGGCGATGCGGTCATGCGACTCGACCCCGATCAATTCGGCCACGCGCCAGATCAGGTTCTCCTCGAACTCGTGGACCACGCCGTCCGCATAGGCCATATCCCACATCATCTCGATAAGCCGCAGTCGACCATCGTTGTCGAGCTTGCGCTTGAGGACGCTGGTGAAGCGATAAAGATCGACCGCATCGCGATCTTCCTCCTCCGCCTGCTCGATCAAATCTCGAAGTTCCGTCTCGCCCAACCCGAACCTCTGCGTCAGAAGGGCCCCCAGCATCTGCCGCTCGGCCTCGCCCGACTGGC
The DNA here is from genome assembly GCA_028290285.1 of Hyphomicrobiales bacterium. GTDB lineage: Bacteria > Pseudomonadota > Alphaproteobacteria > Rhizobiales > Beijerinckiaceae > Terripilifer. The sequence goes on from JAQGKD010000090.1 coordinate 138,518, forward strand.
CGTCGACGTGACCGGCCCGCACCAGCAGGGCGGCGGCGGCAACCTGATAATCCTCAGGCCCGAGGTTATGACCGCCCGAATCGGGGGCGGAAAATTCCTGCGAGATGTCGTGGATGAGAGACTTGAGCGCCTGAAGCATGCGGGTCGATTCCAGCTCCGGCCGGAGACGCCGGCCGCGACCTCCGCATATGGTTCGCTGTTGCGCGATTTCAAAGGCTTGCCGTGCCCCAAAGCCTGGCCCGGAGGCCTGGGCTTCAGTCTGGGATCAAACCCGGCCGCGCCGATCTCCCGCGTTCAAGCCGAATTGTACGGCGAGGCGATGTTCATGGGCTTATGTGGGAGGGGCTGCTGATCGGCCGACCTCGATCGGTCAGACAGCGCTCGGGAGAGATCGCCATGAGAATCAAGTCTTTCTCCGCAGCCGCCATCTGCGTTGCGTCTGTCTGGTCGGCCGGCGCACTGGCCCAGGGGCGGCCGGACACCTTGCGCATGTCATGTGCAACGGCGGGCGAACTGGTGCGGCGCTCCGGTGCCATCGTCCTTGGCACAGGGCCGAACCTCTATGACCGCTATGTCTCGAGCCATGCCTTTTGCCAGCGCGACGAGGAGACGGTCCCGAGGTGGCTTGCCACGGGCGATGTCCCTCAATGCTTCGTGGGATACGGCTGCGAACGCCGCTACGGCACGCCCGCCGATCGGTGATCGCGGGCCTTCGCCGGGACACATTCAAGCTTCAGGTCCACCCACCGTCATTCAGTGGCACTGGATGGGCAGTGAATGAGTAAGTGTTACAGCGGCGAAGGATCTCGCCAGCTGCACGCTGGTCCACGCAGGGAAGTCAATTTCAGTGCAAATGAGCATGGGAAAAATGGTACCGCCACCCCGGCTTGAACGGGGGACCTCTAGATCCACAATCTAGCGCTCTAACCAACTGAGCTATGGCGGCATGTCGTTGCGGCGCGGAACCTAGAAGCAAAGACTCGGGATTGCAAGCGCATCGCAGCGCGTTTTTTTGCAGGCCACGGAATGGGCCGGGAAAGGCGCTTGGGCTTCCCGAAAATGGAGAACCGACGGCCGGGGTTCATGCGAACTTCCGGCCGACGGTCGTGATGGAGAGGATCAGGTAGAGACGTGCATCGTCTTCGACAACGTCGTCTTGATCGGCTCGACGGTCTCGGACGCGACGCGCTTGGCGATGGTGCCGAGATCCTTCACCTGGGCGTTCAACGTTTCCAGCTGCGAGCGCGTATGCTCGCTCTGGAGCGTGATCGCCTCCGACAGGCTCTTGGAAGCCAGCAAGGCCTTCATGAATTCGAAGGTCGCCTCGGAATTCACCTTGAACGCCTCGATGGCCTTCATGTTGAACTCGCTGAGGCCCTTGGAGGCGGCGGCATAGCTCGACTCGAGCGATCCGGTCGCTTCCTCGGTCACTGTCTTCAGGCGCTCGTAGACCAGACGCGTCTGTTCCGCGCCCTGCTCGGCGGCCCGGCTAACCTGCTCCTGCACTTCCTCGGCTTTGCCGATTGCTGCATCCAGCGGCTCTTCCAGTGCTGGCGGGACGGGAGCTTTAACTTCCGTCACGGGAACGGCAGCCACCACGGCTGGCGTGCTTTTACGGGCGGCGGCAGCCGCGGGCTTCTGGGGCTTGCGAGCGATAGCCATGGTCTGATCCTCTTGAGGCCTGCTTATTTCTTGATGCCACTCACCGACTGAACGGCAGCACCGAGTTCCTTCATCTGGCCTTCGATGGCCGCGAGTTGTGACTTCAGGTAGTCCGCCTGAATGGCGAGCACTTCCTGCACGTCCTTGGCATGGACCAGGCGATCGGCGAGGTCGAAGGCCGAATTGACGTTGCTCTCGGCGAAGGTCACGGCCTTTGCGGAAACGTCCTTGGCGCCGCTCAGGGGCGTGCCTTCCAGCGAGCCGGTCGTCTTGTGGACCGCGCCCATGAAGCCTTCGAAGGCCTTGCGAGCCTGCGCAACGCTGCGTTCTGCGAAATCGCGCATTTCCGTGGGGATTTCATAGGGACTCGTCATGGGATGCTCCTTGGGAAAACAGAGTTTGTGGAGGGGCCACGCCAAAGAGCTTGGCACCGAAACGCCCATCTTCATAGCGCGCCCTATGGTGCAGTGCAACATAATTGTGCGACGCACAAAGTTTTTCCCTGTGGATTTTAAGCATAGATCCATTGAAAAGCGTTCCGAGCTCCCAGCAAGTGGACCCGGACGGGCGCTCCCGTTAATGATCTCTTAAGGCTGATCTCTTGGCGGAGGAGGCCACGTCTGTTTCGAGGAGGCCGGCTGGAGAATTTTCCAGTCGAAGATGAATCGCGTCCAGAAACAGGAAGCATTGCGCTTATGACGACCTCCAGAAGCGAGTCGGAACCCGGCGCGAAGGCGATCGAGGCCGCACTGGCAGAACCTCCCTTCGCGGCGATCGCCGCTGCGGGTTGCCCGATCTTCGTCGCGGCCGGACAGCCTGCGCGGATCGTCTGGAGCAATGCCGCCGTGCAGGACCTGTTCGGCGCGGATTTGCAGGTCCTCCAGCGGAGAATCTTCGAGGGACAGGAACCGGGCGCGCGCCGCTTGGTGGAACTCGCCGGCATGCTTGTGCCCGGTGCCGCGCCGCGCCTCGAAAAACTACGCTTCTTCATGTCGCGCCGCGCCGAACTCCTCACCATCCTGTGCCGCCGGACCGCTGGCCCGCACTCCCTTTTTCTTGTCGGTGTTCCCGGCATGAAAGTGCAGCCGCGCTCAGTAGCGGTGGCGCCCGCAGTCGTCGCGCCCGCCGCGTCTCCTGAAGAAGAAGCCGTCGAATTTTCGGTCCCCGTGATCGCGCCCGCCTTGCTGGAAACGGCGCTTGGGATTCCGGAAGCTGCCACTGAACCGGTCGCACCCGGGGCGCTCGAACACGTTGCCGCCGCCACACAGCCGGAGATGCCCGCTCCTCCGACCCGTCGCGGCATCGGCGATGTCGCGGCCGATCTCGCGGCCCGGCTTGGCTCGGCGGCGACGGTGCGTTTTCTCTGGCAGACGGATGCCGAGCATCACTTCGTCAAGATCACCGGCGAGCTCTGTGACATCGTGGGGTGCATGACCAATCGGCTGGTCGGGCGTTCCTTCATCGACCTCGCCGACGAGCTCCATCTCGACCCCGACCACCGCCTGCGCGATGCGCTCGCGCGCGGCGAAACGTGGAGTGGCATCGAGGTTTTGTGGCCTGTCGAGGGCGCGGATGCGGCGCTCCCGATCATGCTGGGCGCGCTGCCCGCGCACGATCGCGAACGGCGGTTCGAGGGCTTTCGCGGTTTCGGCGTCATCCACGTGACCCGCCTGCAGCCGGCGCCCGAGGCGCAGACATCCGAGGAAGCGAAGATCGGCATCCCGCCGGAAGCGCCCGTGGCTGAACAGGCTTCGGCGACCCTCGAGCCCCTCGCGCCAGCCCCGCCCGAGAGCGTCGCGCCGGTAACAGGCGAATCCGCTCCCAATGAGCCCGCCGAGCCGGTCGAAGATCTTTTCACGCCACGCACGCCGGCTGCGCCGCAGGGCGCTTCGGGGCAGGGCACCACTGGCAATGTCGTGACCCTGCGGCCGTTTCACATCGTGCCGCGCCGTCCGTCTCAGGACGATGCCGCCGAGTCGCCGCAAGTGGCGCAGGCGTTCGCGCCGGAAATGCCGGTCGCAGTCCCCGGGGAGCCCGCGGTTTCAGAGCCCGCTCCGGCCGAACCCACCGGTCGCGTGTCGCGGGGCGACGAGATGGTGAGTCTTTCGCCGGGCGAGCGGCTTGCGTTCCGTGAGATTGCCCGCGCCCTGGGCGCCCGCGTTCGCACTGACGCCACCACCGACGCACCGGCTGCGACGCAAGAGCCTGCGCCCCCGGCTGAAGTTGAGGCCAGCCGCACGGCCGACGCCCGTCTGCGCGACCTGATCGAAGTCGCGACACGCGTTGCGCAGGAAGCTGCGCCCGTAACCGTCGAGCCTGCGGCGGCGGTGTCTTCCGACCCTGCGCCCGACGCCACTCCGGCATCCGATCTCATGACGCATGCGCAAGCGGTCCTCGATCGGCTGCCGATCGGCGTTCTCGTCAAGCGCGGCGAAACGGCGCTGTTCGTCAATCGCACCCTGCTCGATCTCCTCGGCTACGCGGACGCACAGGAATTTCGCGGCGAAGACGGCCTCACCCAGATGTTCAAGGGCCGCCACGGCGAAGCGCTCAGCGAGACATCGGAAGGCGCGATTCCCGTCATCACCCATGCGGGCGATGTCCTGGCCCTGGAAGCGCGCATGCAGATGATGGAATGGGACGGCGTCACCGCCTGCCTGATGACATTCCGCCGCTCGCAGGAACAGGACCTCGGCCACCGTATCCGCACCCTCGAAACCGAGTTGCGCGCCAGCGAAGCAGATATGCGTGAGTTGCACGCCATCCTGGACACGGCGACCGACGGAGTGGCCGTGCTCGATGAAGAAGGCCAGATCCTGTCGCTGAACCGCGCCGGAGAGGCGCTTTTCGGCTTCGACCAGAACGAGGTCGCGGGAGAGAGTTTTACAATACTGCTCGCCAGGGACAGCCAGGAGGCCGCGACCGAATATCTCGCTGGCCTGCGCCTCAGCGGCGTCGCCAGCGTTCTCAACGACGGTCGGGACGTGATCGGCCGGGCCCGGCAGGGTGGTTCTATCCCCCTGTTCATGACGCTGGGTCGCGTCGGCGCGGCGGGCAAGCCGAAATTTTGCGCCGTATTGCGGGACATGACATCCTGGAAGAAGGCCGAGCGCGAATTGCGCGAGGCGCGCACCGAGGCCGAAACCGCGAGCGCGCTGAAATCGGATTTCCTGGCCAAGATCAGCCACGAGATCCGCACGCCCCTGAACGCCATTCTCGGCTTTGCCGAAGTCATCATGGAAGAGCGCTTCGGCCCGGTCGGCAACGAGCGCTACAAGGACTACCTCAAGGACATCCACGCTTCGGGCTCGCATGTGATGAGCCTCGTCAACGATTTGCTCGATCTCTCGAAGATCGAGGCGGGCAAGCTCGAATTGAACTTCGGCAGTGTCGACGCCAATCGCATTGTCAGCGAATGCGTGTCGCTGATCCAGCCGCAGGCGGCGCGCGAACGCGTCATCGTGCGGCTGTCGCTGGCGCCGCGCCTGCCCAACATCGTCGCCGACGAGCGGGCTTTGCGCCAGATCGTGCTGAACCTTCTGTCAAACGCCGTGAAGTTCAACGAGCCGGGCGGGCAGGTGATCGTGTCGAGCGCGCTGACCGACGCGGGTCATGCGGTGATCCGCATCAGGGACACCGGCATCGGGATGTCCGAGGCAGACATCGAGACGGCGCTCGAACCGTTCCGGCAGGTCGCGACCGCGCGCCACACGACAGGCACGGGCCTCGGCCTTCCCCTGACCAAGGCGCTCGTCGAAGCCAATCGGGCGAGTTTCTCGATCAAGAGCAAGAAGGCGGAAGGCACGCTCGTGGAAGTGGCCTTCCCGCCGACGCGTGTCCTCGCCGAGTAAAGTCGCGTCTATTTCACCCGCGTCCAGACCACCGACCTGCAGATCAAGCCGCCGAGCACGCAGCCCGATGTCGTCAGGCTGTTGCCGGCGAGGATCATCTTCCCCGTATAGGTCTTCTCGTCTTCGGGATTGAATGCCTTGCCGTTCCAGGCGCCGGGCCCGGCGGGCTTCATGTCGAAGAACACCTTTCGCCCGATCTGGTCCGAGTGAACTGGATCCTTCACCCAGGACACGGTGCCGCAAAGGGCATCGCCGCACGGCGCGATTTTCACCTGGGACAGCCCGCTGTCGCGAAGCCATGTTCCCGTCGCATCCTGCGCGCATGAAGGCGCGACGAACGCCGCCAGCGCAGCTCCCGCCAGGCTGAGACGAAGGGCGAAGGTACGGACGACACTGGACATGCAAAACTCCACGATCGAGCGATTCAAAATCGGAGTTCAACCCGATCGCGCCACCGCCGTCAAACGTTGGATGCGGGTAATTCAGGCAGGCCAGACTTTGTTGCAGCGCAAGGCGGCCCGACCCTGCGAGCCCTAAAAGGCGACGACTTAGCGACGAAGGGTGCCCCATGACGACGCGCCGTCTCGAATGCCTGTTCAAGCCCAAATCGCTCGCGCTCATCGGCGCGAGTGGCCGCATCGGCAGTCTCGGCCGCGCGGTCTTCGACAACCTGCGCGCAGGCGGCTTCAAGGGTGCGATCTATCTCGTCAATCCGCGCCATACGATGCTCGAGGGCTTGCCATGTGTGGCCCGCATCGCGGATCTGCCCGCCGTTCCCGACCTCGTCATCGTCGCCGCGCCGCGCCAGGCAGTGCCCGCTCTCATCGAGGAGGCCGCGGCCTTCGGGGTCAAGGCGGCCGTGGTCATCACGGCCGATCCGGAACACGGCGTGGGGTCGCTGGCGGCTTGCCTGACCGACATCGCGAGGGCCACGGGCATCCGCATCGTCGGTCCAAATTGCCTCGGCCTCGTGTCGCCGCGCAGCGGGCTCGACGCGAGTTTCGCGGCGCATCGGGCGCTGCCGGGCGATCTCGCCGTCATCTCGCAATCGGGTGCGGTCGCCTCCGCGCTTCTTGCCTGGGCGCACGAACGCAAGGTCGGCTTTTCCGGTCTCGTGTCGATCGGCGATATGGCCGACGTCGACTTCGCCGACCTGCTCGATTATTTCGCACTCGATCATCAGACCCGCGCGATCCTGCTCTATGTCGAGTCGATCCGCGATGCGAAGGGCTTCATGTCGGCGGCCCGCGCCGCCGCGCGCGTGAAGCCCGTCATTGTCATCAAGTCGGGTCGCCATCGACGCGCAGCCAAGGCGGCGGCGACCCATACCGGCGCGCTTGCGGGCGCAGATGCGGTCTACGATGCCGCCTTCCGCCGCGCCGGGCTGCTGCGCGTCAATGACATCTCCGAACTTTTCGCGGCGGCGGAAGCGCTGGGCCGCATCAAGCCATTTACGGGCGACCGGGCGGCCATCCTCACCAACGGCGGCGGACTCGGCGTGATCACCGTCGACAATCTGCTGGATCTCGGCGGAAAACTTGCCGAACTCTCGCCTGAGACTTTTGCCACCCTTGACGCCGCTTTGCCCGCCTCCTGGTCGCATGCCAATCCCGTAGACATCGTGGGCGACGCTGATGCGCAGCGCTACCAGCTCGCGCTGGGCGCGCTGCTCGACGATTCCGCCAATGACGCAGTCATCGTACTGCATTGTCCCACAGCGCTTTCCGAAAGCGAGGCGACCGCCAAGGCCGTTGTCGCGACGGTGGAGGCGCATCGCCGCGCATCGCTTCAGCCCAAGCCGGTGTTCACCGTCTGGCTTGGCGCGACGCCCGCCTCCGACGAGATGTTCGAGGCGGCCCGCATTCCCAATTATCGCAGCGGCGCGACGCGCGGCTTCATGTATGTCGTGCGCTGGCGTGAGAACCGCGATGCGCTGATGGCGGTGCCGCCGAACCTTCCGGCCGACTTCGAGCCCGATGTTCCCGCCGCGCGCGCCATCGTCGCGGAGGCGCTGGCGGCAGGCCACACCTGGCTAGGCCCCGTGGCGATCACTGGCCTGCTGGAAGCCTATGGAATTCCGATCGCGCCCGCGCGCCTCGCGAAAACCGCGGAAGATGTGGCGGTTCCGGCGGCGGCTCTTATCGCGCAGCACGGCGCCTGCGTCATCAAGATCCTCTCCCCCGACATCACGCACAAGTCCGATGTCGGCGGAGTCGTGCTCGGATTGGAGACACCGGAAGCGGCCGTCGAAGCGGCCCGCGCGATGCTGGCCCGCATTGCGGAGGCGCGCCCGACGGCGCGGCTCGAAGGCGTGACTGTGCAACCCATGGTGCGCCGTCCGCATGCGCGCGAATTGATTGCGGGCATCGCCGAAGATCCGACCTTCGGGCCTGTTATCGTCTTCGGTCGGGGCGGCAAGGCGGTGGAGGTCATCAACGATCGCGCGCTGGCGCTGCCGCCGCTCGATCTGCGGCTCGCGCATGATCTCATCGAGCGCACGCGCGTGGTGAAAATTCTCCGTACCTATCGCGACGAGCCCGCGGCCGATATCGACGCGACCGCGCTCATGCTGGTCAAGCTGTCGCAATTATCAGCCGACATTCCCGAGATCCGCGAGCTCGACCTCAACCCCGTGCTTTGCGATCATGAAGGCATCATCGTCATCGACGCGCGCATCGCAATAGCGCCTGCCTTGCAGCCACATCTGCACGGCTCCAACCAGCGTTTCGCCATTGCGCCTTATCCGAAGGGCTGGGAACGCGAGCTCACCCTGCGCGACGGCGCCAAGATCTTCGTGCGTCCCGTGCGTCCCGAAGACGAGCATCTGTATCGCAGGTTCTTCGAATCGATACCCGCGCTCGATCTGCGCCTGCGCTTCTTCGCGCCGGTCAAGGAGTTCAGCCACACCTTCGTCGCACGGCTGACGCAGATCGATTACGCCCGCGCCTTCGCAATTTGCGCCATCGAGCCCGAGACCGGACGCATGCTCGGCGGCGTTCGCCTCATCAAGGACGCCGAGGCCACGAGCGGCGAATATGCGATCCTCCTGCTGCCCGAGTTCAAGGGCAGGGGCCTGGGCTGGAACCTCATGAAGCTCATGATCGAATATGCGGAGGACGAGGGCCTCACCCGCATCGAAGGGCAGGTGCTTGCCGAAAACACGACCATGCTGACCATGTGCGAGCAACTCGGGTTCCAGGTGCGCGACGATCCCGAGGAGCACGGCATCAAGCTCGTGCGACTCGATCTGAATCGCATGCCCGACATCGCGAAGCGCCTGCCGGTCTAGCTCAGCGCGCGACCATGTCCGGCGACGGCGCGGGCTGCGCGTCCTGCGGTGCGAGATCCTTGTCGAGGCCGTACACGTCGTCGCGGAAATGCACCGTGCCTTCGGCGGACGCCCAGCCCGTCAGATAGACCCAGATCACCGGCACCTGCTTCTCGAGCTTGATGTCGGTCCGCTCCTTGGTCGCGACCTTCTCGCGCATCTCCTTGACCGTCCAGCCACCGTCCGGCCCCTTCGTTCCCTCCAGCAGCCATTGGGCAAGATCGTAGACGCCCTCGACACGCACGCAGCCATGCGAGAGGAAGCGATAGTCCTCGCCGAAGGGCCGCTTGCCTGGCGTGTCGTGCAGATAGACGGCTTCCTTGTTGGGCATGTTGATGCGGATATAGCCGAGCGAATTGCTCGCGCCGGGATCTTGCCGCAGCGTGTAGCTGGCTGCCTTCTGCGTAGTCCAGTCGATGCTGCGCGGGTCGATCTCATTGCCGCGCCCATCCAGGATGCGGATTTTTGCCCGGCTGAGATAGGCCGGGTTCTTCTGCATCTTTGGAATGATCTCGTTCTTGATGATCGAGGTCGGCAGCGTCCATGTCGGGTTGAGATTGACCTCCTGGATGCGCGCGCTCACCTGCGGGGAGGGATGTGCGACATCGCCCACGATGGCCGTATATCGATGCACGACCTGCCCATTGTCGACCGCTTCCACCGATGCGGAGGGAATGTTCACGATGACGTGGCGTGCCGGGAAAGTGAACGTAGTGGACGCAATACGCTGCGCGCTGGCCGCGAGCTGACGGGCGCGCACTTCGGCGGGCACGTTGATCGCGGTGAGTGTCGCGCCCGTGACGACGCCGGTCGGCTTCAGGCCCATGCGCAGCTGGAAACTCTTGAGTGCTTGTGTGAGCGTGTCGTCAAAGCGATCGCCGTCGACTGCGTCGCGGTCGAGGTCGCCCTCCAGCGCAAGCCGCTGGCGAAGGGCGAGCACGTCGGGCCCCTTCGCGGTCTCGCGCAATTCGCCGGGAATGCGCGGCCATCCGCCTGCCTGCGCGATGGCCGTATATTTCTCCGCCGCAGCCTGCGTCGCCGCTGAAGTCCCGGGCTGGAGCGTCGGCTCCGGATCGAGCGACACAGCCGCTTCACGGGGCTTCTCGGCCTTCTTTTCCGCGACCTTGCCCTTCTTGGGCGTGTCGAGCTTGACCGTCGGGCGCGTTTCGGCGTCCGGGGCGGGTGCCGAGGCCTGTGGGGGCGCTGCGTCGAGCGATGGCGCCTGCGTGCCGGGCGCCTGTTCCGTCATCGGCTGCGCCGACAGGAGCGATGGGCTCGCCGTTCCTTCCTCTGCGCGCAGCGAAGGCGAGAAGGCAAGCATAAGGGCTACAGCGCTCGTAAGGGGACGCCAGATCATGACAGGCTCGATGTTTTATGGGGCGGGAACGGGGAAGGCAGAGTGCAGGCGCGCCGGAACGCACCCGCCGTATTGTGCTACGCCGCTATTTCTTACCAGCGTCCTTCTCGGCCGCCAGTTGGCGAGCCAACTCGGCCTCGGTGCCCGTCGATGCGCTCTTCTTGTCACCGGGCGCGCCGATCGCGGGCTTCGGCTGGGTCATGGACGGCGGGTCGCTCGCCGGGAAGGATTCTTCCAGCGCTTCGGTCAGGTCGGCCTGCTCTTCGGCCTTGTTCTTGGGGGTGTTGCTCATGGCGAATCTCCTCGTTCTTCGCCAGCACAACGCTCTTGTAGCCCTTGCGTTGCAGCTTTTGTCGTCAAGGTGACGATTTAGGCTGCCGCATCAGGGAGTGACGAGGATGTGCAGGCGGCGAGGACCATGCGCGCCGAGCAGAAGAGTCTGCTCGATATCGGCGGAGCGGGACGGCCCCGTGATGATGTTGACGCTGCGAGGCATAAGCGCCTTGCCGCAAGCCGCGCGCAGACGCGCCCAGACCGTTTCGAGATCCGCACAGAGATCGGCCGCCGACAGCACCACGATGTGATTATCCGGCAGGTAGTTCAGCGTGGTCGGATTGTCCGTGCCCGAGAGCACGACGAGCGAGCCGGTCTCCGCCACGCCGGCGAATGCATGGCTGATCGCGGTGAGGTCCGCGCCCCGCGAGGGACCGTGCAGGACCTTCATGCCCGACCAGTCGAGCCCCACGAGCCGCGCATCGTTGCCCATGCGGATCTCGAGCGGCAGTCCAGCCTCCGTGAGAAACCGCGCGACCTCGGCGGGCACGGCGGCACGGCTGTCGAGCATCGCGACACTGGCCGAAACACGCTGCGCCTCCGCCACGAAGGTCGCCATGCGGGCGGCCGCGTCGCCTTGCCCCCGCGCCGGGATGGGTCCACGGGGCGCCTGTTCCAGACGCTGCGCAACGATGCTGCGCCGCGTGGACTCGTGGCCGGTGACGCCGAGCGAGCGTCGGATATTCGAGAGGACGTCGTCGCGCGCATTCATGAGCGTCGGGCTCCCTGGCGTGCCCGCCATGCGGCCTGAAACGTCTGGCCCGATGGCGCAGGCAGATCGCGATATCTAGTCCAACCGCCCGCGAGAGGAAGGGATGCAAAGCGTCCGCGCTTGCGGCCCATCAAGCCGAGCAGGCGCATGGCCAGCGCCGTCGCGGGCTTGTAGAGGGCGGGCCTGCTCGCGAAGAAAGCCCACAGCGCCAGTCCGCCGCGCTGCACGGCGGGGGTGAGATGCCGCTCGAATTCCCGTTCGCGCCAGTGGCGCATGAGCTTCGGCAGCGGAATGCGCACCGGGCACACGCTTTCGCAGCGCCCGCAGAAGGTCGATGCATTGGGCAAGTGCCCGCCCTTGTCGACGCCGATCAGCGAGGGCGTCAGCACGGCGCCCATGGGGCCGGGATAGACCCAGCCGTAGGCGTGCCCGCCGACGGCATGATAAACGGGACAATGGTTCATGCAGGCCCCGCAGCGAATGCAGCGCAGCATGTCCTCGAACTCGCTGCCGAGCATGGCCGAGCGGCCATTGTCGACGAGCACGACATGATAGGCCTCCGGCCCATCGGGATCTTCCGTCCGGCGCGGCCCGGTCGAGAGCGTCGTATAGACCGACATGTCCTGGCCGGTGGCGGAGCGCGCGAGCACGCGCAGCAATTGCGAGGCGTCTTCGAGCGTCGGCACGATCTTCTCGATGGAGGCGACGACGATGTGCACCTTGGGCAGGGTCTGCGTCAGGTCGCCATTGCCTTCATTGGTGACGATGATGGACGTGCCGGTTTCCGCGATCAGGAAATTGGCGCCAGTGATGCCGACGTCTGCGGCCAGAAACTTCTCGCGCAGAATCCCGCGCGCCTCGGTGAGCAACTGCACGGGCTGCGAGAGATCGCGATCCGCCGGCAGATGCGTGTGCACGCGGCGGAAATCCTGCTCGACCTGTTCCTTCGTCAGATGCACGGCGGGGGCGATGATATGCGACGGCGTCTCGTGCCGCAGCTGGATGATATATTCGCCGAGATCGGTCTCGATGGCGGCCATCCCGGCGGCCTCGATGGCGTCGTTGAGCCCGATCTCCTCGGAGACCATGCTCTTGCCCTTCGTGACGGTCTTCGCGCCATGCTCGCGGCAGATGTCGACGATGGTCTTGCAGGCCTCTTCCGAGCTGCGCGCGAAATGCACGTGCCCGCCCGCGGCCCGCACGCGTTCCTCGTAGGTCTCGAGATAGAGATCGAGATGGGCGAGCACATGGTCCTTGATGTCGCGCGCGTTGTCGCGGAGATCTTCGAACTCCGGCAGGCGTGCGACAGCCGCCGCCCGCTTGCCGATGAATCCGCCCTGTACATGCCCGAGAGCCTTCTGCAATTCGGTGTCGAGCATCGCGCGATGCGCGTTTTCCTTGAAGGCGGGGGTGGTGGGGTGAAGGCTCATGTCGTGGCCTCGCGCGGCGCGCCGATGGGCGGCTCGTCCGTCATTCCGGCCAGCACCTCGGCGACATGGCGGATTTCGATCTGCCTGCCTTCGCGCGATAGCTTGCCCGCCATGTTCATCAGGCACCCGAGGTCGCCCGCCAGCAGCAGGGGCGCGCCGGACGCGACGACGTGCCCGGCCTTTTTCGTCACGATGGCGTCGGAGATCTCGCCGTATTTCACAGCGAACGTACCGCCGAAACCGCAGCAGACATCGGCGTCCGTCATCTCGACGAGTTCGAGGCCGCGCACGCTGGCGAGCAGTTTGCGGGGCTGGTCGTGGATGCCGAGTTCCCGCAGGCCCGAACAGGAATCGTGGTAGGTGACGCGCCCCTCGTAACGCGCATTTACCTGCGTCACGCCGCGCACATCGGTGAGGAAGCTGATGAGTTCGTAGGTGCGGCTCGCGAACTCTCGCGCGCGGCGCGCCAGCTGCGGCTCGTCCTCGAACAGTTCGGGGTAATGGCGCGACACCATGCCCCCGCATGAGCCCGAGGGAACGACGATGTAGTCGCAGCCGGAAAAGGCGTCCATCATCTGCAAGGCGAGCGTGCGCGATGTCTGCCGGTCGCCGGAATTATAGGCCGGCTGCCCGCAGCAGGTCTGGGGGGGCACCACCACTTCGCAGCCCGCATCCTCGAGCAGTTTCGCCGCCGCGAATCCTATGGTGGGGCGAAACAGATCGACGAGGCATGTCGCGAAAAGTCCCACCCTCGGCGGGCGGACGGGCAGGCTTTCGGCCACGGAAAACTCCAGCGCGCTCCCTCCGGCTCGCTGGCCGGTCGGCTGCGAGAGTGGCGCAGCGCCAAGCCCAGCGCAAGCCGACGAACGGCGCATGGCCCTTGTGCGCAATCCGCCCGCCAGCCATGCTGGCGACATTCGTTTGGGGGCAAGACCATGACTGACGGAACCGGCATGTTTCGGTCCATGTCCCCGCATCCCGAACGCGGGGCGGTGCTCGACGAGGTCCACGCCCGCCCCTTTCATGCGCTGCCGACCCCCGCGCGTCTCATCCATTTCGCCTTCATGACGAGCCGCCCCGAAGCTCAGGCGGACCGGACGGCGCTCGCCGCCTTCTGCCGGGCGCGGGGCTTGCCGGAACTGCCGGACGATGCCCGCCATGTGCTCCTGAAACTTGGGGCTGAGACCCTGCGCTGGGAGCAACACAGCGAATTCACGACCTATACCATCGAGGCGGCAGGCGACCCTGAAACCGCTTTCGCCCCGCCCGCCTCGACGCTCCCGTCCGCCTTCTCCGCATTGCCCCCGCCGGGACGTCATCTCGCCTCCGTCGACCTGCATTTGCTGAAGCCGTCACAGGAGCCGGACCTTGTCGCTCTGTTCGATCCGGCCAGCCTCGCGGCCTCCCGCGTGCAGGGCGGCCGTGCGCTGGTAGCGGCCGACTTCCGGCCCATCGAAGGCTTCGTGCGCATCCTGGTTCTGGACAGGGGGCTCGACCCCGCCGCGGCGGGCGCGCTGGCGGTACGGCTGCTGGAAATCGAAACTTATCGTCTCCTGGCGCTCCTCGGCCTGCCCGAGGCGCAGCGCCTGTCGCCCTCTGTGGGCGAGGCCGAGGCCACGTTGGCGGCAATCAGCAATGCGATGGCTTCGACAGACGGGCTCGAGTCGGACAACCTCCTGCTTGAAAGACTGACCGCGCTCGCAGCCAAGTCGGAAGCGGAGGCCACCAGCGCGGCTTTCCGCTTCAGCGCCAGCCGCGCTTATGACGGAATCGTGCAGCAGCGCCTCGTCGCCATCGGCGAAGAAGCGGCAGGTACCATGCCGACCATCGCCGCCTTCCTGTCGCGGCGCATGAACCCGGCCATCCGCACCTGCCAGATGTTGCAGGACCGGCAGGGAGACCTGTCGCAGAAGCTGACCCGCGCCGCCAACCTGCTGCGAACGCGCGTCGACGTCGTGATCGAGCGACAGAACCGCGATCTCCTGCGCTCGATGAACGAGCGCACGCGCCTGCAGTTACGGCTTCAACAGACCGTCGAGGGGCTGTCGATTGCCGCGATCAGTTATTATGTGGTGGGCCTCGCGGGCTATGTGCTCAAGGCGGCCAAGGAGGTTGGCTACCTGCCGATAGATCCCGCCGTCGCCACCGCGCTCTTCGTGCCGGTCGCGATCCTGGTCATCGCGCTGGTGCTCCACCGGATCCGCCGCGAACATTCCGATTGAGCCGTCGCGGCCACCGGGAGCGACGGAGGTAGGGGTGCATGCCGGCACGCAAATAGGCTAGCATCCTGCAAAATCCCGGCGGGAGACCGCCCTGTATTGCGGGGGAAATTTCATGTCGATCCTATTTCCCATGCCGGATCAGGATATTCTGGAACGGCGTGACGACATCATCGCCGGCCTCGGCAAGATCCTGCCTGCCGACTGCCTGGTCACGACGCTTGACGAGCGCCGCGCCTTCGAGACCGATGCGCTCACCGCCTATCGCCATGTGCCGCTGGCTGTCGCCCTCCCGCGCTCGACGGAGGAGGTGGCGGCCGTGCTGCGCTATTGCCACGAGAGCGGCGTGAAGGTCGTCGCGCGCGGGGCAGGTACCTCGCTGTCGGGCGGCGCGATCCCGCAGGAAGATGCCATCGTGCTGGGTCTCTCCAAGCTGAATAGAATTCTGGATGTGAACTTCCCCGGCCGCACCATGCGCGTGCAAGCGGGCGTCACGAACCTCGCGATCACCGAAGCTGTTTCAGCCGAAGGGTTCTTCTACGCGCCCGATCCGTCGTCGCAGCTCGCCTGCACCATCGGCGGCAATATCGCCATGAATTCGGGCGGGGCGCATTGCCTGAAATACGGCGTGACCACCAATAACATTCTGGGGGTCCGCATGGTGCTGATGGACGGCACCGTCTTTGAACTCGGCGGCGAATCGCTGGACGCTCCCGGCCTCGACCTGCTGGGCTTGATGATCGGCTCCGAGGGCCAGCTCGGCATCGTCACCGAAGCGACGGTCCGCATCCTGCGCGCGGCGGAAGCGGCCCGGCCGGTGCTGTTCGGCTTCGAGACGAGCGAGGCGGCGGGCGCCTGCGTGGCCTCCATCATCGGCGCGGGCATCATTCCCGTCGCGATGGAGTTCATGGACAAGGCGGCCATCGAGATCTGCGAAGCCTTCGCCAAGGCAGGCTATCCGCTCGATGTCGGCGCGATGCTCATCATCGAGGTCGAAGGCTCGGCCGACGAGATGGACGCGCAGCTGAAACTGATCGTCGACATCGCGCACCAGCACGGCGTGCAGGTCGTCAAGGAAAGCCGCTCGGCGCTTGAAACGGCGCTGATCTGGAAGGGCCGCAAGTCCGCCTTCGGCGCAACCGGCCGCATCGCGGATTATATCTGCATGGACGGCACGGTGCCGACCGGCCAGCTCAGCTACGTTCTCAAGCGCACGGCCGAGATCTGTGCGAGCTATGGCCTGCGGGTCGCCAATGTCTTCCATGCGGGAGACGGCAACATGCATCCGCTGATCCTTTACAACGTCAACGATCCCGCCGAATGCGAGAAGGCCGAGGAAGCGGGCATGGACATCCTGCGCCTCTGCGTCGAGGCGGGCGGCTGCCTCACGGGCGAGCATGGCGTCGGCATCGAAAAGCGCGACCTGATGCCCCATCAGTTCACGCCCGACGATCTCAACCAGCAGATGCGCGTGCGCGCCGTCTTCGATCCGCAATGGCTGCTCAACCCGGCCAAGGTCTTCCCGCTCGAAGGCAGGGACGCAGCGTGACTATTCTCAGCGATAACCTTGTCCGCCTCGAACCCGCGACCGAGGCGGAAGCCTGCGACATCGTCCGCGCCGCGCGCGCCTCGCGCCAGAGCTTCACCATCGAAGGCGGCGGCACGCGAAGCGGCTACGGTCGTCCTGTTACGGCGGACGCCGTGCTGTCGACGCGCCGGCTCAGCGGCATCACGCTTTATGAGCCCGCCGAGCTCGTCGTCTCCGCCCGCGCAGGCACGCCTCTTTCACTTGTCGAGGAGACGCTGGCGGAAAAAGGCCAGATGCTGCCCTTCGAACCCGCCGACTACCGGCCGCTCTACGCGTCGCATGGCGAGCCGACGATCGGCGCGGTGGCGGCTTGCAACATCTCGGGCCCCCGCCGCGTGCAGCTCGGCGCGGCGCGCGATCATCTCATCGGCGTGCGGCTCGTGAACGGACGCGGCGAGGCCGTAAAATCCGGCGGCCGCGTCATGAAGAACGTCACCGGCCTCGATCTCGTCAAACTCTCCTGCGGCGCGCATGGCACGCTCGGACTACTCACCGAAGTTACCTTCAAGCTCGTGCCGATGGCACCCGCCGAAGCGAGCCTCGCAATCGATGGGCTCGACGATGCGCAAGCCATAGAGGCCATGTCGAGCGCGCTGTCTTCGCCCTTCGAGGTCAGCGGCGCGGCGCATCTGCCCACGGGCCTGGACGGAAGCGGTCCTCTGACGGTGCTGCGGCTCGAACGCACGCCGGATTCGCTGGACTATCGGTGTGGCAGGCTGACCGAATTGCTCGGCACGCTGGGCAAGGCGCGCCGCGTCGAAGCCCAGGAGAGCAAGGCCATATGGCGAGACATTGCGCAGGTGACGCCGCTCGCCAAGGCGCAGGCCCCCGCGATCTGGCGGCTGTCGCTGCCCCAGCGCACGGCGGCCCAAGCCATGGCGACGATTTCGAGCGCGCTGGGCACGCGCTATTTCTACGATTGGGGCGGCAGCATCGTCTGGCTCGCGGTCATGCCAAAGGACGATGCGGGGGCCCTCGTCATCCGCGCCGCCGCGGCACAGGCGGGCGGCTACGCGACACTCATGCGGGCCCCCGACGAGATCCGCACGCGGATAGACGTCTTCGCGCCCCTGGGCGCGCCCCTGATGAAAATCACCGCCGGCATCAAGGCGAGTTTCGATCCTGACGGCCTTCTCAATCCGGGCCGCATGTATGCGGGTGTGTGAGCCATGCAGACCAATTTCTCCATAACCCAACTCGCCGATCCCCACATGCGGGAGTCGGAAAAGATCCTGCGCTCCTGCGTCCATTGCGGCTTTTGCACCGCGACGTGCCCGACCTATCTGCTGCTCGGCGACGAACTCGACTCGCCGCGCGGGCGCATCTACCTCATCAAGGACATGCTGGAGAACGGCAGGCCTGCGAGCGAGGAGGTCGTCAAGCACGTCGATCGCTGCCTGTCCTGCCTCTCCTGCATGACGACATGCCCGTCTGGCGTCCATTACATGCACCTCGTCGATCACGCGCGTGCGCATATCCAGAAGACCTATCGCCGCCCCGTCGCGGACCGCATGCTGCGCGCCGTTCTGGCCCTGGTACTTCCTTACCCCGAGCGGTTCCGCCTGGCGCTTGCGGGCGCGCTGGCGATGAAGCCGCTGCGTCCGCTGCTCGCGCGCCTGCCCCGTATCGGCGGCAGGCTCGCCGCCATGATCGACCTGGCGCCGGCGAGATTTCCCGCGCGCCATGCCCCCGAGGTCTTCGCGATCGAGGGCGCGAGGCGCGGGCGGGTCGCCATTCTCCAAGGCTGCGCCCAGCCGGTGCTGCAACCCTCGATCAACGACGCCACGCGGCGTCTGCTTGCGCGCAACGGCATCACGGTCGCGAAGATCAAGGGGGAGGGCTGTTGCGGCGCGCTCGTCCATCACATGGGCCGTGAGAGCGACGCGCTGGCTTTCGCCCGCAACAACATCGATGCCTGGATCGCCGAGATGGACGGCGAGGGGCTCGACGCCATCCTCATCACAGCGTCAGGCTGCGGCACCACGGTGAAGGATTATGCCTTCATGCTGCGCGACGATCCGGCCTACGCGGACAAGGCACGCCGCGTCACGGCCTTGACGAAGGACATCACCGAATATCTGTCGGGGCTCGATCTCGCGCCGCCCAGCCGCGCGACGGGGCAGACGATCGCCTATCACTCCGCCTGTTCGATGCAGCACGGCCAGCAGATAAGGGAAGAGCCCAAGCGCCTGCTCCGCAATGCGGGTTTTGTCGTCAAGGATGTGCCCGAAGGCCATATCTGCTGCGGCTCGGCGGGCACCTACAATATGATGCAGCCAGAGATCGCGTCCCAGCTGAAGGCGCGAAAGCTCGCCAATATCGTACGCACGAAGCCCGCGCTTGTGGCCACGGGAAATATCGGCTGCATCACGCAACTGTCTGGTGGCTCGGCCATTCCTGTCGTACATACGGTCGAACTGCTGGACTGGGCGAGCGGCGGCCCCTTGCCGGAAGCGCTTGCAAAAAGCGGCTTTGTCGAAGAGTCTGCGCTTCTGGCCGCAGCGCAGTAACGGGAGACATTCATGGCGGGAAGCCGCAAATCAGGCAAGCCGTCGAAGAGGCCCGCCAAGAAGACGGTCTTCAGGAAGAGCGACGCGAAAAAAGCTGCCAGCAAGACCCGCGCTGTGACGAAGAAGGCAGTTGCCAAAGAGGCTGCGTCACAGAAGACCGTAGCCAAAAAGGCCACTGCGGCAGTCGTCGCCAAGAAGCCGGCCGCTCCCAAGGCCGCCGAAAAGAAGCGAGTGGGCGGAAAAGCCTACGCGACGAAGCGCACCTCGACCAAGACCGCCGCGCGCGAGGCGGTGGTTCAGAGGACTGCCACCAGAAAGGCCGCGGCGAAAGCTGCTCCCAAGAAGTCTGCTTCCAAGACGCCTGCTCCCAAGACGTCTGCTGCCAAGAAAGCGGCGCCCAAATCCGCTGCTTCCAAGACCTCCGTTCCCACCGCAACCGCTCCCAAGCCCGCCGTATCCGAGCGCAAGCCGCTGCGGACTCCCGTGCATGGACGGGCGCCCGGCCGCGAAGCTGCCAAGACGCCGGTGGCGCGCAAGGTCGCGATTCGCACACCCGTGTCGAAGCCGACATCGCCGCGACGCCGTACGGCCGCTGCGGCGGCGGAGGAATGGTCCGAACAGGCTATGGTCGACACGATCGCGAATGCGATTGCGGCGCTCGAAGCCTGGGTCGCCGAGGCCGAGCAGGAGGAGGCGGCTTTCCCAATTCTCGTGGTGGACCTGTGGCGGACGCTTCGCCACCCGGACATGCGGGACGAGACCGGCGAGTTCGACATCGAGACGTTCGTGCGCCTCATCGAGGCGGCCGGTGCCTCCGGCCCGCTGGCGCTATGGCTCGCCGATCTGCCCGAAAGCGCCGATCTCGAGGAATTCCTGCGCCGGCGCCCGTCCGCTTTGGACTGACGCCGGACGAGACGAAGCTCAGAGCATCTTGCTGCCGTCGGGCAGGACGCCCTTGTTTGCGCGAGCCGGCTTATCCTCGCGCAACTCCCGCTTGGTCCGCCGCAATTGCGTGGCGACCTTGTCGAGAGCCTGATTGAAGGCGGTGCGCATATCTTTGTCACTGGCGTCTGCGCTCATGCGCGGCAGGTTGCCCATCTGCACGGTGACGCTGCATCGGCTGCTGATGCCTTCCATATTGAAATGGGCCGATGCGCTGACGAGGTGGCCGAAATACTTGTCCGATATCTTCAGGATCTCGTCTCGCCCGTAGATTCGCAGGGCCTCGCTGATGTCCTGATTCGAACTGTCGATCGTGATCGCGCCGTCGACCGGGTCCATGGCCATGATCTGCGCCTCCCTGAATGTTGATCGTACGTGCCAACCGCTAAAGCCCCGGTTTGGTTGCCCCCGTTTTCGTGACCTTTTTGCAACGCGTCGCCGGTACCATAGTGTACCGGCTCGTTTATGCCTAAAATTAGAGCAGGTGCACACGACTTAACCTTGTCCATTTCGGGTCATCGACGCAATTTGAGTCATGTCCATTGGTGCTGACGGAGCCCATTATGAAAAAGATTGTTATCTCCTCCTTGTTCGCGCTGACGGCGCTTGGCGCCTCTGCGCAGGCCGCCGACCTCGGCGCAATGAAGGCCGCTCCGGCCGCTCCGGTTTACGTGAGCCCCTGGGACTACGCCATCGGCGCTTCGCTCAAGTCCGACTATAACTTCCGCGGCGTCTCCCAGTCCGATCGTGGCGCTGCCGTGTCGGGTTATGGCGAACTGCGCTACAACTTCTCCGACATGATCCAGGGCTACGCCGGCCTCGCCGGTTCGAGCGTCAAGCTCCCGACGAAGCCCACGATGGAACTCGACGTATACGCCGGTGTCCGCCCGACCTTCGGCAACCTCGCCCTCGACTTCGGCGCGATCGGGTATCTCTACCCGCGTGAGCAGACGCTGTTCGACGCCGTGCCGAACGCTCTGACGGTCTCAAACACCGACTTCTTCGAGCTTTACGGCAAGGGCGCCTACACGATCAACGACATGTTCACGGTCGGCGCGAACCTCTTCTGGTCGCCCAACTATCTGCAGACCGGCGCCAATGGCACCTACGCCTCTTTGACCGGCAAGGTGACCCTGCCCGCCAACTTCGCAGTCTCGGGTGAATTTGGTCGTTACTGGCTCGGCACGACCAATGCCTTCCTCGGAAGCATCAACCTGCCTGACTACAACTACTGGAACGCCGGTCTTTCCTACAGCTACAAGTTCGCCACGCTGGACCTGCGCTACCACGACACCAACCTGAACAAGTCCCAGTGCTACACGCTGACCACCGATCCGCGCGGCATCGGTTCCGGCCGGTCCAACTGGTGCGGCGCGGCTTTCATCGCTTCGCTCTCGTTCGACCTGACGTCCAAGGACATCAAGTAAGATCTATCTGACCTCTGGTCGGTTCGAACTCGGGGCCTCTGCGAAAGCAGGGGCCCTTATTCATTTGGACAAGTCGCAGCACCAGACATTTTCCGCAGCCGTCTTCAACACGCCATTCCTCCTCCCCATATGAGGGTTCGCGCCCCCACAAGATCGTTGATCGGGCTGCGCTGCCGAGGAGAGGATCGCCCCATGATGACCCCCGACGAACGGAAGCTGCTCACCGACCTTTTCGATCGTATTCGCGATGCCTCAGCCAATCCGCGCGATCGCGAGGCCGAGGCCCTGATCGCCGATTCGGTGCGCGCGCAGCCATACGCGCCCTATTTTCTTGCGCAGGCCGTGATCGTTCAGGAAGAGGCCCTCAAGGCTGCGGCCGCCCGCATCGAGACCTTGGAGCACGAGGCGCAGCAGGCCCGGGCCGAACCCGCTGGCGGAGGCTCGTTTCTGGGCGGCCTCGGCTCGATCTTCGGCGGCGGACAGCGCGCGCCCGAGCCGCCTCCGGGTGGCCCATGGGGCTCCCAGCGCGGCTCCGTTCCCCCCGCCGGGCAACAGCGCGGCTATGATCAGGCTCCGCCTCAGGGTGGCGGCTGGTCCGGGCAGGGCAACCAGCAGCAGCCGATGGGACAGGGCGGCGGGTTTCTGAAAGGTGCGCTCGGCACGGCGGCCGGTGTCGCGGGCGGCGTGATGCTCGCCAACTCCCTGCAGGGACTGTTCAGCGGCCACAACAACACGCACGGAATAGCCGGTGGCCTCGGCGGAGGGCAGCGCGACGCGCAGTCCGATTCTGCCTCTCTGGCCAAGCATGACGACAGCGCCATCACCGGCAATGTCTTCGACCGCAGCCAGGCCGAACAGGACGCGGCTGACGATCGCGAGGCAGATGCGGGCGATTGGGCCGACAACAGCGGCGGCGACGACGACACCTACGACGCCTGACCGCCAAGCCTCCACGAACGAAAGAAGCCGCCCCGGGGCGGGGGCGGCTTCATCGTCGCTCTCGCGAGCGGTCCGCCTCGGGGGCAGGATCCTGGGAAATATCGGCTCAGATGACGGTCACCTGCGTCCCGACTTTCACGCGTGTGTAGAGATCGGTGACATCCTCGTTCATCATCCGGATGCATCCCGACGAGACGTTCTGGCCGATCGTATGCGGCTCGTTCGTCCCATGGATGCGATACAGCGAAGATCCGAGGTAGAGCGCCCGCGCGCCCAGCGGATTTTGTGGGCCGCCCGCCATGAATGTCGGCAGGTCGGGACGGCGCTTGAGCATCTCGGACGGCGGCCGCCAATCCGGCCACTCGGCTTTCCGGCTGATCGTCTTGACGCCAGCCCATTCGAAGCCCGGGCGACCGACGCCGATGCCGTATCGCAGCGCGCGTCCATTGCCGAGTACGAGATAGAGGAACTTGCTGGGCGTATCGACGACGATCGCGCCGGCCCGCTGCGGGCCCGTGTAGTCGACTTCCTGCCGCTGGAAAACGGGATCGATCGCACGCCCCAAGGCAGCGCGTGGTGGTGACGGGGCAATCTGCTGCACGGCGGGTGCATATTGTGGCAAAGCGGCGTATTGCGGCGCAACCTGCTGGACCGGTGCAGGCAAAGGCTGGTTATAGCGCGCGCCGCGATCGCCACTGCCCTTCACCAGCATCTCGATGAAGCCGCCGCCGAGATCCGGGGCGACCGCGACCTGCTCGCGTCTCGCATAGATCACGCGTGCTTCGTTCGCCGCATAAATGCCTCGCACCACTGTCGGCTCAGCGCCCGCCGCGAAAGCCGCGGAGGGCACGACGAGCAATGTCGCGCATGCAAACGTACTAAAGGAAATGTGACGCATCCAAACTCGCTCCGCAAACCGGCCGTCCGCTCGCGGAAGGAGGCGCTGCTTGCATGCTGCGGCCAGTCGTCCGGGGTGATCGACAGCCAGAAGAATGCAGGGATGCAGGGGTCTTGTTAAGTACAAAGCATTTGAATGGTTATTCGAACCTTATGTTTACCATACTGGTGGCAAATGCGGTTTACCAAGCATCGGGTCGGGCATCAGCTACGGGCGATCGCTCTTTGCGCGCTTGCAACAGGCCGAGGGCCGCCGTGCGCAATCCCGCGAGATCAAGAACCGTCGCAAGCCCGCCATAGACGAGCGCGCCGGCCAGCGCTTGCAAGCAGAGAGTGCCCGCGCCGGGCTCCAAGGCGCGCAAGGGCATGGTAAGCCACACCATGATCGCGGTGGCCAGACAGCAGGCCGCCATATCGCGCCAGCGCGGCAAGCGCGCGCCCGCCCAGATGGAAAATCCGAGCAACGCCAGAAATCCCGCCCCCAACGCGCCGGTCTGCGCGAGCGCGAGAATTTCGACGTCGCCGCCGCGCGGCAGCACCAGCACAAGCGCCAAATCAGCGAGGCATGCGATCCCCGCCGCCACGCTCACAGGCCACGTGCGCTGCGTGATCTGGAATGCGGGTGCGAGTGCGAACGAGGCCAGCCCGAAGCAGAAAAAGCCCGGCAGCAGAGCCGTGAAGTCGCGCACGAAAGCACCGCGGAATTCGGGCGGGACGATCAGCAGCTCGAAACTCGGCAGTACCAGCCAGATCCCGGCGATGGCGGGCAGGGTAATCGCCAGAATGACACCCATGTTGCGCGACACCTGTTCGCGGCCCCGCGCCGCTCCGTGCAGATCCTCGGCGCGCACCGCAAGCTGGAACAACAGAACATCGAGCGCGGTCCCGATGGCCAGCACCAGCCGCAGGCCTACATCCTGCGCCAACGCGAGTTGTCCGGCTTCCGCAAAGTCGAACCAATCCGCCGCCAGCGCACGGTTGGCGAGCGGGATGAGCAGATAGAGCGTGGTCGACGTACTCAGCGGCACCCCATATGCGAGGCTCGTTCCCAGGATACCCGTGCGAGCCGCGCGCAAGTCAAGATTCGCATCCCGCGTCACGGCCCGCAGCGCGAACATGGCGCCCAGCAGTCCGAGGCAACTGGCGGCGAGCGTCGCGAATGCCGATCCCGTCACCCAGGCCGTTCCAGCGGTGAGCACGAGGGCGAGCCCGTTCTTGGTCAGCACCAGGCGTCCATAGGCCCCATCCGCAAAGCGGGCTCGCAGCAGGGCGGCTTGATAATCGAAAGCGCCGTTGATCGCCGCGAAACACAGCGCCGCAGCCAGCATTTCCGGGGGCAGGCCGATCGACACGCGGGCTGCGATCAACGCGACCCCGATCAGAACGACGGCCGCGACCAGCCCCAGCAGGGTGGCGTCGAGTGTTGCGCGCAATTCCGGCTGAGCGGCGCGGGCCTGCTCCGAATAGAAACGTGCGGCCGCGAGCCGTATCCAGTCGAAGAGCAGCACTTGCACGACGGCGCCGATGCCGATTGCGAGCGCGAACCGCCCGAACTGGTCGGGGCCGAGGAATCTCGCCACCAGCAGGCCAACGGCGAAATTAACCATCATGTTGATCAGGAAAGCGAGCAAGATCCTCATGCGATAAAAGCCATCGTCCGGCCAGAGCATGCCGGGAGATGGCCACTCATCCGCGGTTCGATCCTCTGTCGGGACGCCCCACATCTGGAGCCGTCACGATACTGCCACGCGCCCCTGTCACTGGGGAACAGTGCACCGCGCACATCGGCGATTAACCCCGATACTTTTCCGCAGAGCCCCCGCTTGACAGACAGGGGGGTGCGTCCTTATCTCCCTGACAGTTGTTAGCACTCCCTCCAAGAGAGTGCTAACGACCCAAGTCAGTCAACGCTGTTCCGAGGCAAACCGGCTCGGCCGGTGCCTCCAGCCAAAGGAAACGAACCATGAAGTTCCGTCCCCTGCACGACCGCGTCGTCGTCAAGCGCCTTGAAGGCGAAGAGAAGACGAAGGGTGGCATCATCATCCCCGACACCGCCAAGGAAAAGCCGCAGGAAGGCGAAGTTGTCGCCGTCGGCCCCGGTTCGCGCGATGACAGCGGCAAGCTCAACGCGCTGGACGTCAAGGCTGGAGACCGCGTTCTGTTCGGCAAGTGGTCCGGCACGGAAGTCAAGATCGACGGCCAGGACCTGCTGATCATGAAGGAAAGCGACATCATGGGCATCGTCGGCTAACGCCACGAACGTCCCTTTTCGCAATAACAGAACCCAACGGTTCAGGAGTTTAAAATGGCTGCCAAAGACGTTCGCTTTTCGTCCGACGCGCGCGACCGCATGCTGCGCGGCGTCGACGTTCTCGCCAATGCCGTCAAGGTGACGCTCGGCCCCAAGGGTCGTAACGTCGTCATCGACAAGTCCTTCGGCGCGCCCCGCATCACCAAGGACGGTGTGACGGTCGCCAAGGAAATCGAGCTGGAAGACAAGTTCGAGAACATGGGCGCCCAGATGGTGCGCGAAGTGGCCTCGAAGACCAACGACACCGCCGGCGACGGCACCACGACCGCCACGGTTCTGGCTCAGGCCATCGTCAAGGAAGGCGTTCGTTACGTCACTTCCGGCATGAACCCGATGGACCTCAAGCGCGGCATCGACCTCGCCGTGACGGCCGCAGTCAAGGACATCGAGAAGCGCGCCAAGAAGATCAAGTCCTCCGAGGAAGTCGCCCAGGTCGGCACGATCTCCGCCAATGGCGACAAGTCCATCGGCGAAATGATCGCCAAGGCCATGCAGAAGGTCGGCAACGAGGGCGTCATCACGGTTGAAGAGGCCAAGAGCCTCGAGACCGAACTCGACGTCGTCGAAGGCATGCAGTTCGACCGTGGTTATCTCTCGCCGTACTTCATCACCAACGCCGAGAAGATGATCGCCGAGCTCGACGACCCCTACATCCTCATCTTCGAGAAGAAGCTCTCGAGCCTCCAGGCCATGCTGCCCGTGCTCGAAGCCGTCGTGCAGACCGGCAAGCCGCTCGTCATCATTGCTGAGGACGTCGAAGGCGAAGCCCTCGCGACCCTCGTCGTGAACAAGCTGCGTGGCGGCCTCAAGGTTGCTGCCGTCAAGGCGCCCGGATTCGGCGATCGTCGCAAGGCGATGCTCGAGGACATCGCGATCCTGACCCAGGGCCAGATGATCTCCGAAGACCTCGGCATCAAGCTCGAGAACGTGACGCTCCAGATGCTGGGCCGCGCCAAGCGGATTCGCATCGACAAGGAGAACACCACGATCATCGACGGCGCCGGTCAGAAGGGCGAAATCGAGGGACGTATCGCGCAGATCAAGGCGCAGATCGAAGAGACGACCTCGGACTACGATCGTGAGAAGCTCCAGGAGCGTCTCGCCAAGCTCGCTGGCGGCGTCGCGGTTATCCGCGTCGGCGGCGCGACGGAAGTCGAAGTCAAGGAAAAGAAGGACCGCGTCGACGACGCCCTGAACGCCACCCGCGCTGCGGTGGAAGAAGGCATCGTTCCCGGCGGTGGCACGGCTCTGTTGCGCGCCAAGATCGCTGTCTCCAAGCTGACCAGCGACAATCCCGACATCGAAGCAGGCATCAAGATCGTCCTCAAGGCGCTTGAGACCCCCCTGCGCCAGATCGTCGAGAACGCCGGCGTCGAAGGCTCGATCGTGGTCAACAAGATCGTCGAGAACGCCTCCGAGACCTTCGGCTTCAACGCTCAGACCGAACAGTATGTCGACATGATCGAAGCCGGGATCGTCGATCCGGCCAAGGTCGTTCGCACGGCTCTGCAGGATGCGGCCTCCGTGGCCGGTCTCCTGATCACGACCGAAGCGATGATCGCCGACACCCCGAAGGACAAGCCGGCTATGCCCATGGGCGGCGGCGGTGGTGGAATGGGCGGTATGGACTTCTAAGAAGTCCAGTAATCCAACCTATTTACCAAGAATAATGATAGGGAAGGGCCGCCCCTGGGGCGGCCCTTCTTCGTGATAACGAGAACGATTGCTGGAAATGAAACAACTGTGACGAAGAAAGCACATCTTGATTTGATTCGGTTCCTCTGGGTTAATTGCACCTCAGAGTGTTTTATAATCATAGACTTACAAGGTGACGGCTACAGGGGGGCGGCGGAAGCTTGCTGGGGCATGGGGGAAAACCTGAGCCTTGTGCACGGTGGCCGAGACTGACAATGCCGAACAGAACAACCACACGAGCCGATCTGCTCGAGGCCGTTTATGGCTGCTGCCCAGGCCTGTCCCGCGCCCAAGCGCGCGACGTCGTCGAAATGGCGCTGGAAGAAATATGCACTGCGCTCGAGCGCGGCGAGACCGTGAAACTTCGCGCCTTTGGAGCCTTCAGCGTTCGCGCGAAGCGAGCCCGCGTCGGCCGCAATCCCAAAACGGGAGAGGAATTCCCGATCTCCGCCCGCCGCGTCCTCACCTTCCGACCGTCCCCGCGCCTGATCTCCGCAGTCAATGGCGAGGTGACCGAGGATGACGAACCTGTCCTCGGCCGGACGCTGTCGACTTCCCACGTCTGACGAGCGCGGAATCCCAATCCCGTGGCCCATGGCCGCGTTTTCGCCGCATGCGCCTGTTCGGCTCTGTGCTAGTCTGAAGCCGAGTTTACGGGCCTCGTTCCCGCGCTGAGTGGGCCCGTCCTGACGGATGTTCGAAAGTCGCCTCATGAAACTGCTTTCTCTCTTTGTCCTGGCCTTTTCGATTCTCAGCCTCGCGCTCGGCACGTTCAACAATGTCGGTGGAGCGGTTCTGCTGGGCGTCGTCGGCGTGATCTGCGCATTCACCACCCTTCGCTCAACGGCCATCTCCAGCTTCCTGAAGATCTTCGTGGCAATTTTCGCGACCGAGACGGTGCTCTTCGGTCTCGCTCATTTCGCTGTTCAGACAGGCTTCTGGCCGGAGTGGGCGCGCGAATATGTCATCCCCGAAAGCCTTCCGCTGACGGTCGCAATCTTCGCCATTCTCACCTGGGCGATTTCCCACCTGCCGGTCGTTCATGCGATCACGCGCATCGCGGATCGCTACTTCAACACGTCGGACCTTGGCCCCGTGCGGGTCTGGCCCATGGCAGTGTTCACCGCCCATGAGCGGCGCATCGCCACCGCCATGGTCATCTTTCTGGTCGTCGTGAATCAGGCGCAGGTCGCAATTTCCGTTCGGCTGTCCTTCTTCAACCGCGACTGGTTCAATGCGATCCAGAACCGCGACGAGACGAGCTTCTGGGCGCTGCTGCTCTGGGTCTTCACGCCCTGGGCCTTTGTGTATGTGGTGAGCGCGATCATAGAATTCGTCGTGCAGTCCATGCTCATCATCCGTTGGCGCCGCTGGCTGACCGAGCAATATGTCGGTCGCTGGCTCGACCACAACACGCATTACCGCATGGGCCTTCTCAACGCGGACGCCGACAACCCCGACCAGCGTATCGCGGAAGACGTGAACCGCTTCATCGACGGCGGCTCAGTGGGCTATGGCATCTACTCCTATTCGATCCTGCTCATTGCGACGCTGAGTTCGCTGGTATCCTTCTCCATCGTGCTGTGGGATCTCTCGTCCAACTTCACGTTGCCGGGTACGAACATCCAGGTGCCTGGCTTCCTGTTCTGGGTGGCGCTCATCTATGCGTCGATCGGCACGCTCATCACCCATCTCATCGGCCGTCCACTGGTCGCTCTCTATTTCAATCGTCAGCGCTATGAAGCAGACTTTCGCTTCTCGCTTGCGCGCCTGCGCGAATATGCCGAGCAGGTGGCTTTGCTGGGCGGCGAACGGGCGGAGCAATCCGCGCTGATCCGGCGCTTCGGCGGCATTATCACGAACTACTTGTCGATCGTTCAGCGCCGCAAGCAATTGCTCGCCTTCACTGCGAGCTATGGCCAGTTGAGCCCGATCATTCCCTATGTCTTTACAGCGCCGTTCTATTTCGCGCAGAAGATCCAACTCGGCGTGATGACGCAGACGGCCGGTGCGTTCGGACGGGTCGAAGGCGCGCTGACCTTCTTCGTCACCTACTACACCTCGCTCGCGGACTTCAAAGCCGTGCTCGACCGTCTCACCTCCTTCGATACGGCCATCGAAACGGCGCGCACGATCGATCGCGATCCACCCCGGATCTCTCGCGAGAACCAGCCCGAGCGCTCGATCGACATCGGGCGCCTCGATGTCCTGCTGCCCGATGGCCGTCCCGTGATCGAGACGACAGGCCTGTCTTTTGCGGCCAGCGAATCGGTGCTTGTCACCGGCCCTTCGGGTTCCGGCAAGTCGACGCTGTTCCGTGTCATTTCCGGTATCTGGCCGTTCGGGCAGGGCGAGGTTCGCGTCCCCGAGGGCGCCAGCGTGCTGCTGCTGCCGCAGAAGCCCTACCTGCCGCAGGGCACATTGCGCAACGCCGTGACCTATCCGGCGGTCACGGGCGCTTTTCTCGACGAGGATATTCGCACTGCCCTGATCGCCGCGCGCCTCCCAGCGCTTGCCGATCGCATCGACGAGGATGGTGTGTGGTCGCAGCGTCTTTCAGGCGGCGAGCAGCAGCGCCTCGCCATCGCGCGCGCGCTTCTCGCCAAGCCCGATTGGCTGTTTCTGGACGAAGCAACCGCCGCGCTCGATGAAGATCTCGAGGCGGCGATCTATCACGCCCTGGCCGATTTGCTGCCGAACACGACCATCGTCTCGATCGGTCACCGCTCGACGCTTCTCGCCTTCCACACGCGCCGCATCCATATGACCAAACAGATGGACGGCACGTTCGCGCCTGTGGACGCTGTGAAGGTAGCCTCCTGATTCACTCGCCGATATAGCGCGCGAGCGGCTCGACGTTGTCGATCAGCCCGCGCGCTTTCATGTAATCGGCGAAGCGCGCGTAGCGCCGCCCGTCGATAGCCCGCGGACTGGCCTGAAGGCGCGGCAGCGTGTCGGCCCAGGCTTGCTTGTTTAAGGCATCGTCGAGCTTGGGCTGATTAGCGATGAACAGGGCCCATGCCTCATCCGGATGGTTGAGCGTGAAGACGGTCGCCGCTTCCACCGCATCCATGAATTTGGCGAAGCGCGGATCGCCCGCCTTGTCC
>JAQGKD010000095.1 GCA_028290285.1 Hyphomicrobiales bacterium
CGATCTCGCTCGCCATGGTGGTGATCGTGGCCGGCGTGCTCCAGTTCACCGGCTGGGGCAACTGAATGTCGCCCGGAGACAATCCGGGCCTCGTCGGCGCCTTGCTGGGGCTTTGCCTTGGCGTGGCGGAATATGTGATCGTATTGCGCATGATCGGCGCGGCCGTCGGCCGCGAAGCCAGGCGCGATCCGGCCAATGTCGATTTCGAGGGCTTCGGCGCCCGCATGCGTCCCATACGCATCGCGATGCTGGTCGGAGCCTTCGCTGTCCTGCCCGCGGTCGGCTATGTCGCCGGGCGGACGCTGTTGTAACGAGGTGGTTGGAATGAAACTCGACCGAGCCGCAAAGGCGCTCTTCCTGAAGGAGTTCGTCGGGGCCATTGGCCTCTCGATGCGCTATTTCTTCAAGCCGAAGGCGACCATCAACTATCCGCACGAGAAGAACCCCATCTCGCCGCGCTTCCGTGGCGAGCATGCGCTGCGCCGCTACCCCAACGGCGAAGAGCGTTGCATTGCCTGCAAGCTCTGCGAGGCGATCTGCCCGGCGCAGGCCATCACCATCGAGGCGGGACCGCGCCGCAACGACGGCACGCGCCGCACGACGCGCTACGACATCGACATGGTGAAGTGCATCTATTGCGGCTACTGCCAGGAAGCCTGCCCTGTCGACGCCATCGTCGAAGGGCCGAACCAGGAGTTCGCGGTCGAAACCCGCGAGGAACTCTATTACGACAAGACGCGCCTTCTCGAGAACGGCGCGCGCTGGGAACGTGAAATCGCCCGAAACATCGCGCTCGACGCGCCTTATCGGTGAGATCGCCGTTCAGGCGAATTGACGAGCCGCTCCGCGCCTGTCAGGGCAGGGGCAGCAGAGACGAAAGATCAGAGACCCCGGCGCCCCTGCGTCCGGGACAACGAGGTTGATGCCATGAATGCCGCCGCGGCCTTCTTCTATATCTTCTCGACCGTGATGGTCGGATCGGCCTTCATGGTCATTTCCGCGCGCAATCCGGTTCACTCGGTGCTTTTCCTGATCCTCGCCTTCGTCAACGCGGCGGGGCTCTTCATGCTGCTGGGGGCAGAGTTCCTGGCGATGATCATCGTCATCGTTTATGTCGGCGCCGTGGCGGTGCTCTTCCTCTTCGTCGTCATGATGCTGGATGTCGACTTCGCCGAGCTGAAGCAGGGCTTCCTGCAATATCTGCCGATCGGAGCACTGATCGGGGTCGCCGTGCTGATCGAACTCGTGCTCGTCGTCGGCGCCTGGACCATGTCGCCCGCATCCATCGGCGCGGCCAGTTCGCCCATCGAGCCGGATGTGTCGAACACGCTCGCGCTGGGACGGCTGCTTTACACGAAATATGTCTACTTCTTCCAGGCGGCGGGACTCGTGCTGCTGACCGCCATGATCGGCGCCATCGTGCTGACGCTCCGCCACAAGCCCAACGTCAAGCGGCAGAACATCGCCGAGCAGAACGCGCGCGACAAGTCCGACGTGGAACTCAAGAAAGTGCCCTCGCGGGCCGGCGTGTGAGGATCGGATCATGACCATCGGGCTCAACCAATATCTGATCGTCGCGGCGATGCTCTTCACCATCGGCATCGCGGGCATCATCCTCAACCGCAAGAACATCCTCGTCATTCTGATGTCGGTCGAGCTGATCCTGCTGTCGGTGAACATCAACCTCGTCGCCTTCTCGAGCTTCCTCGGCGATCTGACCGGGCAGGTATTCTCCCTGTTCATTCTGACGGTGGCGGCTGCCGAGGCTGCGATCGGCCTTGCCGTTCTCGTCACTTACTTCCGCAACCGCGGCTCCATCGCGGTTGAAGACATCAACATGATGAAGGGCTGAGCGGGCGTATGTACACTGCAATCGTCTTTCTGCCCCTTCTCGGCTTTCTCATCGTCGGCCTCTTCGGCCGTCAGCTGGGACCGCGCCCCTCGGAACTCGTCACAACGGGTCTGCTCTTCGTCTCGGCGGTGCTCGCCTGGGTGACTTTCATCAGCGTCGGCTACGGCCATGTGCCGCTGAACGTGCCCGTCATCGCCAACTGGATGACATCGGGCACGCTCCGCGTGGACTGGGCGCTGCGCGTCGACACGCTGACGTCTGTCATGCTCGTCGTGGTGACGACCGTGTCGGCGCTCGTGCACCTCTATTCCATCGGCTACATGCACGAGGATCCGGCCCGTCCGCGCTTCTTCGCGTATCTGTCGCTCTTCACCTTCGCCATGCTCATGCTGGTGACCGCTGACAATCTGGTTCAGATGTTCTTTGGCTGGGAGGGCGTCGGTCTCGCCTCCTACCTGCTGATCGGCTTCTGGTACGAAAAGCCGTCGGCCAATGCCGCGGCCATCAAGGCCTTCGTCGTCAACCGCGTGGGCGACTTCGGTTTTGCGCTCGGCATCTTCATGATCTTCGCGCTGACGGGATCCGTCGGCTTCGACCAGATCTTCGCGGCGGCACCCGGCCTCGCGAACAAGACGATCCATGTCTTCGGCATGAATGCCGACGCCATGACCATCACCTGCCTGCTGCTCTTCATGGGCGCCATGGGCAAGTCCGCGCAGTTCCTGCTGCACACCTGGCTGCCGGACGCGATGGAAGGCCCGACGCCCGTGTCGGCCCTCATCCATGCCGCGACCATGGTGACGGCCGGCGTGTTCATGGTGGCGCGTCTCTCGCCGCTTTTCGAACAGGCCCCCGCCGCGCTCACCGTCGTGACGATCGTTGGCGCGACAACGGCATTTTTTGCCGCGACAGTCGGTCTGGTGCAGAACGACATCAAGCGCGTCATCGCCTATTCGACCTGCTCGCAGCTCGGCTACATGTTCGTTGCGCTGGGCATCGGCGGTTATTCGCTCGCCATCTTCCATCTGTTCACGCACGCCTTCTTCAAGGCGCTGCTCTTCTTGGGCGCGGGCTCGGTCATCCACGCGATGCACCACGAGCAGGATATGCGCCGCATGGGCGGCCTGCGGAAGGATATTCCCTTCACCTTCTGGATGATGACCATCGGCACGCTCGCGCTGACCGGCTTCCCGCTGACGGCGGGCTATTTCTCGAAGGACGCGATCATTGAGGCCTCCTATGCCGCGAGCGCCCATTCCTCGGCCGCCGTCTACGGCTTCCTCATGACGATGATCGCGGCTGGCCTGACGTCCTTCTACTCATGGCGTCTGGTGTTCATGACTTTCTTCGGTCATCGCGCACCGGCCGTGGACTCGCATGCTGCGCATGGCATTGACGAGCTGGGCGCAGCTGCTCCGGCTCATGACCCGAAGCACGCTGCCGTGCGGCACCCCAACGACCATTCGCAGACGCATCACGGCCACGCCGATCATCATGCGCCCCATGAATCGCCCCTGGTGATGCTTGTGCCACTCGGCGTTCTTGCCGCCGGTGCGCTGCTGGCCGGTCTCGTGTTCTCGGGCCATTTCATCGGCCACGCCTATGACGAATTCTGGAAGGGCTCGCTCTTTACGAGCGCGAACAACCACATCCTGCATGAAATGCACGACGTGCCCTTCATCGCGGAATATGGCGCGACCATCATGATGGCGCTGGGCTTCCTTGGCGCGCTCTATGTCTACATCCTGGCGCCGGGAACAGCACAGCGGATCGCCGAGCGTCACGGCCTGCTGTACCGCTTCCTCCTCAACAAATGGTATTTCGACGAACTCTACGACTTCCTCTTCGTGCGTCCCGCCTTCTGGCTCGGCCGCCTGTTCTGGAAGGGTGGGGACGGACGCATCATCGACGGTCTCGGGCCTGACGGGATTTCCGCGCGCGTGGTCGACGTTACCAACCGGGTCGTAAAATTGCAGACCGGCTATGTCTATCACTACGCCTTCGCCATGTTGATTGGCGTGGCGGCGTTCATCACATGGTACCTGGTCGGGGGAGTGCGCTGATGTTCGGCTTCGGCATTCTCACCGGACTGGTCGTCCTGCCGCTGGTCGGCGCGGCCTTCATCCTCGCCCTGCGCGGCGACGACGAGGCGACGCGCAACAATGCGCGCTGGGCAGCGATGGTCACCACGCTCATCACCTTCATCCTGGCCATCGTCGCATGGGGCCGGTTCGAGATCGCGAACCCTGCCTTCCAGCTCGTCGAGCAGAAGGAATGGCTGGGCTCCGGCATCGTCTACAAGCTGGGCGTAGACGGCATATCCATGCCGTTCGTCCTGCTGACGGCGTTCCTGATGCCGTTCTGCATCCTTGCCTCCTGGGAAACGATCAACACGCGCGTCCGCGAATACATGATCGCCTTCCTGGTGCTGGAGACGCTGATGATCGGCGTGTTCTGCGCGCTCGATCTCGTGCTGTTCTACGTCTTCTTCGAAGGCGGCCTGATCCCGATGTTCCTCATCATCGGCATCTGGGGCGGCAAGCGCCGCATCTATGCGAGCTTCAAGTTCTTCCTCTACACGCTCGCCGGCTCGCTGCTCATGCTGCTCGCCATCTTCGCCATGTACGGCGTGGCGGGCACGACCGACATCGTGACGTTGCTCAAGACGTCCTTCCCCGCATCCATGCAGAAATGGCTGTGGCTGGCCTTCTTCGCGTCCTTCGCGGTGAAAATGCCGATGTGGCCGGTTCACACCTGGCTGCCGGATGCGCACGTCGAGGCGCCTACCGCCGGTTCCGTCATCCTCGCGGGCATTCTGCTGAAGATGGGCGGCTACGGCTTCCTGCGCTTTTCCGTGCCGATGTTCCCGGACGCGTCGCAATATTTCGCGCCGCTGGTCTTCACGCTCTCGGTCATCGCGATCGTCTATACCTCGCTCGTCGCGCTGGTGCAGGAGGACATCAAGAAGCTGATCGCCTATTCGTCCGTGGCGCACATGGGCTTCGTCACCATGGGCATCTTCGCCATGAACCAGCAGGGCGTGCAGGGCGCTGTTTTCCAGATGGTGTCGCACGGGCTCGTCTCGGGCGCGCTCTTCCTCTGTGTCGGCGTCGTCTACGACCGCATGCACACACGCGAGATCGCGGCCTACGGCGGGATCGTGAAGCGCATGCCGCTCTACGCGGTCGCCATGATGGTCTTCACCATGGCGAATGTCGGCCTGCCTGGGACGTCAGGCTTCGTGGGCGAGTTCCTGACGCTGGTCGGAGCCTTCAATTCCAACAGCTGGGTTGCGCTCTTCGCGACATCGGGCGTCATTCTTTCAGCGGCTTACGCGCTCTATCTCTACCGGCGCGTCATCTTCGGCGTGCTCGACAAGCCGAGCCTGAAGAACATCAAGGATCTGTCGCCCCGCGAGATCGTCCTGCTGGCGCCGCTGCTTGTTCTCACCATCTATTACGGCGTGCAGCCCGGCCCGATCCTCGACGCCTGCGCGGCCTCCGTGACGCTGCTCGTCAAGAATCTCGACACGGCACTCGCGGTCACCAAGACCGCAGCCCTCGCGCTGCACTGAGGAAACGAGACCATGCCTCCCATTTCCTTCGCGCTCGCCCATTCGCTGCCGGAACTCCTTCTGGCCGCCGGGGCGCTCGTTCTTCTCATGCTCGGCGCCTTCCGCGCCGGCAAGGGTGACTGGATCATCTCCGAACTGGCCATCGGCCTGCTGGGCATCGCGCTGATCACGCTTTTCTTCCCGTTGGAAAAGGCGCTGATCTGGGACGGCGCTTTCATCGACGACGCCTTCGCACGCTTCATGAAGGCGCTCGCACTGATCGGCGCGATCGTCAGCCTCGTCCTTTCGCGCGAGTATATGGCGCGCGAGAAGATCGATCAGTTCGAGTTCCCCGTGCTCATCATCCTGGCGACGGTCGGCATGATGATGCTGATCTCGGCCCAGAGCCTGATCGCGCTCTATCTCGGCCTCGAACTGATGAGCCTCGCGCTCTATGTCGTCGCAGCCTTCCACCGCGACAACGTCCGCGCTTCAGAAGCGGGACTGAAGTATTTCGTGCTCGGCGCACTGTCGTCGGGCATGCTGCTCTACGGCTCCTCGCTGATCTACGGCTTTTCCGGCACGGTCTCCTTCACCGGCATTGCGCTCGCCCTGCACGGCGATGTGTCCATCGGCATCGTCTTCGGGCTGGTCTTCCTGATCGCGGGCCTCGCGTTCAAGATGTCGCTCGTGCCGTTCCACATGTGGACGCCGGACGTCTACGAGGGCGCGCCGACTCCGGTGACAGCCTTCTTCGCCTCGGCCCCGAAAATGGCGGCCGTTGCGATCACGTTGCGCATCATCATCACCGCCTTCCCCGGCATCGCCACGCAATGGCAGCAGATCATCGTCTTTATCTCGCTGATGTCGATGGCGCTCGGCTCCTTCGCGGCTATCGGGCAGACGAACCTGAAGCGGCTGATGGCCTATTCGTCCATCGGCCACATGGGCTTCGCCATGGTCGGCCTCGTGCCCGGCACGGAGCAGGGCATTCGCGGCGTGCTGGTCTATATGGCGATCTATCTCGTCATGACTCTGGGCACCTTCGCCGCCATTCTCTCGATGCGCATCGGCGACAAATACGTCGAAACCATCGCGGACCTCGGCGGCCTCTATCGCAATAACGGCATGATGGCCTTTTTCCTCTCCATGATGATGTTCTCGCTGGCTGGCATCCCGCCGCTCGCGGGCTTCTTCGCCAAGCTTTACGTGTTCCAGCCCGCAGTCGACGCGGGGTTCTACTGGCTGGCGGTCATCGGCGTCCTGCTGAGCGTGGTCTCGGCCTTCTATTATCTGCGGGTCGTCAAGGTGATCTATTTCGATGAGCCGGTCGCAGCCTTCTCGCCAGTCAATCGTGAAGTGACCGGCGTACTGGTGGTGGCGAGTCTCGCCATCCTGCTCTTCTGGGTCTATCCCGGCCCGATCGTCTCTGCGGCAACGTCTGCCGCGAAGTCTCTCTTCTGAACGCGACAGGGAAGATGCAAGAGGGCGGAGCATCCCGCCTCGAGTGGCTGGATCAGGTGGATTCCACCAACGAGGAGGCCATGCGCCGCGCCCGCTCCGGAGATCCCGGCGGGCTGTGGATCGCTGCGCGCCAGCAGACCAGCGGCCGCGGACGGCAGGGCCGGAGCTGGATCTCTCCGCCGGGCAATCTGGCGGCGAGCCTTCTGTTGATCGACCCATCGCAACCCCGCGACGCCCCCCAACTCAGCTTCGTTGCCGGTGTCGCGCTCGCGTCGGCCATCGCCGATCTCATGCCGGGCCAGCCCGCGCCGCGTCTGAAGTGGCCCAACGATCTGGTGTTCGAAGGGGCCAAGCTGTCCGGCCTTTTGCTCGAAGCTTCACAACTGGCGGACGGCAGATTCGCTTGTGTGATCGGTTTCGGGGTAAATGTAATAGCTCACCCATCCGATCTCGCTTATCCCACGACGGATCTGCGAGAGCTCGGATGCCGGACGACGGCGCGGGATTTGCTGAATAAGCTTCGCGCGGCCGTAGCACTTTGGCTTCATCGCTGGCAGGGTGGGACAGATTTCGAGGTGGTGCGCAGCGCTTGGCTCGCGCGCGCCGCCGGTTTGGGGCAGGACATTCGGGTCGTCGCAGGGACGCGCGTGCTGGAAGGCATCTTCCGCACCGTCGATGCGACGGGGCAATTAATCTTGGATACGCAGGCCGGTACGGAAACGGTGGCGGCGGGAGACGTCTTTCTCGTTCGCGGGTCCGACAACAAGGCCGCAGGGCAGGGAATCAGGTGAGTAATGGTCATGGCTGACGGTGAATTGGTTCTCGTTCCGCTGGGCGGATTGGGCGAGATCGGAATGAACGCGATGTGCTACGGCTTCGGGCCGAAGAACCATCGCAAATGGATCCTCGTCGATCTCGGTATCGCATTCGCGGGGCCGGAGCTGCCCGGCATCGACGTGCTGATGCCCGACCTCACCTTCATCGAGAAGATGAAGAAGGACCTCATCGCCTTGGTGATTACCCATGCACATGAGGACCATATCGGTGCAGTCGCCGATTTGTGGCCGCGCCTGAACGTGCCCGTCTACGCGACGCGCTTCGCCGCCGGCCTGCTCGAGACCAAGCGTCTCAATGAGCCGGGTGCGCCCAAGATCCCGCTCAACGTGGTGGAGATGGGCAAGCCGTTCCAGCTCGGGCCATTCTCGATCGAATATGTGCGCATGGCGCATTCTATTCCCGAAAGCTCCGGCCTCGCCATTCGCACGCCGGCTGGCCTCGTCCTGCATACGGGCGACTGGAAGATTGACGAGACCCCGCTGGTCGGCTGGGCGACGGACGAGAAGCGCCTGCGCGAACTGGGTGACGAAGGCGTGCTGGCGCTCGTTTCCGATTCGACCAATATCCTGCGCGAAGGCCAGAGCCCGTCGGAGACGGATGTCGCCAAGGCGCTCGCGGTTCTCGTGGCCAATGCTCCGGGCAGGGTGGTCGTCACCACCTTCGCGTCCAATGTCGCGCGTCTGCGCGCTGTGGCCGATGCAGCTGTCGCGGCGGGCCGCACGGTCGTCGTCGTCGGCCGCGCAATGGAGCGTGTGGTGCAGGTTGCCCGCGAATGCGGCTATCTCGACGGTGTGCCGACGTTCCTCTCTGCCGAAGCGTTTGGCTATCTTGCGCGCGAACAGATCGTCATCCTCGCGACCGGCAGCCAGGGCGAACCCCGCGCCGCCCTCGCGCGCATTGCTGCCAACGAGCATCCGGAAGTGACGCTCACACCGGGCGACCGCGTGATCTTTTCGTCGCGCACCATTCCCGGCAACGAGAAGGGCGTCGGCGAGATCATCAACGGCCTCGTCACGCAGGGTGTCGAGGTCGTCACAGACCGCGACGGCCTCGTTCACGTGTCGGGACATCCGCGCCGCGCCGAAGTGGCCAAGATGTATGAGTGGACCAGGCCGCAGATCGCGGTCCCGGCGCATGGCGAAGCCGTCCATCTCGACGAGCACGCCCGCTTCGCGCATACGCATGGCGCCAAGAAGGTCGTGCGCGCCCGCAATGGCGACGTGGTGCTGATCGGCCCGGGCGACCCCGGCGTGATCGACCAGGCGCAGCATGGCCGCCTCTGCAAGGACGGCAACATCCTGCTGCCGCTCAAGGACGACGCCGTGCGCGCCCGCCTCGCCCTGTCCTTTGCGGGCATCGTCTCGATCGCACTCGCGATCAACGTCAAGGGCGATGTCGTTGGCGATCCCGACGTGATGTTGTCGGGCCTGCCCGCTCGCACGCGCGATGGCAAGCCAATGGACGAAGTGGTGGATGACGCGATCTTCAGCACGCTCGACAATCTGTCCCGCGCCAGACGGCGCGATGCGGATGCGACTGGCCAGTCGGTAGAACGCGCGGTGCGCAACACCTTGCGTCAGGTCTGGGGCAAGAAGCCCGTCGTCCACGTGCTGGTGGTCGAAGTCTGAGCAGGGCTCAAGGGAGAGTGCGATGATCGGTCGTTTGAATCATGTGGCGATTGCCGTGAAGGATCTCGGCCGGGCCACCGCACTCTACCGCGATACGCTGGGAGCCCACGTCTCCCAGCCCATTCCGCAGCCGGCACACGGCGTGACCGTGGTGTTCATAGAACTGCCCAACACCAAGATTGAACTGCTCGAGCCGCTGGGCGCCGATTCGCCCATCGCCAAGTTCCTCGAGAAGAACCCGGACGGTGGCATGCACCACGTCTGCTACGAGGTGGATGACATCTACGCGGCCCGCGACAGGCTGAAGGCAGGCGGTGCGCGCGTTCTGGGTGACGGCGAGCCGAAGACGGGTGCCCACGGCAAGCCGGTGCTCTTCCTGCACCCCAAGGACTTCAACGGGACCTTGGTGGAGCTGGAGCAGGTCTGAGGCCGCCTGCGCCTGCGTCCTATGGTCCGTGAGGCACGAGCGGACAGGCCCGGGCGCGCATGCTAGAACGCGGCGCACGAATATTGCCCGCCCGCAGTGAAGGGTCGCCTCATGTCCACGCCCATGTCCATCGCGGTCTACTTCACGATCTGGTGGACGGTGCTCTTCGCCGTCCTGCCGTTCGGCATCCGGTCGCAGCACGAGTCGGGGGAGATCGCCGAGGGCACCGATCCCGGCGCGCCAGTTGCTCCGCGCCTCATGGTCAAGGCAATCGTAACGACAGCGGTATCGGCGGTTCTCTTCGCAGGGCTTTACGCCTATGTGCAGTGGATGGGCTGACGGCACGTCGACGTTAGATTCCAGCTCACGGCCATGAACGCTTGACCATGGCGGCAGGGCCGTTTAGTTGAGACCCACTCTCGAACGGGGCACCACCGCGGTGCAGACGCTTCGCAACAAGCGAGACGTGACGGGAGTTCGGCGAAAAGACATGCCAAGCTTGGCATGAAAGGTGAGAGCGCGTAGCTCAGCTGGTAGAGCACGTGACTTTTAATCATGGGGTCGTGGGTTCGAGTCCCACCGCGCTCACCACCTAACTCATCGACCTTATTGAAATTTAACACTCCCCTCGGGGGCGGGTCAGCCAGCCTGATTTTCCAGGCAGGCTCCAGCCTTCGGAAATTTGCTGCGAAGAATACGCTGGAAGCTCTGGGCCAGGGCTGACGGCGGATCCGACTTGCGGGACAGGAGGCCCACTGTCCGCGTGAGCCGCGGCCGCGCGAGTGGGATGGCGGTCAACCCCGTACTCTGCAGATTGACGATGGCGAGCCTCGGGGCGATGGCGAGGCCGATGCCGCCCTGTACCAGCATGAAAGCCGTCATCGTGTGCTGCACTTCGTAAGTCCAGTTCATGCGTTCCGCGCGCACGCCGAGCGCTTCGTCGACGATGATCCGGTTGGCCGTGCGTTCGGTGCAGCGGATCAGGGGAAACTTTTCCAGATCGCTCCAGGTCACGGATTCGCGGCCGGCAAGTACATGGTCCGCAGGGCAGACGAGCAGGTATTCGTCGGTCAGCAGGGGCTCGGTGGCGAGGCCCCAGCGATTGGCGGCCAGGATGGCCACGCCGAACTCGGCCTCTCCTGAGGCGACCGTTTCTCCGATTTCGGTCGCGGACCGGTCGAAGATGCGCACTTTGGCGGACGGATTCTGCTGCATGAAGCCGGCGAAGACGTCGGGAAGAACGTGCACTGCAATTGTCGGCATGCAGGCCAGAGTCAGGATGCTCTGCTCATCGCGATGGCGTCTCGAAATCTGGTCGAGCTGGTGTTCGAAATCCTTCAGCAATGCACGCGCGGACGGGAGCAGTTCGGCCCCGGCCTGCGTCAGCCCGATCTGGCGCGTCGTTCGCGTGAAGAGCTTCACGCCGAGGCTTTCCTCGAGCTTCCTGAGGCGATGGCTTACGGCGGTCTGGGAGAGGTTGAGGTGGGCAGCCCCACGACGAAAGCTGCCGAGATCAGCAATGCTGAGAAAAGCTTCCAGGCCCGGTATGTCGACTTTCACACCCTCACCTCTGATGCAGCGTTTAGTGCAATCGAACCAAACAGACCATTTATCTCATGTGTCGTTCGGAGTCACACTGCGCCTGTTCATGGCCGGCGCGGGCTCCCTGGAGGAGCCGCGCAAACAGGCCGGGCAGGGAGGTATCAATGCTTTGGTGTCGTTGCCGGATCGGCGCGGAAGAGACGTTCGCACTCGTAGAGGGCGCCGATGTCTGGAAGGTGACCGGCTCGCCATTTTCCCAATGGGTCAAGACCGGCGAAAAGCGCGCCCTGGACGAGGTCGAGTTGCTTGTCCCCGTCGTTCCCGGGACCTTTTACGCGATAGGATCGAACTACGCGTCGCACGTCGAAAAGCGCGGCGCGGTTCGGGGAACCGGAGCCAAATTCTACGACGTTCCGCGTGTCGGATATCGGGCCAACTCCGCGCTGGTTCCGAGCGGCGCCGACATCGTCAAGCCGGCAGGCTCGGGTGAGGACTTCCAGTACGAAGGCGAACTCGTCGCGGTTATAGGAAAGACCGCGCGCAAGGTAACGCCCGAACAGGCGCGCGAGTGCATTTTCGGCTGGACGATCGGCAACGACGTGACCGAGCGCTCCTGGCAGCGCGACGACCCGACGAACCTGCGCGGCAAGAACAGCGACACGTTCAAGCCGATGGGTCCGTTTATCGCCACGGGGATCGACGCGAAGGACATGGTGACGACCGTCGTGCTCAACGGCAAGAAGCTGCACGAGTTCAACACGGGCAACATGCTGTTCGACGCGGGCGCCGTGATCAGCGCGATCTCTCAGACGAACACCTTGTCACCAGGCGATGTGGTTTGGCTTGGCACCGATGAACTGCCCGTCAATATGAAGGCCGGCGATCAAATCGACATAACGATCAGCGGAATCGGCACGCTCAGCAATCGTGTCGTGTCGGAAGAGGTGAAGCCCGCATGATGATCATCGACACCCAAGTCCACATCTGGGCGGCGAACACGCCGGAACGTCCCTGGATGGAAGGCATGGAGAAGCGGGCGCATATGCCCGTTCCCCTGACGGCCGAACTGCTCTCGCAGCATATGAGCGATGCCGGCGTGACGCACGCCATCCTCGTTCCGCCCTCTCTCGACGGGGACCGCAACGATTTGTGCTTGGCCGCGGCCGCCGCGCATCCCGACCGCTTCGCCGTGATGGGCCGATTGCTGCTCAACAAGCCCGGCGCGCCCGAGCGGCTGGCAGCCATGAAATCTCAGCCGGGCATGCTGGGCGTGCGGCTCACCTTTCACCGCGACAATGACCGCCCCTACCTGACCGATGGAACGGCCGACTGGTTCTGGCCCGCCGCCGAGCGCCTTGGCGTTGCCGTGATGGTCCATGCGCCGGAGCGTCTGGCGGAGATCGCGGACATTGCACGGCGTCATCCCACGCTCCGGATCATCGTGGATCACATGGGTTTTGCCCGCGAGACGATGGACGGCGAGGCTGTGGCCGGCGCGCAGCGAATGGTCGCCTTGGCCAACTTGCCGAATGTCTCCGTCAAGGTCTCCGCTGCGCCTTGCTTCTCGTCCGAGCCTTACCCATTCCGCAATCTGCACGAGCCCATCAAGCGGATCATCGAGGGCTTTGGTGCCGAACGCTGCTACTGGGGCAGCGACTTCTCGCGATTGCCGGAAACGTCGAGCTACCGCCAGGCGGTCACGATGTTCACCGAAGAGCTCGATTTCCTGCAAGGCCACGACCTTGAAATGGTGATGGGCAAGAGCATCGCCAAATTCTTCGGCTGGCCGGCAAAAGCCTGAAAATACACGGCCCGCTCGGGACCAACCCGAGGG
Organism: Hyphomicrobiales bacterium; assembly: GCA_028290285.1. Lineage (GTDB taxonomy): Bacteria > Pseudomonadota > Alphaproteobacteria > Rhizobiales > Beijerinckiaceae > Terripilifer. Next base: position 13,138 of record JAQGKD010000095.1, read on the forward strand.
GCCGGCATCTCACCTTCGGGAGAAACGCCATGAACCAGCTATGGAAGGCACGCGCCTGCCTGACGGTCCTGATCGGATTGGCTGCGCCACCGGTCGCAATGGCCGATCCGGTCGAGGATTTCTACCGGGGAAAATCCCTCGACCTCATGGTCGGCTTCTCGCCGGGTGGCGGTTACGACGTTTATGCCCGAATGGTCGGCCGGCACATAGGCAAGCATATTCCCGGCAATCCGACCGTGGTCGTCAAGAACATGGAGGGAGCCGGCAGCACGCGTCTCGCCAATTGGCTCTATGCCGTGGCTCCGAAGGACGGAACCGTGTTCGGCAGCTTCGCGCGGGGCGTTCCGCTGGATCCGCTGTTCGGCAATCCGGGCCCCCAGTTCAAGGACGCCTCGTCCTTCAGCTACATCGGCAGTGCCAATGACGAGGTCTCCGTCTGCGGCGCGAACAAATCCTCTGGCATCAACGGTTTCTCCGAGCTTGCCACGAAAGAGTTGGTGGTCGGCGGCTTTGGCGCGGGCACCGAGTCCGAACAGCACGTCAAACTGCTCAATGCCGTGCTGAACACGAAGATCAAGCTCGTGAAAGGCTATCCGGGCGGAAACGACGTCAACCTGGCGATGGACCGGACTGAAGTTCAGGGCCGCTGCGGCTGGTCGTGGACAGGCATCCGCGCGCAATACATGGATCGCGTGAAGGACGGATCGCTCGTCATCCTCGTCCAGAATTCGCTCGCGAAACATCCCGATCTTCCCGATGTCCCCTTGATCATGGACCTTGCCAAAACGGATGATCAGAAGAAGATGCTCAGGCTCGTTCTCGGACCCCAGAAGATGGGGCGTCCCTTGATGGGCCCGCCGGGCATTCCGCGCGAGAGACTGGATGCTCTGCGGAAGGCCTTCGACGAGACGATGAAAGACCCGGATTTCCTGAAGGAAGCCGACAAGGCTCAACTCGAGATATCGCCGATCACCGGAGACGAGATGGAAAAGATCATAGCCGATGCTTATCGGACTCCACCCGATCTCGTTCGCCGCACGGCCGAAGCCATAAAATGAGTCACGACAGATAGGCGAGGCACCACGCGCCCCTTACACCCCAAGCGTGGTCGTACATCTCAGGAGGATCCAATGCGTCGACAATCCATCGGCTTTGTTGTGGCGTCGCTTCTTCTGTTTCTGTGTACGATCTCGGCGGCGCCTGCGCGTGCCGCCGATCCGTTCGAGGGCAAGACGATCAACATCATCGTCGGCTACTCGTCGGGCGGCGGCTACGACGTCTATTCGCGCGTGATCGCCCGCCACATTTCCCAACATATTCCGGGCAAGCCGAATGTGGTGGTGCAGAATATGCCCGGCGCAGGCAGCGCGAAGGCAGCGGCCTATATCTTTTCCGCCGCGCCCAAGGACGGCACGGCGATAGGCTCTGTTTCGCCCGGCGTGATCATCGGGCCGCTGCTCGATCCAAAAAGCGATCAGCGCTACGAGCCGACAAAGCTTGTGTATATCGGCACCGCCGACAGCGGCACGCGTGTCTGCGCGACCTTGAAGCGTTCCAAGATCTCGACGTTCGAGGATGCGCAGAAGCACAAGACGATCATCGGAGGGGTGGCTCCGGGCTCTTCGACAACCGATTATGCATGGCTTCACAAGAGAACATCCGGAGCGAATTTCGAGGTGGTGTCCGGCTATCCCGGCAGCGCGGAAATCACGCTCGCGATGGAACGCGGGGAGGTCGATGGAATCTGTGGCATGGACTGGTCGAGCCTCAAGTCCCAGCACCCGGAGTGGTTGCGCGACGACAGAATGAACGTGATCGTGCAGGCCGGTCTCAAACCGAACCCCGAACTCACCAGGCTTGGCGTGCCTGAGATCTGGCAGTTCACCGAGGGCGAAAACAATCGAAAGGCAGTCGAGCTGATCGTGGCTCAGCAGGTCTTCGGCCGCCCCTTTATCCTGCCGCCAGGAACCCCGGAACTGCAGGTCGGAATCCTGCGCAAGGCCTTTGACCTTACGATGAGGGACCCGCAGTTTCTGGCGGACGCAGCCAAACTTGGTCTCGCCGTGGAGCCCGCTGACGGCGAGACCGTGCAGGCAGCGGTTGCAAAGATCTACGCCTCGTCGCCGGAGGTTGTCGCAAAGGCGCGCGCGGCCATCGAGCCCTAGTATGCAGGTTGACCTGAATCAAGCCACGCAGGCGGGAAAGCTTTAAGGCTGAGGAGTAACTTGCCTGCAAGGCGCGAGGCGTCTCATGAAAAAGACCGAAGCCGGGGGCGTGCGGAAGTGGCTTTCCTGGCTTCCGCCGACGCAATGGCTTCCCGACTATCGTGCCTCGTACCTGCCATGCGATATCGTTGCGGGTATCACGCTTGCGGCCTATGCCATCCCGGTCTCGCTGGCCTATGCGACGCTGGCGGGCCTGCAGCCGCAGGTTGGTATCTACGGGTATCTTCTCGGCGGGCTCGGTTATGCGCTCTTCGGATCCTCGCGCCAGCTGGCGGTCGGGCCGACCTCGGCCATCTCGCTGATGATCGCCAGTTCGGTCGGCCTGATGTCGGAAGGCGATGTGGAGCGTTTCGCCCAGATTGCCAGCCTCGCCGCATTCGCCGTCGCCGCGCTCGCCATGATCTCCTGGGCCTTGCGGTTGAGCGTCCTGGTGAAGCTGATCAGCGACAGCATCCTCGTCGGGTTCAAGGCCGGTGCGGGCCTGACCATAGCCATGTCCCAGCTTCCAAGCCTGTTCGGCGTGCAGGGTGGTGGGCAGAATTTCTTCGAACGCCTGCTCCTTCTCCTGGGGCAGATCGGTGGAACCGATCCGATCGTTCTGGCCGTCGGTCTTACGGCGCTTCTGGCGCTCGTCGCTGGCGACCGGCTGTTGCCCGGAAGGCCGGTCGCGCTCGCCGTCGTTTGTCTCTCGATCCTGGCCGCCACGCTGCTCGGGTTGCCTGCCATGGGTGTGCCGATTACCGGCGCCATTCCCTCGGGCTTGCCCACGTTCCAGGCGTCATCGCTCAGGCTTCACGACGTCGAGGGCATCATGCCCCTCGCAGGCGGCGTCCTCCTGCTGGCCTACATTGAAGGCATCTCGGCCGCCCGCGGTTTCGCTGCCGAGCATGGCTACGCGCTGAATCCGCGGCAGGAGTTCCTGGGGATCGGTGCGGCCAACCTCGCTGCGGCGATGGGGCAGGGCTTTCCGGTGGCCGGTGGGCTGTCCCAGTCTGCCGTCAACGACAAGGCCGGGGCACGGAGCCCTCTTGCCCTGGTGTTCGCTTCAATCACGCTCGCCCTTTGTCTCCTTTATCTCACCGGCTTGCTGGAAAACCTGCCCAAGGCTGTCCTTGCGGCCGTGGTGCTGACAGCGGTCGTGGGGCTCATCGACTTTCCGGAACTCCTGCGCATGTGGCGGGTGAGTCAGCTTGATTTTTACGCGGCCGCCATCGCGTTCGTCGCCGTGCTGCTGCTCGGAATCCTGCAAGGAATCCTGCTCGCCGCGCTGGCGTCGGTCGTGCTGCTCCTCATCGAGGCCTCCCGGCCGCATGTCGCCTTCCTTGGACGTATTCCCGGCACCAGCATCTATTCCGACATCGGCCGCCATCCGGACAACGAGGAGCTTGCGAATGCCATCGCATTTCGCCCGGAAAGCAACCTGATCTACGTGAATGCAGACACTGTTCTCGAAACGGTGCTCGATCGGATCGGGGTCGCGAAAGCGGCCGATCTGCGGCTGGTGGTCTGCGACCTCTCAGCGTCGCCCTTGCTCGATCTCGCCGGGTCCGCGATGCTGCACAAACTCCATGCCGAGCTGGCCGCAAGGAAGATACCCCTGCGGATCGTTGGCGCTCATGGGCGCGCGCGAGAATTGTTGCGCGGCGACAAGCTCGACGAAAAGGTCGGCGGGATCGAACGCGGCCTTTCGCTCGACGACCTGCTCAAAAGGCTGAGCGGCTAGCTCCGCTGCATTTCCTGTGGGTGCGTGTCAGCCATGGTAAATCCACTCCGTCCGTGGGGAAAAGAGCTGCCGTTATGTGACGGCAGCTCCTGTCATGGTCGTGTGCGCCGCCCGAAGCCTACCGTCCGAGCTTTGCCAGCAGCCGGCGTCCTGTCCGCCAGAAGCGTGGGGCCGGGGCATCGATCACGGCTGGCCCTCCCTCCTGCCGAGTGAGGTGGATCTCCCGATCGTGGAAACGTTCGAGGCCGGGTCGATGGGCGACATGGATGACCATGGCGTCGGGCACTTCCTGGCGAAGCAGTTCCATCATTCGCGACTGGCTGAGTTCATCGAGCGCCGAGGTCGGCTCGTCCATGATGATGATGTCGGGCCGCTTCAGAAGTGCTCGCGCGAAGGCGAACCGCTGCTGCTCCCCGCCTGACAGAACGTTCCCCCAATTCTGCTCGTCGTCCAGGCGCGCCACGCAATGTTCGAGGCCGCAGGCCGCGAGCATCTGTTCCGTCCGTTCCGGATCGGGCGGAGTCGCGTCGTGGGGGTAGTCGAGGGCGTGGCGCAGCGAACCCAGCGGGATGTAGGGGCGCTGCGGCATGAACGCGATACGAGCATCCTTCGGGCGCAGGATGCGACCGCTGCCCCACGGCCATAGGCCCGCCAGGGCACGGATCAGCGTGCTTTTGCCGGTGCCCGAGTCACCCTTCACGAGAACCTTCTCGCCGCGTTCAATGCGCGCGACGGCATCTGCCAGCATGACCGTGCCGTCGTGCTGGGCGATCGAGAGGCCGATGAGATGCAGCGCGCCGTCATCGCTGAATGCAAGATCGATCCGCTTTCCGTCGGCCCCTTTCTCGAATGCGTCGAGACGATCGAAAGAGGAGTCGAGTGCGGCGACGCGGCGCGCTGAAGCGAACCAGTCGGCCAGGCGCAGCGAATTGTCGGCGAGCCAGTTCAGGGCCATCTGCACCTGCGTGAAGGCGGCGGCCGCCTGCATGAGATCACCCAGCGACATTTCGCCGGCAAGATATTTCGGTGCACCCAGCAGGAGCGGGATCACCGGCGCGAGGACATTGTTGCCGCTGGAGAGGAACATCATCCGCGCCTGCCGGCCGATCACGGCGGCCCATCGCAGGGCGACCTGACCGAAGCTCGTTTCGAGCTTTCCACGTTCGTCCTCGTCGCCGCCGATCAGCGCAATTGTCTCGGCGTTTTCACGCGTACGTGTCAGTTCATAGCGGAAATCAGCTTCGGCAGCGGCCTTCTGCTCCACACGCGCCACCAGCGGGCGCCCCAGCAGCAGCATGCCGAAAGAGGTGAGGACTGAGTAGAGAACGACGGCAATCACCAGATAGCCAGGAATGGTCACGCCCCCGAGCGTCAGGGATCCTCCGATGAACCATAATACGCCGACGAAGGAGACGGCCGTCAAAACGGCATTCGTAACCCCTGCGAAAAAGTCGACGAAGAGTTCAATCGATAAACGTCCGTCTTCGGAGATACGCGCTTCCGGATTATCGACGAGATTGAGGATACTGAGTTGATAGAAGCGGCGTCCCTCCATCCAGCGCCGCACGAGCGTGTTTGTCAGCCATTCGCGCCAGCGCAACTGGAGTCGCATACGGACTTGCAATTGCGCGACGCTGGCTATCGCTGAAATGACAGCCAGAGCCAGCACGAGGCCGATGCTTATGAGGATGAGATGCTCGTCCTTGTTCTGCAACGCATCGAAGAAGAACTTATTCCACCGATTGACCGCGATGGCGGCGCCAAGGTTGAGCAGCAGGCAAGCAAGGAGCCCCAGTGTGAGCAAGGTCGCCTTGCGGCGCGTTGGACCGGACCAGAACGCGAATGCGAGACGAGCGAACCGCCTTAACAGTCGCGCCTGAACTTCGTCGGGAGGGGTTGGATCGGTCATGCTCGTCTTTCGAATTTTGCCGGCGGCGCGGAATCGGCATTGCGTCAAGTTAAGCCCCGGAAAGGGTTCCAACGCGCTCGATGATCAGGCGCAACGTCGGCTGTACGGATTAAGTCCGCGTGTGTCTCGAAGGCACCGCTCACGGCGAGCTGGCGGCGGCATGAAGGACGAGTCCCGGGCCGGATTTCTAGATTGGGAGATTGACAGGCTTCGCCGGGCTGCGAACGTTCCCCTGGGGCGCCAGATTGGCCGCCGTCGCGATAATCCCGGAAGGGGCCGCACACTATGGTGCCCGCAGGCGCGCTTCGGAGCGAGCTGCCGCGCAGCTGTCGGCATCGCAGCAAACTTCATCCATCCTGTATGAGCGGGACCCTGGTTGCCGTGGTCGCAGCCAGGCTCATTTTCAATGTCAGCGGACGATTACTGCCCCACGGCGTACGGGAGCAACCACAACGGGACCACGGCGGACGGGTGCGACTACCACGGGACGACGGGTGGCAGCGACCGCTCCGCGTGGTCCCGCGCAGGCAGCACCGCGCACGCCGCGCACACAGGCCGCAGCTTCAGCCGGAACCGCCACGATGGGGGCAAGCGCTGCATAGCCAGAGACCGCGAGCACCATGGCGCCCGCTACTTTGCAGAAATGTCTCATCTGAGTTCTCCGTTTTGGATCCATTCGACAATCTGGATCCAGACGGAATGTAAGCCTTGATTTGAGTCAATCGGGGCGCAGGCGCCGCTTACGCCGCAGACCGTCCCCGGGCGATGGCTGCCGAGAGGCTTTGAAGGACTGTCAGTTCGGAAAAGGGCTTGTCGACCCATTCCGCCGCCCGGAGGTCTTCGTTCTTGGCCATGGATTTGGGAAAGCCTGAGACAACCACGAAGGGAATGCCGAGTTCGCGTAGTCTGCGGGCTGTCAGGCCGCTGGTGCCGTCGGCTATATTGAAGTCGATCAGGGCCACGTCGGGCCGCGCGCGTTCGAGATATTCGAGCGCAAGGTGATTTGTCCGGAACGGTCCGCCGACCGACCAGCCCTCGTCCTCGAGCATCATCTCGATCAGAGATGAAACAAACGCCTCGTCTTCGAGCACCATTACCAAGCAACCCTTGGACATCGGCAATCCCCGTAAGCGACCAAGAACCCACAGCATGGCTCGTTTGGAAGATCCGGCAAGAGTCCTTTGGTGTATCTCAGTTAAAATTATTTCCGTAGCTCGAGCGTAAGCGCTTGCGCTGGGACTTTCGACTTAGTGAACAGCAGAACAGAGCCGGGTCAACGGTACGATTGCGAGCAAACGCCCAATGTCGTCGGTCACTTCGAAACGGTCGAACGAAAGGTCAGGGCACTTCTCAGCGTCGGTCGCCGCGATTCGGATTACCTGCATGACCGCGTCAAGATCGGGCAGTTCCATTCCGTCGATGTCGTGCCGCAGAACGGCGCCCATCCGAAGGTGCATGTGAAAATGAGCCATAATTGCCGCCGCCGCCGCCGCCGAAGGGAACGTCCTCAAACAATGTGATTCGCACTCTTTGCGCAATCGCCCAGGATCGACTTTCCCACGTAACTCACAGGGTTGAATAATAGTTAATAGATCTTGACTTCCTGGTTGGCTGAAAACGCAGGCCTTGCCATCTTCATTTGTGCCCACAGGCCAAAAAGCAAAGTAAGCGGAAGTATTTAGGAACATGACGGGAATGCAGGGCGCCTGGACCAAACGTATGGAAGGTGTCGGAAGCCTCCGAAGGTTACGTAGTGAAAGTTGTTATATTTCTTAAGGTTAGGTGTGTGATGATTGCTCAGTGAAAGCTGCTCGTGGATAACTCATGCCGCATCTGTTCGTCCCATTTCGTCACTGGTCCTCCGGCCTTCGGTCGCGTCTCTTTTGCATAGCGGTCCTGGCTGTTTTGCCCGTCGGCCTCATCAGGCTTGCCGAACGCAGCGCCGACGCCGATCGCGCTCTCGCCGGCGCTGGAGTGCTGCTGTCGGGCCTCGCAGACAGGGGTGTGTCGGCGGCCATGGATGTCATCGATGACGCGCGTGGAACACTCGAAATCCTTTCGCAGGTACCCGCCATCCAGACGTACCGCAGTCCCGATTGCGGCGAGTTGCTGAGCGACATCGCCAAAAGCAGGGCCTGGGCGATCACGATGAGCGTGCTGGACACGAGCGGGGTCGCGCGCTGCTCCACCGGAAAAGATGCTGTTGGCGTGAATTTCGCCGACCGCCCCTATGTGCAGCAGACCATCCTCAACCGGGCATTCTCCGTCAGCGAACTTCTGATCGCGCGCGTGACGCGCCGCCCCACAGTCGCGGCCGCAATGCCGGTGATCGTGAACGGAAGCCTGCGCTCGATCCTCGTCGTCACGCTGGATCTCGAACAACTCGACCATGCCGTCGCGCAGGTCGAACATACAGTAGAGGGCGGGGTGGCCTACATCGTCCATCCCGGCAGCACGGAGGACGGTAGCCTCGTAGGAACCCGCCTGAAGCTGGAGGGCGATAACGAGCGCGGCCTGACTGCGTTGCGGGATGTCGATGGAGTCGAGCGCATCTATGCCGTGCGTCCGCTACCCTATACCAAGGCCAAGCTCGTCGTCGGCATGCCGCGCGCCAACGCCCTCGCGCAGGTCGTGGAGCGCGACTGGCGCACGCTGGCAGAACTCACGGCCATCGCGCTGCTGATCGCAGCCGCCATCGGCATCGGCGGACATTTCCTGATCCTCCGGCCCCTGCGTGAACTGGGGCGGGCGGCCGACGATTGGAGCCGGGGCGAACTCGATGCGCGCGCGTCGCTACAGGGCGCGCCCGCGAGTGAATTTCGGCTTCTCGCCGAGACCATGAATACCATGGCCGAGCACATCTCGGACCGAGAACGCCTGCTGGCTTCCGCGCGCGACGAACTCGTCGGCCTCGCCTTTCGCGATTCCCTGACGGAGATCGCCAACCGCCGCTGCTTCGAGCAGCAGCTGGCGGAGGATTGGGAACTCTGGATGGATGAGGCGCGGCAATTGGCGATCGTCATGATCGACGTCGACTTCTTCAAGAACTACAATGATCGCTATGGACACCAGGCGGGCGACGCAGTGCTGCGTCGCGTGGCGAGCCGCATCCAGGCCGTAAGCGAAACGCACGGTTGTTTCGCGGCGCGTCTCGGCGGCGAAGAGTTCGGCGTCATCGTTCAGGGTGACGAGGCCCGTGCGCGTGTGGTCGCTGAACTCATCCGCGCCTCGGTCTCGGCGCTCGACATAGAGCATGGGGGCTCGAAGCTCCACCATGTCACCGTCAGCATCGGCTGCGCCGCGGTCGCGACGGAATCGGCGCGCTCGAGCAGCGACATCATGCAGGCGGCCGATGTGCGCCTCTACATCGCCAAGAAACTCGGCCGCAATTGCGTCGCCGCCTCGGCCGAACTCGAAGGCTTCCCCGAGTCGGACGAGGAGATGGCGGACGCGGCCCCGGCTATGCTCTCTGCCGCGTGACAGCTTTAGGATTGCGCAGAAGTCCGCGAGCTGTGGCAAACTGGCGTTTCCGCACGCCGACAAGAGGTCCCATGGCCGAAATCGAAACCTGCACCAGTTGTGCGCGCCGCTTCGAACTCGTCGAGGTCGGCGGCGGCATGACGTCGAAAGAACCCGAAGAGATGAAGTGCCCTTATTGCGGGCATGTGCGCATGCGTTTGGCGAGCGGCCGGCTGAGGACGCTGCCTTTGCCCGATCATTCAGGATTGCAAGCGCCCGCTTCAGACTGATCGCACGACAGTATGCCGCGCAATACAGGTCACACGTCGGGGTGTGCGAGATGGCGACCTTTTTGCATGAGGGCCCGCGACCCATCGTGGTATTTCGACATAGGCCCGAGAGGCCTGCATCAAGGAAGCCAGAATGAAGACTCAAATATTGGGCATGACGGGCGCGGCTGTTCTTGCGATTCTTTCCCATGGCGCACGGGCTCAACCGGCGGCCGACTTCTACAAGGGCAAGACGATCTCTCTCGTCGTCAGCTCCAGCGCGGGCGGCGGATATGACGTGCTCGCCCGCACGATTGCGCGGCATCTGCCCAAGCACATCCCCGGCGCGCCGATGGTGGCCGTGCGCAACATGCCGGGCGCGGGCGGGATCGTCGCGACCAATTACATCTACAATGTCGCGTCAAAAGATGGCCTCACCATTGGCGGCGTTCAGAACAACACGCCTTTCGAGCCTCTGCTCGGCACGAAGGAAGCCGAATACGACCCGAAGAAATTCAACTGGCTCGGTTCCCCCAGCTACGAGACGGGCCTGCTCATCGTCTGGAACACGGTGCCTGTCAGCAGCGTCGAAGATGTACGCAAGAAGGAGATCACCGTCAGCTCCTCGGGCGCCAATTCCACCCCCAGCTTCTATGCCCGCCTGCTCATCGAACTGCTTGGCCTGAAGCTGAAGATCGTCGTGGGCTATCCCGGCCAGAACGAATCCTTCATCGCGATGGAGCGTGGCGAGGTCGATGGCTATCCGAGCATCTTCTGGAGTTCTCTGTCTTCGACGCGGCCCAACTGGATCACCGAGAAGAAGGTCAAGTACATCGTCCAATACGGCCCCGAGAAAGAGAAAGGCGCGGGCGACACGCCGTCCGTGTCCGATCTTCTTACGAAAGCGGACGACAAGCTGCTGCTGAAGGCAGCCATCGCGCCGCTGGCCCTGGGGCGCCCCTATCTGATGCCGCCGGGCGTGCCGGCCGACCGGGTCGCGCTCATGCAGAAGGCCATGACCGAGACATTCGTAGATCCGGAATTCCTGGCCGAAGCGGAGAAACTCAACCTCGGCGTCAACGTCCCGCGCTCGCCCGAAGAAACCAAGCGCATCGTGGACGAGGCCTATGCCACGCCTCCCGCCATTGTCGAACGTTTGCGCCATATTGCGCAGCCCGAAGGCAGCAAATAAACAAAAGGCCCGCTGCGAAGCGGGCCGTTCTGTCGGGCTTTTGACGTAACCCTATCCGCTCGCGAAGACCTCGCGGGCGGATTATATTGTATTTGAAAAGCGCAAAATTTGAGACGACCGCTGCGGAGCAGATCGGGCTCGTGCATGAAAAGGTCAGAATTCAAGATATTTCGAGTCTCCGAGAATGACCTTATGGAGGCGGCTCAAAGTGGTGGAGCGATACACAGCCGCCCTATTTTTGATCTTTTTCCGCTGGGCTGGCCCCGCGCTGACCAAGCGGCGGAAAAACGTTTGCAGAAAGACAATCGTCCATCCATAGCGCATTATCTTCGCCGAGATCGATGTCGGGATCATATTTCCAAAGCTTCTCTAGCTGAGGTGGCGAAACATCACGCTCTGTCGGCGTCATGTGCCAATGCGCGCTTGATCCGGTTGGCGTGTAGTCGCCAGTTCCCGGGCATTCTGCGTGCGATGCCGCATAGCCAAACGAGCAACTCGCTATCGGATGAAACGTGCCGTCTTGAAAAATGCTCATAAATCTTTTGACTGTCGTATGACCACTGGCCCACTCCGTTGAAGTGCTGCAAATTCTGTTTCCGTGCTGACGGTGCTGCGAGCCATGGCACGAATAATTCCAATTGCCATATGGCGGCGGAAAAATATCACAATCAGCCTCGTAACCCACGAAGGGGCCGCCGCTATCTTTAACTGCAGCTTTTCTCTCCGCCTCCATCGTATGAATCAATGTCGATTTTTTTAATGCATCCAAACGATCCCGCGTGATCCTGAGCAGAATGTCGCGATCTTCTGTTTTTTTCTCTTTCGCCAGTCCGAATCGCTGAGTGGCTCGCTGCTGCAACCATCGACGTTGACTGCGGATCAATGCCTCGTGAAAGTCTGAATCTTTTGTCTCGCGCAAAAGCTTGAAATAAGCGGCGCTCATCGCTTCATCGGCCTTTTTCAGCTTTGGTGAAGCGCAGATCAAATTATCGACCACGCTTGAGGCTTGCGCACAATCGAGTGCCCAAGCTGGTTTTGAAAGAAAGATTGCGGCAGATAGACCTGCCAACGTCCAAAAAGCAGGGAGGAAACTTCGCCTCATGGCTGTTCCGATGCAAAATGGTTGTTTAAAAAATTTTCGGGCGCGTAACGAGAAATCGAAAGTTTCGGATCAATTGCAGATGGGCGAATTTGACCAATTCTGGCTTTATCTGCGCTGGAATACCCCAGCGAGCGCTCGCGAACATTTACATCTTTCGTTCATCGTAGATTTGGCCGCCACTTTCGAAACGGCCAAATATCAAAAACCTTTGCAGAATGGTTGGGGCTGCGAAGCGGGCCTTTTTTCTACGCAGAGGTGATTACCGCTTGCGCAGGTTCGGCAGGAAGACCGTGAACATTCCGATGAGCGGCAGGAACGAGCAGAGCTTGTAGACCGTGCCGATGCTCGTCCAGTCCGCGAGTTCTCCGAGCGCTGCCGCGCCCACACCGCCGATGCCGAACGACAAGCCGAAGAACAGCCCCGACACCATGCCGATGCGGCCCGGCAGCAATTCCTGCCCGAACACCACGATGGCCGAGAAGGCCGATGCGAGGATGAGGCCGATCAGCACGATCAACACGCCCGTCCAGGCCAGCGACGCATAGGGCAGGGCGGCCGTGAACGGGAACACGCCGAGGATCGAGAACCAGATGACGTATTTGCGTCCGATCCTGTCCCCCAGCGGGCCGCCAGCCATCGTGCCGATTGCCACCGAGCCGAGGAACAGAAACAGGTAGAGCTGCGCGCTGGCCACGCTGATGTGGAAGGTCTCGATCAGGTAGAATTGCAGGTAGCTCGACATGCTCGACATGTAGAAGCTCTTCGAGAAGAGCAGCGCGGTCAGGATGCCCAGCGACAGGAGCACCTTGTTGCGCGACAGGCCCGTCTCGACAGGCGGTCCGGCTGCCTTCGAACGCGCCACCTGATGTGCGCGATACCACGCGCTGATGCGTGTGAGGATCAGCATGGCGACAAGCGCGACGCCTGCGAACCACGCGATGGAGGATTGCCCCGCGGGCAGAACGATGAAGGCCGCGGTGAGCGGCCCAAGCGCTGTGCCGAAATTGCCGCCGACCTGAAACAGGGATTGCGCGAAGCCATGTCGTCCGCCCGAGGCGAGCCTTGCGATGCGCGAGGATTCCGGATGAAAAATCGACGATCCCACGCCGATCATCGCAACTGCCATCAGCAGTGTGGCAAAGCTCGATGCGCGAGAAACCAGCAGCAGGCCGACCAGCGTGAAGCCCATGCCGATGGCGAGCGAGCCGGGAACCGGGCGCTTGTCTGTGACCGCGCCGACCACCGGTTGCAAAAGCGAAGCCGTCATTTGAAAGCAGAGCGTGATGAGCCCGATCTGTCCGAAATCCAGCGAATAGGTTTGCTTGAGCAGCGGATAGATCGCGGGCACGAGGGCCTGCATCATGTCGTTCAGCAGATGGCAGAAGCTGATCGCGAAGAGCACGGAATAAGCTGTTCCTGCACGCGCGGGGAGCGGCTCGCCCGTGAGCGTTTCAACGGCTCCCTGATCGGCGCGTAAAGTCATGCGTATTCCGCTCCTGCCTGTCGATCGATCCCGCTTTCTAGGGCAGGCTCGCGGCGCCCGCCAGTGGCCAGAGCGTCGCGGCAACGCTCATTCTCGCGAGAATCAAAGACGGAACAGCTTCTGTGCATTGCCGCCCAGCATCTTGGCCCGATCTTCGCCGGAGATCTGCAACGTGTCGATCCATTTCATCGCGTCGGCGTTGACGACATAAGGGTAGTCGACCGCAAACATGATTCGGTCCATCCCCATCTCCATCATCGTGCAGACGAGCGCGGGTGTGGAGAAATGGCCGCTAGTCGTGACGTAGAAATGCTTGCAGAAGGTCTCGCGGAAACTCAGCGCATCCTGCCCCGGACGCTGCAGCGCCTGATTGATCCGCCAGAGCAGGAACGGCAGCGTCTCTCCGAAATGGCCGAGCACGATTTTCAGCTTCGTATGCGTCTCGAAAACACGACTCAGGATCAAGCGGATTGCCTGCGTCGCAGTCTCCACCGTAAAGCCCCAGGCCGGACGGATCACGGTCGGAAACTCGCGCGCATATTCGTCATAATAGATCTTCATCACCTCAGGGTGCGGCACGGCCGGGTGAAGATAGATAGGAACGTCGAGCTTCTCGGCCATGGCGAAAATGGGCCAGAACCGCTTGTCGTCATGAAAGACACCATTGGTGAGACCATGGATCATCGCGCCCTTGAAGCCGAGTTCCTTCACGCATCGTTCGAGTTCCAGCGCGGCTTCGTCCGGTCGCGGTGTCGGCAGCGCGGCGAAGCCAGCGAACCGCGTGGGGTGCCGCGCGCAAGCTTCCGCGAGGCGATCGTTCACGCGCCGTGTCAGGTCCACGCAAATCTCCGGCGCGAGCTTCTGCGCGGCCGGTGCGCCATGCGACAGGATCTGCATATCGATCCCGGATTCATCCATCGCACGCAGGCGAACGTCGCCCAGTTCGGTGAGCAGATGCGACAGCGGCGAAACGCCTTCAGCGCCGATGAATTGCGCTGAAAGCTCCGTGTCCCAGTAATGTTCCTCGAGAGCTATGACCGGACAGTTTTGGTACATGCGTGCTGTGTCCCCGGTGGTCTCAGCTCTTCAGATGCGCATCGCGGCTCTGATAAAGCTTGTCGTCGGCATAGCCCATGGTTTCCGGCTTGCCGCGCCCAAGCATGACCTGGAAATACACAGGCTCCAGGCTGGCATTGTCATAGCCATGGATGACACCTGCCGGGCAGGACACGCAGTCCCAGGGTCCGAGACGCGTGGTCAGGCGCTTGCCGTCCTCATCCTCGACGAAAACGTCGAGAAAGCCTTGAAGCACGAAGAAGCATTCCTCCACCTCATGCGTATGCGGCGCATTGCCCTGGCCCGGCTGCACATACATGATGGACAGCGTGAAATTGCCGGCCGGAATAACGGAGGGGTCGCCATGCTTCCCCGAACCGCCCGCGCCGATGAAGCGATGTTGCGCGCGCTTGAAGCCCTCGATCTTCGCGTCTTCGAAAGCTGCCCAGTCGGGCTTGCGATCGCGGAAACGCCCGACATAGCGATTCATGATTTCTTCGAGCGGGACACCGACGAGTTCGGGGGGGCGGGGATGACGGGCAACTGCCATGGCGCAGGCTCCTTGAAGTGCGAAAATAGACCAATAAAAAAAGCTCCTTGTTGACTGTCAACTCAACAACGCAATGGCACGGGTCCTATATGTATTTTGAGTACATTGCAGTCAGAAATGCCCTGATTCATGCGCTTTGCCTTATCGGCCGCTTGGTGGCGGTGCGCTTGGTCACGCGTCCCGGCCTGGGGGACGTCGGTGGCGAGGGCATCGCTGTCATGCCGGATGTACAATACATCGTCACCAGTTCAGTGATATGTGCGAGCCAGTTCGCGCGCGCCTTCTCCGACCCGAGGTCAACGCCCAGTGCAACCTCCAGCGTGTACTGGTTTGACAGGTAGTGGTAACAAAGCGACGAGAGAGAAAGGTAGACGAAGGCTGGATCAATGCCGGCGCGAAATACGCCGTCCTCGCGTCCGCGTTCAAGGATGAAGCGGATGGTCTCGACCAGAGGATTGTAGAGATCGCGCATCCGCCCGGACTGGCGGATGTGCTTGCCCTTGTGGCGGTTTTCTTCATTCATCAGCCGGATGGCATCGGGATTGTCGAGCAGGGCATTGAACGTGTGATGCACGAGTTGCTTGAGCGCGCTCGCAGGGTCGCTCGCACGGACCGCGAGATCCTTCTGCTGGGTGCGCAACTTCTCATACATGCGTTCGAGAACGGCGACGAACAGCCCTTCCTTCGACTCGAAGTAGTAATAAAGCATGTTCTTGCTGAGCTTGCAGCGCAACGCAATGGAATCGACGCGAGCGCCATCATAACCCTTGCGGGCAAATTCAGTGGTTGCATGCGTGAGCAGCTTTTCACGCGTGCGAGCAGGATCGCGGCTTCGGCTGGCCATCGGGAAACCTTTGTTCCGAACTCGCCCGCCACGCCTGGCAGGGCGCGATGAGCGAGGTAAATTACACGGCGGCCATCATGCCGACGGCGCCAGCCGTCACGCCCGGAGCTTCGCCTCCCGCGCATCCCGGATGAGCCTCCACAAACGCGGGGGCGAGAGTGGAAGCTCCAATGGCTCCACGGCGAGCTCCGAAAGCGCATTCGCGACGGCGTTGGCAACGATTCCGCCCACCGGAATGATGCCGCCTTCGCCTGCTCCTTTAGCACCCAGAGGATTGTTCGGCGAGGGCTTCAACTCCAGCGTAATGGAGCGGATGTTCGGGAAGTCGCTGGCCGTGGGCATCAGGTAATCGGCGAGCGAGCCCGTGAGTAACTGCCCATGCTCGTCATAGACCAGATGTTCGAGGAACGTCCCGCCCAGACCCTGGACGATGCCGCCGATAGCTTGTCCATGCAGGGTCAATGGATTGATCATGCGCCCGACATCCTCGACCGACAGATAATCGATGACACGCACATGGCCGGTCCCAGGATCCACGCTCACGTGAGCGGCCTGCGTGCCGTAAGCGTATGTGTATTTCTTGTTGTAGAACGTCGCCTCCACGTCGAGCGGTTCGTCGGCCAGTCCTGCGAAAGCATGGCTGTTGCTCTTGCAGACGACACTCTCGCCGTCGATTTGCACGTCATCGCGCCCGCAGCCAAGGCGTGCGGCCCCGGCATCGCGGATCATGTCCTTCAGCTTTTCCGCAGCAAGCAGGATGGCTGAGCCACCCATGACAGTGGACCGCGAATGATATGAGCCGAAGCCCTCAGTCACATGCGACGTGGAGCCATGCAGCACGCGGATGCGATCGAACGGAATCTCCATCGCATCGGCGGCGATCTGCGCCATGATCGTCTCGAGCCCCTGACCCACTGCGGACGATCCGAGATACACGGTCAGCGATCCGTCAGTCTCCAGCACAAGGCGCGCATCTTCCTTCGGGCCGGCGGCACCGCCTTCGATGAAGCTGCCGACGGCGATGCCGTGATAGCGTCCGTCAATCAGTTTGCCCTGCAGCGCAGTCTTTTCGTTCCATCCGAACTCTTTCAGACAGAGGTCGAATACGGCGTGGTAATCACCGCTGTCGAGCTCGGTCGAGCTGTCATAGGGCGTGATGCTGGCAAGCGGGTAGGGCATGTCGGCATCCGCCACCAGATTGCGGCGGCGCATGTCGGCGCGATCGAGCCCGAGCTTCTTGGCTGCGAGATCAATCATGCGTTCGCGAATGAAATCTGTCTCGAAACGCCCGGGGCCACGATAGGTGCCGCTGGGCGTCTTGTTCGTCGTGAGCATCGTCGTCTGCAGATGGATGTTCTCGATCTTGTAGGGACCGGACATGAACTGCGCGACGTTGCGTGGACCGACTGAACCGTTGGTGCGGATATAAGCGCCGATATCGGCATAGGCCATGCCACGCAGGCCTAGAATAATTCCGTCTTTCGACAGCGCCATCTCGACATCGCACTCGATGTCGCGCGCATGGTTGGCGCACATAAGATGCTCGCGCCGATCCTCGGTCCACTTCACCGGACGCCCCACGATTCGCGAGGCCGCGGGGATGAGATAATCCTCCGGATAGAACTCACCGCGCGACCCGAAGCCACCGCCAACATCGACTTCGATCATGTCGATCGCCGTCTCTTCTATGCCCATGGCGCCGGCAAGGATGCGCCGGTTCGTCCAGGCCACTTTGGCGGCGCCCCAGACCGTGAGGTGGTGCGTCTCATTGTTCCACTCGGCCACGAACCCGCGCGGCTCCATGAACATGGCAGCGTGACGCTGGACCTTGAAGCTCTCCTTCAGCACAAGGTGGGCGCCGGCAAAAGCCGCGTCAGCTTCGCCACGCGTCGCAGTCCAGACGATGGCGCGGTTCGAGCCGTGGTCTTCGAAGAGCACGCTCGCCGAGCCATCCGCACTCGCGCGATCCGTTACCGCGGGCAGGGCTTCGATGTCGAGATCTATGAGCTCGAGAGCATCTTCGGCGATGTGCGCGCTGTCGGCCACGACGACCGCGAGAGGCTCGCCCACATACCGCACCTTGTCGTGTGCGAGCATGGGCTGGTGAAAGGGTTCAAGCTGCGGCAGCGGCTGCAGGCGCAGCGGCACGCGAGGGACGCTCGCACCCAGGTCCTTCGCCGTGATGACGGCGCGCACGCCCGGAAGAGCCAGCGCACGCGATGTATCGATCGAGCGAATGCGCCCATGCGCTTCGGGGCTGCGAAACACGACAGCATATAATTGGTCGGGGCGCGAGACATCGGAGACATAGGTGCCGCGACCGCGCAGAAAGCGCAGGTCTTCGACGCGTTCCATCGGGCTGCCGATGAAGGAATTAGCCGGACGTACCTTCATTCTCCCTTGCTCCCGTAAGCAGAGCGGGCATCGAGAACGGCTTCCACGATTGGAATATAGCCGGTGCAGCGGCAGATATTGCCGGAGAGCACATCGCGCACACGCTCTTCGTCGGCGTCGGGCTCATGGGTCAGCAGCGCATGCGCGGTCGTCACCATGCCCGGTGTGCAGAAGCCGCATTGCAGTGCGTGATGCTTGCGGAAGGACGCCTGCAACGGCGTCAGGGCCTCGTCGTTCGAGAGGCCCTCGACGGTCACAACCGTGTCACCCGATGCCTGCACCGCGAGCATCAGGCATGAGCGCACGGCTGCGCCATTGACGATGACAGTGCACGCGCCGCAGACGCCATGTTCACAGCCCAGATGCGTGCCCGTGAGGCCGAGTTCCGAGCGCAGGCAATCTGCGAGCGTCATGCGCGGATCGACATCCACGGAGACGGGCTTGCCGTTGACTTCAAATTCGATTTGCATGGAGATCACCTGAAATCAGCGGGCCGCGTGCGTCAGCGCGCGCTCGACCAGGGTTGCGACGAGTGCGCGGCGATAGTCGGCCGGCGCGTGAATATCGGATGGCGGATCGACTTCAGCGCTTGCAGCCGCGGCCGCCGCCGCAATCGCTCCGGGGGTCACCGCCATGCCATTGAGCGCGGACTCGGCAGTCGCAAGGCGGCGGGGACGATCCGACGCGCCGATGACGCCGATATGCGTGTTGCTCGCATGGCCCTGCGCGTCGAGATCGTAATAGGCCGCCACGCCAGCGAGCGCGAAATCTCCGCGACGGCGTGCGAATTCCTGAAAGCCCCAGCGGCGTGCCTGCGGCCAGAAAGGCAGCAGGATTTCGGTGATCAGTTCATCGGCTTCAAGACAGGTCTGCAGCGCGCCCTCGAAAAAATCAGCAGCCGCGACTTTGCGTTCACCCTTGCTGCCGACGATGGTGAGAATTGCATCACAGCTTGCCGCAATGCCGGGCATTTCGGCTGCCGGATCGGCATGAGCGAGCGACCCGCCGACGGTACCACGATTGCGGATCTGGTAGTGCGCGACATGCTTGATGGCTTCCGCCAGCAACGGATGGGCAGACAGCAGGCGTGCGTCCGTCTCGATGTCGTGCCAGCGAACCTTGGCGCCGAGTATGACGCCGCGCTCATCGATCGTGATGCGGTCCAGACCTCGCACATGTTTGAGGTCGACGATCAATTCGGGGGCGGAAAGCCGGAAGGCGAGGATCGGCATCAGGCTCTGGCCGCCGGAAAGGGCCTTCGCATCGCAGGAACCTAGCAACGCCACGGCCTCGGCGACCGACGTCGGCGCGGCATATCGGAATGGAGCAAGCTTCATAGGTGTACTCGAGTCTGATCAGCTGAGAGGGCAGAAGGCAGTCGCGCGAGGACCGCAGCGCACTGCGGGAGGAATATGAGTTGCCGGCCGAGCCGCCGGCGATTTTTCCCGAAACGAGCCGCCGCGAAACGCACGGCGCGCATAGGTTTCAGAACGAGAGGTCGAAACTGCATGGCGGCTATTTCGATACCATTCCAGATACCCCGTCAAGCACCGCTACCGCGACTCCGGGCGCAATTCCGGATTGTTGACTGGCCGGTCAATTGCATCCTAAGCTCGGTGCGGCTTGTACCTGATGGGCAGGGTTGAAGAGATGATACGCCAGCAAATCAACACGTCATCCTTGTACGCCTTCACGAGCCCCCTTCGTCGGACACCGCGTTCGCTTTGCTTTTTCATTAAGGGGTATCCTTGCCAGTATCGTCGCAAGTGAAGACACTCACGCAACTGGCCGATCCGCTTGGCGCCCCGGCCGCGCCGCTGATCGCCATCAAAAATCTCCAGAAACTGTTCGCAACCCGCTCGGGGGAGACGGTTCACGCACTATCAAATATCGACCTCGACGTCGCCGATCACGAATTCATCTCCGTCGTCGGACCGAGCGGTTGCGGAAAGACGACGTTGCTGCGCATCCTGGCAGGGCTCGACGTGGCCAGCGGGGGTACGGCCACTGTAGCCGGAGAGCAGCTCACGGGTCCGCGTCCCGACGTCGGCGTCGTGTTCCAGCAGGCGACGCTTCTGCCTTGGAACAACGTTCTCTCGAATGTGCTTCTTCCGCTACAGCTGAAGGGGGATCGCTCGCAGGCGTCCATCGCGCGCGCCACGAAGTTGCTGACTTTCATGGGTCTCGGGGACTTCGCCCAAAAATATCCCTTCGAATTGTCTGGGGGAATGCAACAGCGCGTTGCCATTTGCCGCGCGCTCATGCGCGATCCAAAAATCCTGTTGATGGACGAGCCTTTCGGCGCGCTCGATGCGATGACGCGCGAAATGCTCAACATGGAACTGATGCGCGTGTGGTCCGAAGAAAAGAAGACGGTGGTCTTCATCACGCACAGCATTCCCGAGGCGGTCTTGCTTGGCGATCGCGTCGTTGTCATGTCGCCACGGCCCGGTCGCATCTCGGCGGTCGTGCACGTGGATATTCCCCGTCCGCGCAGCCTTCGCACCATGGGGCAGCCGCGATTCGGAGAGCTCTGCGACCAGATCCGCGCCATGTTCGGGGCCGAGACCCACGCGGTGGCTGCGCTATGAAAAAGGGCGCGTCCTCCATGCACCGCATCCAATCACTGGCACTCATTGCGAGCCTTCTGGTGCTGTGGGAAGGGGCCTGCCGCGTCTTCGGCGTTTCGTCCCTGATCCTGCCGACGCCGAGTTCCATCGCGGTGCGCTTCGTGGACCTCATCGTATCAGGCACGATCTGGCCCCATCTCGGCGCTACGCTTGCGGCAGTCCTGTCAGGCTTTGGCCTCGGTGTCGCGGCGGGGTTGGTGTCAGGCGCGACGATCTCGCTGGTCCCGGCGGTCGAGCGGCTCGTCTACCCCTACGTCGTGGCTCTGCAGACGGTGCCGAAGATCGCCATCGCGCCTTTGTTCATCATCTGGTTCGGCTATGGACTGGCGTCCAAAATCGTCATCACCGCGCTAGTCTGTTTCTTTCCGGTCCTCGTCAGCGTAATGGCCGGTTTCCATTCGACGGACCGCGACCAGCTCGACATGATGAAGGCCTTCGGCGCAACGCCCATGCAGATCCTGCTGCGCTTGCGGCTGCCGTCGGCGCTCGTACTCATCTTCGCGGGTCTCGAAATCGCAGCCGTCATGGCAGTGATCGGGGCTGTAGTCGGTGAATTCGTGGGCGCGCAGCAGGGTCTGGGCTATCTCATCACGGCGCTGAACTTCAGCCTCGATGTACCCGGCGTCTTCGCCGTCCTCATCTTTCTCTCGCTGATTGGCGTTGCGCTCCACGGCATCGTCCGCACAGCTGCAAAGCGCTTTGTTTTTTGGATCCGGCGCGAGCAAACGCCGATCACCACCTGAACGATATTCATCAAGGAGAGCAGCATGAAGCCGAACCTGATGCGCAACAGCCTGGCCGCGGCCATGGCCGTGTCCCTGGCGTGGTGCGGCGCCTTGCAGAGCGCCACCGCGCTCGAAAAGGTGCGGCTGCTGATCCCCGTGCGCGCGATCGACGAAGCTTTCGCGCCCTTCGTGGTTGCCAAGCAACTCGGCTATTTCGAGAAGGAAGGCTACGACGTAAGTCTTCTCGCGGTCGGCGGCTCCAATGAATCGGCAATCCAGATTTCAGCTGGCAACGGCGAGGTCGGCGCGGCCTCGCCCGGCGAGGCGCTCGTCGGCATGCAATCGGGCAAGCTGGATATTCGTTATTTCTATTCGCTCTATTACGCGAACATCTGGTCTGTCGCGGTGCTGCCCGACAGCCCCATCAAGTCTATGTCGGACCTGAAGGGCATGAAGCTCGGCGTTCAGTCCATGGGCAGCGCCGGCACCACATTCGGTCGTGCCTTTGCAACACAGGCTGGCCTGGATGGCCAGAAGGACGTCACATTCCTGCCGATTGGAATGGGCGCGCAGGCGATCACCTCCGTGAAGCAGAAGATGGTCGACGGCATTGTGTATTGGGATGCCGCGCTCGCCAAGTTCATCACGTCGGGCCTCGACCTGCGTATCGTACCCTCACCGGAAAACTTACGTACGCTCCCGGATGTCGGGTTGCTCGCCAAGCCCGAGACGATCGAGAAGAACCCGAAAATGCTGGTGGGTGTCGCACGCGCTGTCGCCAAGGGCTATGACTTCACCATGGCGAACCCCGAGGCTGCCGTGCTGATGACCTGGAAGACCTATCCGGAAGCACGCGTGCAGGATCCCGATCCGGCCAAGGCTCTCGCGGCGGGCGTGATGGTGAGCCAGGGACGGATGAAGATCTGGAACACAGCCAAGACCGGTGACAAGCACGGGCTTCTCTTCGCGGACGATTGGACCCGCCTCATTCAATTCATGGTCGACCAGAAGATCATGCCGGCAGCTGTGCCCGTCGATCACGTCATCACCAATCAACTGATCGACCAGATCAACACATACGACCGTGCCGCTGTCGTTGCGGAAGGCAAGAAGGCCGATCTCAACAAGCTGAGATAATCAAAGTGCGACCGGCGGAGAGAATCCGCCGGTCGTGACCTTATGGGCGCATGCCGATGAACTTGATCTGCGAATATTCGGCGATGGCATAGCGCACGCCTTCGCGACCGACACCGCTTTGCTTCATGCCGCCGAATGGATAGGCGTCGAGGCGGAAGCGGCTCGCTTCATTGATCCAGAGCGCGCCGACGTCGAACTCGTCGGCGAAGCGCATGGCATGACCGAGCGACTTCGTGAACACAGCACCCTGGAGTCCGAAGGGGGAGTCGTTGGCCAGTTCCAGCGCGTGATCGATGCCGTCGAATGGTACGACGACCGCCAGCGGCCCAAAGACCTCTTCACACCAGATCCGCGCATCTCTCGGCACATCGACAAAGATACCGGGGCTGACGATCGCGCCCTCTCGCCGTGGTGCGAGGACCGCACGGGCTCCACGTGCAATCGCGTCCTCGCAGAATCCCATGACGCGATCGGCCGAAGCCGCGCTCACCATGGGCCCGATGTCGGTGGCCGGGTCGAGCGCTGAGCCAACGCGGAGGGCCGACGCCGCAGACGCAAAGCGAGCGACAAACTCGTCGAGAACACAGCGGTCGACGAGGATACGTTGGGCCGATATGCACTGTTGCCCGCTTGCCTCGAATGCCGCAGCGGCAATCCGTTGCGCCGCATCGGCCACATCGGCGTCGGCGAGAACGATATTGGCGGCGTTGGAGCCGAGTTCAGCCAGAAACTTCTTCGCCCCCGCGATCCGCGCGAGCGCCTGGCCGCCAACGGTTCCACCCGTAAACGACACGACAGAGACGCCGTTATGCCCCGCCAGCGCGGCGGCTGTCTCGCGATCCCCGGTCACGATGTTGAACAGCCCCTTGGGGAGTCCCGCATCTGCGAAAAGCACAGCAAGGCGGAGAGCGGTTCGCGTGCCCGCCGGCGCAGGCTTTCCGATGAAGGCGTTGCCGGCCGCGATGGCCGGCGCTGCTTTCTGGATAAGCAGGTTCACAGGCGCGTTGAAGGGCGTGATGCCGGCGACCACACCATAAGGAACATGGCGCGTGAAGCCGAAATGCGCTGTCCCCGGAACAACGGAATCGAGGGGGAGAACCTCGCCGGTGATCTGGGGGAGTGCCGCGGCGCACGCTTCGATGAACTCGACCCCGCGCTTGATTTCCACGCGCGCGATACGGATCGGCTTGCCGACATCCTCCCGAATGATTTGCGCCAATTCCTCGCTCGCACCCGCGAGTGATCGGGCGCAGGTCTGGAGCCAGGCGATACGTTGATGGACAGGGCTCGAACGGTTTGCGCGATAGAACGCCGTTGCAGAATGGACAGCGGCTTCGACTCCCTCGATGCCTGCTTCCCGGATCGTGCCGATCCGCTCTCCGCTCTCCGGTGCCACGAGCGGGAACTCCTGTTGACCAGCCGGACAACTGATCCCATCGATATGTGAAACATAAACAGGGCAGGGCAGGTGTGTCATGGCAATCTCCGCGCTCGATCCGCTTCGTCTCTACATCCAGGGCTACGATGCGACAAGGCCACGCGCGGCGACAGCAGAAATATCAGTGCGCCTGGCGTTCACGGGCAGAAAGTGCTTGGGGGCGTCACATGCTCCGCTATGATCGCAGCTTCGTGGTGAATGGGAGTGGCGACGGCATGCGCGTTCGGCATATCGGACTTATCGGCGTCGGTGCGATTGGTCGCAACGTTGTCGCTCGTCTGTCCTCTGGCGTGGCGTCGTCGCGCTTCACAATCCTTCGTCGCACGCTCGAGGAAAGCGATGCGGGTAGCGCGATGATCACACAGGTAGCCAATGTCGAGGCGATGATTGCGGCTGCGCCGGATGTTGTTGTGGAGGTCGCCGGGCACCATGCCTTGCAGGAACTGGTGCCGCGCATTCTCGAGGCGGGCATCAGC
This sequence comes from Hyphomicrobiales bacterium, assembly GCA_028290285.1. GTDB lineage: Bacteria > Pseudomonadota > Alphaproteobacteria > Rhizobiales > Beijerinckiaceae > Terripilifer. The sequence continues at coordinate 37,750 of JAQGKD010000095.1, forward strand.
GTTATTGCTGCATCGGCAGGATCTCTGGTGCAGGATGATGGGGAGGGAAGTCTTGCCGAGACCTTGCAGAGCTGCGCGGCAAAACATGGTGCGCGCCTCATCGTGCCCGCCGGAGCAATTGGCGGTCTTGATTACCTAGCTGCCGTTGCCCCCCTCGATGATCTCCGCATCGAATACACGTCGCGCAAGCCGCCCAATGCCTGGCTTGACGAGCTGGCGGAGCGGGGCTTGCAGGAACATCAGGTGGAGGGCGAACTGGTGCTTTTCGAAGGATCGGTTGCGGAAGCGGCGCGGCTGTATCCTCGCAATCTCAACGTCGCGGCAACCATCGCACTCACTATCGGCGACGCTGGACGTATCCGCGTGCGTGTGGTGATCGATTCCAGGGCGGCAGGCAACACGCATGAGATCGAGAGCATCAGCGCTGCAGGACGCGCGCGATTCGAATTCATCAACGCGCCTGCGCCGTCCAATCCAAAGACATCTATGGTGACGGCACTCAGCGTGGCGCACTGCGTCGAAGCCTTTTTTGTGGGACGCGTTTCATTTCCACCAGGCGTCTGACCAATCGAAGCTGAAACCGACATGCGCAGAGGCGCGAGTCAAAACAGGAGTATCAAATGGCAAATCTCCGGCTCAGTCTGGCTTGTGGCCCCTACGATCGAACGCAAGCCCTGATCGACGGCTCGATCCGCCCGGACGGAATCGACCTCACCTATCTCACACTGCAGCCCGCCGAAATCTTCTGGCGCATGTTGCAGTACCAGGAGTTTGACGTCTCGGAGATGTCGCTGTCCAACTACACGACGCTCGTTAGCCAGGGCAATTCGCCCTACATTGCCATCCCTGTCTTCCCCTCGCGTGTGTTTCGTCACGGCTATTTCTTCATCAACACGGAGAAGGGCATCGAGCATCCGCACGATCTCATCGGCAAGCGCGGCGGCGTGCCTGAATACAGCATGACGGCTGGCGTCTACATGCGCGGCCTCCTGCAACACGAATACGGCGTGATGCCCAATCAGATCGATTGGGTGCAGGGCCGCACCGACCGTCTAGGTCGCAAGCTGCCGCCGGATATCAGACTCACGCAGGGCGACCCGCGTGTGGAACTCGGCGATCTTCTGGAGCGCGGTGAGATCGATTTCATGATGACGGCGAATAATCCAATTTCCTTCCGGAAGGGTTCGCCGAAAGTGCGTCGCCTCTTCCCGAACTACGCGGAAGTGGAAAAGGATTACTATCGTCGCACGAAGATCTATCCGATCATGCACACGGTGGTCATCAAGCGCGAGATCTACGATCGTGACCCGTGGGTCGCCATGAGCCTTTACAAGGCTTTTTGTGCAGCGAAAGAGCGCTCGTACAAGCTCATCATGGAGACCGGTTCGCCCAAGGCCTCGTTCGCGTGGCTTCAGTCGATGATCGAGGAAGAGCAGCAGATCATCGGTAAGGACTGGTATCCCTATGGCATCACGCCCAACAAGGAGACGATCGAGGCGCTCCTGCAATATACGTTCGAGCAGGGCCTCAGCGATCGGCTATTGAACATCGAGGAGCTGTTCGCCCCGAGCACCCTGCGAGATATCCCTCTGGGCGAGGGCCAACTCGTCTGAAAATTCTCGCTAAGAATGCGGCCGGATCACTCCGGCCGCATTGCATTGCTTATTGCTTGAGAAGGGCCTTCGTCAGTTCGAGCGTGGCTTTGGGCGTTTTCATCACTTCGCGCGTGACATCGTCCATTTCTTCGCCGGTCGCGCCGAAAATCGGAATTTCACGGCCTTTCATCGCATCTACGAACACGGGATCGTTGACCATCTTCTGGAAAGCGGTGCGCAGTGCGGCCAGTCTCTCCGGAGGAACACCCGGCGTCGTGATGATCGAGCGCCCAATTTCGGAGGAGGCGCCGATGGCGCGCAACACTGCAGTGCCCTCGGCCGACGTGCCCAGCTCCCCAATGGTGGGAACATAGGGCAAGAGTGGATGCCGCTTGATGGCGGTTTGATAGAGGATTGGAGCCGCTCTCTTCGTCACCCAATCCGGATTGCGCTGCATGATGAAGGTGAGGCCCACCGAGCCGATCAGCTCCACTTCGCCGCGCTCGGCGGCCAGGTAAGCGTCGGCACTCCCACCATAGCCGGATACGATCTTGAATTTCGCGCCACCAAACTTCGCGAGGGCGGCGGGGACGAGGTAGCCCGGCGATGCGCCGCCGGTGGCGCCGACGACGATCTCCTGCTTGCGTGCGTCATCGAATGTCTTGAACTTCGCTCCGGGACGACCTGCTCCAACATCGACATTGTCCAGCAGGCGGCCCAGATAGTTGAGCTTGGTGACGTCGAAGGTCGCCGCGTCTTCGTTCATGGCTGCGTCGAGGGCCAATGTCTGCGAGACGCTGCCGAAATAGGTGCCGTCGCGCGGCGCGGCGCCGTAAAGGTACTTCGCCGCTACAAAGCTACCGCCGCCGGGCATGTTCTGCACGATGACGGTCGGGTTGCCTGGCAGGTACTTTCCGAAATTCTCTGCGAAGACCCGGCCGTAAATGTCATAGCCGCCGCCCACTGCGTAACCGACGATCACGCGTAACGTCTTACCCTTGTAGAAATCCTCGACAGGGTCCGCAGAAGCGCCGGAAGCGAGACCCGTAAGTGCGGCCAGCATGCCGACGGCCGCGTAAAGCCCGTTTTTGCGATGCGTCCCTCTGTCGCTGCTGTTCGATTTTCCAGTTGATGCGTGCGCAGACATCGAGGGACCTCCAGGTGGCTTGACGATATTAGACGGGCGGTGTCGCGGTCCTGTCAACGCGAAAGGCATTTCATTTGACCATTTGGTCAACAGACCCGGTCGGCGATTGCGTCGCAACGGATCATGCTGCGATGCGGTCACGACCGCGTCGTGCGATCAAGACAGGTCGACGAGCGAAAGCATCCTTGACCAGATGGTCAATCAGCGAATGCAGGGTTCGTGCCACTCGGGAAGAATGGTCATCGGCAATGCGAGATTCTTCGCCGTGCTCTTTTGCGCAGGCAGCGCTCATTCCATGGGCGCGCCGCCAAAGGTGAATGCTCCCGCGCTGGGTGCGCCGGATCATAGAAACGCAGGCAGAGAACCTCGAGGGCTTACGGTCACCCCGCCACCCGGTTCTGCATGGAGACAACGCGCTCGTCGATTTGCAACGGGTCCGTTACCGGCAGAGAGCATCGTCCGTCCATGCACACGAAGGCCGCCGACTTATCCTCTGGATAAGCCGCTATCTGAGCCGGCCCGCCTGCGTGCTGGCGATGGACATGCCGGTCCGTGAAGGGCAGGGCGAGCGCTGCGGCTCTCAGGGCGGTAACCTCGGGTCCCACGAGAGCGATTTCCGCAGCGTTCAGCCGCTGGTCGATGGCGTTGATCGCGGCGGCATGGCCGAAGGCATTGGCGCGCAGCGCAGACAGAAGAGCCGCAATCAGCCTGTCGGCACGCGCGAGGATCGCGTCATCGCCCGTCATCGCCGCGAGCTTGACCATGGCTTGGGCAAGAATCGCATGCGCATTGGGAACTGCTTCATCTGCAGTCGGGCGTGTGCGCATGATGACGTCGGGTGCATCATCAGCCGACATGAAGAACGTGCCGCTTTCTGCATCAAGATGGTGCGCATCGAGTGCATCGGCGAGGTCGCGCGCGAAGGCGATGAGCTTTTCGGCATCGGCCTTGCGGTCTGCTTCGGCCAGCGCCAGCGCCGCCCGCATCATGGCCGCGTAATCCGAGGCCATGCCCGGGAACACGAGCGCCCCGGCGCGCCATGCGTGACCGAGCCTGCGATGCCCGTCGACAATGCGCACCATCTTTGCCGCCACAAAATCGAAGGCTGTGCGTGCGGCCTCGATCCAGCTTTCCTCCTCGAAGATGAGACCGGCATGAACCAGCGCGGCAATGGTGAGGCCGTTCCAGTCCGCCAGAATCTTGTCGTCGAGACCGGGTCGAACACGCGTCGCGCGGGCTTCGAAAAGACGCGCGCGCAGACCCGCGAGCGTGTCTTCCGCGGCTTCGGAGGGCGGTGACAGCAAGCGGTTCAGAATGATGACGCGCGGGCCGCCGTGATGCTCGTCCTGCCAGTTGCCTTCGGATGTCGCATCGTAGAAGCGCCCGAAGAAACTTGCGTCCTTTGCGCCCAGAACGGCTTCGATCTCGTCGTAGGTCCAGACATAGAACTTGCCTTCGACGCCCTCGCTGTCGGCATCCAGGCTCGCGCTGAATGCGCCGCCTGCCGTGCGCATTTCGCGCAGCAGCCAGCCGACCGTGGCGCGCGCGGCTCGTGCAAAGAGGGGCTCTTTCGTTTCACGCCACGCGAGTGCCAGCAGGTCTAGCAGCTGCGCATTGTCGTAGAGCATCTTTTCGAAATGCGGCACGAGCCAGCGGTCGTCCACGGAATAGCGGGCGAAGCCGCCTCCCAGATGATCGTAGATGCCGCCCTCGCACATGCGTCGCAGCGTGAGTAGCACGGCATCACGCGCGCCTGCGGGTTCGCCACCGCGTCCCGCACGCCAGAGCAGTTCCAGCGCAGGCGGATTAGGAAATTTCGGCGCGCCCTTCAGTCCGCCGTTCACGGGATCCATCGCCGCGGTGATGCGCTCGGCGTAGAATTTCAGGTCGGCGGGCGTGATGTCCTTCGCGTCCGCTGTGACCTGAACCTGCGTTACGGCATTGCGCAGCGCGCTCGCATTGGTGGCGACCTGTTCGGGCTGCTCATGAAAGACGCGCGACACCTCCCGAAGTATGTCGGGAAAACCCTTGCGGCCATAGCGCGTCTCTTTCGGGAAATAGGTGCCGCCCCAGAAGGGTTCGCCCTGCGGAGTCAGAAACATCGTCAAAGGCCATCCGCCCGGCTGCCCCAGCGCGTGGAGCGCAGCCATATAGACCTGATCGACATCCGGCCGCTCTTCGCGATCGACTTTGATGTTGATAAAAAGCTCGTTCATGATCGCGGCGACGCCGTCGTCCTCGAAGCTTTCATGCGCCATGACATGACACCAATGACAGGCAGCGTATCCGATCGACAGCAGGATAGGCTTCCCGCTGGTGCGCGCAGCCTCGAGCGCATCTTCGCCCCACATCTGCCAATGCACAGGATTGTCCTTGTGCTGCAGAAGGTAGGGGCTAACGGCGTCTTTCAAACGGTTTTGCAGCATCGCTCGTCACCCTGTGTCTCCGCCCGCGCATCCTACAGAGATGCGGCCGGGCAGGAAAGATTTGGCGCGGACAAGTCCAAATTCCAGCTTTGCGCCCGTGGCATGCATGGCCTAGTCTGGGCGCATGACGACAACGGGAGCGCCACCACAATCGAGTCCGCCGGGCGGGGAGGGGAATGCGTTCCAGCGGGCGCGTGGCCGGTTCGATTCCATGTCAAACAATTCGCTTGGCATTTTCTATGTCTCGATGGGCTCGCTCATGCTCGTCGTCATGGCATCGATAGCAAAGTTCCTCGGCACTCGGTTGCCGGCGTTCGAGCTGCTCTTCTTTCGTTCCTTCGTCGGCTTTCTCTTTATCCTGCCGCTGTTCATGCGCGATCCGATGGAGCCCTTCAGGACGAAGCGTCCGGGCATGCATCTCATTCGCGGGATGATGGGCTCGGCGGGAAACTTCTGCTTCTTCTGGACGATCACGCATATGTTGCTCGCCGATTCCATGGCGCTGCAATTCTCCCGTCCGCTCTGGACCATTCCGCTGGCCTTCTTCTTCCTCGGGGAAGTCTCGAACCTTCGCCGCACCATGGTGTCTGTCGTCGGCTTTATCGGCGTGTGGATGTATGCGCGCCCCTTCACGGCCGGGTTTGATCCGAATGCCTTGATCGGCGCGCTCGGCGCTCTGTTTGCAACGCTCGTGGTGATCTCGATCAAGCGATTGTCCACGACCGAGCCGACGCGCGTCATCATGTTCTACTATGCGGTGTGGAACGCGATCTTCTCGCTCGTGCCTGCGATCTTTGTCTGGATGACGCCGACCTGGCCGGAGCTGTCACTGCTCATCGTCCTCGGCTTCCTCGGCATTGCCGGGCAGGGCATGATCACCAAGGGAATTCACTACGGGGACGCGACCGCGCTCGCGCCGCTCGACTACTCGCGCATCGTCTATGCAGCGGCGATAGGTTATGTGGTGTTCGGTGAAATTCCTGGCTGGTGGAGCGTCGCAGGCATGCTGCTCATCGTCGTCGCCTCGATTTATCTCGTCATCGTCGAGAAGAAAAAGGCCGCCTGAGCTTTGCAGGAAGGAGTCGTGTCATGATCGTGCGCACGCGAGCCGATGGATCGCTCATTCTCATCACTCAGAACGATCACGCGCGCTTGTCAGGCCTTTTCGCGGCCCATTGGGGCAATGCGGAATTCGAGGTGCCCCGACAGCGTGAATCCGTCATTCGCGCCGCCGCCTACCACGATTGGACGTGGTCGCGCTACGAAGCTGCGCCGCACTACGATCCCGCCGCGCGAACGACGCCGAATTTCCGTCAGGTCCACAGCGATCCGGAGCAGCTGGCGGCCTACCAGAAGGCGCTGGACTGGGTGGTGGATGTCGATCCCTATGCGGGACTGCTGGTCAGCCGTCACCGCACCGGGCTCTGGCGCGGCCGTTACGGTGCTATCTCGGAGCCGGCTTACAACGCAGCACCGCACGTCGCCCCGGAGTTGGACGCCTTCATTGCGCGCAACGAGGCCCGCCAGGAAGCGCTGCTGGCGGCATACGACCGCGCGGCCTTCCGCATCGATTATCAGCTCCTGCAGGTCTGGGACTTTCTGTCGCTCTACTGGTGCACGAACGAGGTCCCCGGAGAGATGCGCATCGCCTTCGCTCCGACGAGCTATGGCGGTGACGGCAAGATGGGCGTGCCTCTCACCCTGACGCCGCTCGGGCCGGGGCGGGTCGCGATCGATCCGTTTCCATTCGAGGGCGACGTGCTGGAGGGCGGGTACGTCTATCGGCATTTGCCGGTCGCCGGCTTCCCGGATGTCGAGGCGTTCCGGCAAGCTCTCTGGGGTGCCGTACCGCAGGTTGAGACGTTAAGCGTCGTGCGTAAGGCGTGACGCGAAAGCCCTATTGCGAGACTGCGCGGGATCTCTTCGCTGCGTTCGCGATGACGGCGCCAGGCCGGGGCTTTTGAACATGAACTCGCTAGGCTAAGCTCCTCCCAGAAAGCGGTCAGGACCCGACAAGCGGTCCGGCGGCATCATGGGAGGATACGAATGCTCAACAGCAGCCGTTCGGCTTTGCTTTTCAAGGCCTGCCTGGTCACCGCCTGCGTGGGGCTGTCGGGAGCCGCCTTCGCGCAGGATCCCGCCGCCATTACCGGCCAGGTCACCATCTACGCGGCGGGCACGGCCGGAGGCGGCGTCGATCTCTTCGGCCGCCTGCTCGGCCGCCATATCGGGCGTCATATCGTGGGCGAGCCCAACGTCGTCGTGCAGGTCATGCCCGGCGCGGGCGGAATCCGCGCGGCCAATTATCTCGTGCAAACCGCTCCACGCGACGGCACGGCCATGGCGATTTTTGCCGGTGGGCCGATCCTCGAGCCGCTGATCGGCGACCGCAATCCCGGCTATGACATGAGCCAGTTCACCTGGATCGGCGCGATCAGCAAGGACGTGAGCCTCTGCCTTGTCCGCAAGGAATCACCAGTCAAGACGTTCGAGGATGCGACGAAGCAGCAGGTCGTGGTTGCCGGCACGGGCGCGGGCTCGGAGACAGACACGTTGCCGGTGGTGCTGAACGAACTTCTGGGCTCGAAATTCAAGGTGGTCACGGGCTATCTCGGCAGCCAGCAGACCTTCCTCGCCATCGAGAGCGGCGAAGTGGATGGACGCTGCGGCTGGAGCCTGTCTTCGCTGAAGACCACCAAGCCGGACTGGCTGCGCGACAAGCGCGTCACTCTGCTGGTGCAGATGGGCCTTCAGAAAAGCCCGGAACTGCCCGACGTGCCGCTGGTGCTGGACCTCGCCAAGACAGATGCGGATCGCCAGCTGCTCACCCTTCTGATCGGCACGACGGCCATTTCGCGCCCCTTCGTCGCGCCGCCCGGCCTGCCGGAGGCCAAGGCCCGCAACCTGCGCCGCGCCTTCGGCGCCACGATGAAGGATCCCGCCTTCCTGGCCGAGGCTGCGATCATGCAGGCGGAGGTAGATCCGACGACCGGCGAGGGCGTGCAGAAGATCGTCGCGACAATGTATGCAACGCCCAAGCCGGTCGTCGATCGCGTGAAGAAGCTACTCAGTCACTAGGGTTGGTGCGGCGTTTGGGGCCGGGCGTGTCACGCGACCGCTCGGCAACCAGCGCAATCGCGCCGCGCGATGGCAGCGCGATCAGCCACACGATGAAGCAGATGCCGGCGGCGACGGCGAAGGTCGCCCGCAATCCAAACCGCTCCGCCGCGAGACCTGCCGTCACGGCGCCGAGTGCCGGGGCTCCGCGCCAGATCATGCCGTAGAGCGACATCACGCGGCCGCGCATATGGTCGGGCAGGGAGGATTGCACCAGCGCCTGGATACTCGTCGACATGGTGTTGAGCGCGAAGCCCGACAGGCCCGAAAAGAACGTGCCCATCCACAGCGCCGGGGAAAGGATGAAGGCGATTGTCGTCACGATCAGGCCTAGAAACCCGCTGAACACGACGAGCGTCAGTCCCTTTAGCCGTCCACGGCTGGCAATCCAGACGGCGCTGATGGCAGCGCCGATCCCCATGCTCGACGTCAGCCACGCAAGCCCCACGGCACCCGAGTTGAAGACCTCACCCGCGAAGCCGGGCATCATGTCCTGCATCGGCCGCAGCAGGATCGAGGCGACGCTGAGCAGCAGGAACAGCGGCCAGATGCCGATGTCTCCGGCGACATAGGCGAGCCCCTCCTTAACGTCGGCCAGAATGCTGCGGCCTTCTTTCGACACGCGGGCGGGCGCGGGATAGTCGAGCTTCAAAAGGGCGAACAGATAGACGGTGCTGCCCAGGGCGTGCGCAAAGAATGTGCCGCCGACACCGAACAACGGAATGATGATCGCCGCGATCGACGGTCCGATGAAGCGCGAAACCTGGAACAGCGCGGAATCGAGTGCGATCGCGGTGGGGAAATCCACGCGTGGCACGATGGCCGGAACGACTGAATGGCGCGCCGCCTGGTGAAAGGGGTAGACGAGCCCCGACCACAGAGACAGCACGACGAGCAGCCAGATCGACAGCACGCCCATGAGCATGAACACGAACAGCGCGAGCGACTGCGCAAAGAGCAGAGTTTCCGTGAACCGCAATTGCCGCAGCGGTGTATGGCGATCCGTGATCGCGCCTGCGAAGGGCGACAGCACCAGCATGGGCGCGAGATCGGCGGCTGCGACGATGCCGAGCCACAGCGGCGAATGGCTCAATTCCCATGCGAGCCAGCCGACGCCGACACGTTGCATCCATGAAGTGATGTAACTCGGCGTTCCTCCTCCGACAAACCACGCATAATTGCGATGCGCGAACACTCGTGTCAGAGGTAATGCCATGTGATGGGGGCCCTCGGGGTTAGACCCGAGAAGTGCCGTAATTGCGCAGGTCATGCAAGCGGCATGAACCCTGATCGATAGAAAAGACGGCGGCCCCGCGCCTTTTGAAAAGGTGAAGGGCCGCCAGCTTACTTATTCAACGATCTGGACGACGCGATGCGTGCGCGGATCGACGAGGACGGTGCGGTTGTTCACGACCGTGTAGCGGTAGTTCTTGACACCGTATTCGGCGGGCACATCATAATATTCGACGCCGCTCGTGGGAAGTTCCGCGCCCACACGCAGGTCTTCACGATAAGCGTAGGACGGGCGCTTCTCCTGGACGACGTATTCACGGAACCGGGGACGGGTGTCGTCGGAGAGACCGCCAACGATGGCGCCGCCAACGCCGCCGACGACTGCGCCGATCGGACCGCCAACGATGGCGCCGCCGACTGCACCGGTGGTCGCGCCCGCAGCAACGCCGCTGTTCTGGGCCTGCGCCATGCCGCCGAGGCAGGTGGCGAGAAGGGCGGTTCCTGCGAGCATCATGATCTTGTTCATCTCGAAGTCCTTTTCAAATAGTCACGCTGCCCAACGGGGCTTGGCGGTAGATAGTTCCGCTTTCGTACAATTGTCCGCACATGAGCCGCACCGCGGCACAGCCCGTGCTTGGGGGCGGAGGAGCTGGAAATCCTCGCCAATCGGGCGCGCTCGGCTAAGATCGACGACACGGCGCAGCTGGGTGCGAAAAGACGGAGGATCCATGACGATCGAAGGCAGAATGACCGGACACGTAGCGCTCATCACTGGCGGAGGCGGGGAGATCGGAACGGCCATCGCATTGCGCCTGGCGAGCGAGGGCGCGAGCATTGCGGTGGCGGATCTCGATCTGGAGAAGGCCGAGATCACGGCGCAGAAGGTGATCGCAGCCGGCGGCAAGGCGGCAGCGACGGGCGTCGATGTCTCGAAGGCCGAAAGCTGCGAAGCCGCGGTCGAGGCGACGATGGCCGCTTTCGGCAAGCTGACGACGCTCGTCAACGTCGCCGCGACCATCACGCCGGATGGCACGGTGGAGACGCTGTCTCTCGATCAATGGAACGACGCGCTGGGCGTCAATCTCACCGGCGCTTTCCTGATGTGCAAATACGGCGTCCCGAAAATGCGCGCGGCCGGTGGCGGCAGCATCATCAACATCGCCTCGCAGCTCGGGCATCTCGGCGTGCAGCATCGCTCACCCTATTGCACGACAAAGGCCGCTCTGATTTTCTTCACGCGAATTCTCGCGATGGATCACGCGGCCGACAACATCCGGGCCAACTCGATTTCGCCGGGCTTCATCCTCACCGAACGCTCGAGCAAGCGTGTCGGCGGCAAGGACAAGGCGCGCGTCATCAACGGCCCCCGCCATCTGCTGAACCGCCCCGGCGAGCCCGAGGAAATCGCGGCGGGCGCGGCCTATCTGGCCTCGTCCGACGCATCCTTCGTCACGGGCACTGACCTGTTGATCGACGGGGGCTATGTGACCTTCAAGGGCCGCATGGATGCCGCGGGCAAGACGAGCATGTTGTAGGCCAATGGCGCGGCGTAGAGCAGCTCTACCCTTCGTTGCGAGCGGGCGAAGCAATCCTTCGCGCCTCGCCACGAGGGGCTGGGCGGGTCTGGAACGACCTCGTGCAGAAAAGGTTGTCCGGCGCCTCTCGCTTGGATTCCTCAATGTTCGAAACGGCAATCGGCACGGTCGCAGCGTTCTTCACCACGGTATCCTACGTGCCGCAGGTCAGGAAAGCCTGGCGAACCCGTCACACGGGCGATCTTTCACTCAAGATGCTGGCCATCCTTTCAATGGGCCTCGCGCTTTGGGTGGTCTACGGCTTCATGAAGGGCGACTGGGTGATCGTCGTCGCCAATTTCATCAGCCTCTCCATGCTGGCTAACCTGATCGTTTTCAAGGTAATTGAACTGAGGGCACATGCCGGTGGGAGTCGGCGGAATGCCGCGTGAGCCCAGTTGACTATCCGTTCAACTTGCCAGTTTGGAATTGTTCTCATTTAAAACTGGGCGCGACACATTGGCTTCGTCCACAACGCGAAGATAAGAACCATTGACACTGTCAGCTGATCTCGGCATCTAGCCAAAAGACACTGAAAACAAGCCAGTTTCGAGACATTCTAAACTGCGGGACATCCGGAGGAACACTCATGCGTCAGAGCTTCGTCATCGCGCTTGCCGCCATCTGCCTTTCCGCCTTCGGGGCGTCGGCCAAGGAATATCCGATCGGCAAACCGCAGATGCAGGCCGGCATGGAGGTCGCTGCCGTGTACCTTCAGCCGATCGAAATGGCGCCTGCCGGCATGATGCGCGACGCCAAGGAGTCGGACGTCCATCTCGAGGCGGACGTCAAGGCTGCTGCTGGCAACAAGAACGGCTTTGCCGAAGGCGACTGGATTCCTTATCTGGGCGTGACATACGAACTCTCGAAGGCCGGTTCGGACGAGGTTCGCAAGGGCGATTTCATGCCGATGGTGGCCAACGACGGGCCGCACTATGGCGACAACGTCAAGATGATGGGCCCCGGCAAATACAAGCTGAAGCTGACCGTCGCCTCGCCCGAAAACAATCCACAGGCTCATTTCGGGCGGCATGTCGACAAGGAGACGGGCGTCGACGAATGGTTCAAGACGTTCAGCGTGGAATATGAGTTCACCTTTGCCGGCACCGGCAAGAAGGGCGCATATTGACCTTGCAGGTCAGGAGGCAATCGAGCGTGGCGAACAGAATGTCATTCAGATGCAGTGCTCTCCTCGGCGCTCTGGCGCTTATGAGCATGGGGGCCCCGGGCCTGCGTGCGGCCGAAGATCCTGTCTTCAGGATCGAGTTCAAGGATGGCGCGATGACGCCGCGCGAAATCGAGGTTCCCGCCAACACGCGGATCAAGCTCGATCTGGTCAATGCGGGCGATACGCCGGCCGAATTCGAAAGCACGGAGCTGCGCAAGGAGAAGGTGCTCGCGCCCCACTCCTCGTCGTCGCTCGTCATTCGCACGCTGGCGCCGGGCCGCTATGAATTCTTCGACGATTTCCATCCGGGATCGCCGCCCGCCGTCCTAATTGCAAAATAGGCCGCTTCATGGGTTCGCAGCTCGGCAACGTCGTCTTCATCATCTGGCGCGAGAGCGTGGAAGCGCTGCTGGTCGTCGGCATACTGAACGCGTGGCTGCAAGGGCAGGCCGACACTGGCGCGCGCCGGTCGGGGCGGATCTATCTCTGGTCCGGCGTGGCCGCTGGCCTTGTGGCGGCGCTGGCGTTCGGGGCGTTGCTGCTCGGCTTTTCCGAGAATCTGCCGGAGGACGCGCAGGAGCTTTACCAGACCATCGCCGTGCTGGTGGCGGCCGTGCTGATCGTCCAGATGGTGTTCTGGATGCGCAAGAACGGCCGCACCCTGAAGCGCGATCTGGAAGGTGCGCTGCAGAACGCCGCCGACCGTTCCAGCTGGTGGGGCGTGTTCTTCCTTGCCGGCATCGCCGTGGCGCGGGAAGGCAGCGAAACCGTCATCTTCCTCTATGGCACCTTGTCCGCCGCCGGCACGTCGGGCTCGGCCTTGGCCACAGCGCTGGCGGCGCTCGCCGGCTTCGCGCTGGCGGGCGCCACTTATGCTCTGCTGCAACTGGGCAGCCGCATGCTCGATTGGCGCACTTTCTTCCGCATCACGGAAGTCATGCTTCTGTTGCTTGCGGCATCGCTGCTGGTCACAGGCTTCGATCATCTCATCAGCCTGGGCTACATCAATGCGCCGGCCGGGAAGCTGTGGGACACGTCGGCAATCCTGCCCGACAGCGGCCCCATCGGCGGGTTGGTCGCCGCGCTGACAGGCTACAGGGCTCGGCCCGATCTCGCCGAGGTTCTGGTCTACGCCGCCTACTGGGCGGGAATCTATTGGCTCCTGTCACGCAAGCCCGCGTCGGTCCGGAAAACTGCATGACGATGATCCAGCACGCCAGCCAGAGCCCACCGCGCAACGACCGCATTGACCGTGTGCTGGCGGCGACGGGCGATTGGCTCATGCGGCATCAACGGGTCATCCGCCGCATGCAATGGGTCGTGGTGCTCTTCTACGTCGTGCTGATCGCGGTGCCGGCCTTCCTGCCGCTACCCCCGCGCACGGCCCATCTCTGGACGAACCTCACGCTCTTCGCGCAATTCGCCTTCTGGGGAATCTGGTGGCCCTTCGTGCTGCTCAGCATGGTGCTGGTCGGGCGGCTCTGGTGCGGACTGCTGTGTCCGGAGGGCGCGCTGTCGGAGTTTGCGAGCGAACGGGGCAAGGGCTTCGCCGTGCCGCGCTGGCTGACCTGGGCAGGCTGGCCCTTCGTCGCCTTCGGCCTGACCACGATCTACGGGCAGATGGTGAGCGTCTACCAGTATCCCGGTCCGGCGCTCGTCATCCTCGGCGGCTCGACGGTGGGCGCCATCATCGTCGGCTATCTCTATGGTCACGCCAAGCGCGTCTGGTGCCGTTATCTCTGCCCGGTGACGGGCGTGTTCAGCGTGCTCTCCAAGCTGGCGCCGCTGCACTTTCGCGTCGATCAGCAAAGCTGGCGCGCCTGGGAGAAACCGGCCGACCATCACATGCCGCAGGTCAATTGCGCCCCGCTGGTGCCGCTGCGCACCATGAAGGGCGGCAGCGCCTGCCACATGTGCGGTCGCTGCAGCGGCTTCCGCGGAGCCATCTCGCTGGCGCGCCGCTCGCCCAACGACGAAATCGTCCATGTCGCAGGCCTGAAAGCCAAGCCGTGGGAAACAGCGCTGATCGTCTTCGGCCTGATGGGCATCGCGGCGGGAGCCTTCCACTGGACATCGAGCGACCTCTACATCGACGTGAAGCAAGGCCTGGCCGAATTCTTCATCTCACAGGACTGGCTCTGGCCGCTGGAGCCGCATCTTCCCTGGTGGATGCTGACAAATTATCCGGCGCAGAACGACACGATGTCGCCGCTCGATGGCGCGGTGCTTGTCGGCTATATCCTCGGGACGTGCCTCGTCATCGGTTCGTCCGTGACGCTCTGCCTCGCTTTGGCTACATCGAGCGTCGGCAAATGGTCCACGGCGCGTTTCCATCACCTTGCACAGACGCTCATTCCGATTGCTGGCTGCGGCGTATTCCTGGGCCTGTCGGGCCTGACCGTCAGCATCTTGCGCGCTGAGGGGCTGGCGCTCGACTTTATCGGCGTGGTCCGTGCTGGTCTGCTGATCGGCGCGGGGCTTTGGTCCGTCTGGCTCGCTTGGCGTGTCACGGGTCTTTACGCTGGTACCCTCCCGCGCCGCCTTGCCGGAACGCTCGCCACCGGGGCTGCGGCGGTCATCGGCTGCGCCAGCTGGGCACTGCTGTTCTGGCCTGTCTAGGGGCTGGCGGGGACACCGATCCCGCTCTGGCCAAACGAATTTTTTCGTCTTAAACAGCGTGTTTAGAGATCTTAGTGATCGCTGTGCAGCCGAACGGCCCGCCAGAGGCCGCGTCGAGGAGGAAAAATGACTGCCATTGCCACCGGCCCGGACGCCATTCGCCAAAGATCATTCCGTGAAGTCTGGGTCGTCAGCATCGGTCACGCCCTCACACATTGGTACCCCGCCACCTTCTTCCTGCTGCTGCCTCTCATCGGCAAAGAGCTCGGCCTTAACTACAGCGAGATAGGCTCGATCCTCGCCTGCCAGTATGCGGCTGGCGCCATCGCCAACATCCCAGGTGGCATTTTCGTCGATTCAGTGGGACGCAAGGGCATTCTCATGGCCCTGTCGCTGTTCTGGATCGGCTTTCCCTATCTGCTGATGAGCTTTTCTCACGCCTATTGGATGCTGCTCGCCTGCGCGACGCTGGTCGGCATCGGCAACAATCTCTGGCACCCCACAGCTATCCCGTGGCTGGCCAACCGCTTTCCCGAGCGCAAGGGGCTGGTCATGGCCTTCCACGGCATGGGCGGCAACCTCGGCGACGCGGTCGCACCCCTGGTGGTCGGCGCGTTGCTCGTGAGCTTCAGCTGGCGCGAAGTCGTGGTCGCGAACGTCATTCCCGGCATCATCATGTCCGCGCTCATTCTCTTCTATCTGGGCCGGATCTATACGGCCGAGACCCGCGCGGGCACCGGCGAGTCCCAGCACGAGCGTCTGAAAGGCAAGGCACTGTTCAGCTCCTTCGCCACGCTTTTGAAGAGCCGGACGCTGGTCATGCTTTCCATAGGCTCGGCCTTCCGCGCCATGACGCAGAGCGCGCTGATGACCTTCCTGCCGCTCTATCTCGCGCGCGAGATGGGCTACGATTATTTTTGGGTGGGCGCAGTAATGTTCGCGCTTCAAGCGGCGGGCTTTCTGTCGGCTCCGATCGCGGGTCACCTTTCCGATTCGGTCGGGCGTCGGCAGATCATCCTGTCGAGCATGGGGATGACGGCTGTCGTGCTGCTGTTCATGACCTTCGCGGGCGGCACCAGCGCTTTCGTCTTCCTCGTCGCGCTGCTCGGTTTCTTCCTGTTCTCGGTGCGCGCCGTTTTGCAGGCCTGGCTGCTCGATGCCACGCCCCGCAACATGGGCGGTAGCGCCATCGGCATCCTCTTCGGGACGCAGGCGGTAGGGCAGGCAATCGGCCCGCTTTGCGCCGGCATGCTCGCCGATCGATACGGCATCATGTCGGCCTTCTACTTCCTGGCCGGAACGATCGTCGTCGCCAATTTCTTCGTGTTCTTCACGCCGATGGGGCGCGAGGCGAAGAGCTGACACTTCACGTCAAACACCGCCGTCATTGCGGGTGCAGCGAAGCAATTCAGTACGATCTCGCGATTACTGGATTGCCACGTCGCTTTTGCTCCTCGCAATGACGTCGCGCGTTATGCGCTCCTTATTTGGTGCCTGGCTTCTGGAACAGCGCTGCAACCTGCTCCTTGGTCAACGGCGTGGGCAGCATTTTGAAAGCCACCGCGTCTTCCATCATGGCATCGAGTCCGCTCATGCGGCCGGGATCGAGATTCTCCTTCGGCAGGAATTCGTCACGCACCTTCTGCGCCATGTCACGCGGGATCTCGGCCCATTTCGCATAGGCGTCGAGTGAGGCGGGATTGGAATACATCCACGTAATCGTCTCGCGATAGGCATCGAGGTAGCGGGCGTAGACGTCGCGCCGCTTTTCGAGATCGCCGGCGTTGGCTGCGATCACCCGGATCGTCTGGTCCCGGAAGGCGGTGATGTCCTTGCCGGGCACGAGGATGCGGGTCTTGCCGTCGAGCACGGGCGCATAGGCGAGGGGAGGCGCGGACCAGCCGACGTCGATCTGGCCGCTCATGACCTGCGTGTAGGTGGATGTCGGGCTGCCGGTCGCGGTCGGCTTTACCTTTACGTCGAACTGCTTCTGCATGGCGTTGACCATCATGTTGGTCGACGAGCCGTTCGTGGAAAAGGCGACAGTCTTGCCCGCCGCATCCTTGAAGGTCTTGATCGGCGAATCCGCCTTCACGTACCAGAACTCATAGGCGCCGGTCATGGTCGCGCCGATGGCGCGGACGGGCGCGCCCTTTGCGAATGCGCCCATCAGGCCATGCGTGCCCACGCCGATGCCGATGTCGACGCTGCCCGAAATGACAGCCTGCTGCGTCTCGCCGCTGCCCTGTGTGTAGAGGATGTCGAGCACGAGCCCGTGCTTCTTGAAGAAGCCGGCGTCCTGTCCCAGTTCGGAAATGGAATTCTCATAGACGCCACGCTGCCCGATGGCGACCTTGAGCTGGTCGTCCGCCAGGGCGCCGAACGCCGCCAGCGTGCTGCACGCAAGTCCGAGAACGAGTGCTGTCTTCATCATGTTTCCTCCGAGCACAGCCGTCGATGCAGCCGTCGCAGCCCATCTCGTGCGGGCCATCGCGCGCAATCTGCACGATTGGAGGAAAAAGGTCACGTCGCGGTTTCGGGCACCCGATAGGCCGTGGTGGACTTGATCCGCTCCATGGCGAAACGCGACGTCACGTTCTTGAGCTGGAAATCCTCGATCAGCTTTCTGTAGAAACGGTCGTAATCGGCCATGTCGGCCACCACAACCCGCATCAGGTAATCGACGTCGCCTGCCATGCGGTAGACTTCCATCACCTCGGGCATGGCGCTGGCGGCAGTCGCGAAGCGGTCGAGCCAATGCACAGAGTGGTCCGGCGTCTCGATGGAGACGAAGACGGTGAGCCCGAGCCCGATCTTTTCGGGCGCAACGAGGGCGACCCGGCGCAGGATAACACCTTGCGCTTCGAGGCGCTGGATGCGTTTCCAGCACGGCGTCTGCGAGAGGCCGACACGGTCGGCCAGCTCCGCGACTGAGATGTTGGCATCTTCCTGCAAGGCCGTCAGGATCTTGCGGTCAATCGAATCCATGCACGCAATTCCCCAAAAGTCCGCTGGGCGGATCAGTCCGCCTGGCGCAGCCGCGCTGCGCGACGCTGGTCGAGAATATTCCCGCCGTCATAGCCCCGCTGATAGGTGCGGCTGATGAGTTTTTCGGCCTTGAGCCATTGCGCGACGGGCTGGCGCGCCGCCATTGCCGCAGGCAGCTTGATTTCGTCGAAGCCGCAGAAAAGCGCGTAGGAAAACTGGTCCGCGATCAGCGGTCCGCTTGCGCGCAGGATACCCTTGAAGCCTTCCTCGCGCAGCAGTTTCGCCAGGCTGAAGCCGCGCCCATCGCCATAGCTTGGAAACGCGATCGACATCAGCGCGACATCCTCGAAATAGGGTCGCAGCGCATCGATCTTCGTGGTGTTGGGCACGGCCACGCCGAGCTGGCGCCCCGGGCGCAGGCCCACCAGCGCCACGTCGAGATGGCGCAGCTCGACGAGGATGCTGTCCGCCGTCGGCAAGGCGTCTTCGGCCGGCTGCCAGACGTCCTCGCGCAGGCCTTCTCGGTCAAACAGCGGCATGGGTTTTCTCCTGCAGGGCTATCTTGAACGGGTCGAGTCCCAGGCGGCGAACGGCTTCCAGGAAGGTCTCGCCGCTCTCGCGCTCCGCGAGATAGACAGCGACGATGCGCTCGATGGCGTCCGGCACGTCTTCAGCCCGGAGCCCCGGCCCGAGCAGCTTGCCAATGGCCGCCGTCTCGGTCGCGTCCCCGCCGAGCGTGATCTGATAGGATTCCTGGCCGCTCTTTTCGAGACCGAGAATACCGATGTGGCCGACATGGTGATGTCCGCAGGCGTTGATGCAGCCGGAGATCTTGATGTTCAGTTCGCCGATCTCGGCTTGCTTCTTCTCGTCCGCGAAGCGATGCGCAATGGCTTGCGCAATCGGGATCGATCGCGCCGTGGCGAGCGCGCAATAATCGAGTCCGGGGCAGGCGATGATGTCCGTGATGAGCCCCACGTTAGCGGTCGCGAGACCCGCCGCCACGAGGCCTCGCCATACAGCGAAGAGATCGTCCTTGCGCACATAGGGCAGCACCACATTCTGCGCATGGGTGACGCGAAGCTCGTCGAACGAATAGCGCTCCGCGAGATCTGCCACCGCGCGCATCTGTTCCGCCGTAATGTCGCCGGGTGCTTCGCCGATGGGCTTCAGCGAGACTGTGAGGGCGGAATAGCCGGGCACGCGATGGGGAAAGAGATTTGTCGAGGTCCAATGCGCGAAGGCGCGGTTCTCGGCCTTGGCTGCTTCGAAGGCCGCACTGCGCACAGGCAACGTCTCATAGGCTGGATCGGCGAAATAGGCCGCGATGCGCGCCACTTCCGCCGGATCGGCATTTACCGAGGGACCGTCGAGACGTGCGAACTCGGCTTCGACCAGACGAGAGAATTCCTCTGCGCCGAGTTCGTGCACGAGGATCTTGACGCGGGCCTTGTACTTGTTGTCGCGACGTCCTTCGAGATTGTAGACGCGCATCACGGCTTCGAGATAGGCGAGCAGGTCCGCCT
>JAQGKD010000108.1 GCA_028290285.1 Hyphomicrobiales bacterium
ATCGGGCCAATGAAACTGTTTTTAGGAAGAAACCATGAAGCTCGCTGACAACAAAGCCACCCTGTCGTTCAGCAACGGCAGCCCCAGCGTCGAGATGCCCGTGTACCACGGCACCATCGGCCCGGACGTGATCGACATCCGCAAGCTGTATGCCCAGACCGGCATGTTCACGTACGACCCCGGCTTCATGTCGACGGCGTCGTGCCAGTCGAGCATCACCTACAACGACGGCGACAAGGGCGAGCTGCTGTACCGCGGCTACCCGATCGAGCAGCTCGCCACCTCGTGCGACTTCCTCGAGACCTGCTACCTGCTGCTGTACGGCGAGTTGCCGACCGCTTCGCAAAAGTCGGACTTCGATTATCGCATCACGCGCCATACGATGGTGCATGAGCAGATGGCCCGCTTCTTCCAGGGCTTCCGCCGCGACGCGCATCCGATGGCCGTCATGGTCGGCAGCGTGGGCGCTCTGGCCGCCTTCTACCACGACTCGACCGACATTACCGATCCCAAGCAGCGCATGATCGCTTCGATGCGCATGATCGCCAAGGTGCCGACGCTCGCCGCCATGGCCTACAAGTACACGATCGGCCAGCCCTTCGTGTACCCGCAGAACAACCTCGACTATACGTCGAACTTTCTCAACATGTGCTTCGCCGTGCCTTGCGAGGACTACAAGGTGAACCCGGTTCTGGCCCGCGCGCTCGACCGGATCTTCATCCTGCATGCCGACCACGAGCAGAACGCCTCGACCTCGACGGTGCGCCTCGCGGGCTCGTCTGGCGCCAATCCGTTCGCCTGCATCGCGGCCGGCATTGCCTGCCTCTGGGGTCCCGCGCACGGCGGCGCCAACGAGGCCGCGCTGAAGATGCTCGCGGAGATCGGCAGTGTCGATCGCATCCCCGAGTTTATTGCCCGCGCCAAGGACAAGAACGATCCCTTCCGCCTGATGGGCTTTGGTCACCGCGTCTACAAGAACTACGATCCGCGCGCGAAGATCATGCAGAAAACCTCGCACGAGGTTCTCGCAGAACTCGGCATCAAGGACGAGCCGCTGCTCGACGTTGCAATGGAGCTCGAGCGAATCGCTTTGAGCGACGATTACTTCATCGAGAAGAAGCTCTATCCGAACGTCGATTTCTATTCGGGCATCACCCTCAAGGCGATGGGCTTCCCCACCTCGATGTTCACGGTGCTCTTCGCAGTCGCCCGCACGGTCGGCTGGATCGCCCAGTGGAAGGAAATGGTCGAGGATCCCGGCCAGAAGATCGGCCGTCCTCGCCAGCTCTACACGGGCTCGCCTCCGCGCGACTATCAGCCGATCAGCAAGCGCTGACAGGCCCACATGAGACAAAAAAGAGGGCCTCGCGGGCCTCTTTTTTTATGTCCGGCGTCGCGGCCTCATGTTGAAGCTCAGCGCCGCGCTGTCGCCAGAACTACCTGCGCGGCTCGCTCGCTCGGCGTCTGATCGCCGGGCAGGCGCATGAAGTCATCCAGGCGCCGCAGCTCCTTGCATTGGCGCTCGCGCTCCAGGCCGCCCCGCACCAAGGGGATCAGCGCCGCCGCCAGACGGGGCGCCGTGCAATCCTGCTGCAGGAATTCAGGGACCGCCTGCTTGCCCAGGATGATATTGGGCAACAGGACGCTCGGCACGCGGATGACCTTCCGCACGAAAGCCGCCTCGAGGGCGTTGACGCGGTAGGCGGCGACCATGGGAATGGCCGCCAGTGCCAGTTCGAGCGTGACCGTGCCGGATGCCGCGAGCGCAGCGCGAGCGCGCCGGAACGCCGCCCATTTTTCAGCTTCACCGCGAACGATGCGCGGTTTCACCGGCCAGTCCGCGATCGCCTTTTCGATTGCCCCGGCCAGATGATCGACAGCGGGCAGGACGAAATCGACGGGGCCGCCCTCGGCGGCCACACGCTCGAGGACCTCACCAAAGACCGGCATGAGACGAGCAATCTCGGCGCGACGTGAGCCCGGTAGAACGAGGACGGTCGGCGGGCTTGCCTCGCGCGCGGCGGCTTCCTCGGCGTTCGGCCTGAATTCGGCGAGACGTTCGATGAGCGGGTGCCCGACATAGGTGCACGCGGGGCCGCCGAGTTCGAGATGCGACTGCGGCTCGAAGGGCAGCAACGCCATGACCTCGTCGACATAGGCGCGCATGGCCGGCGACCTTCCGGGACGCCAGGCCCAGACGGAGGGGCTGACATAATCCACGATCGGGAGGTCCGGCAGCGCCGTGCGGACGCGGCGCGCGACGCGATGGGTGAAGTCCGGACTATCGACGATGACGAGGACGTCAGGACGCGCCTTGATCGCCGCAGCGGCCGTCTCCTTGATGCGCTTTAGGAGCGAGGGGAGCCGCGCGATGACGGGCAGGAAGCCCATGACGGCTATCTCGCTGAGCGGAAAAAGGCTTACAAGCCCCTCCTCCGCCATGGCAGCGCCGCCCACGCCGGCGAAGCGCACGCGGTCACCCGTGGCAGCGCGCAAGGCCCGCATCAGCTTGAAGCCGAGCTGGTCGCCGGAATCCTCTCCCGCGACGATGAAGACGTCCAGCGGGCGATGATCTGGAGTCACGCCGTGCTGTCTCTCACTTCGCGCGGCGTGCAGAGCGAACGGTCGCCGCCTTCGCGGATGAAGTCCAGGATTTCGTGCACCTGGGGGTGGCTGGCGAACTCGCTCGCGACATCTTCCACCCGCTCCTTGAGCGTCCCTTCGGCGGCGAAAAGCAGCCGGTAGGCACGGCGCAGGCCGTGGATGTCTTCCCGGCTGAAGCCCCGGCGCTTCAGGCCGATGAGATTGAGGCCAGCCAGATTGGCCCGGTTGCCCAACGCCATGCCATAGGGGATGACGTCATTCTCGACAGCGGCCATCCCGCCGACGAAGGCGTGGTCGCCGATGCGGGCGAACTGATGCACCGCCGCGCCGCCGCCCAAAATGACGAAGCGGCCGATGCGGCAATGACCTGCCACCATGACGTTGTTGGAGAAGATCACGTCGTCTCCAACATGACAATCATGGGCGATATGAGCGTTGGCGAGGAAGGTGCAACGGTTGCCGACAGTCGTGACGAAGCCGCCGCCCTCGGTGCCCGGGTTCATCGTGACGCCCTCGCGGATCGTGCAATCCGTGCCAATCGTCAGGCTCGAGTCCTCGCCGTGAAATTTGAGATCCTGCGGCTCATGGCCGATGGAGGCGAAGGGGAAGATGCGCGTGCGCGCGCCGACCTGAGTGCGGCCGGCGACGACGACATGCGACAAAAGCTCAACGCCGTCACCCAGAACGACCTCAGGGCCGACATGGCAGAAGGGCCCGATGGCGACGCCCTCTCCCAGTATCGCGCCGTGCTCGACGACGGCGCTCGGGTGGATGCCCCGCGCTGTCTTGCGGGTAGGTACGGCGAGCGTGAGTTCAGCCAAAATCAGGACTCCGTGATCTGATCTGCGACCAGCATGGCGCTGACCTCGGCTTCGCAGACGACCTGGCCGTCCACCTTGGCGATTCCCTGATACCACCACATGTTGCGCCGCTGATTGAGCTTCGTCATGTGATATTCCACGCGATCCCCCGGAACCACGGGACGGCGGAATTTGGCGTTGTTGATCGTCATGAAGTAGACGATGCGCGGGCGCTTCGTCGCCGAGGCGTTGACGCAGAGCGCGCCCGCCGTCTGCGCCATTCCTTCGATCAGCAGCACGCCCGGCATGACCGGCTGTCCGGGAAAATGCCCCTGGAAATGCGGCTCGTTGAACGTGACGTTCTTGATGCCGATGCAGGACTGGTCGCCATTGCATTCGAGGATGCGATCAACCATCAGAAACGGATAGCGATGCGGCAACGATGCCAGCAGCTTCATGATATCGACGGTTTCGAGTGCCTTGGGCGCTGCCTCGTTCATGTCACCTTCCTTGCAGGACCGCGCCGCGATGCGGCGATCCTCATCCTCAGTTGTCGCCGCCCGCTGCGGGGCCGGCATCCTTCTTGGTCGCGGGCCGCGCCAGTCTATCCAGCGTCGCGACCGCGCGCATGTAGTCGCGCATGGGCTTGGCCGGAGACCCGCCGAAGCGCTGGCCGGCCGGTACATCGGTCATCACGCCGGACTGCGCTGCGATCTGTGCGCCCATGCCGATCTTGAGATGGCCGGTGATGCCGGCCTGGCCGCCCGCCGCGACGAAATCGCCGAGGTCGGTCGAGCCGGAAATGCCCACCTGCGAGACCACCACGCAATGGCGACCGATGGTGACGTTATGGCCAATCTGAACGAGATTGTCGATCTTCGTGCCCTCGCCGATCACCGTGTCGCGATTCGCACCGCGATCGATGGTGGTATTGGCGCCGATCTCGACGTCGTTCTGGATGATGACCCGCCCGATCTGCGGCACCTTGAGATGGCCGCGCGGCGACATGGCGAAGCCGAAGCCGTCCTGACCGATGCGCACACCCGGATGCAGGATCACGCGATCACCGATCAGCGCGAAGAGCACCGTGGCCTGCGGGCCGATCGAGCAGTCGCGGCCGATGCGCACGTCCGGTCCGATGACCGCGTTGGGGCCGATCACGGTCCCCTCCCCGATCTCGGCGCGCGGTCCGATCACCGCGCCTGGGTCGACGGTCACACCGGGTTCGAGGCGGGCTTCGGGATGAATGTAGGCGCCGGGCGAAATCCCCGTGCCGCCGAAGAGCGATCCGGGGCGCATCGCGTCCGGGAAGAGCTTTGCACTCACGCGGGCGCAGGCCGCATAGGGCTCCGGCGTGACGAGCGCGATGGTCCCTTCCGGCACTCGGTCAGCGTAGCGCTGCGTCACCAGACATGCGGTTGCGCGTGTCGTGCGAATGTCTTCGGCATATTTGGGATTGTCGAGAAATACGAGCGTGCCGGGAATGCCCGCGTCGAGCGGCGCAAGGCCCTCGATCGTCGCGGACAGATCGCCATCACGGAAGGGCTTGGCGCCCGTGATTTCAACGATATCAGCAATCGTGAGAGACGCCGCGTGCCGGAAGAAAACCGGATCGCTCATACTCGAACCCTCGCACAAACGCCGCACAGGCCTCGAACCGCCTGATAACCCAAAGGGGCCGCAGGGAACGAAAAGCCCCGAACGATAAATCTAAAAAGAGCCTGCGCCGGTTCATCCGACGCAGGCTTGGTTCTTGGCAGACATCAGGCCCGAAGCCGAGTCCGAAAATCAGAAGCTCGAACCACCCGAGAAGCGGAAAGCCTGCTTCTGGTCAACCTTGTCCTTCGAAAGAACGAAGGCGTAGTCGAAGCGGATCGGACCCAGCGGCGAAGCCCAGAGGAGTGACACACCGACAGACGAGCGGATCTTGTGCGAGTCCTCGACGGTGATGCAGGAGCCCTGGCTGGTCTTGACATTCACAACAGGATTCGTACCCGGCACTGGAGCTGTGGTCGGAGCAACGCAACCGGTGCCAGCTGGGTAACCCAGCAACTGTGCAAAGTTAGTTGTGCCCTTATAGCCAAACAAAGTACCCGCATCGGCGAAGACCGCACCCTTCAGGCCCAGTTCCTTCGGCAATCCCCAGATGGGGAATTGGGCTTCGAGCGTTCCACCGAAGTAGGAGGTGCCACCGAGCGCGGCAGACTGGAGGTTGAGGGGATCGCTGATGTCGCGCGGACCCAGTCCACCCGGAGCGAAGCCGCGCACGAGGCCCGGCCCGAGATTGTAGTTGTCAACGATACGGAGCTTTTCGCCACCGAAGCCAGTGATGTTACCACCCTGGAGGCGAGCGAAGCCGACCACGTCTTCGAAGAGCGGGAAGTAGTAGCGGCCGTCAGCCGAGGTACGGACGAACTTGGCATCGCCGCCGAGGCCCGCAACATCCTGACGGAACTCCGCGAACATGCCCTGCGTCGGGTTACGATTGTTGTCGAGCGTGTTGTACGACAACGTGTAGCCGACGAGCGAGGTCAGACGCGTACCGGAAGCCTCTTTAATTGCAAGAGACGCCTCGCCGTTGGAAAGACAGCTGTTGGCAGCATCAATCGCGGGAGCCCCGACCGTTCCCGGAGTTATCCCGATGAGTGGCACCGAGCAGTCGTTATACGGCTGGCTCGTGGTATTCGGGATGCTGATCCGGGACTGGTAGATCGAATAGCGCGGCGAGAAGGTGATCTCTTCGGTCACCGGCAGGCCGAGGCGCAGCGTGGCGCCCGTCACCATGTTTGAGTAGAGCGCGTATTTCGTCTGGTCGGACTGCTTGGCGAAGAGATCGACACCAGCCGACATCCGATAGCCCATGAAATAAGGCTCGGTGAAGGAGAGGTCGATGCCACGGGTGTACTGGCCATAGGACACCGCGGCGCGGACGAACTGGCCGCGACCGAGGAAGTTCGACTCGGAGAGCGAGACTTCGCCGATGATGCCGTCCGAGGTCGAGTAGCCGCCGGAGATGGCGAAGGAGCCGGTGGGCTGATCTTCCACATCCACGTTCACGACGACGCGGTCAGGCGCGGAGCCCGGCTCGTTGGTGATCTTGACCTTCTTGAAGAAGCCAAGGTTGTTCAGGCGGCGCTCGGCACGGTCCATGATGACGCGGTTATACGCATCGCCCTCGCCAATCTCGAATTCGCGGCGAACGACATAGTCACGGGTGCGGGTGTTGCCGCGCACGTTGACGCGCTCGATGTAGACGCGCGGGCCTTCCTCGATGACGAAGCCGAGCGAGATCGTGCGGCTGGCCGGATCGCGGTCGCCACGAGGGCGAGCCGAGGAGAAGGCGTAGCCGCGACGAGCAACTTCGCGGGTCAGCGAATCAACGGACTTCTCGACGAGGTCTCCGTTATAGACGTCGCCTTCCTTGATCTTCACCAGGCTGCGCAGCGTGACGGGATCGACGTCGGACAAGCGCGAATCAACCGCGATGGAGCCGACGTGATATTGCGCGCCCTCGTCCACGGTGATCGTGATGACGTAGCCCTTCTGGGCCGGATCGTAGACGGCGTCGGAACCAACGATGCGGAAGTCCGCATAACCGTTCTTCAGATAATAGCGGCGGATCAACTCCTGATCGGCAGCGATCTTGTCGGGATCGTAGACGTCGCTCGTCTTGAGCCAGGAGAGAATATTCATCTCCGTCGTCTGCATCAGGTTGCGCAGGCGATAGGTGGAGAAGGCCGAATTACCAACGAAATTGATCGTCTTGACGCCGGTCTTGCCACCTTCATCCACGGTGAAGACCACATCGATGCGACCATTCGGCAGATCGACAGTGCGCGCGGTCACGGTCGCGTCTGCGCGGCCACCACGGCGATAGATGTCACGGATACGCTGAACGTCAGCTTCGACAGTCGCGGGACTGTAGGCTCCACGCGACTTGGTCTGCACTTCGGAGGAGAGTTGGTCGGACTTGACCTTGCTGTTGCCCTCGAAGGCGACGCGGTTGATGACGTTGTTTTCAACGACCGAGACGACGACCGAGCCGCCGGCGCGACTCACGCGCACATCGGAAAAGAGGCCCGTCGCGTAGAGATTCTTCACGCCTTCATTCACCTTCGCCTGGTCGGAACCAGCGAAGTAGGAACGAATTGTCTCCGTGTCGACACGGCGGTTGCCCTTCACGACGACCGATTGGGCGAAAGCCGGACCGGCGACCGTCATGGCGGCTGCGACGAGGAATGTCGCACTGGCCAGGCGGTTCTTGAAACCCCTTGTGAATTGCATCGACGACCGTTCCCCGTCCAAATTCAAAAATCCAGCGCCGCGGCGCCAGCCCAAAAAGAGTGGTCAGACCACCCTCACGCTGCCGTCTCGGGCGACCACAGCGCTACAGTTCGTGACATCGCTTCTACTAGGTTTACGGGAACCTGCAAATGCAGAAAAGCCGCCACGGGGGAGATTTGCTCCCGTCGTGGCGGCCAGGTCACGCAACGTGGTGAAAGTGTGGTTAACCACGGCTCAGGTGCAGGACGTCGTTGAACGTGGCAAAGATCATCAGCGCGCCCACGAGCGCAATTCCGACCTTAAACCCAAGCTCCTGAGCCCTTTCGCTCATCGGACGGCCCCTGAGAGCCTCGACGAGGTAGTAAAGAAGGTGCCCGCCGTCGAGCAGCGGCACCGGGAACAGGTTGATGAGGCCGACCGACACGGACAAGATTGCGGCAAGGTTCAGGAGCGCACCGATGCCGACCTTGGCCACTTCGCCGGAGATTTCGGCGATGCGAATCGGCCCGGAGATCTGCTCGGCGGTCTCGCGGCCGCTGAAGACACCGCCGATATAGCTGACGGTGCGGTCAATGATGAACCAGGTTTCCTGCGTAGCGATTCGCGCCGACTGAACCAGGCTGTAGCGTTCGATTCGCCAATCGGTCACCTCCGACGACGCCGTGACCCCGAGGAGGCCGACGCGGTGCTTGCCGAAGGGGGTGTCAACATCGCGCTGGCGCGGCGTGGCGTTGAGGGTGACTTCCTGCGTGCCGCGACGCACCACGAAGGAGAGCGGCACTCCGCCCGACATCTGTACGACCCGCTGCATCTCGTTCCAGGTGCCGATGGCCTCGCCGTTGATCGAGACGATCAGATCGCCCGCCTGGAAGCCGGCGACCTCCCCGGCCTCCCCTGCCCGCACCGATTCGATGCGCGGCGCCAGCACTTCCCGGCCGTAGCCGAAGAAGATGCAGGTGAAAATGACAATCGCGAGGAGGAAATTGGCCATCGGACCGGCGGCGACGATGGCCGCTCGCTTCCAGACCTTCTGGGAGAAGAAGCTGACGGCTCGCTCCTCGGCGGGCATAGCGGCGATCTGCTCGGCATCGCTCATGCTTGCTGCATTGGCGTCGCCGTGGAACTTCACGAAGCCGCCGAGCGGGAGAGCTGCCAACCGCCAGCGCGTGCCCCGCTTGTCGGTGAAGGCAAAGATCTCCGGGCCGAACCCGAGCGAGAACGCATCGACCTTCACGCCACACCAGCGCCCAACGAGGAAATGTCCCATCTCGTGAAAGAAGACGACCACGCTGAGCACGAATACGAAGGGAACGATGTAGCTGGCGACGAAATAGAGCGACCCGAGAATATTCATTTGGCCTCCTCAGCCGGGCAATGGCCCCGAATGCGACTGACACCCGAGGCCCCTGCGGCCACAGCTACGCAGAACAATATTGTTAACGAGGTCTTACTGTGCCGGACCGATGGCCTCAGGCCAAGAGTGTCCGGGCTCTTTCTCTCGTCATATGGTCAACGGCCAGCGCGTCCGCCACTGTCGCGGGCTCGGCGCTGCCGCCTTCTTTCATGGCCGCCTCGCAGCAAGCCTCTACAATTTCAGCTATTTCAAGGAAGCCGATGCGACCGCCCAGGAAAAACTCGACCGCGATTTCATTGGCTGCGTTGAGGACTGTCGGGAGGGCTCCGCCGGTCTGGAGCGCGGCCATGGCGACGCGCAGGGCGGGAAAACGCACAAGGTCGGGGCGCTCGAAGGTCAGCGTGCCTATTTCTGCAAGGTCGAGGCGGCGGGCCGAGGTCGTCACGCGTTCCGGATAGCCGAGACAATGGGCGATCGGCACTTTCATGTCCGGGCACGCCATCCCCGCCACCACTGCACCGTCGGCGAAGGACACGAGACCGTGGACGATCGATTGGGGATGGACCAGAACGTGCAGCCGCCCGGCCGGAACGCCGAAGAGATGGTGCGCCTCGATGAGTTCCAGCCCCTTGTTCATCAGGGTGGCCGAATCGACCGAAACTTTCGGGCCCATCGACCAGTTCGGATGCGCCACAGCCTGATCGGGCGTAGCCCGTGCGATCGCCTCAGAAGACCACGTGCGAAACGGCCCCCCCGAGGCGGTCAGAATCATCTGCTCGATCTCGTCGACACGGCTCGTGCCGAGCGCCTGAAAGATCGCGTTGTGCTCGCTGTCCATCGGCAGGAGACGCGCTCCCGTTCGGGCCGCCGTCCGCATGAAGGGACCGCCGGCACAGACGAGGCACTCCTTGTTGGCCAGCGCAACCGTGCGTCCGGCCTCAAGCGCAGCATGGGTGGGTTCGACACCCGCCGCCCCCGAGATCGCAGCTATGACGAGATCGGAGGGAAACAGCGCGGCTTGGGTGATGGCCTCCGCACCGGCTGCGGCCTCGATCCTGTGACCGCTCAGGCCCGCCTTCAGTTCCGCATAGGCGGCAGCATCCGCAACCGCGGCGAAACGAGCCCCGAGCCTTATCGCCATTCGCGCCAGGGCCGCACCGTCGCGACCGCCAGCGACCGCCTCCACCGTGAAGGCGCGCGGCGCCTCGGAAATCACGTCGGCCGTCGATTTGCCAATGGAGCCGGTGGCGCCCAGAATCACCAGTCGGCGGGGCGCAAGCGTAGCGGCAGGCTCTGGCTCTGGACGAAGCTTGATGCTCATGTAACTGACGTATCTCGCTATCTACCAGATGAACAGGCCGTGGGCAGCGGTGGCTGCCCCGGCCTTGGCCGCTCCGAATACGGCGACGAAGGTCACGGCGGCGATGAAACCGTCGAGCCTGTCCATGAAACCACCGTGGCCGGGGATCAGGTGGCTCGAATCCTTGAAACCGAAGCGGCGCTTGACGGACGATTCAAACAGGTCGCCGCCCTGGGCGACGGCGCCCACGAACACGCCGATCAATACGAGTGGAATCGCATCCACCTTGACGGCGTAGAAGGAGACAGCCACGAGGCCAAGCAACGCTCCCGAACTGATGCCGACCAAAAAACCGGACCAGGTCTTGGAGGGCGAAACGCGCGGCCAGAGCTTGGCCCCGCCGATCAGTCGACCGCCGAAATAGGCCATGATGTCCGTACCCCAGACGATCGCGAAGAGCCACAGGATCGACTCGAAGCCATCGATTTTGGACAGTCGCAGGAGCGCGACCGAAAGGACCAGAGCGCCCGAATAAAGCAGGCCCGCCGCATTCCACAGGCGCGAGCCGGTGCTGGCGACCGCCGCAAGGACTATCGTCCCGAATAGAAGGACAAGCACCGCCTCGTCGCGCTTCGCATTGCCGACCAGGAGGGCAACTGCGATGAGGACGAGACTGCCGAGCAGGAAGCGCGCGGGTTCGCGCGCGCCGCCCGTCATACGCTGCCATTCCCAGTTCACGGCCAGGCCCGCGATCAGCCAGAAGATTATGAATGGCCATCCGCCGACCGCCAGACTCGTCAGCGCCATCGCGATCATGAGGACGCCGGAGGCGAGGCGCGGACCGAGGTCGGCGAGGGTCGTCGACGTTTTGGGTGCTGCCGGGGCGGGCCCGCCGTCGATCATGAGCCGGTCTTCGCATTGCGTGAGGCCAGCCCGCCGAAGCGGCGCTCACGCGACGCATATTCCGCCAGGGCCGTCTCGAAGGCGGCTCGGTCGAAGTCGGGCCAGTGCATGGGCAGGAAGACCAGCTCCGAATAGGCCGACTGCCACATCAGGAAGTTGGACAGGCGCTGCTCGCCCGAGGTGCGGATGATGAGGTCGGGATCAGGAATTCCTGCCGTATAGAGATGGGCCCCCAGAAGATCCGCGTTTATGGATTTCGGATCGATCTCGCCCGCAAGCGCGCGCTCCGCCAGGCGCCGCGCCGCATCTGCAATTTCCTGCCGCGAACCGTAATTGAAGGCGATGACGAGGGTCAGCCCCATATTGTCGCGGGTGAGATCCTCCGCCTCCGACAGCAGCCCGCGGAGATCGGCTGCGAGATCGTCGCGCGAGCCGATCACGCGGACGCGCACATTGCTCTTGTGCAGGTCGGCAAGATCATTGCGGATGAAGCGCTTCAGAAGCCCCATCAGGTCGGAGACCTCCTGTGCCGGCCGCGACCAGTTCTCCGAGGAGAAGCTGTAGAGCGTCAGATAGGCGATGCCGAGATCGGCAGCGGTGCGGACGACGCGGCGCACAGCGTCGACGCCGCGCCGATGCCCCTCGAAGCGGGGCAGCGAACGCGCAGCGGCCCAACGCCCGTTGCCGTCCATGATAATCCCGACATGACGCGGGATCCGGACGGACGGTGACGGATTACGGGGATCGATGATCGGCTGCATGCCAGCGAAGCTCCAGGCCAGGGTCGGCGATCTTACACTTGCATGATTTCCTTTTCCTTAGCCGCGAGCACCTGATCGACCTCCGACACATGCGCATCGGTGACCTTCTGGATTTCAGCTGCGTGACGCTTTTCATCGTCTTCGCTGATGGCCTTGTCCTTCAGAAGCTTCTTGAGCATGTCGATCCCGTCGCGACGCACGTGCCGGACCGAGATGCGGGCCTCTTCGGCATATTTATGCGCAACCTTGACAAGATCCTTGCGGCGCTGCTCGTTCAGTTCGGGAATGCGGATGCGCAGCACCTGCCCCTCCACATTCGGGCTCAGGCCCAGATTCGAGTCGCGGATGGCGCGCTCGACGGCGCCGACAAGGCTCTTGTCCCAGACCTGAACCGCGATCATCCGCGCTTCCGGCACGCTGATCGTCGCGACCGTACCGATGGAGACAGAGTTGCCGTAGGCCTGGACCTGAACGGGCTCCACAAGGCTCGCGGACGCGCGCCCGGTCCGCAGGCCGCTGAGTTCATGCCGAAGGGACTGAATGGCCCCCTGCATGCGTCGCTTGATGTCGGCAAGATCGAATTGTGCGCTCATGTCACGTTCCTGTCGAATAAAGGGGACTCGCCTGTCGAAAGAAGGAGGCTCGCCCACCGAAATCAAAGTACCCGCGCAACCGCCCTCGTCTACCGCGATCCGCTGTAGCGAGATCACGGAACGACGAAAGTCGCCCGGTAGCGCCCCTCGAGGGCGCCACGGATCGCTCCAGGCTCGCCTATGGAGAACACGATTATCGGAATCCGGTTCTCTCGGGCAAGCGCGAAGGCTGTGGCATCCATGATAGCCAGATTTTTGTTGATGGCTTCGTCGTGCGTCAGGCGATCATAACGGGTCGCCGTCGGGTCTTTCTTGGGGTCGGCGGTGTAGACACCGTCCACCTGGGTGGCCTTCATCACTGCGTCGGCCGAAAGTTCGGCGGCGCGCAAGGTGGCGCCGGTGTCAGTGGTGAAAAACGGATTGCCCGTGCCTCCCGCCAGGATCACGATCCGGCTCTTGGCCAGATGGTTCAGCGCAGCCTGGCGCGAATAGGGCTGGCAGACGGCGGGCATGGGGACGGCCGACAACGCCCTCGCCGATTGTCCCTCAGCCTCGATGGCCTGCTCGAGGGCGAGCGCGTTCATGACGGTCGCCAGCATGCCGATCGAGTCCGCGCGGGCGCGCTCGATGCCCTTGTCTGCTCCCTGTATCCCGCGAAAGAAATTGCCACCTCCAACCACGACGCCGATCTCGACGCCGAGCGAAGCGGCGGAAGCGAGATCGCGCGCGATCCGCGCCACGGTCTCCTGATGAAGACCATGCGTCAGAGGACCCATCAGCGATTCGCCCGACAGCTTGACGATCACGCGCTTCCAGGTGGACGGCTGATCGGAAACGGGCATGTCTCTCTCCAAGTGGATCGGTGCGGAAGAACGAATGTCCTCTCCCGCGGCAGATGTCTAGTCCGAGTCGCCCCACCGAGCCAGCAAATGACGGCCCGGTGACGGGATCCACGGACCCGTTCACGCAAAAAGGGCGGCCAAAAAGCCGCCCTTTGTATTGGTGATGAAGCGTCAGATCAGGCCTGACCGCCCGCTGCCGCAGCCACTTCGGCCGCGAAGTCCGATTCCTGCTTCTCGATGCCTTCGCCCAGCGCGTAGCGGGCAAACCCCTTCAGCGTCACCGGGGCGCCGGCTGCCTTGGCGGCCTCGACGACGAACTGCGCCACGGTCTTGGAGGAATCGTGGATAAAGGGCTGATCGAGCAGGCAGACTTCCTTGTAATAGGACTTCAGGCCGGATTCGACGATCTTCTCGAGGACGTGGGGCGGCTTGCCGGCATTTTTGTCGGCGAGAACGCCCTTCTCGCGTGCGACGACCGCCGGATCGAGCGCGCTGGAGTCGAGAGCTAGCGGCGAGGCAGCTGCGACATGCATGGCGATCTTGCGGCCGAGGTCAGCCAGCGCATCCGCATTGCCGGTGGACTCGAGCGCGACGATGACGCCGATCTTGCCCAGGCCATCGGTCACTGCGTTGTGGACGTAGGACGCCACCTTGCCGGCCGAAACGTCGAGAACGGCGGCGCGGCGCAGAGTCATGTTCTCGCCGATCGTGGCGATTGCATTGGCGATGGCGTCGGCCACAGTGCCGCCCGCCGGATAGGCAGCGGCCTTGAGCTTCTCGGCGTCGCTCTCACCCGTCGTCAGGGCTACCTGAGCAATGCTCTTGGCGAGCGCCTGGAAATCTTCGTTGCGGGCCACGAAATCGGTCTCGGAATTCACCTCGACGACAACGCCGCGCGTGCCTGAAACCGAAATGGCGACCAGGCCTTCGGCTGCGATGCGCCCGGACTTCTTGGCGGCCTTCGAGAGGCCCTTCTTGCGAAGCCAGTCAACAGCCGACTCGATGTTGCCTTCCGTCTCGTTGAGGGCGGACTTGCAATCCATCATGCCGGCGCCGGTCTTCTCGCGAAGCTCCTTCACCATTGCGGCGCTGATAATAGCCATGGGGTTTTCCTTCTCGGCAGGATCGCTGCGCGGCGGGCGCGGCTCTTTGCGATCTCAGTTACGTCTTTTGATGCGAATTTACGACTTTGATGCGACGCCGGTCTTCAGGAACGCCAACGGCGGGCTTTAAGGCCCGCCGTCGCCGCTCTTCGCCGGAGCGACGAAACTTCAGGCGGCGGTGAGGCCGCGAGCCTGCTCGACCCAGCCGTCACGGCTGATGCGGCCGCTGAGCTTGAGGTCGGCGTCGACCTTCTCGACGTCGGCCGGGGTCATGGCAGCGAGCTGCCAGTAATGGAAGACGCCGGCGTCGTTCAACTTCTTGACAAGCTGGGGACCGACGCCCTGGAGCTTGGCGAGATCGTCGGGAGCGCCGCGCGGGGCGGTGAGCAGCTCGAAGGGGGCGCCTTCGTAGTCACCGAGACCCTCGACAGCCGCAGGAGCGGTTTCTTCGGCGAGAACTTCAGCGGCCGGAGCTTCCATCTCGCCCATGTCCATACCCTGCGAGCCCTGGCTGCGCGAGATGCCGTCGATGGCGGCGCGTGCGATCAGGTCGCAGTAGAGCGCAATGGCGCGGCCAGCGTCGTCGTTGCCGGGCACCGGGAAGGTGATGCCATCCGGATCGCAATTGGTATCGACGATTGCGGCCACCGGGATGCCAAGACGATTGGCTTCCTTGATCGCCAGCTGCTCCTTGTTCGTGTCGATCACGAAAATCAGGTCAGGCACGCCGCCCATGTCCTTGATGCCACCGAGAGCCTTCTCGAGCTTCTCGCGCTCACGCGAGAGCATCAGGCGCTCCTTCTTCGTCAGGCCGGAAGCGCCGCCGCCGAGCTGGTCGTCGAGCTTGCGCAGGCGCTGGATGGAGCCCGAAATGGTCTTCCAGTTGGTCAGCATGCCGCCGAGCCAACGCGAATTGATGTAATACTGGGCCGAACGGCGCGCAGCATCGGCGATCTGGTCGGCTGCCTGGCGCTTGGTGCCGACGAACAGGACGCGGCCGCCCTTGGACACCGTGTCGGACACGGCCTTGAGAGCCGTGTGGAGCAGCGGGACGCTCTGCGCGAGATCGATGATGTGAATGTTGTTGCGGGTGCCGAAAATGAAGGGAGCCATTTTCGGGTTCCAGCGATGCGACTGGTGGCCGAAGTGAGCGCCGGCTTCGAGGAGCGAGCGCATGGAAAATTCGGGCAGTGCCATTGTCTTGTTCTCCGGTTTGACCTTGGCGGATAGTTGGGCCGGCAAGAGCCGGTCCACCGGAGCGAACCTTGAATCAGGAACGCCTAGAAATCCGCCTGTGGGATGGCCGCGCTTATAGGCGAGGATCGCCTGGGGCGCAAGACGTCATTGTATCCCGAGGCGGCGGATCATCTCGAGCAGGAGCGTCGTCCGGTAAGGTTTCGTGATGAAAAAAGACCCAGGGACCTCGCGGGCCGGCTCTGCGCTGTAGCCGCTGGCATAGAGCACCTGCAGTTGGGGCTTCAGGACGCGCGCGCGCTCGGCAAGGCTCCAGCCGTCCAGCGAGCCTGGCATGCGGATGTCGGTGAAAAGCACGCCGATCTGCTCTTCGCCTGCGCTTTCCTCTTGAAGAATGCGGATTGCTTCGTCGCCCGTGGCCGCCTCACGAACCGAAAAGCCGGCATCGACGAGGTCCATGCACACCATTTCACGAACGATTTCCTCATCCTCGACGACGAGGACCATGGGCACTTTGCCAACCGTCATGACTGGGTGAACTCCAGAAGCCCGCGATGCTGTCATTCGAGCTTGTACAAACACTAACCTAATAGGACCACGTACGAATTTTCATTCCCGCATCCAATCCCGATAAGCTTCATCGCTTGCCGGGACGGCCACGCCGGCGAGCCGAGTCCGGAATAACCTTGGTTATACGCACAGCAAGCGCGGCTGGATCACACATGCTCGACTGAAACGACGCCGGGGATCGCTTTTATGGCGCCGGCAATCTGCGGGGATACCTGGAAGCGGCCCGGCAGCTTGACCTCGATCTCGCCGCGCTCGCGGTCGAGCATGAGAACTAGCGAGATCTCGCCTTCGCCCTTCTGGGTGAGGCGCGCCGAGAGCGAGGGCAGCGGAGCCTCGTCGCGCAGGAAGATGCGCAGGCCCTTCTGGACCCGGTGGGCGGCCTGTTCGAGCGGCTCCACCGCCACGATGCGCGCCCGGACTTCTTCTCCATCCAGATTCGCCTGGAGCGTCACGAGAACGGCCGCGCCCTTCTCGAGAAGGTCCCGGAACTGATTGAGCCCCTCCTGGAACATGATGGCCTCGTATTGGCCGGTCTGGTCCGACAGCGTCACGATGCCCATCTTGGAGCCGGACTTGGTGCGGCGCTCCGACCGGTCGAGCACGGTGGCCGCAAGGCGGCCCGCTGACGCGCCCTGCTTGACGGATCGGGCGAATTCGGCCCAGCGGACGACGCGCAGCTTCGTCATGACATGGGCATAATCGTCGAGCGGATGGCCTGAGAGGAAGAAGCCGACAGCCTCGAACTCGCGGCGCAGGCGCTCGGCCGCGGGCCAGGCGGCGGCAGCGGGGATGACGAGTTTCTCGGGTTCGGCATGCGCGCCGCCGAAAAGCTGACTCTGCCCCCCGGCCCGCTCGGCCTGCGTGCGGTTGGCGACGGCGAGAACCACTTCCATGCTTGCGAAAGCGCGCGCGCGATCGGGCTCCAATTCGTCGAAAGCGCCGGCGCAGACGAGGCTTTCCAGCACGCGCTTGTTGATCTCGCGCGGATTGACGCGCTGGGCGAAGTCGGCGAGATCGCGGAACGGACTGTCGCCGCGCGCGGCCACGATGGAGGCCGCCTGCCCCTCGCCCACGCCTTTCACCGCGGAAAGCGCGTAGCGGATGGTCAGCTTGCCGTCGTCGCCCTTGTGCACGTCGAAATCCACGCCCGACCGCCGCACGGAGGGCGGATCGACCTTGATGCCCAGCCGCATGGCTTCGTTGCGGAATTCGGACAGCTTGTCGGTGTTCGACTTGTCGAGCGTCATCGAGGCCGCGATGAACTCGACGGGGTAATTCGCCTTGAACCAGCCGGTCTGGTAGGCGATCAGCGCGTAGGCTGCCGCGTGGCTCTTGTTGAAGCCGTAATCCGCGAATTTGGCGAGCAGGTCGAAGATCTCGTCGGCCTTGGCCTTGGGGATCTCGTTCTTCACCGCGCCTGTCACGAAGCGCTCTCGCTGCGCGTCCATCTCGGCCTTGATCTTCTTGCCCATGGCGCGGCGCAGAAGATCGGCTTCACCAAGCGAATAGCCCGACAGGATCTGGGCGATCTGCATCACCTGTTCCTGATAGACAATGATGCCGAACGTCTCCTTCAGCACAGTCTCGATCATCGGGTGGATGTAGTCGGCCGGGATTTCGCCGTGCTTGACCGCGCAATAGGTCGGGATGTTGGCCATCGGGCCCGGACGATAGAGCGCGACCAGCGCGATGATGTCCTCGAGCCGGTCGGCACGCATTTCGGACAGCGCCTTGCGCATGCCCGCGCTTTCCACCTGGAACACACCGACGGTTTCGCCGCGCCCCAGCATTTCGTAGGTTTTCTTGTCGTCGAGCGCGATCCTGCCGATGTCGACCACGATGCCGCGCTTGGCCAGCAGCTCGACCGTCGTCGACAAAGTGGTGAGCGTCTTCAGTCCGAGAAAGTCAAACTTCACCAGCCCCGCCGGCTCGACCCATTTCATATTGAACTGGGTCGCCGGCATGTCCGATTTCGGATCGCGGTACAGCGGTACGAGTTCGTCGAGCGGGCGGTCGCCGATGACGATACCCGCCGCGTGGGTCGAGGCGTTTGAGTAGAGTCCTTCCAGCGTTTCCGCGATCTTCAGCAGCTTGCCGACGTTCGGGTCCGTCTCCGCCGCCTCGCGCAGGCGCGGCTCGGATTCGATTGCCTGCGCGAGCGTCACCGGCGCGGCTGGATTCTGCGGCACGAGTTTGGCGAGCTTATCCACCTGCCCCAGCGGCATTTCGAGCACGCGCCCGACATTGCGCAGCACGCCGCGCGCCAGGAAGGAGCCGAAGGTGATGATTTGCGCGACGCGGTCCACGCCGTAGCGCTGGCGCACGTAACGAATGACCTCGTCGCGCCGCGTCTGGCAGAAATCGATGTCGAAGTCGGGCATCGACACGCGTTCCGGGTTGAGGAAGCGTTCGAATAGCAAACCGAAGCGGATCGGATCGAGATCGGTGATAGTGAGCGCATAGGCGACAAGCGAGCCTGCGCCTGAACCACGGCCCGGCCCCACCGGAATGCCCTGCGCCTTGGCCCATTTGATGAAGTCGGCCACGATCAGGAAGTAGCCGGGGAATTTCATCCGGGTGATGACATCGAGCTCGAAGGCGAGCCGCTCGCGATAGTCGGTCGCGCTGAAATTGGCCGCGGGACCGTGTGCGTCCAACCGGTCTTCGAGACCCGCCACGGCCTGCGCCCGCAACTCCTCGACCTCGTCGCGCGCGGATCCGTCGACGGAAGTGAAGCGCGGCAGGATCGGCTTGCGCGTCAGCGGGCGATAGGCGCAGCGCATCGCGATTTCCACCGAGTTGTCAGTGGCCTCGGGCAGGTCCTTGAACAGCGCGAGCATCTCCGCGCGGGTCTTGAAGCGATGCTCCTTGGTCAGGCGCCGCCGGTCTTCCGTGCCAATCAGGGTGCCATCGGCGATGCAGAGCAGCGCGTCCTGCGCCTCATAGTCCGAGCGCGCCGCGAAATAGGGCTCGTTGCTGGCTACCAGCGGCAGGCCCTCGCGGTAGGCGAGCTCGATCAACTGGGGCTCGACCAGCTTTTCCTCATCCGTGCCGTGGCGCTGCAGCTCCATATAGAGCCGGCGGTGGAACAGCGGTTGTAGCTGCGCGAGGCGCGCTGCCGCCGCATCGGGCCTGCCGAGACGCAGGGGATGGTCGAGCGCTCCCGATGGGCCACCGGTCAGGGCGATCAAGCCGCCGGTGAGACCGGCCAGCCCCTCGATCGGGATATGGGGCAAGTCTCCGGGCTGAGGCTCGAGCCAGGCGCGCGAGCCGAGCCGCATCAGGTTGGAATAGCCCTCCTCCGTCTGCGCGATCAGCACCAGAGGCGCGCGGCCAAGACCGGTGAAGTCGTGCCGGGCGCCGAGCGCGGCGGCGTCGCGGAAATCGATGGTGAGTTGGATGCCTATGATCGGCTGGATGCCGTCCTTGGACAATTTTTCCGAAAATTCGAGCGCGCCGAAGAGGTTGTTGGTGTCGGTGATCGCGAGCGCGGGCATGCCATCGGCCGTCGCCATCTTGCCGAGCTTGGAGATGGTCAGCGCGCCTTCGCGCAGGGAGAAGGACGTGTGGACGTGCAGATGCACGAAACCGACGTCTTTGATCACGCGACTCACGATGGCTACCC
Organism: Hyphomicrobiales bacterium; assembly: GCA_028290285.1. GTDB lineage: Bacteria > Pseudomonadota > Alphaproteobacteria > Rhizobiales > Beijerinckiaceae > Terripilifer. The sequence goes on from JAQGKD010000108.1 coordinate 19,934, forward strand.
CTTAAGCAAGGCGCGCATCATCGGTCATGCGGCTCAGCCGGTCGAGCGTTGCGGTGCCGCCATCAACAGCCGCGACGCCGCAGGGCGCGTGAGGTCAACCGGCAAAGCCCGCCCCCATCGCGTGCGCGACCATGACGATCATCCCTAGGAAGACACCCAGCGAGGCGAGTTCAGCGAGGTCGGAAAGGACGAAACGAAACATGAAAGTCTCCCGTAACAGCGGTGTGGAAGAGATTGTTCCTGTTTTGTTCTTTTGTCAAATCGCGCGATTTAGTTCGAGGGAGCGCCGCAACCCTCCCTATTGAATTTCGTCAACACGGCAGTATAATTCCAGAATAAGGCGCCTGTAGGAGGCACACTTGGCGACGACGAGCTTTTTTGAAGAGAAAATTGAAGATCACGCAGGCTTTGACATTAAAATAGATCTGGAATTTGGAAGATCAAGCTACACAAGCGAAAATCTTATCTACTTAAAAGTAGACGGAAATACAGTTTTGCTCAGTCCTGAAGTGGGTCGCAAGCTGGTGGAAGCGATGAGCCGACTAGGCTCCTATCTTGGATACGATGAGTGAGAATATCGGCAGGAGTAACCTACTTGGATCGCTCCTGCCGTCTCACGCGCCCTGCGCCACAAACCGCTTCCACCCATCGGCCCGCAGCTGGCAGGCCGGGCACACGCCGCAGCCCCTGCCCCAGTCGTGTGTGATCTCGCGGTTGCCGGCGTAACAGGAATGGGTTTCCTCGCAGACGATGTTCAGGAAGGCCTCGCCGCCGAGATCGCGCGCCATGGCGAAGGTCTGGGCCTTGTCGATCCACATCAGCGGCGTCTCGAGCACGAAGCGGCGTTCGAGGCCGAGGTTGAGGGCCACCTGCATGGCCTTGATCGTGTCGTCGCGGCAATCGGGATAGCCGGAATAATCGGTCTCGCAGACGCCTGTCACGATATGCTTCAGCCCGCGCCGGTACGCCAGCGCGGCCGCAAAGGCGAGGAAGATCAGGTTGCGGCCGGGCACGAACGTGTTGGGCAGGCCGTCTTCGCCCATGCGCATCTCGACGTCGCGGGTGAGCGCGGTGTTCGACAGCGTGCCGATGGCGTCGAGCCCAACGACGACATCCTCGCCGAGCTTCGCCGACCACGCAGGGAAAGCTTCGCGCATGGCGGCCAGCACGGTGAGGCGGCAGTCGAGTTCGATGCGGTGGCGCTGTCCGTAGTCGAAGCCGATGGTCTCGACGCGCTCGTAGCGTTCCAGCGCCCAGGCGAGGCACGTCGTGGAATCCTGGCCGCCCGAGAAGAGCACGAGCGCGCCGCCCGCCACCATCTTGTCCGCGCTCATGGGGCTTTCCTCAGTCGAGTTCGACGACGAGACCGTCGCGCAGGGTGACGCGGCGATCCATACGCGAGGCAAGTTCGAGATTATGGGTCGCGATCAGCGCGGCGAGGCCAGACATCCGCACGAGATCGGTGAGCGCGCCGAAGACATGATCGGCGGTCTTTGGGTCGAGATTGCCGGTCGGCTCGTCAGCCAGAAGAACGCGAGGATTGTTGGCAACCGCGCGCGCGATGGCGACGCGCTGCTGCTCCCCGCCGGACAATTCGCCTGGACGGTGCTTCGCGCGCTTGCCGAGGCCGAGATAGGTGAGGAGTTGCGTGGAGCGTTCCAACGCCTCCGATTTCGACAGTCCGCGGATCATCTGCGGCAGCATCACGTTCTCGGCGGCCGAGAACTCCGGCAGGAGGTGGTGGAACTGGTAGACGAAGCCGATCTCGATCCGGCGCAGCGCAGTGCGCGAATCGTCGTCCATATGGGCGGTCGGCTGATTGCCGATGAAGACCTCGCCGCCGTCGGGGCGCTCCAGCAGGCCCGCGATATGCAGCAACGTCGACTTTCCCGCGCCCGACGGCGCGATCAGCGCGACGGACTGGCCTGGCCAGATCGCGAGCTCTGCGCTGCGCAGGATTTCGAGCGTATTCTCGGCCTGCACATAGCGCCGCTCGACCTGATGCAGGAAAATCGCGGGATCGCTCAAGGCCGCCTCACTCGTAACGCAGGGCTTCGACCGGATCGAGCTTGGCGGCCCGGCGCGAAGGGAAAATGGTGGCCAGAATCGACAGGGTCAGCGACAGGCCCACGACGGCGATGACATCGGACGGTTCGATAACCGAGGGCAGACGGCTGAGCAGGTAGAAATTCGGGTCGAAGATATTGAGCCCGAGCATCTTGTTCAGCCCCTGCCGGATCGGCTCGAGATTTTTGGCGACGAGAAGGCCGAGCAGGAAGCCGGCCAGCGTTCCCGAAATGCCGATCGCGGCCCCCGTGATGAGGAACACGCGCTGGATGGCCCCACGCGTCGCACCCATGGTGCGCAGGATGGCAATGTCGCGGCCCTTGTCCTTCACCAGCATGGTCAGTCCGGAGATGATGTTGAGCGCGGCTACGAGCACGATCAGCGTGAGAATGAAGAACATGACGGTGCTCTCGATCTTCAGCGCATCGAAGAAGCTTTTGTTGCGCTGGCGCCAATCGGTCATGATCATCGGGCGCTGCACGGCCGCGTCGAGCTTCTCGCGATATTCGTCCATCTTGTCAGGCTTGTCGACGAAGGCCTCGATGACGCTGGCCTCGCCGTCCTTGTTGAAGAATGCCTGCGCTTCCTCGAAGGGCATGTAGACGAAGATGCCGTCGAATTCCGACACTCCGATCTGGAAGATCGCCACGACGGGATAGGTCTTGATGCGCGGCGCGACGCCGAAGGGGGTGGCCGCTCCGCGCGCGGTCAGGATGGTAACGTTATCGCCGACGCGCACGCTCAATTGCTCGGCCATTTTCTGGCCGATAGCGACGCCGCCGAGCGTATCGAAGGACTCGAGCGTGCCGAGCTTCACATTGTTGGCAATGCCGGGGAGGCGCTTGATGTCGGCCTCGCGGATGCCGCGCACAAGGCCGCCGGTCTGCTGGTATTGAGACGACACGCCCGCCGCACTCTCGACCATGGGGAGCGCGAGAGTCACGCCTTTCACTTTGGTAATTCGGTCGACGACCTCGTCGAAGTCGGTCAGTGGCCGCTCGACGCCTTGCAGGAAGACGTGGCCGTTGATGCCGACGATCTTGTTCATCAACTCGATATGGAAACCGTTCATGACCGACATGACGACGATCAGCGTCGCGACGCCAAGCGCGATGCCAGCAAACGAAAAGCCGGCGATAACGGAGACAAAGCCCTGCGCGCGGCGCGCCCGCAGATAGCGAAAGGCGCTCATCCATTCGAAGGACGCGAAGGCACGCGTCGCCACAGGCTCGGCCTGCGGCAGGCTGCTTTCGACAGCGACGGTCATGAAGCGGCTCCCTGCGACACGCGCGGGAGGGACAACTCCGTTATCCTGATCGGCACGATCATTCTCATCCGTTCAGCAAATCCATTCTCGCGCTTTGTCCTTCTCCCATTCGGAGAAGGTGGCCGCGAAGCGGCCGGATGAGGGGTTTCGATCTCTCAAAACAAACAACGTAACCCCTCATCAGTCTGCTCCGCAGACAGCTTCTCCCATCGGGAGAAGCGGGCCACGGTTTCTTCAAGAAAATCCTAATTCCTCGCCGCCGTCAGCTTGGCGACAACCTCGTCCATCGACAGAAGTTCACGCGCGCCGCTGCGGCGGTTCTTGAGCTCGATCTTGCCGTCTGCCAGGCCCTTGGGGCCGACGATGACCTGATTGGGCAGGCCGATCAGATCCATCGTCGCGAATTTCGCGCCCGGGCGCTCGTCGCGGTCGTCGTAGAGCACGTCGAAACCAGCCTTGGTGAATTGGTCGTAGAGGCTCTGGCAGGCCCCATCGGTCGCGGCATCGCCAGGCTTCAAATTGGCCAGGCCGATGTCGAAAGGCGCGACGGCCTCCGGCCAGATGATGCCGTTGTCGTCGTGATTGGCTTCGATCAAGGCTGCGACGAGGCGCGAGGGGCCGATGCCGTAGGATCCCATCTGCACCGGCACCTCCTTGCCATCGGGGCCGTTGACCACGGCCCGCATAGGCTCGGAATATTTGGTTCCGAAGGAGAAAATATGGCCGACCTCGATGCCGCGCGCGGACACCCTCGCCTCTTCGGGCAGAGCGTCGAAGGCCGGCGCGTCGTGCATTTCGGACGTAGCGGCATAATGCTGCGTCCAGCGATCGACTTCGGCCTGCATGACCGCGCGGTCGTCGAAGGCAATCGACTCTTCGGGCGTCGAGATCGAGAGATAGTCCTTGTGGCAGAAGACCTCGCTCTCGCCCGTGGCGGCCAGAATGATGAACTCATGGCTGAGGTTGCCGCCGATCGGCCCGGTGTCGGCGACCATGGGAATCGCGGTCAGGCCCATGCGCGCGAAGGTGCGCAGGTAGGCAACGAACATCTTGTTGTAGGAGTGGCGCGCGCCCTCGGCATCGAGATCGAAGGAATAGGCGTCCTTCATCAGGAATTCGCGCGAGCGCATGACGCCAAAGCGCGGACGCACCTCGTCGCGGAACTTCCACTGGATATGGTAGAGGTTGAGCGGCAGGTCCTTGTAGGAGCGCACGCTGCCGCGAAAGATCTCGGTGATCATTTCCTCGTTGGTCGGTCCGAACAGCATGTCGCGCTCATGCCGGTCGGTGATGCGCAGCATTTCCTTGCCGTAATCATCGTAACGCCCGGATTCGCGCCACAGATCCGCCGACTGGATCACGGGCATCAGCAGTTCCACCGCCCCTGCCCGGTTCTGTTCCTCGCGGACGATGGCGTTGATCTTGTTGAGCACGCGCAGGCCGAGCGGCAGCCAGGCGTAAATGCCTGAGGATTCTTGCCTGATCATCCCGGCGCGCAGCATGAGGCGGTGCGAGACGATCTCGGCCTCTTTGGGGGTTTCGCGCAAAATCGGCAGGAAATATCGAGAAAGACGCATTGCGGTGCCCGGCACTTTCAGAAGGGGGAATCGGATCGGGCTCCCACGCCGGAAGCCACCTCAAGGCTAACAATCGCAAACCCGCCGAAAACACAAGGCAGCCGGGCCCAGCGTCCGCCAGACGGCCTGTTCGTTCCGTTGCGTCTAGTCCGTTTGGGAGGCGGAAAGAACCGTTTAAACATGAACTTAGTAAAAAAAGCCCAATTGTTGCGCAAACTGCACAAGGCCAGTGACAAGCCAAAATTCCTGCGCTAATGTTCCTGTGCTTATCCGAAAGGAGGCCGCTTCCGGGTCAACCGGTGCGTGCTGCAGTCCAAGTCGCGGGAGGAGCCTTTTCCGGTGCGATCACAAGGTGGCCGTGGAGCCACCAGGGGTCGTAGCCACGCAAGTGGTCATAAAAAGACCGGGGAAGGGCGAGGCAAGGAGCCTGTAGAAGCAAGGAATCAGCCTCGGAGGGGGTTTGATCCTTGCTTTTATTTTGTCTGCGATTCTGCTGCAGAGCTTGCGCCGATGCGCGCCACCCCCGCCCCGCAGGCCGCTTATTCGGACTGGCGCTGGCCGCCGCAAGCCGCCTCAGACGTCTCCCCGCTCCCAGTTAGCCTTTGTTTCCGCTGCGTAATCCGCAAACTGCCGTGATGCGATGGAGGCGCGCATGCCCGCCATAAGATCCTGGTAGTAAGAGAGATTGTTCCAGGTCAGCAGCATCATGCCTAAAATTTCACCAGCCTTCATCAGATGGTGGAGATAAGCGCGCGAATAGTCACGGGCTGCTGGGCAGCTGGAATTGGCGTCCAGAGGACGCGGGTCGTCCGCATGTTTCGCATTGCGCAGGTTGATGCGTCCGGCCCGCGTGTAGGCCAATCCATGGCGGCCGGCGCGCGTCGGCATCACGCAATCGAACATGTCGACGCCCCGGCGCACGGACTCGATCAGGTCGTCAGGCGTGCCCACGCCCATGAGGTAGCGCGGCTTGCCCTTGGGCAGATGCGGCTCAACCACGTCGATCATCGCGAGCATGATGTCCTGCGGCTCGCCGACAGCCAGTCCACCTATGGCGAGACCGCCGAAGTCCATGTCTGCCAGCGCCTTCGCGCTTTCGGTGCGCAGATGCGGAACCGCCCCGCCCTGCACGATGCCGAAGGTCGTCTGGCCCGGCTGGCCCCGGAAGGCCTTGCGCGAACGCTCGGCCCAGCGCAGCGATAGCCGCATGGCCCGCTCGGCCTCCTCGTCGGAACAGGGAAGTTTCACGCATTCGTCGAATTGCATCTGGATGTCCGAGCCCAGCAGGCTCTGGATCTCCATAGAACGCTCCGGCGTGAGCACGTGCTTGGCGCCATCGATATGCGACTGAAAGGTGACACCATTCTCGTCGAGCTTGCGCAGCTTGGAGAGCGACATGACCTGAAACCCGCCGGAATCGGTGAGAATCGGGTGTGGCCAGTTCATGAATTTATGCAGGCCGCCGAGAGCCGCCACGCGCTCCGCGCCGGGCCGCAGCATGAGATGATAAGTGTTGCCGAGGACGACGTCAGCGCCCAGCGCACGCACCTGATCGGTGTACATGGCTTTTACCGTGGCCGCCGTGCCGACCGGCATGAAGGCCGGCGTGCGGATCGTGCCACGCGGCATGCGGATCTCGCCGGTCCGGGCGGCGCCGTCGGTCGCGAATGTCTCGAATGTGAAGGGCTGGGTCATCGTCATCTTCTGATTGGGTTCGCGTTCATAGGGCAGCGCCGCGCGTTTGTCGCGCGTGGTGTCACGGCGCCTTGCTGCCGGGGGTCGCGATCTTGACGATTTTGTAGGTGCCGCTGTCGCCATCGCGCCAGAAGATCTGGAAGGTTTCGCCATGCGCGATGCGCGTCTTCATGAGATCGGTTTGCCAGTAGCGATCAGGCGCGGCCGGGCCGAAATCCATCCGGCCCGACGCGTCGAGCACGAAGGCCCTCTGGTTCGGACCATCGAGATCGACGCAGCCGAAAGCCGCGCTGGGGCCGACGACATGCAGCGATGCCACGTCCACCAAAAGGTCAGTGACGACAGGGCTTTCCGTAGGGTCATCAATCCATCGCGCGATGACGCGCATCATCCGTGCGTCGCTCACAGCTCGGCCCGTTCGAGCAGGCACGCATCGCCGTAACTGTAGAACCGGTATTCGTGAGCGATGGCATGGGCATAGGCTGCCTTCATGCGTTCGAAGCCTGAGAAGGCGCAGACCAGCATGAAGAGTGTCGAGCGCGGCAGATGGAAGTTCGTCAGCAACACGTCGACCGCCTTGAAGCGATAGCCCGGCGTGATGAAGATCGAGGTGTCGCCTGCGAAGGGATGGACGATCCCGTCCGCGTCCGTCGCCGTTTCGAGAATCCGCAGCGACGTCGTGCCCGTCGCCACGATGCGTCCGCCCCTGGCCCGCGCCTCGTTGAGTGCGCCGGCGACGGCATCCGGCACGACGCCGAATTCGGCGTGCATGCGATGGTCCTGCGTGTCCTCGGCCTTCACAGGGAGAAACGTGCCCGCCCCCACATGCAGGGTGACGCGCTGGATCGATACGCCGCGCGATTCCAGCGCCGCGACGAGCTCGGGCGTGTAGTGAAGCCCAGCCGTCGGGGCGGCTACGGCGCCAGGCTCGTTGGCGAAGAGCGTCTGGTAATCCGCGCCATCGCGGGCGTCCTCGGGGCGCTTGCCTGCGATATAGGGCGGCAGCGGCATATGGCCGTGCCGCAGGATGGCGTCGTCCAGCGCGGGACCGGTGAGCGAAAAATCGAGCACGATTTCGCCGCCCTCGCCTTTCTCGCTGACATCGGCGTGGAGCTGCCCCAGCATGCAGGCCGCGCTCTCGGATGCGTCACCGAACGAGATGCGTTCGCCGAGTTTCAGCTTCTTGGCCGGCCGCACGAAGGCGCGCCATTGATGATCGCTCTCCCGCTTGTGCAGCATGACTTCCATGCGTGCGACGTTCTCGCCGCGACGCCGCGTGCCGTCGAGACGCGCCGGGATGACACGCGTGTCGTTGACCACCAGCACGTCGCCGGGGCGCAGGATTTTGGGGAAATCACGAATGCCCAAGTCTCCGAGAGGCCCCTCTTCCGCTGGCACATGGAGCATGCGCGCGCTGTCACGCGGCTCGGCGGGGCGCAGCGCGATGCGTTCTTCCGGGAGATCGAAATCGAAAAGATCGACTTTCATGGGTGCCTTTTTGAACTGGGCTCTTTCGGCGCCGTTGCGAGGAGCGTACCGCGCAGCAATCCAGGAGCCACTGGGAACGCACTGGATTGCTTCGCCGCGCTCGCAATGATGTCAACGAGATCAGTGCCCTCGTCTGGCCAGTTTATGCGAGAATCTCGTTCTGGGAGAGGGAGGGCGCACCAAACAGCTCCTCCATACGCGCGACGAGCTTCACGATCATGCCGCCGAGATCACCTGAAGTGAGCAGCAACACGACGTCACCGGGCGCGAGCGTCGCGACTATCGTCTCGATATTCTCCGCCTGATCGTGGCCGAGTCGCACGACCGTCACATCGCGGTTGTGCGACACGCGCTCGGCGATCTCGCCGTAACTCACCTGATCGTGCGACTCCGCCCCGTGCTCGGGCGGCGCCGACATGAACAAGTGATCCGCGCCACGGAATACGTCATCGTACCAGTGGATTGTCGCCCGGTTGCGCCAGCTGAACGTGTGCGGCTCGAAGACGATATGCAGGCGGCGGCCCGGAAAGTGCAGCTCGATCGCATCGATCGCAGCCCGCGCCTTTTCCCGGGACGAGCCGAATCCCTCATACACGGGGACGGAGGATGTGGCGGTCAGCTTGTCCATGCGACGCACGACGCCGAGGAAGGACGCGAAACCTTTCTGCAGATCGGCAGCGGTGAGCAGCCCCTTCTCCAGCAGCAGCGCAGCCGCGCCCGCCATGTTCTGGAGATTATGAGCGCCGAGCAGATGCGTATGGAAGCGACCGAGTTCCTTGCCCCGTGCGACGAGCGTGAAGCGGCTGATCTCGCCGTAAACAATATCGGTCAGATAATAATCGGCGCTCGTGTCCTTCAACGCGTAAGTGACGACGCGCGAGGGGGCGTGCGCGGCGACCCTCATCGCATGGGGCTCGTCCTTGCAGACGACCAGAAGGCCGTCCTGCGGCAGGCGCTCGATCAGTTCGACGAAGGGCTTTTCATAATCGGCCTGGGTCGGGAAAATATTGACGTGATCGTGCACGGCAGCCGTCAACAGCACCGTGCGCGCGTCGTAATGCAGGAATTTGGCACGCGGATCGGTATTGCTGGAGGGATATTCGTCACCCTCGATGACGAATTCCGGCGCGGTGCCTAGCCCTGCGTTGATGCCGAGATTCTTCGGGACGGCACCGACGAAATAGCCGGGATCGCACCCGGCCTCCGTCAGGGCCCAGGCGACGAGGCTCGCGGTGGTTGACTTGCCGTAGCTCCCGACCACGACCAGCGATTGTCGGGCGCGGGCGATGCCGGCGAGCACATCGGGATAGGAGGTGATCGGCTTGCCAGTCGCATGCGCAGCTGCGACCTCGGCATTGTCCATCGTCAGCTTGGCGTGTTTCCCCACGACAATCAGATCCGCATCGGCGGGAATGTTGTCGGCTGCATGGGGTGTACGCACGCGGATGCCGTGTCGTGGCAGCAATTCACTGGCGGGCGGGTAGAAACCCTCGTCCGAGCCAGTGACCTCCCAGCCCTGCATCCGCATAAGCAGAGCGGTGGCGCTCATGCCGATGCCGGCAATGCCGATGAAATGCACATGCTTGGTCATGCCGGTCTCCGGGCGCGCGAAGCCGCCGGGCGAGACTAACCCGCCCGGCGGATTCGCGTCAGGTGCGAAGGTCAGCTCAGCTCAGCTTGGCGGAGATGATCTGGTCGGGATCGCGCACGGGTTCTCCGCGCTTGATCTTGTCGACGTTCTCCATGCCCGAGGTGACTTCACCCCAGACTGTGTACTGGCCATCGAGGAATCCGGAGTCGCCGAAGCAGATGAAGAACTGCGAATTGGCTGAATCAGGGCTCGCGGCGCGGGCCATCGAAACGGTGCCACGGCCGTGATGGGCCTTGTTGAACTCGGCCTTGATATTCGGATACTTCGAACCGCCGGTGCCGGTGCCATGCGGGCAGCCGGTCTGGGCCATGAAGCCCTCGATCACGCGGTGGAAGACCACGCCGTTGTAAAAGCCCTCTTCGACGAGCTTCTTGATGTGCGCGACATGGCCGGGGGCCAGATCGGGGCGCATATTGATGACCACCGGTCCCTTGGTGGTTTCGAGCGTCAGCGTGTTGCCGGTCTCCGACATGCGGGCCTCCTGGATGATGTGTTGGCCGGCTCTGGACGAGCCGGGGCGAACGGGACGATTGGAATAGCGGAAGAGGCCAAGGAGGTAAACCTTGGCCGGCTGGCAACAACGAGGGCGCGTTGGCCTGTTGCTGTCTTTGCGAGCGGAGCGAAGAAGCGAACGCGTCCCCGCTTCTCCCAGTGGGAGAAGCTGTCTGCGGAGCAGACTGAAGAGGGGTTACGCTCTTTCAGGGTCCGAACCCCTTATCCGGCCCGTTTCACGGCCACCTTCTCCCTCTGGGGAAGGGTCTCCACCTGCTCAGCTCGGGTCGGCGAGTGTCACCTTGATCATCTTGTCAGGGTTCGCCGGTGGCTCGCCGCGCTTGATCTTGTCGACGAATTCCATGCCGGAGACGACTTCGCCGAACACCGTGTACTGGTTGTTCAGGAACGGCGCGTCCTTGAAGCAGATGAAGAACTGCGAATTGGCCGAGTTCGGGCTCTGCGAGCGGGCCATGCCGAGCGTGCCGCGCTTGAACGGGGTGGGCGTAAATTCCGCAGGAATGTTCGGCAGGTCCGACCCGCCCGTGCCGGTGCCGGTCGGGTCCCCGGTCTGGGCCATGAACCCCTCGATCACGCGATGGAAGACGATGCCGTTATAAAAGCCGCGCTTCGCCAGCGCCTTGACCTGCGCGACATGCTTGGGTGCGAGATCAGGCCGCAGCTTGACGACGACTCGGCCGTCCTTGAGGTCGATGTAGAGCGTGTCCTTGTTGGCAGCAGGCGCTTGCGCATGGGCCACACCGGCTGCGACGACCAGCGGTGCGCCGATCAGGATTTGGCGACGATCAATGTTCATATGGGCTCCTTCAGGAAACGGTTCCGGATTCAAAATTTGGCGCGCAGCGCGGCGGCGACTTCGGGGGGCACGAATCCCGTGACGTCCCCGCGCAGCGACGCGATCTGGCGCACGAGCGTGGCCGTGATGTGACGGACGGCGGGACCGGCCGGAATAAACACGGTCTGCACATCGGGCGACATCACGCCATTCATGCCGGCCATCTGCATCTCATAGTCGAAATCCGTGCCGTCGCGCAGACCGCGCAGGATGACGCAGGCCCCTGCTCGCTTCGCGGCATCGACCGCGAGGCCGTCAAAGGTCTCGACTTCGATATCGGCGGGAAGATGTTTGGTCGTGGCGCGGATGAGCGCGTCGCGTTCGTCCGCACTGAAGAGCGGCACCTTTCCGGGATGCACGCCGATGCCGACGACAATCCTGTCGCAGAAAGCGCTTCCGGCACGCAGCACGTCGAGGTGACCGTTGGTCAGTGGATCGAAGGAGCCGGTGTAGAAGCCGATGCGGGCGCTTGTCATGTCATGACCCTTGTTTCCGGCCTCTGTCGGTCGTGGGCGGCGGGAAGGAGAGCCCTTCCCGCGACCGGTTTCAATCCTGCGCGGGCGCGTCCGGCGTGTCTTCGGCACCCTCGCCGTTTTCAGGCGTTTCGCCGTTGCCGCTCGCTTCGTCCTCGCTGATGCGCTCGACGGAGACAACCCGCTCGTCCGCCGCCGTCTTGAAGACCGTGACGCCCTGGGTATTGCGGCCGGCGACGCGGATGCCTTCGACCGGGCAGCGGATCAGCTGGCCCCCGTTGGTCACGAGCATGATTTCGTCGCCGTGCCCGACCGGGAAGGAGGCAACGAGATTGCCGTTGCGCTCGTTGACGGTCATGGCCGTGATGCCCTTACCGCCGCGGCCCGTGACGCGATATTCATAGGACGAGGTCCGCTTGCCGAAGCCCTTGTTCGACAGGGTGAGAATGACTTCCTCGCCGACCGATAATTCGACATAGCGATCCTGCGACAGCTGCGCTGCCCCCTCCTCCGCCTCGGCGGCGTCGACGACCTCGGTCGTCTCCTCCGTCTCGGCTTCTCCGGCGATGGCGCGGCGCATTTTCAGATAGGTGGTGCGCTCGCCGGGCGATGCATCGATGTGATGCAGGATGGCGAGGAGATCACGCTGTCCCCCTCGGCGAGGTTGATGCCACGCACGCCCATGGAATCGCGACCTTTGAAGACGCGAACGTCATCGACGGGGAAGCGAATGCACTGGCCGAGATTAGTCGTGAGGAGAACGTCGTTTTTCTCCGAGCAGATCTGCACGTCGACGATGCCTTCGCCTTCGTCGATGCGCATGGCGATCTTGCCGGCGCGATTGACCTGCGCGAAATCCGACAATTTGTTGCGACGAACGGTGCCGCGCGTCGTCGCGAACATGACATCGAGCGTTTCCCAGACAGACTCATCCTCGGGCAGCGGCATGATGGTTGTGATGCGTTCGCCTGGGGTGAGCGGCAACATGTTAACGAGCGCCTTGCCGCGCGCGGTCGGGGCGGCGAGCGGAAGCCGCCAGACCTTTTCCTTGTAGACCTGCCCGCGCGAGGAGAAGAACAGCACGGGCTGGTGCGTGTTGGCGACGAAGAGGCGGGCGACGAAATCCTCGTCGCGCGTCTGCATGCCGGAACGCCCCTTGCCGCCGCGCCTTTGCGCGCGATAGGTCGAGAGCGGCACACGCTTGATGTATCCGGCATGCGACACGGTCACGACCATATCCTCACGCTGGATCAGATCCTCGTCGTCCATGTCGCCGTCGGCTTCGCCCAGAATCGTACGGCGCGGCGTCGCGAAGGCCTCGCGCACGGCCATCAGCTCTTCGCGGATAATCGCGAAGACACGCGAGCGCGAGCGCAGGATGTCGAGATAATCGGCGATCTCGACCGAGAGCTTGTTCAAGGCTTCGGCGATTTCATCGCGCCCGAGCGCTGTGAGGCGCTGCAGACGCAGGTCGAGAATCGCGCGTGCCTGCGTCTCGGAGAGACGATAGCTGCCGTCCTCCTCGAGCTTGTGGCGAGGATCGGCGATGAGCGCGATCAGCGGGGCCATGTCGTAAGCCGGCCAGGAACGCGCCATGAGGGCTTCGCGCGCTGCGCCCGCGTCGGGCGAGGTGCGGATGAGGCGGATAACCTCGTCGATATTGGCGACTGCAATGGCGAGGCCGACCTGCACATGAGCGCTGTCGCGCGCCTTGTTGAGCAGGTATTTCGTGCGCCGGGTGACGACTTCCTCGCGGAAATCGATGAACGCGGTCAGGAAGTCGCGCAGCGTCAGCATTTCCGGCCGACCGCCGTTCAAGGCGATCATGTTACAGCCGAAGGTCGACTGCATGGCCGTGTAGCGCCAGAGCTGGTTGAGCACGATGTCAGGCACGGCGTCGCGCTTGATCTCGATGACGATCCGCATGCCGTCGCGATCGGATTCGTCGCGCAGGTCGGAAATGCCCTCGACGCGTTTGTCGCGCACGAGTTCGGCGATCTTCTCGATCAGGGTGGACTTGTTCACCTGATAGGGAATTTCAGTGACGATCAGCGCTTCGCGGTCCTTGCGGACCTGCTCGATCGCGACCTTGGCGCGCATCAGCACCGAGCCGCGCCCTGTCGAATAGGCCGCGCGGATGCCGCCCCGGCCCAGGATCGACCCGCCCGTAGGGAAGTCAGGCCCGGGGATGATCTGGAGGAGGTCTTCGACCGAAATGTCCGGCTGGTCCATCATGGCGAAAACGCCGTCGATGACTTCACCCAGATTATGCGGCGGGATGTTGGTAGCCATGCCGACCGCGATGCCGCCGGCGCCGTTGACGAGCAGGTTCGGATAACGCGCGGGCAGAACCGCCGGCTCGCTTTCCTTGCCGTCGTAGTTCGGGTTGAAGTCGACCGTGTCCTGCTCGATGTCCTGGAGCAGCGGCATGGCCGCCTTGGCGAGGCGCGATTCCGTGTAGCGCATCGCTGCCGCCGGGTCGCCGTCCACCGAGCCGAAATTGCCCTGGCCGTCGACCAGCGGCACGCGCATCGCGAAGGGCTGGGCCATGCGCACGAGCGAATCGTAAATCGCGCTGTCGCCGTGCGGATGGTATTTACCCATCACGTCGCCGACGATGCGGGCCGATTTGACGTAGGATTTGTCCGGCGTATGGCCGTTCTCATACATCGAATAGAGAATGCGCCGGTGCACGGGCTTCAGCCCGTCGCGCACGTCGGGCAGAGCGCGGCTCACGATGACGCTCATGGCGTAATCGAGATAACTGCGCTTCATCTCGTCGGTGATGGAAACCGGGCGAATATCCGAGCCCGGCGTTGCCGGCTGATCGTCTTTATTGTCGGCCAAAAGAGGCTCATCCCAAAAGTCGGAGAAAGTCGCCCTTTGTGTAACCGATTCCTCCGCGTAAAGCCAGCGGAGCCGCTGGTGGAGGCTCGGCCAAGAGGCCGTGAAATCAGTGACTTATGTGCGGACCGCGCGATCCCGTGGAAAAGCCGTCAAAATCTGGGCTCCAAGCCCCGGGTGCAGCGACCCGTCCGCGACAGAGGACATGATACGTTGGCGCCGGGTGCCGGCTGAAAGCGGCCAATACCCCAACTCGATTGAGATCGCCACAGGTCGCGGGTCCAAGCAGGTCCTGCTTTAAGGTGCAGTCTCGGCGATGGCCGGAGCCCCGGCTCCAGCCATCCACTGTTCCCCGATTAGAACGGAATATCGTCGTCGATCGTCTGGGAAATGCGTCCGCCGCCACCGCCGCCGCCAGCGGGCGCCGGGCGCGTTTCCATCGGCGAGCTGCGACCGAAACTCTGGCGTTCGCCGCCGCCGGCGAAGCTGCCGCGCTCTTCTCCGCCGCCCTCGCCGCGACCGCCGCCCCGGCTGTCGAGCAGGGTCATCTCACCGCGGAAGCGCTGCAGGACGACTTCGGTCGTCTTGCGCTGGTTGCCTTCCTTGTCGGTGAATTCGCGGGTCGAGAGCTGGCCCTCGAGGTACACCTTGGAACCCTTCTTGAGATATTGCTCCGCGACCTTGCCGAGCGCCTCGTTGAAGATCACGACGTTGTGCCACTCCGTCCGGTCCTTGCGCTCGCCCGACGCCTTGTCGCGCCAGGATTCGGTGGTCGCGAGGCTGAAGGAGACGACGGCGTCCCCCGAATTCATGCGCCGCACCTCGGGATCGCGACCGAGATTTCCGACGAGGATGACTTTGTTGACGCTGCCCGACATGAGGCTTCTCCTGAAATCCTGAACGCGACGCATTCTTGAAGGTGACGCGAGCAAGCTCGTGTTGCGGCCACCCTACTCTGCGCGAGCTTTTTGCGCGCCCCAACTCAGGGCTCTTGTCCACAGAAGCTCGCATAAAAATGATGCGCGCCGTTCTCTTTCTGTTCTATACCAGAGCTCCCAAGGCGATTCAAGGCCACCCTAAGTCGCCGACCAAGCAGGTCAGCAGCCGCCGCTGCGACCCCGT